>NZ_JBLWFK010000006.1:0-384160 GCF_048323675.1 Haliea sp. E17
GCGCGCAGCTTGATCGCGCTGTCGCCGACATAGTAGGCACCCTGGGCACTGGCTTCGGCCAGCGCCTTGAGCGCCGCCGGGCTCGGGCCGTAGGGGTTCTCGTTGGAGTTCAGGCGGGCGATGCCGGGGGCCGGCCCGTAGATGACGTCGGGGCGTACCAGGGTGGAGGCGCCCGCGGCGTGCGCCAGGCGGCCGCTGCTGGCCGCCAGGCCGGCGGCGCCGGCGACGGCGCCGAGGAACAATCTGCGATTCATCGAAAGTGACATGGAATTTTTCCCCTGTAATGGTGTCTTTTTTCGGGCCCCGGTTCACTGCACACTCGATACCAGTGCCAGGTCAACCCGGAAAAGGAACGCCGCTTGCACCAGTCTCCGCAACGCCCCCAGTAGCGAGACCAGATATAGGTCCTCGACACGCCCGAAGTCCTTCCCAAAGGGTGATTTCTTCATTCTTTTTCCTCCCAAAGACCTCCCGGAGGTTCCGCCGACATTCTTTTTGCTTACTGCTTGATCAACTGCGGAGGAATTTTTCTCTCAGGCGGCGGGACAACATGGCCGTGGGGATTGGCCAGCTAGAATAAAGAAGGAAGACAGCATCCAGACCCGGCACCTGCGGACACCACACGGATCACCCAAACGGGTCACGCTCCCTGCCCGGCATCCTCTCGCTACAGAAAAACGCACAAAAATTTCAGAAGCAGTCCCTATCCAAATTACCCGCAATTTATGCGAATACATATGCAAGCCAATAAGGAAGGGTAGAAGCCAGGACGCCAATTACCCTTACTTTCAAGGTGGAAAAGGCGTTTTACAAGACGTCTCGTTTATTTCGACTATCGCCTTCCCCACCTTGAAAAACAACGACTGCAGCGCTCACCGGACGCCGGAATTTTTTTGATTTTCGTCAAAATTTTTTGCGTGATTCAATGGCAGAAACCAGCTGTCACACCCAGCGGCACGCACTGAAAACTTCGCGCAACTTTGGTGCAACAACCTGCACAATGCACGCGTCGCGGACGTTGGACGACTCCTGTCGACCTGCACATTGGCGCAAGACCCCATCCAGTTCCGAAAAAAAAATCACAAATTCGCTGCTCAAATAATAGCATTCAACACGCCGCACATTACTACATTTACCGCGAATAAAGGCCTTTATTTATAGTGTTTTTTCAGAATCCGAAATTGCGAAGACCGGCGACTGGATTATCCGGATTTTCGTACCTCACAGGGCGCAAGGATAAAAAAACAGGATGATTGGCATGATTTCTGTATAAGCAGGCACGGGTCATCTCCCTCCGCATCAGGTTTAGACCAAAGATGACCCATCCGTACCGCTTGCGCTCCAAGCCAAGCACAGCAAACAGACAGTGCAGTCAGCGTTAGCGGCAACGGACCACGGCAATCCTGCTCGAATGTTGGAGGGACATACCTTGATGTTGTGTAAACCTGTATTTGATTTCCGTTCCGCACCCCGCGGTGCATTTTCCTTGTCAATCCTGCCCGCGGCCATACTCCTTGCCAATGCAAGCATCGCCCAGTCGCAAAATTCCGGGGCAGCGCTCGAAGAAGTCGTCGTCGTGGGATCGCAGATCCAGGGCGCCCGCATAACCGGCGCGCTGCCTGTCTCGGTGGTGTCACAGGAAGAAATCCAGGCGGTCAACGCGGTCTCGGGTGACGACCTGTTTCGCTCGCTCCCGGCAGCCGGCGATGTGACGTTCAATGGCACCTACCTCGGCGGCGGCAACTCCAACGCCGCGCGCGGCGACGTCTCTACCGTCAGCCTGCGCGGCCTCGCCCAGGGCAACACCCTGGTGCTCATCAACGGGCGCCGCTCGGTCGTGCACCCCACTTCGCAAACCGACAACCAGACCCCGGTATTCGGCTACAACATCAACGCCATACCGGTGGCGGGCCTGAAACGCGTTGAAATCCTGAAAGATGGCGCCGCCGCCCTTTACGGCACCGATGCGGTTGCCGGCGTGGTAAACAACGTATTGCAGGACGATTTCGTCGGCCTGGAAACCAACTTCCAGTACGGCACTTCCGAAAACGATGAATGGAGTTTCAACACCCTGTTCGGCACCGAACTCGGTGGGGGGCGCGGCAATGCGTCCTTTTACTTCGGCACGGTGCAGCAGGACGAACTGCTGAAGAAGGATCAATCCTACCTCGCCACGGCTGACCTGCGCCCGGAGGTAGCGGGTACCTCCTTCGCCGATGTGTCGGCGTTCAACGGACTCAGCGGCTACAGCGGCTGGGGGCAGTTCAAGGCGCTCAACCCCGACGGCTCCGTCATCAGTGACCCCATCACCTCCAATGGCGTCCCGGTAACCCGCTCCGACGGCAACTTCCAGATCCACCCCGCCAGCGGCAACTGTGCTGCCACTTTGGTCAGTAGCGATACCCTGTGCGTAGACGATTCAATTACCAGCCAGAACCAGGACCTGTATATCGACGACAACAAGGAGCCCGGGTATTCGCAGCTTCCGTCGGTCGAGCGCTACAACTTTTTCTCCTTCGTGAATTATGACCTCACCGACAAGCTGAGTTTCTTTGGCGAACTGGGCTATTACTGGGCCAAGACAGAGGCCATCAGTTCCTCTGGCGCCTCGCTCGGGCACACCCCGATCTTCATTCCCGCGGACAATTACTACAACCCCTTCGGACCGGTGGGTTCTCCCAACCGCCTGGCGGGACTGGAAGGCGTGCCGGACGAGGGCCTGCCCCTGGAGATCGAGGCCTACCGCTACCTCGACACCCCGCCCAGGAAGGTGGAAGTGGAGAACAGCCAATACCGGATCCTGGGTGGTTTGAGGGGCGATATCGGCGCCTGGAACTGGGAGTCCGCCGTGCTCTACAACGAGGCCAACGTCAAGGACTCGCAGGACCACATCAGCAGCCAGCTGATCCAGCAGGCCCTGGCCCTGACCACACCTGACGCCTACAACCCCTTCGCCGGGGGCGACGTCAACAATGTCTCCAACCCGGTCATCGGTACACCCAACCCACAGTCCACTATCGACAGCTTCCTGATTACCGCCGTACGCGAGAACACCACCAGCCTGGCGCTGTGGGACTTCAAGATATCCCGTCCCGACCTGTTCAGCCTCTGGGCCGGCGACGTAGGCGTCTCGACCGGTGTGGAATACCGCAAGGAAACCTACGAGGACGACCGCGACAGCCGCCAGGACACTTCCAGCCCCTACGTCGACATCGTCTTCGGTGGTGTCTACCCCAGCGACCTGATGGGCCACAGCCCCTCCCCCGATGTCGACGGGGACCGCGACGTCATGTCCGCCTACCTGGAATTCTCGGTGCCGGTCATTTCGCCGGAGATGGGCATCCCCCTGGTGCAGGCGATCGACCTGCAGCTCGCCGGCCGCTACGAGGACTACAGCGACGTCGGCACCGTCACCACGCCGAAGATCGCCGGTTCCTGGGATATTGTGGACGGCCTGCGCCTGCGCGGTTCCTGGTCCGAGGGTTTCAAGGCGCCGAACCTCGAGGTGCTGAACATCCCTGTGCTGGCGCGCAGCTATACCCGCACCGACAACGTCAAGTGTGAGGCCGACCTGCAACAGGGCGTGATCAGCGACTTCTCCGAGTGTAACCGCAGCCTCGGCGTGCTCAGCGAACGCGCCGGTAACCCCGATCTCGAGCCCGAGGACTCAACCAGCTACTCCTTCGGTGTCGTGTTCGAACCGACCTTCCTGCCCGAACGGTTCGGCAGCCTGATCTTCACTGTCGACAAGTGGGAAATCGAACAGACCGGTATCGTCGGCGTCCTGAGTGACCAGACTGCGGTCGACCTGGACTACTACTACCGCATGCTGGGCTCCAGCAACCCGAACATCAACCGCCAGCCTGCCAACTCCGTTGAAGTCGACGAGTTTGCCGGGGTGGTCGACGCGTCGGGCAATCCGCTGGCGGCGGCCGGCACCATCGAGTCCGTCAACGCGCTGTTCTTCAACCTGCTGCCGTTGAAAGTCGGCGGGATCGACTTCGGCGTCGTCTGGGACACCAGCCTCGGCAAACTCGGCGACGTGCGCTTCAATTTCAACGGCACCAAGCTGACCGACTACTACAGTGATCCCACCGAACAGGATGCCCTGCTGGCCAGCGCCCAGGCGTCCGGTGTGATCAATGGCGGCGTCAACCTGGAAGGCACTTCGGGTGACCTGATCGGCCAGAACGGTAACCCGGAATTGAAATGGACGCTGACGACGACCTGGGACAAGGGGCCGTTCCAGGTCGGGTTGATGACCAAGTTCACCGATGCGGTCGAGCAGCCCGCAGTCAGGAACTCCGAGGGTAAGGCGTGGAAGGTCGATTCCCAGACCACCTACAACCTCTACGGCCAGTACACCATGGACAACGGCATGAGCTTCAAGATCGGGGCTCGCAACCTGACCGACGAGGATCCGCCCCTGGCGGCTGGCGGCTACATGGGCAATCTTTACCAGCCCTATGGACGCTACGTGTACGCCAGCATCCACAAATCGTTCTTCTGATGGAACAGCACCAGCCCGGCCGCTAGCGGCCGGGCTGGTGCTGGCTGAACCATCCGTACTCCTTCTTTGTTACCTGGCGCGCAACACCCGGTTGCGCGCAATTTCTTGTCTTTGTCGACAGACGCCACAGGAGAATTTTCCATGCGTTCCAGTTTCCACCCGGCCCGGTTGACCGGCAGCTTGCGATCGCACCGCGTGCATCATTTGCTGACCGCGACCACGATGCTGGCTCTCTGCCTGACGCCCTTCAGTACCGCTCGTTCCGCCCCCGAACAACGCACCTTGATCGATGTGGAAATGACCGAGGGCACCAACATGTCTGCCGCCCTGTCACCGGACGGCAAGACCTTTGTCATCGCCCTGCAGGGCGTGCTCTGGTCCCTGCCGGTAACTGGCGGCAAGGCCACCGCCCTGACCCCGGCTTCCATGGACGCCCAGGAACCGGCGTGGTCGCCCGATGGCAGCACCATCGCTTTCTACGCCTTCGCCGATAACGGTTTCAGTGTCTGGACCATGGCGCCCGACGGCAGCGGACTCAAACAGGCCAGCGAGACCACCGAAGATGCCCGCTACCCCAGCTTCAGCCCGGACGGCGACAACCTGCTGTATGCCAGCGATGGCGCCGGGGGCTACAACATACGCTCACTGGCACTGGACAGCGGCGAATACCGGCAACTGACCTTCGCCAGTGAAACCGGCTACGAAATGCCGCCTGCGCCCTACTTCCGGGGTGCCGGCAACGCGGTTTATCCCGCGCTCTCGCCCGACGGCGACAGCATGGCCTTCGTCATCGACGGCAGCGAGGATACGCTGGTCGTCAGGGACAAATCCGCTACAGACACGCACCGGGCGGTGTTCAGCAGCGCCACCCTGGGCGCGCCGCTCTGGACACCCGGAGGCGACGTGCTCTACATCGCCGGTCTTGAGGAGAATGCCGCCTTCCTGGCCCGTGTGCCGCTCGATGGCAGCGCGGCCACAAAGCTGGTGGAGGGTATGGACGTATTCCCCTTCCGACCCAGCCTGGCCGCCGACGGGACGCTTTACTACACCGCGGACGGCGGTATTCACAGCATCACCCCCGAGGGGAAAGCCGGCCGCAACGTACCGTTTTCGGCGACGGTCACCCTCGACCGCACCCCTTACCAGCGCCGCGCTTATGACTTCGACAACCAGGCGCCGCAAAAGGCCCTGGGCATCATCGACCCGGTGCTGTCACCGGACGGTTCATCGCTGGCTTTTGCCGCCCTCGGCGATCTCTGGCTGGCGGAACTCGCCACCGGCACCACCCGCCAGCTGACCGACGACAAATTTGTGGACCTGTCGCCGAGCTGGTCACCCGATGGCAAGCGCATCGCCTTTATATCGGACCGCGGCGGCAAAACGGCAATCTGGGCCCTGGACGTCGCCTCCGGCGAAACCGCGCAACTGGCCGATACCGAGGCGGTGCCCAACAGCCCGGTGTGGTCGCCCGATGGCAAGGAGATCGCCTACCTCGCCGATTCCATGATCGCCATCTTCCTCGGCGGCACCGTCAACGTGCTCGACGTTGCCAGCGGGGCATCCCGGGTGATTTCCGAACCCATCTTCGGTCCCAGCGCCCCCGCCTGGTCGCCGGACGGCAGCACCGTCGCCGTTTATCACCGCCGCCCCATCAGCAGCCGCTTCCGCGAGGGGCACAACGTGATCTACCTGCTCCCCGCTTCCGGTGAAGGCGACAAGCTCATGGTCAGCCCGGTGCCCGGCAAGTCGCTCGGGCGCCGCCAGTTCAACCGGCCCGCGTGGTCGAGCAAGGGCGACATGGTCTATCGCATCGACGGCCAGCTGTGGTCGGTGCACCTGTCTACCGACGGGACCACCGGGACGCCAGTCGAGATCGCCGGCGCTGGCGAGAACCCGAGCTGGTCCGCCGACGCCTCTCACCTCGTCTACCTCGACGGCGCATCGATCAAGCTGTATGACGCCGCCAAAGGCTCCACCCGCAGCCTGGATGTCCAGCCCGAGTGGCAGCGCGCGCTGCCCGCCGGCGCCCTCACCATCCGCGCCGGCAAGCTTTACGACGGCACCGGTGACAGTTACCGGGAAAACGTCGACATCCACGTGAAAAACGGCGTCATCAGCGCTGTGGTGGCAGCCGGCAGCGCGCCGGTCGAAGGTGAACTGATCGACGCCTCGCAGCAGGCGGTGCTCCCCGGCCTGATCGAGGGCCACACCCACCTGACCACCGCCCAGGGGATTGGCCTCGGGGAAACCTACCTGAGCTTCGGTATCACCAGTGTGCGCGAAACCGGGACCGACCCCTACTTCGCCGTGGAACGCCGCGAGGCCGAGGCCTCCGGTCGACGCAACATGCCGCGCATCTTTACCGCGGGCCCGCTCAACGAGGGCGCCAGGGTGTCCTACGGTGTCTCCGACACCGTGGGCAGCGTGGAACGGGCGGAGGACAGCATGCGCCTTTCCGATGAACTCCAGCTGGACATGTACAAGAGCTACGTGCGCCAGGGCTATACGGTGCAGAAACGCGTCATCGAACTGGCCCACGCCAGCGGCATCCCGCTGTCGTCACACGAGCTCTACCCCGCTGTCGCCAACGGGATCGACCAGATGGAACACTTCGGCGCGACCAGCCGCCGCGGTTACTCGCTGAAGACCTCCCGCCTGCACCACGCCTACCAGGACGTGATCGCCCTGATCAGCCAGTCCGGGATGGTGCTGACGCCCACCCTCGCGCTCGAGGCCAGGGGTGACAGCGTGGAAGCCCAACTCGCCACCCTGCGCAAGCTGGCGGCGGCGGGCGCGAAGATCCAGGCGGGCACCGACTCGCCCTTCGTGCCGCACGGCGAAGCCCTGCACCGCGAGCTGGAAATCTACGTGCAGGCCGGCCAGTCACCGGCCTGGGCAATCCGCACCGCCACCAGCGACTCCGCGCGCTACATCGGCGCGGGCGACCAGATCGGCACCATCGCCCCCGGCTACATGGCGGACATCCTCATCGTGGACGGCGATCCCCTCAAGGACATCCTGGCGCTGCGGGAAGTCGATACGGTAATCAAGAGCGGCGCCGTCGCCTGGCGGAAATCGCAATGAAAACGCGCTACGAGGTATAGGCACAATGAAACACCTGAAACTTCACCTGGCCGTCCTGGCCCTGTTCCAGGCGGGCCAGCTGGCTGCAGCCGAGCTGGCCATCACCCGGGCCACGATCTTTCCCGCCACGGGAGAGATGCCCTACTCGGGGACCGTGGTCATCGACGAGGGGCTGATCAGCGCCATCAACCGGGATGGCAGCTACCCGGCGAATACCCCGGTACTGGACGCTGAAAACCTGTCCCTGTTGCCGGGCTTTTTCGACCTGCACACCCACTTCACCCCCCGCGGCTACCCGGCCACCCTGCCGCAGATCGCCCAGGCTTATGTCGCATCCGGCGTCACTACGGTGCTGGATTTTCACCAGGCACCGGAGGCCTTCGCACCGCGCCGCGAGTGGCAGGAAAGCGTCCCCGCGCCGCACATCCGCATGGTGGCGCGCACCAGCACCACCGGCGGCCACGGCGCGGACTGGAGCGACACGACCACCACGAAATGGGTGGATACGCCCTACGCGGCCACCAAAGCCATCGACGAACTGGTGCCCTACCAGCCCGACGCCATCAAGGCGTTCACCGACGGCTGGCGCTACGGCTCCGGTGTCGACAATACCAGCATGAACGAACCGACCCTCGCAGCCCTGGTGGCGGAGGCCCACGCCAATGGCATGCCGGTGCTGTCGCACACCGTTACCGTCGAGCGCGCGGGCATCGCCGCGCGCGCGGGCGTGGATGTGATCGCCCACAGTCTTCTCGACCGGCCGCTGGACGAGGCGACTATCGCGGACATGGCCGCGGCGAAAACCTCCTACGCGCCGACGCTGGCGGTCTATGAGCCGGAAAAGCCGGGGCGCGACGTACCGCCGGAAGTCATGGAAAAGCTCCGGGAACGCTTCCAGGTAGGGTTGGACAACGTCAAGACCCTGTCTGACGCCGGCGTCAATGTGGCCCTCGGTACCGACGCGGGCATGATCGGGACGCCGCACGGCGCCTCGACCCTGCGGGAGATGGAATTGCTGGTGCGCGCCGGCCTGAGCCCCGCGCAGGCGCTGCAGGCCGGCACCCGCAACAGCGCCCTGGCGCTTGGCGTGCTGGACCAGCGCGGCACCATCGAAGTCGGCAAGGCCGCCGACCTGGTGCTGGTCGACGGGGAGCCCTGGAAGGAAATCGGCGCGGTGCGCAATACGGTCTATACCTTTGTCGATGGCCGCAAGGTATTCGGTCCCGGCGCTCCGGCGGCGGTGACCGCCACCGTCATGGAACCGGCACCGGCCGCGACGCTGATCGATGATTTCGAGCGCGCCGACGGACGCACCAGCCTCGACACCCTGCGTACCGGCGCGCCGGACGGCGGCCTGGAGCGCAGCTGGCAGATCATCCAGACCCTGCCAAAAGTGGACGGCGGCAAGGTACTGTTGTTGACCGGGGAGCTGGCCTCCCGGGAACAGGCGCAGATCGGCGTGGTGCTGCCCCTGAGCCAGGGCAGTGTCCAGCCAGTCGATGCCAGTGCCTTTGAGGGCCTGTCGTTCGAACTGCGTGGCGACGGCGGTCCCTACCTGCTGTCGGTCACCACCACCGCGGGCAACTGGACCAGCCCGCTGCAGGCGGACAGTGAGTGGCGCAGCGTCAAGGTGCCGTTCAGCGCGTTGCAGCCCCTCGATCCCGCCCAGTCCCCCTGGTCCAGTGCCGCGTTGATTGACGTCGGCTTCCTGATCCAGCGGCCGGGTTCCAACCAGGAAACCTGGCTCGGACTGGACAACGTCGCCTTCTACTGAAGGACTCTGCTGCGCAACAAAAAAGCCCCCGCATAGCGGTGGCTTTTTTTGCGCCGAACCGTCGCGGACAGCCCGGCGCCCATGCAGCGCAGCTCAATAGGCCAGTGCGGTTGCCTCCCGGCGCATGTCCGCACCGGTGCGCAAAACACCGTTGGACAAGCGCTGGATAATCTGCAGGCTGCCGAAATTGGCCACCCAGCTTTCACTGAGCGTCACCTGCTGCCCCTTGCTGGCAAGTGTTTCCACCACCGGTCCCGGCAGGCGCTGGTCCAGGACGACTTCCGTGCCGGAACCTATGCGGAAGCGCGGCGCCTCGATAGCCTGTTGCGGCGACATGCCGAACACCAGGCTGTTGAGCAGGGCCTGCCCAATAAACTGCGGCTGGCCGGAACCGCCCGGCGTACCGATGGCCATTGCAAACTTGCCTTCGTCATCCGTGACCATGGTCGACATCAGGGTGTGGAAAGGCCGCTTGCCCGGCGCGACCTGGTTAGGGTGCCCCTCCTCCAGTGAAAAGCTCGCGCCGCGGTTGTGCAGCACGATACCGGTACCGGGTACCATCAGGTTGGAGCCGAAACTGCCGAACAGGCTCTGCACCCAGCTCACCGCGTTGCCGTCCTCGTCCACCACCATGAGGTAAACGGTGTCGCCGTCCTCGTTCATCAGCGCACCGCTGTCATCCGGAATGCTGAGGCCGGAGATGTAGTCTCCGCTGGCGCGCTCGCCAATCAGCGCTGCGCGCTGGTTCAGGTAGTCCCGGTCGAGCATGGCTGTAACCGGCACGTCGGCGTAGGCGGGATCGGCCACCCAGCGGTCGCGATCGGCAAAGGCGATACGGGTGATTTCAATCATCTGGTGCAGCAATTCCGCGGAATTCTGTCCCATCGCCGCGACCGGCCGGGTCTCGGCCATGGCCAGCATCTGCAGCAGGACAATCCCCTGGGAATTCGGCCTTACCGTGTAAACCTGTTTGCCGTGAAACGGTATGCTGGCCGGCGTGGTCCACTCCGGTTTGAAGCCGGCGAAATCCGACCGGCGCAGCGGGCTGCCCTCCGCTTCGAGGAAATCGGCGATCTTCGCGCCGAGCTTGCCGCCGTACATGACCCCGGCGCCTTCCTTCGCAATACTGCGCAGGCTCTGCCCCAGGTCGGGATTTTTCACCACGTCACCGGCCTGCAGGGGGCGCTCATTCGGGTAATAGACAGCTTTGCCGGCGGCATTCAGGCGCGGGCCTGCCTGCTCGAGGTCCGCCGCCAGGGTCGTGCTGACCATGAAACCCTCCTCGGCAACGCGGATGGCGGGTTGCAGGGCCTCGCTCAGGCTGATGGTCCCATAGCGGGCCAGGGCCGCCTCCCAGGCGGCGACGGTGCCGGGCACCGTCACCGTGAGCGGACCGGTAAACGGCATGCGCGTGAGGCCCTGTGTCGTGTAGAAGCCGGGCTCCGCCAGCCCCGCCGCGGTACCCGAAGAATTCAGCGCGGTGATGTCGCCGCTCTGGGCCTCGTAAAACAGGGCGAAGGTATCGCCGCCCACGCTGTTCATGTGCGGCCTGACCACCGCCAGCATCGCCGCCATGGAAACCGCGGCATCGACCGCGTTGCCGCCGGCTTTCAGGACCTCGTATCCCACCTGGGACGCCAGTGGGTGTTCAGACACCACGGCTGCGTGCAATCCGCCCACTTCGGGCCGTATTTCCTGCACCAGGACATCCTCGGAGGTACGGACTTCAGCACCAGCGGGAATCGCCGCCAGGGGCAGCCCGGTGGAAACAATGGCCAGCATGGCGGCTAGCCGCGCGACACGGCCGGGGGGCTGGAATTTCATCGTGGTCTTTCTCCTCTTCAGGGTTTGAAACAGTGCGCCGGGAAGGCCTGGCGGCCAATCCCGGCGGCGGTGAGAGTGGCCTGCCTACCAGCCCACGGCGTAGGCCGCGCGCCGGGGATCTGCGCCCGCGGTGACGGTGCCGAGGCTGGCGTTGCGCAAGATCGCCTGTATGCTGCCCAGTGAGTAGGAAGGCGCGAGTTCTATCGCATGCCCCCTCTCCACCAGGCCCTCGAATAGCGCCACCGGGACCCGGTCCTCGATACGCAGGGTGATCTGCGCGCCCGCCTTGTAGAAATTGGGTGCGGCAAAAATACTGAAACGCGGCGCCTCGATCGCTTCCTGCACGCCCATGCCAAAATCCAGCACGTTCACCAGGACCTGGAACTGCGTCTGGCCAATGGTTTCACCCCCGGGCGTTCCGAGGGCCATGACGAACTCGCCGTCCTTCATCACGATGATCGGGGAGTTGTTCAGGATCGGTACCTGGCCGCCGCGGGCGTAGTTGATATCCTCGGGATAGGGCGAGGTGGAACCGATGCGCGTGCCGTTATTGAACGTCAGGCCGGTATTGCCCACCACTACGCCCGTGCCGAAGGCACCGCCGTGGGTGGGCGTCATCGCAACCACGTTGCCGGCCCTGTCGAGGATGGAAAAGCTGGTGGTGCTGCCGGCGAAAGATGGCTCGCGGTTTGCCGCGACCAGGGGATACTCGCCGAGGGACGCGAGGTAGGCCGAGGAACTCTTGTAGCCGGGAGGCTGGCCCGGTTCCGGGAAGGCCATCGTTGTAGCATCCGCCATGAGGGCGCGACGGCTCGCGATGTACTGGTCCGAGAGCAGGCCCTCGATGGGCATCCGGTAGCGTGCCGGGTCGGCCACGTAATGGTAGATATCCGCCTTGGCCAGCTTGATGGCTTCCGCCAGGAGGTGGGTCACCGCCGGGTGATCGTGCCCCAGCGCTGCAAGGTCCGCGTGTTCCACCAGTTTCAGCTGCATGGCCACTTCCAGGCCGCCCCGGGAGCTTGGCGGCGAGGTATAGATGTCATAACCGCGATAGGTGACGTGCACCGGCCGGGTCCACGAAGGCTGGTAGGCTGCGAAATCCTCCAGGCTGAACTCGCCCCCGTTTTCCGCGTAGAAGTCCGCCATCTCCCCGGCGATATCCCCGGTGTAGAAACGGTCGTAGGCTGCCTGCAGGGCGAGTTCCCGCGAAGCGCCATTTTTCAGCGCCGCGGCTTCCGCCGCCACCAGCTTGCGAAAAGTCTCGGCGAGGTCGTTCATGTAGAACTGCTCACCGGGATAGGGAACCCGGCCCGCCGGCAGGAGCATGGCCGCGCTTGTCGGCAATTGCTGGTAGAACTTTTCATCGTAAGCGATCGCCTTGGCGACGGAGGCTTCGAGAGGATGCCCCCCTGCGCCGTAGGCAATGGCCGGGGCCAGCACCTCGGCGAGGCTGAAGGTACCGTACTTCTGCAACATGCTGACCCACCCCCCGAACAGGCCGGGGACCACACCAGCGTGAATGCCCTTGTTGAGCTCTTCAGGCGTGAGGGCCGCCGCGTCCAGCGCCATCGGTGCAGCGCCAGTGGCGTTGAGCGACCAGACCTCGCCGCTCGCCGCGTCGTAGTAGGTGGCAAAACCGTTGCCGCCGGCGCCGGACATCTGCGGGCGAACCACGTTGAGCGTCGCCAGTACCGCCACCGAGGCGTCGATGGCATTTCCCCCATGCATCAGTATTTTCAGGCCCGCCGTGGCGGCCAGTGGATGACCGGCGGTCACCAGCCCGTTGGGCCCCGGGACTTCCGGTCGGTGAATGCTGCGGGAACTGCTCATTTGCAGGGGGTAGGCATTTTCCTGGGCGGCAACCCTGCCGGACAGGCCCAGGCAGGTCGCGGCAATCAGGAATGTGGCAGTAAGAAACGTGGAATAACGCGCGTGGAATAAACTCATCTGCTCCGTCTTGATCTACAGCGGTCGGGGAATACTTGCAACACGCGATATCAGCAAGAACTGAGCCACTTGACTGGAAAATATTCAATTACTGGCAACGGATTACCTGTTTGGGTGAATACTGCTCGCGGGGATGATCGACGATTCTCCCGGTGACGTCGCAATCGCGCCTCAGGGCACCAGCCAGCCACTGCGGAAAAGGGCGAAATGCCGGTAAAAATAGCAGCAAACGGCGTCAGCGAAGATGAATCGCGCCAGCGCAGGTACAGCGGCAAAGTGGATGATTAAACCAGTCGCGCCAACGGCGTGACGGACCGGCTGGTTGTCGCACAAGAACCGCCAGTACAAGTTTGGTGCAAGGCAAAGGCAGGGGGAACGAAAAGCGTGCGAAAGAGCGAGTATCCGCCGCGGGAATTGCCGACCATTTACCGCCCGGTGACCGTGCATGGCGCGAGAGTCCGCCTCGCGCCATGCACGCGGAACACTACGCTCAGAACATGACGCTGAAATCGATGCCGTAAACCCGCTCTTCCATGTAGTTGGCGGTGACTGCGGCAGTCAGGTTGAGCGAGTAGATGGGGTCATCGTTGTCGGTAAGGTTGCGCCCCCACAGCGCGACTTCGCCCTCGAAGTTGCCCAGGCGGATCTGCCTGAGCGCCAGCCGTGAATTGACCATCCAGCCGGCCTCGCTGGATTCGAGGAAACCGTACTCCGGCACCGCCGCCGAACGCGCGGGGTTCGGGTCGAAGCGCATATCGTCGCGCCAGATACCGGTGACGTTGAAGTACAGGTAAGTGTCGTCAAACAGCGGCGCACTCTCGTAGGTTGCGGACAGGTTGCCGTTCCACTCGGGGCTGCGCGCGGGCAGGTAGGTACCGCCGTAGATCGGGACGCCAACCGAGTAGGCGTTTACATCGCTGAAGTCGGTGTATTCGTCGTCCACGTAACCGATTACCAGTCCGAGGGTAAGGCCGTCCAGGGGCAGCGCAGTCAATTCGAGCTCGACGCCCTGGGAATCCTGGTCGCCTCCCAGGGGCACGATCAGCGTACCGTAGCTGGCAAACTCTGCAGCCAGTTCCGGGTCGATGTCCCGGATGGCACTGGCGACGATGGTACCGGAGGACGGGTTCTGCGGATCCTTGTAGGTGACATCGAACAGCGCGATATTGCTGCGCAGGCGGCCGTTGAAGAAGTCCGCCTTCAGGCCCAGTTCGAAGGACAGGGCCTCTTCCTTGTCGAACTCCTGCGGGCCGATCTTGCCGCCGGGCACATAACCCGTCGAGTATTTTCCGTACACCAGGAAATCCTCGGAGAACGCGTAATTGAGGCCTACCAGGTAGGTGCTGTCGGTGCTCTTGTAGTCGAAGGTGCTGTCATTGAAATCCGGTGCTGTGCCATTCCTGACCAGGGTTTCCCGCTCGTCCCGGGTCACGCGGTAGCCGAGGATGACATCGATGTCTTCCGTCACGTGGAATTCGCCCTGCACGTAGGCCGCGTAGGACTTGGTATCCACGAAGTAGCGCGACTCGTTGCCGGGGTCGACGATGTAGCCATTGGGTCCGGGGAAGAACACCTTGTTGCTGACAGTTCCCGCGGTATTGGGCGGGCCCACTTTGTCATTCTGCTCGTAGTAGAGCAGACCGCCGGTCACCGTGACGAAATCCGACTCGAAGTTGAGCTGGGTCTCGTTGCTGAACTGGTCCCCCGCCGACCAGGCATTGGAGCACACCAGGCAGAAGCCGAGGCCACCGCCCAGTTGTACGCCGCTGAGGCCGCTGATATCCGAGGGCTGCCATACCTCTGCCTCCCGGTAGGCGGTGATGTTCTTGAAGGCGAGATCGTCGTTGATCTCCCACAGCGCAACGAGACTGTGTCCGGTGACCTCCTGGTCGCGCTCCACCGAATAGGCGTCCAGCACCTTGTCCGGCCGCTTGGTGGACGGGTAGATCGCGTAGGACAGGACGTCATCGCCGTTCTGCGCCGCCGCAAACAGGGGATCGAGCTGCGAAGTCACGGAACCCAGCACCTGGGCATCCGGGGTACCGGTGTCGGTGCTGTGGTCGTACTTGTAGGTCATCTTGAAGCTGTCGTTGGGCTCGAACGCCAGCGCGATAAACAGGGATTCCGTATCCGTGTCGCGCAGGCGCTCGGGCGAGGTGTCCACCCCGAAGCCGAAGGCGGTGCGATCCCACTTGACCCCCGGCGCCATGTTTTTCACGTCGCCGTCGCGCTCCTCCATGACATAGCTGATGTAGCCGCTGAAGGGACCCCAGGCCGGGGTATCCAGCGTCGTGCGGCTGCGGAAGTGATCGTTCTTGCCGAAACCGAGATCCTGGCGGAAACCGAGCTCGCCATCCGGGTCGCGGGTGGTGATGCTGACGGCGCCGGCGGTGGCGCTGCGCCCGAACAGGGTTCCCTGCGGCCCGCGCAGCACCTCGATACGGGTGATGTCCGGCAACTGGAACATGGTCCCCCGGGCGGAGCCGATATAGACATCGTCGAGGTAGATCGACACCTGCTTGTCGGCCCCGGCCACCAGGCCGGTACTGGTTCGCCCGCGCACCGTGAATTCCGGGATATTGGTGCCACCGGCGGTGGGGCGCACCAGGGCATTGGGCGCCAGGCCGCTGATATCCTCGATGCTGAACACCCGGTTGGCCTCGAGGGTGTCCTCGCTGAGCGCTGTTACCGCGACCGGCACATCCTGGATGCTCTGTGCCCGTTTCTGGGCGGTGACGATGACTTCCTCGAGCGCGGTAGCCTGGCTGTGGGCGTCAACAGCCGCCCAGGGGCCATAGGCGGTCAACAGGACAGAGCCGACAAGCAATGGGGTGGATTTCAGGGCGAAAGGGCGTTTCGCAGTCATTATTATCTCCTGCTTTGTTATCCGGGATGGAATTCTTATAGGGTGCAGTAGCTAAGACAAACAGGGCGCGCGCGGATGCCGGACGCGCAAGGGGCATTGGTGGTTGATGATTTCGCGGGTGTCCGCGGCGGGCACAACCCGGCCGCAGTGCTTCGGGCGTTACAGAAGCAGTTCCCCTGTAGCCTGGTTCCGGTGAGATACGGAAGCACACCGACATAACTGAACTCTTATTATTTTTTTACAGCCTAAACCACCCTCACGGGCGACGCAAGCACCGACCCGGCAGGCGCGGCATGCAGCAAGGAGTGCGCGCCCGGACCGGAGCCCGGGCGGCTAAAGCGGGCGGCCTCAGGCCTCTTCGGTCAGGTCTACTTCAACCAGCGCCTTGCCCTTGGTCTTGCCCGACATCAGCTCACAGAAGGCCTGTGGGGCCTTGGCGATGCCCCGGGTGATATGCTCGGCGACCCTGATATCGCCGGCGGCAATCCATTCTGCCAGCTGCGCCTGGGCCGCGGGCACCTTGTCGTGGTAGGTGAACAGCAGGAAACCCTGCAGGGTGAGTTGCCGCGCCACCACCTCCCAGAGGTTAGTGATCGGGTTGGGGTTCTCGGTGCGGTTGTAGTCGGAGATCATGCCGCAGCAGACGATGCGGCCCTGCACCTTCATCGCCAGCAGCATGGCGTTGAGGATCGGCCCGCCGACGTTGTCGAAATAGATGTCGACGCCCTCCGGCGCCAGTGCCATCACCGCCGCGGTGATATCTCCGGCGGTGTTGTAGTTGACCGCGCCGTCGAAGCCGAACTCATCGACGATCATGTTCGCTTTTTCATCGCTGCCGACAATGCCGATCACCCGGCAGCCGCGCATCCGGGCGATCTGCCCGACCATGCTCCCGGTGGCGCCGGCCGCCGCGCTGACGACGACGGTCTGCCCGGCCTTGATATGGCCGATCTCGTGCAGGCCTACATAGGCGGTGGTACCGGAGCCGCCGAGCGGGCCGACGTAGTAGGACAGGGGTACGCCCTCCTTCGGGTTCAGCTTCTCGAACAGGATGGATTCCACCGAGCAGACGGAGTAATCCTCCCACTGGTTCATGCAGAAGATGACGTCGCCTTCCCGGTAGGCGGGGTCGTTGGACTTGATCACCCGGCCCACGGTAGGGCCGCGCACCACCCCGTTCAGGGGAATCGGCTCGAAGTAATTGGCCTTGCCCTCCAACCAGCCGCGAATAGCGGGTTCGAGGGAGAAATACAGGTTGCGGATCAGGATCTCGCCCTCGCCCGGCTCCGGGATCGGACTTTCGACGTAACCGAAATGCTCCGGCGTGGGATTACCCTGGACATGGCGAAGCAAGGTGATCTGGCGGTTCTGGTTCATGGGAAAATCCTGTTGTTATCAGTTTTTGGCCGGGAAAAACCTGCGTGGAATTGTCGGCGCCTTGATTCGCCCGGCAGGTGCTGTAACAGTCGTCGCTGCCGCGCCGCTCGCCTGCTGTCTCCGCTCGCCGTTATTTGAGGCGAAAGTGCGGACTTACCGGTTTCCCGGGTAAGCAGGAGCAAATTATAGGACGCAAACATAAAAGTCAAACGTGTTTGCTTTTTATTTTATGGTCGGATAACCTGCGCAGCATACAGACACCACTCCAATAAAAAGGTATTGCGATGAAGAAACTCCAGGACAGGGTGGCGCTGGTCACCGGCGGCGCAGACGGCATCGGCGCCGCTGCCTGCGCAGCAATGGCCGGGGCAGGCGCCTCGGTGGTCGTCACCGATATCGACCTGGGTCGCGCCCAGGCCCTCGCCGACAGCCTCGGCAACAACGCCAGTGCGGCGGTCATGGACGTGCGCGAGGAGGACGCCTGGCGCACGGTACTGGGCCAGGTGATGGAGAAGTATGGCCGCCTGGACATCCTGGTCAACAATGCGGGTGGCGCCGGCGCCGGCAATATCGAGGAAATCAGCTTCGACGATTTCCGCCAGTCGATCCGCCTCAACCTCGAAAGCGTGTTTATCGGCTCGAAGCTGGCCATCGAGCTGATGAAGGGCCGCGGTGGCAACATCATCAACGTCTCCTCCATCCACGGTATCCGTGCCGCCGCCCACGCGGCATCCTATACCGCCGCCAAGAGCGGCGTGCGCTACCTGAGCAAGTCGATCGCCCTGCACTGCGCCCAGAACGGCTACGGGATTCGCTGTAACTCGATCCACCCCGGCTACATCCTCACCACCCAGATGCAGGCCTGGGTCGACCGCCAGGACGACCCGGAGGCGATGATGGCGGGACTGGTCGCCCAGCACCCCATCGGCTTCCTCGGCCTGCCCGAGGACATCGGCGCCGGCATCCTGTTCCTGGCCAGCGACGATTCGCGCTTCATGACCGGGACCGAACTGGTGATGGACGGCGGCTTCACCCTGATTTGATCCGGCTTGAAGCGGTGCCGCGGCCGGCGCCCGGGATCGGGTACAGGCCGCGTCAGCCCTGGCCGGAGGGGCATTTCCGCTCAGCGCGCTACTGTGGAACCGCCCACCCGGTGGTAGTTGAATTCGAGTTCAGTGGCCTTGCCACCGCTGCTGCCAGTCAGAACGATGACCGTCATCCGGTCCCTGCCATGGCGCCGAATGGTCAGGCCGTCGAAGAAATAACTGTCTTCCTCCACCCGCACCAGCGGGAATTCAGCGCTTTCAGCACGCTCTTCCCAGCCGACCAGGTCGGGACCGAAATGTTTCAGCCGCAGGACCAGGCTACCCGCTTCTTCCACCAGGGTAATGAACTCGTAAAAGCGCACCCGCTCCCCGGCGGTCAGCCGGAACATGCCCATCATCGCCCCGCCTGCCGGCGCACTGTAGACCTCCTCCGCATCGCCCATTATCGACTCGCCCCGCCAGCTGCCCTGCAACCAGGCGAGGTCGGCGAGCTGGGCAGGCGGGGATGCTGCGCCGGGCGCCAGGTCCAGGGTCTGGCGCTCCTGCGCCCACAGGCAGGCGCTGGCCAGGGCAGCGACCAGCACCAGCGTGTGCGGGGGGAATACGCGTAGATTGATCGACGATTTCATGGTGCATTGACCTCCGCAAGGTCGTGACCTGCCCCCCTGGACGGGAGAAGCCTTGAAACCGGGGAGATGTGTCGAACCGGGTTTGCTAAGCGTAGCAGCCCGCTCCGCAAGTGAAAGGCACGTCGCCAAAGAATTCGAGCCCGGCGGAGGGCTTTGCCTGCCGCCTATTCCATTTACCCGGCCCAGCAAGTACAATTGCCGCCCCTCGAGTACATCGAATTGTCAGGATTTTGCTTATCCGACAGGTACTTGGGAGCACACCACCCGCCCGTAGCTCAGCTGGATAGAGCGCTGCCCTCCGGAGGCAGAGGTCAGAGGTTCGAATCCTCTCGGGCGGGCCATTCAAGACCGGTCTGTTCCGGGTCCATTCTTGGCGCACAGGTGACAGTTCATTCCTGGAGCATAGGTAACACTTTCGGAGCGAAGGGATTCCTCCCCACCGGCTCCACCTTGTTCAACTCCTGATCACCGCGCCGGAGCATCGGCGCGCGCAATACGGCAGCGCAGGCCTCGCAACGGCTGGTCGCCCACGAAGCTGGACAGTTTCGGGTCGTAGGGTGTGATAGCGTTGCCATTGGCTTCCCACACGCCGGACAGGTCGGGACCGGCCCCTCGGTTCGGCTCCCACCAGTACCCCGCCAGATTGATGGTTTCGGGCCGAATCGCGTCCGTCACGGACGCACGCTGCCTGATGGCTCCCTCCGGCCGCGAAATCTCGACCCAGTCGCCATCGGCGATACCGTACGCGGCTGCGGTATCGGGATGAATCTCCACCAGGGGCTCGGGATGGCGCGCCAGCATTTTCCTGGACTGGCGCATCGTGGAACCCATGAATTCGAGCACGCGGCTACCCGTGAGCATCTGCAGGGGGTAGTACGATTCGTCGTCCACGTCGGGCATTGCGTAAGGTGGCCCGGTATATACCGGGCGCGGATCGATGCCGAACCGCCGCAGGAAATCGGGTATCAGTTCCACCTTGCCTGATGCGGTGGCGAAGCCGTGCTCCCGATATTTCCGGAATGTCCGGTTCTGTGGAATATAGTAATTGGATTCGCCTTCCGCCCACTCCCGGTGCGAGCGCCCGCTGGGAGCAAGGAAGCGATCCAGCATCTCTTCCACCTTCTCCGGCCACTCCTGTGGGTCGAGCAGGCGCCGCCCCAGGCCGGCCCAGAGGTCGTAGTCGTCGTGACGCTCGTACCGCGGCTCCACGCACTGCTGCCCGACACTGAAAAAACGCGTGAATCCCCAGCGCATGGACAACTCCGGCCGCTCCAGGAAATCTGCGGCCGGCAGGATATAATCGGCCAGTTGCGCCGTCGGCGTCTGCCAGTGATCCATGACCACCAGCAGTTCGAGTTCGTCGCTGGTAAACGCGTCGTAGGCGAGCCGGGAACCGCCATAGTTCACCATCGGTTCGCCGTTTTGCACGATGAGCGCACGCACGGGGTAGGGATCGCCGTCCAGGATCGCCCGGTAGAGGTGGGGCTGGCTGGTAAACAACATGTACTGCGCGGCGTAGTGCCCGTCCGGCTTCAGCCCGCCCATCGCCTGGCGAAATGCCGCGTAGCCCTGCACCGATGCGATACCGATATCGTCCGCATTCACGTTGTCACGCGTACGCGCAGGATTGTCGATGAGCTGCGTGAAATCGAGCAGGTTCCAGTAGGCCAGGTTTTCGTAGGGCTGGTCGTCGAACGGCTCGCCGCCGGGCACATCCAGGTTGCCGGTAATGGCGCGCAGGATCGCCTGGCAGAGCAACGCGGAACGCGCCGCGCCCTCCCCTATCTGGCTGGTGGAGACACCAAAGGAGAGTCGCGCCGGCGAACTCGTGGCGTACATCCTGGCCGCCGCCACGATCAGTTCGGGCGGGATTCCAGTGATTTCACTGGTGCGTTGCGGGGTCCACTGGGCGGCGATCTGCCGGACCTCGTCGAAGCCCGTGCACCAGTTCTCGACGAACTCCCGGTCGTATAGTTGTTCCTCGATAATCACCCGGATCATGCCCAGGCCGAGAGCGCCATCGGTGCGCGGCTTGACCGCGAGATGCAAGTCGGCGATCTCCGCCGATTTGGTGCGGCGGGGGTCGATGACGATCAGCTTCATCTCGCCGGCTTCCACCGCCTTGCACAGTGGCCGCCAGCCCATCGGGTTGCCTTCTGCGAAGTTGGCTCCCCACATGACGAGGCATTGGGTCACCCCGGGGACGAACGACGAGGTCACCGTGTCCCAGCCGTACATGGCGCACTCGGTGATCATGGAACCGGTGCCGCAATTGCGCCCGCAGTTGATGAAGTTGGGGGTTCCCCACTGGGAAATGAAACGCCAGCCAGCCCAGTCCCTCGCGTGCTGCGTACCGCCCAGCGTGGCCAGCGCTTCCGGGCCTTCACGCTCGCGGATATCGGCGAGTTTGGCGGCGATTTCATCCATCGCCTGTTCCCAGCCGATCTCCTGCCACTTCCCCTCACCGCGCTTGCCGACGCGTTTCAGCACATGGTTGACGCGGTCGGGATGCTGGTGGAGTTCGATCGTCGCGCTGGCCTTGGGGCAGAGCCGCCCGGCGTTCACCGGGTTATCCGGGTCGCCGCCGAAGCGCACTGCCCGCCCGTCCGCGACCTCGACAAGCAATCCGCAATGCGCCGGGCAAAGCCCGCACAGGGTGCGCTTCACGTTACCGCTGAATTTCAACCTGCCGGTATGCTTTTCCTTACTCACTGCAATACTTCATGCGCCGCTTGTGTTATTTGGTTATCGCTTGCGATTGCCTGTCACTATAGACGTTCTCTACGCCTGAAGTCACTGTTCAAGGGAAAAAGGGGTCAGAGCCCTTTTTGCCCTGTATCAGGGCTGAGGCCCAAAAAGCATCCACTTTTCTTGTTGCGGCCGACAGACCAACCCTGCTGCAGCAAGGAATTGCAGCTTTCCACCCCGAGACACAAACAGGCGGTTTCCCTGTGGGCAAGATGGCTTGTGCAGAGTGCCTGGCCAGTATCGTTATGATCAGCTAACTCTGGGAACAGGACCTTCACCCTGTGGCAATTCTGCCGCTGTTGCATGCTCCTGCCGGTTTTCCTCCGGAAACCGTACACACAGCAAGACGAGAACTGTCGTACCCCAGGCAATTGCCGAACACCAGTAAAGCCATTCGGGATACCCCTGTCCCGCGGTAACTGCTGCCAGGCTGGCACCGATTGGGCGGCCAAAGTTGGCAATCGCCATATAGATGGTGAACTGGGTAGCCGCGACTGCGGGCGAACACATGCGCATGCACATGGGTATGGCGGCGATAAAATAGAATACCGCACAGAAATCCATAGCAGCGACGAACACCGCGGCAAACCATGGATCGGCCCAGTGTTCCTTGTTTGAGGCCATGACAACCAGCAGGCAGCAACCCATTGTCGCGCCGAAAATCATGGCCCGCTGTGCGCCCATTCTGCCGACGAGCCATCCGCCCGCGAAGAGGCCAAATATTCCCATGGCCAGCGTCACTTGCGAATAATATGCGGTCCATTCCTCTAAGGCCCAGCCTACGGTCTGGGTAAACAGCACCGGGTGAAAGGCCTCAAACCCGCCGTGTGGGAGCGCGCGTGCAATCATCACCGGGACCAGCAGGAGACTCAGCGGCGCGAAGAGTGCCTTGAACGCATTTTTCAACAGCGGCAGCCATGCCTCGGCATGGATTGCGCGGCTATCAGGGTGTGCCTCGCCACGGCTCCAGGGCAATCGCCTTTCCCCTTCGCGTTCTCTTATCGCTATGCCATAGAGCAGCACTGCTGCTGGTACCGCCGCTGCGGCTAGCATGCCGCCCTGAAACCCGAAGCTGGCAAACAGTTTACCGCCCACAGCGGTGGCACCGGCAATGCCAAGTACTTGCGCACCGTACATGAAGCCCGAGGCGTGCGATCTCTCCTCCTCTGTCATGATGTCAACGACGAGGCTGTCGATACCCACATCCTGGAACGTGACGGCGGCATTGGCGGCAAAGGCGATTGCAGAGAGCAGGACAATGTCGGTGGGAAGCGGAGCGATTGCCGCGCCCAGCAGAAAAGTTCCAACCAGGAGCGACTGTGCGCCAATGATCCATGCGCGCCTGCGCCCCATGGCAAGGAAGGTATACCTGTCGATGAGGAAGCCGTTTACTAACTTGAGCGACCACGGCAGCGTTGCAGAGGCAACGACCCCCGCGATCTGGCCGGTGGTTGCCCCATGCGCAGCCATCCATGCGGGTACGGCATAAAAAAAGATCCCGATGGGGAATCCCTGCGTGAAATAGAAAAGCAGGACTGTAAGCTGGCGCAGATTTTTACTCTGCGTCAGAATCAAGCTCGGCCATACAGCCGTTCCATTTCCCACGATTCCCCCCAGTCCCCAAGTTCAAAACACGTTGCTTTCTTTTTGAGACGAGTCCGGCTCGGTGAGCCTGCTAACAGATACTGTTGATCCCTGGAGCTTCCAGCCCGACCACCCAAATACCCTGCTCGCCACGCTCACCATGCCAGAGACAGTCTTCAACCCTATCACAAGAGCCTATAACAGCGCGTGAAATCAGCTTGGTAATATAGGGGTCAGAGCCCTTTTTGGCACTGGCGGTTCCGGCCGCAGACTGGAGCACGCCAAAGGCCAGTATCCAGGGAACACCATCCGTACCGCGGACGCATGCTTGTCTTCGATCAGTTGTCCCCTGCGCATCAGTATTCTCCCGAGGGGGACTGCCCCTGCTCTCCGGTGGCGCTCTTCCCGTACACCGGCCATTTCGTTATCGATACACCCCGTAGCCTGTGCGTCGGAGCGCGCTAGGACAACAGGGTCGACGCCGGCAGGGGTATTTCCTCCGGCAGGATCGCTGAGAAATAGGCCTCGCTCACTGTGTTTGGAGCGTCCGGCTCGCCGATATAACGGGCGAATTTCTGTCCCTCGTAGGCAGCGGTGGCCCAGGGCCTCGCGCCCAGGGCGTCACCGATGGCGAACAGCTGGGCGACCCGGCCTTCAAGTTCCACGGCCAGTTGTTCCTGTGGCACTCGTCCGGTCGCGAGCACGACCGCATCCACATCGGAGATCCGGCGTTCTTCGCCGGTAAAAACGTCGTAGGCGAGGACCTCGCCATCGCCTATGGATTGCAACCAGGTGCCCGGCGAAAAACGCACCCCGGCGGCGCGCAGGCGTTGCATCACGAATTCGGCCTCCAGCGATTCAAGCAGCCGTACCGAGACAAGCGACACGCTGGCAGTCAGGATTTCCACCTCGGCACCCCGGTCCGCCAGCAGTTCCGCAATGCCCAGGCTCGCATGTGCCCCCTCCCCGTCCAGCAACAGCACCTTGCCGTCGGGCCGGTCGCCGCGCAGCAGGATATCCTCCGGGCGATAAACCAAATCCCGGTCATGGCCCGGTATGTCCGCGTCGCGGAAGGCGCTGTGGCCCGCCCTGCTGTAGAGCGATCCGGTGGCGATGATGACCGCATCGGGTGCGTACTGCAAAACGCTTTGCGCCGTGGCCCCGGTGCCGAGGCAAACCGTAACGCCCAGACGTCGCACCTCCCGCTCCCACCATTCCACCGCCCGGCCCAGAACACCGCGTGAGGGCAGGCTGGCCCACAGTGCGAGTCCGCCACCGAGCGCCTCGCGCGCTTCCAGTAGTACAACCTCATGCCCCTTCAGCGCACTCACCCGCGCCGCCTCGAGCCCGGCCGGTCCGCCGCCGACGACCACGACTTTCGACTTGCGCGCAGCCGGCCGGAACGACTCCGGTCCCCAGAGACGCTCGCGGTATGCCGCAGGGTTGATGGTGCAGCCCTGGGCGCCGTCGGACATCGCTCCGCAACACCAGTTGCAGGCGACACAGGTGCGGCTGCGCGCTTCCTTGCCGGCATAGGCGTTGCTGACCAGCTCCGGCTCGGCAATCAGCGCGCGGGCGGCGCCGACCATATCGCAAACCCCGGCCGCGATCGCCTCCTCGGCGTCCGCCACCGAGGTCACCCGCCCCAGTACGCTAAGGATCGGCACGGCTCCCACCGCCTCGCGCATGGCCTCGACATAGGGCCGGTAGACCTGGGGTGCGACAAAAACAGGCGGAAAGCCGATGCCCGACTGCATGGGCTCGACCGCCACGTCCAGGTCGACGAAGTCGATCAGCCCCGGACCAGCCACGCGCCGCAGGACCTCCTGCGCCTGATCCTGGCCGTAGCCACCGGGCAGCATCTCGTCGCAGTTGAAGCGCATCCCCACGGCCAGTTTGTCGCCGGCGCCCTCCCGGGTCGCCTCCAGTACCTCGAATAGAAATCGCAGGCGGTTTTCGAGACCGCCGCCGTACTCATCGGTGCGGTGATTGAAGTAGGGCGAGATGAAATGCTCGATGATGGCGCCATGTGCCGCGTGGAGTTCGATTCCGTCGAAACCCGCCCGGCGCAGGTTGGCACTGGATTGCCGGTATGCATCGATCACCGAGCGAATATCCTGCCGGGTCATCTGGTGAGTGGAAATAGTGCGATCGTTCCAGGCGTGCTGAACCGTCGAGGCGGAAAGCGACGGCGCCGGGGGGCTCAGGGGTTGCCAGCTTCCAGTGCATCCCCACCAATACCAGAGTTGAGCGAATATCTTGCCGCCCGCGGCATGCACCTCGTCGGCCATGGCCTGGAAGTCGGGAATGTTTTCCTCGGGAAAAGGCGAAGGCTGGTAGATACGGCCACGTTCGTGCACAACGGTACTGGCGATGACCAGGCCGCAGCCCCCGTTTCGGACGCGCGCGGCCTTGTAGTGAGCAAAATCCTGTGAAGGTTTACTGCCCACCGCCAGGGCGGTGCCGTGGGGCGCGAAGTAAAAGCGGTTGGTGATTTCGACTGGCCCCAGTTTTACCGGGCTGAAGACGTGCGGGTATTTATTATGCATGGTATCCGCCTGTAGGCTTGAATGTCTTTATCAGTAGAGGTCCGACAACAGGAAAGGTACTGGTTGCGAGTAGCGGCATGTACATGGACCAGGTTTTTCAAAAGCGGGCTCCGCCAGCCAACACGAAACAACCTATCGCCCCTCCTGCTTCGCTAAACTCTGCGTCAACCCGGCGAACCGCGAAACAATCGTCTGGAACTCCTCGGGGGAAATATCAACCAGTTCCACTACCCGACCGTAAAGCATCACGGTGGGCACATTGCGGCCACCCAGTTCCTCCTGCGTGCGCTGCAGGCAATACAGGACTGCCCGCTCCTTGCGGGTCAGACCGTCCCGCACATCGGGGATATCGTCAATTTCCTTCTGCTCACCCATCATCGACTCTGCGGCAGGGCCATTTTTTATCAAACCAGACTAGCAGCTTCATTTTATTACTTCGAGAAAAGGTGTCAGCGCCCATTTTTTCTTTTGAAGAACGATTCCTTCTAGCCAAAGCAGCAAGTGACTTTCCGTCCACTGATGGCCAAATGGCATAAGGGATCAACCTTGTCCCCGAAGTCCAGCCGCGTAAGATTAAGCGCTCGCGAATAACAACAAGGTGACAACAATGCCGCTGAAAAGACGAACCTTCCTCAACAACCTGGGTACCACCACACTGGCGGGCGGCCTGCCGCTCAGCCTCAGTGCCCCACTGTTTGCCAAAGCCCCCACCTACTCCGACCTCAGCGGCGGCCTGGCCCCGGAAAAGGACTACGCCCTGTTCGAGAAGCCGGACAACCCGGAAATGCGCGAGGGGGTGTCGATGTGGATGTTCGAGGACAGCGGCGCCTTCGGCTTTCCGCGCATGGGCATCGAGGTGGTCGCCGGCCGCTGGGGCGACAACCGCTTCAACTGCAATTTCGCCCTGCCGCAGGGCCGCGTGCTGACGGGCGCGGGCTATGGGGCGGTGCCCACGCCCATCGATGCGCAGGGCAAGCCCACCATCATCGGCGCCGGCCCGGTGACCTTCCAGTGCCTGGAGCCCTTCAAGCGCTGGAAGATCGTCTACGAAGGCAGCGCGCTGGACGGCACGGTGGAACAGCAGATCAGCGGCGCCTTCAACAAGGGCGAGAAGCAGACCCCGGTGCGCCTGGAGGCGGAGATGACCATGGTCACCCCCGCCTGGGTGCAGGAGTTCTCCGCGGACACCGATAAAATGAGCAAGGAAGAGGCGGAGAACGCCGAAGCCATGGGCCTGGGTTACCGCTACGAGCACCACTTCCGCGCCACCGGCACCCTCTCCATCGACGGCGGCAGCCGCGACTTCTCTGCCACCGGGCTGCGCATTCACCGCCAGAGCATCCGTCGGCTGGAGGGTTTCTACGGGCATTGCTGGCTGTCCGCCCTGTTCCCCGACGACAGCGCCTTCGGCATGCTGGTCTACCCGCCGGCCCAGGGCAGCGACGAGTACAGCTACAACGATGCGGTGATCTACAGGAACGGCCGCCAGTACCCGGCGCGGGTTATCAAGGCGCCGCTCCTCAGCGACACCGTGCCGGAGGGCGAACTGCTGGAAATCGAACTGGAATCGGAACTGGGCACCCACCGCATCAGCGGCAGGACGACCCTGAGCACTTTCAAGGCGAACCAGCCGGAGTTGCAGGGCCTGGTCCTGCAGCAGGCCGGGGCGCTGTATACCTGGGGAGACCAGCAGGCCTACGGCATGGTGGAACGGTCCTACAACCCCGAGAAGGACGGCCACCGCTAGCGCTTGCCCGCGATCATGGCGTACTCACCGCCGGGCGACGGCTGGTACAGGACGGCGGCGGAAATCGCCCGCACGGCAGAGCTGCGCGGCAAGCGGGTCGTGCTGACCGGCGCGACCTCCGGCCTCGGCGCGGAGACCGCCCGGGCGCTGGCTCTCGCCGGTGCGGACATCGTGCTCGGCGTGCGCAGGCTGGCGGCGGGTGAGGCGCTGGCGGCCGAGATCGCGGCCACAGCGGCAGGTGAGATCAGGGCGCTGCGGCTGGACCTGTCGGACCTGGCTTCCGTCGAGGAGTTCGCTCGCCGGATCGACGGACCGGTGGATGTGCTGATTGCCAACGCAGGTGTGTCCAAGACCCCGGACGCCCACCTGCCCAACGGACTGGACGTGCGCTTCGCCACCAATCATCTCGGGCACTTCCATCTCGCCCACCTGTTGCTGCCACGGTTGGCGCAACGCGGAGCCCGCATCGTGGTCCTGAGCTCCGCTGCCCACAAGGGTATGCCGGTGCACCTCGACGACCTGCAGTGGATCCGGCGTCCACACTTCGATGGCGCCGCCTACGCCGAATCCAAGAGCGCCAATATCCTTTTCGCCCAGGAGGCCAACCGGCGCTGGGCGGATCGCGGGATTTTCACCAACGCGGTGCTGCCCGGCTCGGCCCTCACCGGCCTGCAGCGCTATCACGGCGACGCCCTGAAACGCCGTATCGGCTTTATCAACGAGGACGGTTCCGTCAATGCCATGGTGAAAACCACCGCCCAGGCGGCGGCCACTGCGGTCTGGGCGGCGACAGCACCGGAGCTGGAGGGCATCGGCGGCTGGGTGCTGGAGGATTGCGGCAGGGCCAACATCGCGGGCGAAGACACCCACCCCTGGTGCGGCTTCGACCCTGCCGTCGCCGCCCCGGAGACTGCGGCGAAGCTCTGGCAGCACTCCCTCGCCCTGGTCACACAGCTGCGACCAGCGACGCAATAAGGCTATATTCACGCCAGTGCACGGACACGGAAGCCCCGGATGATATGACCAGATCGAATATGCATTGCCGGTTGCCTCGCCGCGCGAGGGCGCTAGTATTGGACAAAATACGATCTACCGCCTGCCCGGGATCCCGGTCCCCCGCTATACCGGGCCGCCACGGCGACCTTGCCCGCAGGCTGTGCCGAAAATAATAAGACGGAGCGACGGTGCTTACCAAGAACCACCTGACAGTCGAAAACGAGCGGTCTCTCGCCATCGGCAAGGTCACGCTGATCAGCCGCGACTGGCGCGGCCCGGTGGATACCACCGGTTGCTGCCGCACCCATCACCTGCAACTCTCACTGCTGCCGGGCATGGAGCATTCCCGGGCGACCTTCGTCAACGCCTGGCAAGACGAGCGCTATGAACCGATGGGCCAGCTGTTCCTGATACCGGCGGGGCAGACCATCCGCGCCATGACTGACTGCAAGCAGCAGCGCTCGATCGTCTGCCACCTGCGGCCCGAAGCGATCGCCGACTGGTTTTCCCGCGATCTCGAGTGGACCGACTCGCGGCTCAAGTCCGCGCTGGACATCCACAACCCGCGCATCCGCGCCCTCATGCTGCAGGTGGGCGAGGAACTCGGCCGGCCGGGCTTTGCCAGCGACGCCATGATCGAGCTCCTGCTCACCCAGATGCTGATCGAGCTGTACCGCCACCTGGATGTGCGCGAGGACGACACACGCCAGGGCGGCCTGTCGGCGGCTCACCTCAACGTGATCGAAGAACGCATGCTGGACAGCGCACAGCCACCCTCGCTCACGGAACTCGCCGGGCTCTGCGGCATATCCGTGCGCCACCTGACCCGCGCCTTCCGCGCCAGCCGCGGCAAAACCGTCGGCACCTACATCGCGGAACACCGCATCAGGCAGGCCAAGCAATTGCTCGCGGCGGGCTGGAGCGTCAAGGCCACCGCCTACGAAGTGGGCTTTTCCGCGCCGTCCAATTTCACCGCCGCGTTTACCCGCGCCACTGGCGAATCACCTCGGGCATTCCGCACCCGGCACGCCCGGCATTGAGGCAGGCAGGTCCGCCATGCCTTTTCCCTGCAATTCCAGGACTACGCCACCCCTGCCCCCGGCACGGGAAAGGCCGGGCTAGCGCCAGTACCGCCAGCACATCCGAAAGCCCCGTAAACAACGATAAAAAACGGTGACAATAATGACTCGCAAAACCACCTCTAGCGGTTTCAACCAGACAGCCTGCTCGCGCGCGGTGCGCGGCGTCCTCCTACCGACCTGCGCCACGGCCCTGTTCGCCAGTTCACTCGCCGGCATTGTGCCTGCGGCACAGGCGCAGACCGAACTGGCGCTGGAAGAAGTGGTGGTAACGGCACGCCGCCGGGAGGAATCGCTGCAGGACGTGCCGCTGGCGGTGACCTCCCTGAGCAGCGATTTCCTGCAGGTACAGAACATCAGCTCGATCGAGGACCTCGGTGTACATGTCCCCACCTTCCGGGTTACCACCGCGTCCGCCGGTACCAACACGCCGCTGGTGGCGGTGCGCGGGCAGCGGCCGGTGGAGGTCCTGCTGACCCTCGACCCGGCGGTGCCACTGTATTTCGCCGACGTGGTGCTCACCCCCACCCACGGCACCAACCTCGCCATCTACGACCTGCAGAATGTACAGGTGTTGAAGGGCCCCCAGGGCACCCTGTTCGGCCGCAACAGCACCGGCGGCGCCGTGCTGCTGACGCCGCAGGCGCCCTCGGATGAATTCGGCGGCTACGCCGAGGTGAAAGTGGGCAACTACAACCTGCTGCAACTGGAGGGTGCGGTGGACGTACCCGCCGGGGAGAACCTGCGCTTCCGCCTCGCCGGCCGCTCAGTGGACCGCGACGGCTACCAGGACAACGTCGCCGACAACGCCCTGCGCTGCAAACAGTGCTACTGGGACGAGGACTCCTGGGGCCTGCGCCTGACCATGGACTTCACCCCCGGTGATCGCTTCTACAACTCCACCATCATCTCCTACGACGAAAACGACATGGTGCCGCGGGTCAACCCGCTCGCCGCCTACAACCGCACCGGCCAGCTGCCGGGGCTCTACGAGTTGATCCACAACGGCGGTCTCGGCGCGCTCAACCCGATACTGCCGGTATTCGGCCTGCCCACGATTCCCGACCAGCCGCTGATCGACGAGGCGCTCGCCCGCCAGCAGGCCCGCGATGACTGGCAGAAAATCGAATCCGACTACGCCGCGCGGGAAATGCTGGAAAACACCATGATCATCAACACCACGGAGTTCGAGATCAGCGACGACATCAGCATCAAGAACATCTTCGGCTACCGCGACCTGGATTTCTTCTTCGGCCGCGACACCGACGGCACCGCCCTGCCGATCTTCGGCGCCATCACCTCCAAAACCAGCGATATCACCACCGACATCAGCGGCCAGGATGTCAAGTCGGAACAGTTGAGCAACGAACTGCAACTGATCGGCAGTTCCTTCGACGACGACCTCGAATGGCTGGTCGGTGTCTACTGGCTGGAAATGGACGCCAGCCAGCGTTTCGAAACCTACAACCTGGGCCCCAATCCGCAGTGGCCCGACGCGGACCTCGGCTACATCGCCAGTGTGGTCGACCCGGTGCTCGGTTTCCCGCTGTCGCAGATCTGGGGCCTGGCGCTGAACGGCCTGCCCGCGGCGGAGGACTTCTCCACCGTCAACACGGCCTGGTCGGTCTTCGGCGAGGGCAACTATCACCTGAACGAACAATGGACGTTCACCCTCGGCCTGCGCCAGACCTGGGACAACCGCGAATTCACCAACCGCAGGAAGACCTATGACGGCACCCAGTGCGTGGTCACCGACAAGAACGACCAGCCGCTGCCGCTGGACCAGTGCAAGCGGACGGTTTCCGAGGACTACTCCAAGCTGACCTGGCGGGCGGTCGCCAGCTACACCCCGAGCGCCCACCAGCTGGTCTATGGCAGCGTCTCCACCGGCTACCGCGCCGGCGGCTTCAACGCCCGCGGCACCAACAACCTGACCCTGGAACCCTTCGACGCGGAAACCGTGCTCAACTACGAAGTCGGCTACAAGGGCGACTGGCAGCTGGGCGACGTGGCCATCCGCACCAACCTCGCCCTGTTCTGGCAGGAATACGACGATATCCAGAAGACCCAGGACCAGACGGTCGACGGCGAGTTTTTCACCACCATCATCAACGCCGCCGAAGCCGAGATCAAAGGCGGGGAACTGGAGCTCACCGTGCTGCCCCTGGACAACCTGCTGCTGTCCCTGGCCTACAGCTACGTGGACGCCGGCTACAAGGAGTGGCTGCTGCCGACGGTGGTCGGCGCCAATCCGGACGGGTCACCTATCGTGGATGATTACGACAACTCCGGCGCGGACTTCACCTACATCCCGAAGAACTCGGTGTCCGGACAGGTGCAGTACACCCTGCCGCTCAACCCCGATATCGGTGACGTCTCGCTGACGCTGTCCGGCTACTGGAACGACAAATCCACCTCCAACGACGAATACCCGCGCTGGGAGACCTTCGGCTGGACCGAGTCCGACCTCGCCAACGCGCTGGCCACGGCCAAGGTGGAGATGGACCCGATCTGGAACGTCAACCTGCGTTGGAGCAACATCCTCGGCAGCAACCTCAGCGGCTCGCTGTGGTCGATGAACCTCACCGATGAAGACAACGCCCTCAGCGGCACCAGCGTCCCGCGCCAGCTCGGCCTGATCACCACCAGTTGGGGCGCGCCGCGCACCTACGGCGCCACGCTGCGTTACGAGTTCTAGATATTTCGGGGACAGCTGACGCGACCCCCGGACCGCGGTCCGGCGCTTCAGCGACGACGCGGAAGCCGCCAAAGGGGTCTGGCAGCAGAAATCCTGTCACCGCAGCATTGTCTCCAGGGCTTTCCCTGGAGACCCTTTTGGGCGAAAGGGGTAAAGAATACCGGCGCCCTGGCTGGAGCCGGGCGCCGGCCCTGTGCTATCGTGGTGACAGCTTTCCAACCTGTGGCATCCAGAACCTTATGCGGCAACCCGAAACCGGCTCAAGGGCAATGTGGCTTGGACTGCTGCTTGCTGCATTCCCGGTACTGCTGTGGCGGCTGTTGGATTTCGCGCAGGAAGCGGTAGAGGGATTCAAGATCACCCGGGGTGGACTCGAAATCTGGGGCACCAAAGCCGAACTGATCGAGCTGGCAATTATTGCTGGCAGCCTCGCTCTTGTGGTCAAGGCCGCAGTCAGCCTCATACACCTTCGTTCACACACCCCTCCCGAATAGCACGCTATTTTTTCGCCCCGGGCAGGAAACTGCCGACAGGACATTTATCAATGTCCCTTTCCCGCCGACTGGGTAGCGTTGCAATCAGGCGTAATCCGTTGCGGTTTGCAGTACCCCGAGTGCTATTCCGGCCCGCCGGAATGAGCGTTCGTGCGGCTCATACCGCGTGTATCACCCTGAAATCGACATATACCCACAAGGATAGAAGCTATGCACAGGCGAATCACAACCGCTGGCATTCTTGCCCTGACCACAGGCCTGGGCGCCTGCCAGCAGACCACGCCCCCGACGACAGGCACGGACCTCAACGGCAATGGCCGTATCGAGCCCTACGAGAATACCGCCCTCGACCCACAGGCGCGCAGCGAGGACCTGATCGGGCGCCTTGGCATCGAGCAGAAAATCGACCTGGTCATGGGCACCGGCTTTTCCAATACCATGGGCGGCTCGAGCAAGGTGCCGGGCGCTGCCGGATCAACCGCGCCGCTGCCGGATTTCGGCATTCCCTCGATTGAACTCACCGACGGCCCCGCCGGCGTGCGCATCAACCCGCAGCGGGACAACGATCCCAACGACTACTACGCAACGGCATTCCCCATCGCCACCACCCTGGCATCGACCTGGAACCCGGAACTGGTGGCCGCCGTGGGCGCAGCCATGGGCAACGAAGTAAAAGAGTACGGGACCGACATCCTGCTCGCGCCGGGCATGAATATCCAGCTCAACCCGCGCGGCGGCCGCAACTACGAGTACCTCTCCGAAGACCCCCTGCTCAGCGGCAAAATGGCCGCGGCCATCGTCAAGGGCGTACAGAGCCAGGGCGTGGGCGCGACGGTAAAGCACTTTGTCGCCAACAACCTGGAAACCAGCCGCATGGTGCTGAATGCCGAGGTCGACGAGCAGGCCCTGCGCGAGATCTATCTCCGCGGTTTCCAGATCGCCATCAAGGAGAGCCAGCCCTGGGCGGTCATGACCTCCTATAACAAGCTCAATGGCACCTACACCTCCCAGGACCCGGTGCTGCTGAAGCAAATTTTAAGGCACGAATGGGGCTTCGGCGGCCTGGTCATGTCCGACTGGCTGTCCGGCGACGACTCGGTCGCGCAACTGCAGGCCGGGAACGACCTGATCATGCCCGGGCGCCCGGAGAACCGCGAGGAAATCATCCGCGGCCTCGCCGACGGCAGCCTCACCGAGGCCGACCTGGACCACAACCTGCGCCGGATTCTGCCGACGGTATTCAAGGCGCCCTCGGCCAATGGCTACCCCTATACCAACCGGCCCGAGCTGAAGGCCAACGCGGCGACCGCACGCCAGGCCGCGGCGGAAGGCGTGGTACTGCTGAAAAACCGGGACGCCACCCTGCCCCTGAAAAACATCGGCAAGGTCGCCGTGTTCGGCAACACCTCCTACGATTTCATTTCCGGCGGCACTGGCAGCGGCGATGTGAACGAGGCCTATACCGTGTCCCTGGTGGAGGCCCTCGCCAGCAACGACATCGCCATCGAGCCAGGCCTGCAGCAGCAGTACCTGGCCTACGCCATTGACGCCAAAGCAAAGCAACCGAAACGCACCAGCTTTTTCCAGTTTGTGCCGCCGATCGCGGAAATGCCGGTCAGCCCGGAGCAGGCCGCGCAGCTGGCCCGCTCCCAGGACATGGCGCTGATTACCATCGGGCGCAACTCCGGCGAATTCCAGGATCGGCCGGTCGAGGGTGATTTCTACCTGACCGAGACTGAGCAGGCCGCTATCGCAACGGTGAGTGAAGCCTTCCACAGCGCAGGCAAAAAGGTGGTGCTGGTGCTGAATATCGGCAACGTGGTGGAAACCCGATCCTGGCAGGACAAGGTCGACGCCATCGTCCTGCCCTGGCAGGGCGGCCAGGAAGCGGGCAATGCTGTGGTCGACGTACTGACCGGCAAGGTGAATCCCTCGGGCCGACTGTCGGTTACCTTCCCTGTTCGCTACGAGCAGATTCCCTCCGCGGAGACTTTCCCCGGTGAAGTGCTGGACCCGGCAATCGTGCAGAACCCCTACTTCGGCGGCCTGCCCAACGGCCAGCGTTCGCAACTGCAGTACATTGAAAGTATCTATGTCGGCTATCGCTACTTCGACAGCTTCGACCAGCCCGTGGCCTTCCCCTTCGGTTTCGGCCTGTCCTACACCGATTTCGCCATCAGCGAAGCCGGCATGCAGGAAACCGCTGAAGGGCATTTCGAGGTGGCGGTGACGGTGACCAACCGGGGCAGCGTGGCCGGCAAGCAGGTGCTGCAGCTCTACAGCTCCGCACCCAGTGGCAAGCTGCCCAAGGCTGAGCGCGCGCTGGTCGCGTTCGGCAAGACCCGCCAGCTGGCCCCGGGCGAGAGCCAGGCGCTGACACTGAGCTTTACCCTTGCGGACCTCGCCTCCTTCGATACGGCGCGCCACCAGTGGGTCGCGGAGGCCGGCGACTACAGCCTCGCGCTGGCGGCTTCATCGCGTGACAGCCTTTGGCAGACCCGCCTGGTCGTAGACCACGAAACCCTGCTCTCACCGGTCTTGACAGCCCTGCCGCCCAGCACCGCATTCAAGGTGATCACGCCCTGACGGAAAAGGGGGCACGGAATTGCCTCCGGCCTGAGGTGCCAGACACTTCGGCTGGACGCAAACCCCCGCAGACAGGCAAAAAAAATCCCCGGCCCTGCAACAGGGCCGGGGATTGATCCGGGATGACCCGGCAGTAATTACTTCAGCAGGTCGTTGAGCGCATCAAGGCGCACATTCCAGACATCCTTGCGCGCCTCAGTGACATCCGGGTTGAACTGCATGGTGTACTCCCCCGCGGATTCAGGCCACTGCGGCAGGCCCTCGCCATTGGGGTTACCGTTGGTCGCAAAGTTTACCCAGTAGCTCATGACCTGTTCGGACACTTCCAGCTGCCGCGCGTCCGGCTCCTTCGGTTCCATGTGGTCACCGGTGAAGTTGCCGAAGGTGTAGGGCATGTCGCTGGCGTGGAAGGCGCCGTAGACCTTCTCGCCGTTCAGCTCGCCGGGTTTGGACATGGCGCCAGGCATCGCGAAGCGATAGTTGTAGACCTTTTGCCCCTGGGCCTCGTGCGCCAGGGTCAGCGCCCGGTTGACGCCGTGGAATACGTAATCGCTGTACATGTAGGTGTCGCGTTTGGCTTCGTCGCCATAGTACGTGGTCATCGACTCGACCATGTCCATGGTCAGCTTCGAACTGGCCAGCAGGGCGCCGCGAATCGCCTCGGGCGGGCCCATGGTGAATTCGGAATCGGTGGCGCCAATGATCATCGGCACAGCGGCAGCGCGGCCGGACGCGAAAGATTGTCCCAGGTCTTCGGTGATCACCTGGCCATCGACCGCGAAGGAGATAAACCCGCCAAAGTCAGTCGCGGCGACAATCTGCTCGGCGCCCAGGGCGCGCAGGTCCGCAAGCGTTGCTTCAGGATTACCGGCCCGCTCGGCGATGCCCTGCCCGACTGACTCGACCACGACATCCTCCGCCGCGGCCAGCGAGGCCACCCGCGGCTGGCGCCCGCGGCCATAACCGGACTGGGCGATCGCGCCACTGAACAGTCCCTTCGCTGCCGGGGAACCCGCCAGGGCGTAGACCGACGCGCCGCCGGCGGATTCGCCGAAGATGGTCACCCGCTGCGGGTCGCCACCGAAGGCCGCAATGTTGGCCTGTACCCACTTGAGCGCGGCAATCTGGTCCATCAGGCCGTAGTTAAAGAGCCTGCCTTCATCCGCGTTTTCAGCGGAGAGCTCCGGGTGGGCGAAGAAGCCGAAGCTGCCCAGCCGGTAGTTGAAGGCGACCACCACCGCGCCGTGGGCCGCAAGCTTACCGCCGTAGTTGACCGGCCGCGATCCGGAACCGGACACCAGCCCGCCGCCGTGAATCCACACCATCACCGGCAGCTTCGCGTCGGCGCTCGCCGGGCGGTAGATGTTGAGGTAGAGGCAGTCCTCGTTTTCCGGCTGGGTGAAGGCTTCCTTCTGCTGGAAGCCATTCTCCATCACCGGCCGCTGCCAGCAGCGATTGCCGTAAGTGTCGGCCACCAGCAGGCTGTCGCGCGCTGCGGGGGCCTGCGGGGCGCGCCAGCGCAGGTCGCCCACCGGCGGCGCCGCGTAGGGAATGCCCTTGAATTCAATCAGCCCATCCTGGCTGATGCCCTGGACCTCACCTTCGGTCGTGGCGACCTGCACGAAAGACGCCGGGGCCGGCACCGCCGCTTCCACGGCAGTGGTCTCCACTTCGGTCGTTATCCGGGGCTTGTCCTGGCCTTTGCAGCCCTGCAGGGCTACAAATCCGCTAAATGCAATGAGTACGGGCAACTTGAACAGCAGTTTCACCGATGGTTCTCCCTGGAAAAGGTTAAAGGATCAGCCTGTAGGCGTGTCCCCCGGCAGTGCGGGGGCCGGAGTACCTGCGCAGCGTGGGAATAAAAAGCACTACAACAGGCGAAACGAAAAAAGTCACCGGGCGATCGTAATCGCCGCGGTGACAGGCAGGACTGGATATCAGAAGGTGTACTTGGCTTCAACGCCGTAGGTTCTCGGCTGGGCGAGACCGTAGACAATGCCGGAGTGGTTACCAAAGTAGGCAAATGAGGCGTCAAACGCGAAGTAGTCGTACGACGTGGTGTAGCTGTCGTTGTCGAATACGTTGTCCACGTAGGCCTGCAGCTGCAGGTTGCCGAAGGTGACCCCGCCACGCAGGTTCACGCGCTGGATGTCATCGGTCTTGAGGAAGTTCGCCGGGTTGGACCACATGCCGGACTTGTAGATGTAGTCGGCGCGGGCGAACCAGGGCTGGGCACCTTCAAAGGGCAGGACGCCGTCATACTGGACGCCGATGTTACCGGAGTACTCGGAGACACCGGGCTGCTCCTGGCCGGAGAAGTCGCTGATGCCGGTCAGGGAGGTCAGCTGGGCGTTGTTGAACGACTTGATGTCGGAACCGGTGTAGGCGGCGGCCACATTGACATTGATATTGTCGGTTGCAGACCAGTAGGCTTCCAGTTCGAGACCATAGAGGTCGACCTCACCGGTGTTGCCCACGCCGGAGAACGATGTCGCTGTTTCACCACCGGGCTCGACCACAACGATATTGATCCGGTTGATCTGCTTCTTCCAGTTGGCATAGTAGGCCGCTACAGCGTAGTTCAGAGTGCCGCCGAACAGGGAACCCTTGGCGCCCAGCTCGTAGTTCTGCACTTCCTCAGGATCGACGGTCAGGGTGATACCCGCTTCCGCGGCCAGTTCCTGCAGGTAATCGCTCTGCGAGAGCAGCCCCAGGTTGAAGGCAGAGGGGTTCACACCCTCGGAATAGGAGCCGTAGACCATCAGGTCGTCGGATACCTCGTAGTCCAGGATGAAACGGGGCAGGAAGTTGGTGAACTCCTTCGACAGGATCTTCTTGCCGGAAACATCCAGCGCAGTCAGGGTATCTTCCTGGTAGCGGCCTTCGATGCTGGCGGTGAGGGCGTCGGTGATTTCGTAGCTCGCACCGAAGAACAGGCCCAGGGTTTCCGCCTGGTTTTCCCCGCTGGGAGTTACCGAATCCGGCGCCGGCAGGAAAGACAGGAGCGTGGTCAGGGTGCTTTCGGTGCTCGCATCCAGGTAACTCGCACCCACAGTACCGCGGAACTTGCCGCCTTCATCGTAGTTCAGGCGCAGTTCCTGGGAGAAATCGTCCTGCTTTCTCTCGACCAGGAAGCCATAGTTGAAAGCGTCGCTGCCGTAGTGGTCGATATCGTTGAGGAGGATCCACTCTTCCTGGTTGTAGCCGGTCAGCGAAGACACGGAGAAACCGCTGTCGCCGAGATCCCAGTCCACGGTGACATGGCCGTGCCGGTACTGGCGATGCATACCGTAGTCATCGAGCATGTCGGTGTCGGTCAGGCGGTTGGTGGACTTTTTCAGCAGCGCCTTGACGTCGTCAGTGGCCTTGGTGTTGTAGCTGAGCGGGTCGGCCTTGTCCTTCGGGGTGCCGCAGAAGTAGGGGTTGCCGTTGAGCTCACAGTTGGGCTGGCCGTGTACCAGTAGGTTGCCGTAGAAATCGGAGATGTCGACAGCGGATTCGAACGCAGATGCCGCCGGACCGTCTTCGTCGTCGGACAGGAAACCGAAGGCCTTGATGGTGAGGTTGTCAGTGGGCGTCAACTCGATGTACAGGTTACCCATGGTGGTTTCCTGGTCGCCGAGGGTGCCACCATCGACAAAGTGGTTATCCCAGGCGCCTTCCTTCGAGTACTGCTCAGCGGAGGCGCGGAATTTGAGCACGTCCTCGATCAGCGGTCCTTCGACCTCACCACGCATGCGGTAGTACTCGTACTTGCCGAGGGTCAGGTCGATCGACCCGCCCCATTCGTCGGCAGGTGTCCGGTTGACGATATTGATCGCACCGGCGAAGGTGTTCCGGCCGAAGTAGGCGCTCTGTGGCCCGCGCAGGATTTCCACGCGCTCCGGGGTGCCGATAGAGGAAATCGCGGTGGTGGAAGAGACCGGCACGCCGTCGATGAACATGGAAACGGTGGTTTCCACTCCGCTGCTGGGTGAGAAACCGCGCAGGGTGAACGTCTGCACCGTACGGTCGGTCTTGCCGCTGAAGTTGTCCGAGACGACAAAACCCGGCGTGGTATCCGCCAGGTCGGCAATGGCCACGAGGCCGCGTTTCTCGATATCGTCGGCGGAAACCGCGGATACCGCCACTGGAATGTCCGCGAGTTTCTCTTCCCGTTTCCGGGCAGTAACCACAATTTCCTCGATCGCGCTCTGCGCGTATACCGGCGCTGCGCTGCTGAAGGCAAATACCGAAGCCAGCGCCCCCAGGGTGCCGGGCACTATCTTAACTACTGGTTTACGTAACATTTCAGGATAACCCCCAATTCGATTTTCAATGCACTCTGAGTGACTCGCGAACGCCGTCAACGAGCCCAGTTCTTCTTGCGGTTTGGCTGGTCTTCTTCACAGTCTGGCTGCCTTGCTCGAGACCTTAACACTAATGTTATATTATTAGTACATTATATTTTTATGGCAGGCAAGTGGTTTTTCTGCGCAATCTCCCGGCGATTCAGGGCCGGTGTTCTCCCCGCCGCCCGAATCGCGCCTATAATTGACCCCAGTTGCCCACCCCCGCAGGAATCGTGGAAACGCCAACGCCGTATGACAAGCCCTGACCAGAACGCCTCCGGGAGCGCCGGATGAGCAGCAGCCGACTCCCCGCCCGCATTGGCACTTTCCGGCAACTGGAAATCCTGATGGCGATCGCCGAATCCGGCGGTATCGCCGCAGCGGCTGACAGGCTGCACCTCAGCCAGCCCACGGTTTCCATGCAGATGAAAAAGCTCGCCGACAATATCGGGGCACCGCTCTACGACCTGTCCGGGCGCCGCCTGGCACTCACCCACGCCGGCGAACTGGTGCTGCAGCACGCCCGGGAGATCTTCGACTGCACCGACCGACTGGAGATGGCCCTGGACCAGCTGCGCGGCATGCACAAGGGCCGCCTGAGCATTGGCATTGTCAGCTCGGCGGAGTACTTCGCGCCGCATCTGCTCGGCCCGTTCTACCGGCGCTACCCCTCCATCGAAGTCGCCTTCAATGTCGGTAACCGCGAAGAACTCTCCGCTCGGCTGAAGAACAATCTGGATGACCTCTATATTTTCGGCTTCCCGCCGACCGATACCGACGTCGAACTCACCGAACTTGGCGAGAACCACCTGGTGGTCATCGCGCCCAAAGGTCACCCCCTGGCCACGCGGCAACGGCTGCGCTGGGAAGACATTGCGGATGAGCTGTTTATCGTCCGTGAGGAAGGCGCCGGAACCCGGATCGCCGTGGAGCATCACCTCCAGCGGCTCGGCTACTCCCTGCGCCACCAGCTGACCATCGCCAGCAACGAGGGCATCAAGCACGCAGTGCTGGCGCGCATGGGCCTGGCCATCGTACCCAGCCTGTGCCTGGACGAGGGCGACCAGCGGGAGCTGGTGCAACTGCCGGTGGCCGGTTTTCCCCTGCTCGACCACTGGAACCTGGTATTTCGCCGGGGCAAGACCTTTTCGGTGGTCGCGGAGACCTGTCGCCAGTATTTGCTCGACGAGGGCCGGGCCATGTACCGCGAGGCGACATTGTACTGGGAACAGCACCAGCGACCCAAGCTTCCCACCCGCTGAGCGGAGTGCACAGCCACAAAAAAAAGGGGGGCCGAAGCCCCCACTGGATTGTGCATGGCGTCCGCCGCAGCGAACGCGCCAGACCCGACTCAGCTGTAGTAGGGGTCTTTCATCGGCCCGACCGACCGCGAGCGAACCGGCTGCAGCGGCACCGGCGCCTGGGTGTGCGGGTAGTCCGGGCCCCAGTTGACCGGGTCGCCCTTCATTTCCATGGAGCCGTTCTCGGTGTACCAGTCGACGAGGTCGCCGTCACAGCGCAGCAGCCAGACAGTGCCTTCGGGGCCCGCGGTAAAGTCGCCGTGGCGCACCAGTGCCGGACGGAAGAAGTAGACACCGGGCCACTGCTCGCCGAAGTTGAAGTCGAAGGACCCCTCCAGGGTATAGGCCTCCTCGAACACGGGGTGGTGGGCCAGGGGGTGTTCGCGCCAGTTCGGCTTGGCCTTGATCAGGCGGGTGTAGAAGCCGGTCTTCGGGTCGCGGTAGAGGAGCTTGATAAACAGGCCGGGCACCGGAGTGCCGCCGAGGTCGAAACGCATGGGACTGCCCTGCTCGACGTCGATCCACTCCATCTCGTCGGTGCGCTTGATGACCAGTTCGCAGCCTTCAACCACGTCGTCGGCGTCCTTGTCCGAGGGGATGAAGGTCCAGTCGCCGTATTCGCGGAACAGCAGGATTTCGGTATCGGCCTTTACTTCCAGCGCCGGGCACAGCACGCCTTTGGGGGTACACCAGTAACCGCCCTCACCGAGGATTTCGTCGCCGATTTTTACTTCGCCCTTGAGCACATACCACTCGGTCTGGGCCACGTGCACGCCGGAGGGGCGGCTCCAGTCGGTGTCGAAGTGCACTTTCAGCGAAGCAGATCCGTCTTCCTCGTCGTAGCTGAGGTTGCGCTGGCGGGCGGTGCCGGTCGCGCCCATGAGTTCCGCGGGGTGGAAGATAAGGTCTTTCTCGTCGATCATTTCAACGTGGGGTCGCATGCTGCCTCCTGAATCGTGGCCTGGCGATGAACAGTGCAGCCAGACTACCGCGGAACACTAAATAGATTAAAATAGATTTTATTTATCTTTTATATAGATTTTTATCTATATATCAAATCCAGCCCGCCGGAATCACCGGAGCGTTTTCCCGGCATGATATTTGTCAATGTGAAAGCCGCGAGTCCGTTTATAGAATCGGTAAACCGCGACGCGAACCCGCGATCCCGCAGGGTGTTCAAGGCCCGCCGGCATCGCCCGACAAGGAGCACCGCTATGCTCAATTGCTTTCAGCAGGCACCCCATGGAATGCTGCCCGAGACCACCCACGACGAGGCCTCCCGGCAGGAATTCGCCAAGAGCCTGAAGGGCTTCATCCAGGCGCAGCTGCTGCCGGGCCTGGAACCCGTCTACCAGAAGCGGGTGGCGAAGAATTTCGAGCGCGAAAACGGCAGGGCGCCGGAGAACCGCCACGACATCCGCAAGGCGATGGTCAGGGACCCCTACTTCCAGCTCTACGCCTCGATCAACCGGATCGCCCAGGAACTGCTCTGGGAGTCCACCAACGTCAGTATCGAGCGCCAGCTGCCGGAGCTGATTGAAAAGGCCCGCGCCTATTCGGCCGCTTCCTCCGCTGAACTGGACATCCCCGGGGGCTTCGAGCCGCCGCGCTACGTCAGCGCACTGGATATCCACTGCATGCCCGGGGGCTACTGCGCCGAGGTCACCACCGATGACGTCGCCGCCGGTGTGCTTTACGATCGCGGTGTCTACCTCTACACCATGGGCTACACCGGCCCCAACAACGATGACATGGGTCGCTCGGTGTGTAATTACCTGAAGCGCAACATGCCCGACTTCAAGCCGCGCCGCATCCTCGACATGGGCTGCACCGTGGGCCACTCCACCCTGCCCTACCGGGAGTACTTCCCCGAGGCGGAGATCTGGGGTATCGACGTCGGCGCGCCAGTGGTGCGCTACGCCCACGCCCGCGCCGAGGCCATGGGCAAGCCGGTCAACTTCGCCCAGATGAACGCCGAGGAAACCCGCTTCGAAGACGGCTATTTCGACCTGGTGGTCAGCCACATCCTGCTGCACGAGACCAGTGGCAAGGCCATGCCGCGCATCTTCAACGAGTGCGAGCGCCTGCTGGCCCCGGGCGGCCTGATGATCCACGCCGACCTGCCGCCCTTCGACCTGATGGACCCCTTTACCCAGTTCATCCTCGACAACGAAACCTGGTACAACAACGAACCCTTCTGGGGCGCCATGCGCGACATGGACCAGATCGAACTGGCGGAAAAGGCCGGCTTCCCCCGCGAGCAGGTGCGCTTCGACACCGCGCCGATGGCAGTCATGGAGTTCAACGCCCAGTCCGCCGGCTACGACGCCGCGTCCACCGGCGAGGTCGCCGACCGCGACTTTACCGCGGGCGAATTCGCGCCCGGCGGCGGCTGGGAAGTTCTCATCGCCCACAAACCCCAACGCAAGCACGAGGCCGCATGATGTCCGAGACAACCGACAACCGCCCCCACGTGATCAAGGACTCGCGCGGCAAGCGCCCGGCGTTCTACGCCGCCGAGGGCCTCGACAACCTCACCTCCATGGTCATGGTACTGGCCAGCGAACTGACCGTACTGCGGGACCGCCTGGACGCCGCCGAACGCGTGGCCAAAGCCAACGGCATCGACCTGGCCGCCGGCATCGACGCGCTGGAACTGGACGAGGACGCACTGCGCAGCCGCGAAAGCTGGCGCCAGGGTTTCTTCGACCGCCTGTTCTACCTGGCGCGCAAGGAGGCCAACGAGGCCGCCAATGCCGAAACCCGGGAGAGCTACGACCAGACCATCGAGGATATCGCGGTCAAGTAAGCCGCGCGCCGGGCCCGGCAGCGGCCCGGCAATTCCAGAACCACCTTGCCGATATATTCCGGAGCACCATGAGCTACCAGCATCTCCAGCAGATCACCGCCCCCACCCCCGGCAGCGAGCTCGCCAGGGCACTTCTCACCACTGCCGGGGAACGCCAGCTGTTCATCAACGGCGAGTACACGCCGGGAAGTAGCGGGGAATATATCGACACCTGCGACCCGGCCACCGGCCAGGTCCTGGCCCGGATCAGCAACGCCAGTGCCGCGGACATCGACCGCGCCGTGGCCGCCGCCCGCAATGCCCTCAGCGGTCCCTGGGCGAGCATGACACCGATCGAGCGCAGCACCCTGCTGATTCGCATCGCGGAAAAAATCGAGGCCCACATCGACGAACTCGCCGAGCTCGAAATTCTCGACCAGGGCAAGGCCTGGGCGGTGGCCCGCTGGGCGGAAATCCCCGCCGCCGCCAACCAGTTCCGCTACTTCGCCGGCCAGGCCATGAGCATCGAGGGGCGCACCATTACCACCTCGGTGAACTACCAGCCCCAGGGCAAGCAGGTGCAGGCCTGGACGGTGCGCGAGCCGGTGGGCGTGGTGGCGGCGATCACCCCGTGGAATTCACCGCTGGTGCTCACCGCGATGAAACTGGCCCCGGCCTTCGCCGCCGGCTGCAGCGTGGTGCTGAAGCCCGCCGAACTGACCTCCCTCAGCGCGCTGCGCCTGTGTGAGCTGATCCACGAAGCGGGACTGCCCGCGGGTGTCCTCAACGTCATCACCGGCGACGGCCGCACTGCGGGCGCAGCGCTGGCGGCGCATCCCGGCGTCGACAAGGTCGCTTTCACCGGCTCGACCGCCACCGGCCGGGCGGTGCTCGCCGCCAGCGGCTCGAACCTGAAGCGCGTCACCCTGGAACTGGGCGGCAAGTCGCCGGCGATCGTATTGCCCGACGCCGAGCTCGACATCACCATTCCCGGCGTCGCCAACGGCATCTTCTTTAACGGCGGCCAGGTTTGCGTGGCCAACTCCCGGGCCTATATCCACCGTTCCATCTTCGACCAGGTCGTCGAGGGCATCGCCGACTACGGCCGCAACATGCAGCTGGGGCACGGCCTCGACCAGGCCACCCAGATGGGACCGCTGGTATCGAAGGCACAGGCCGACCGGGTGCTGTCCTTTATCGACGGTGCAAAACGCGACGGCGCCTCGGTCCTGTGTGGCGGTGAACAGCTGGGCCCCAACGGCACTTTCATCACGCCGACGGTGATCACCGGCACCCGCAACGACATGCCGGTGCACTGCGACGAGGTCTTCGGCCCGGTACTGGTAGCCGAACCCTACGACGACATCGACGAGGCCATCGCCTGGGCCAACGACAGCGAGTACGGCCTCGCCGGCAGCCTGTGGACCCGGGACCTGTCCAGCGCCCAGCGCCTGTCGCGGGCGGTGAAGGCCGGTACGGTCTGGATCAACACCCACTCGATGTTCGACGCCTCCCTGCCCATCGGCGGCATGAAACAGTCCGGCTATGGGCGCGAAAGCGGCCAGCTGGCGATGGACAACTACCTCGAGTGGAAGACCATCTGCGCCGTGGTATAAACCGCGCCCGAACAAAAAAACCCGGTCGGGAAATTCCCGACCGGGTTTTTTATTACCGATCCGTCACCGGCCAGGCTTTCGGCGAAGTGCCTACCAGGCGACTTCCTCGCCCAGCAGGTTGATAAAGCGGCCGCTATCGTCCGGGCCGAGGCCGGCGATCACCTGCAGCTGCCGGCTGACGCTCTCCACTACCGGCCACTGGGCGTCAGCGCCGCCAAGATCTGTCTGCGTCCAGCCCGGGGCCATGGAAACCACGCTGATACCCTGCCCGGCCAGGTCGTGGGAAAGCCCCCTGGTCACCATATTCAGGGCCGCCTTGCTGCTGCGATAGGCGTAGCTCTGTCCCTGGGTATTGTTGGCGATGGAGCCGAGGTCGGAGGACATCATCACCACCAGCGGCTGTGCGGCGAGCTGCAGCTGCGGCGCCAGGGCCATGGTGATACGAAAGGGCGCGATGGTATTGATGCGGAAAATCTCCTCCCACAGCGCGTAATCCATCCCCACCACCGACTGGGCCGCGGCATCCGTCGCCCAGCTGCCGCCGTACATGCCGGCATTGTTGACCAGTACATCGATCGGTTCGCCCGCCAGCGCCTGCGCCAGCGCGGCCACCGAGTCGGCGCTGCCGGCTTCCAGGGCGCAAATGCGCAACTGCCCGGGATGTGCCGACTGCAACACCGCCAGCGCGTCGGCCTGTTCGGGCGCACGCGCCGTGGCGATCACCTGCTGCCCCCCTGCGAGCAGCTGGCGTACGTACTCCAGGCCGATACCGCGATTGGCACCGGTAATCATCCAGGTCGCCATGTTCTGTCACTCCTTTTTGATAGGCAAAAAAAAGCCCGGGCATGGAGACCCGGGCAAACATGCAGTTAACTTAACTGCCCTGGTATATGTTCCTCGTGGCACTGCAGGTACCACTCGGCAATTTCCTCGCGGGTCGCCCACCACACGCCGGGCAGCGACTTGGCGTGCTCGATAAACTCACGCAGCGCGCGCACCCGGTAGGCACGACCGGATACATGCGGGTGCAGGCCGACGTTCATGATGCGGGCCTGGGTTTCACCTTCCCGGTAGAGGGTGTCGAGCTCCTCGATCAGGATGTCGCGGTACTCGTCGGTGGTGTGGTTGCGCCGGGTGATGATGGTGAAGTCGTTGATCTCGTTCGAATAGGGAACCGAGACGATCGGGCCCTTGTCGGTGCGGATCATGAAGGGTTGGTCGTCGTTCATGATGTCGCAGTAGAACTTGAACCCTTCCTCCGCCAGGATCGCGGGCGTATTCAGGGTGCCGCGCAGGGAAGACGACAGCCAGCCCATGGGCCGGCGGCCGACGTGCTCCTCGTACATGGCGATGGAGCGGGAAATGACCTCGCGCTCGCGAGCCTCGTCGTGGGCGAAGTCCGTCAGCAATTCACCCTGCTCGTAGTTGTGCGCCAGCAGTTCCCAGCCGCGGTCCAGGCAGGCCTGGACCATGGCGTTACGGCGCTCGAAGGTCACCGCGTTGGTGGTGCAGCTGGCCTTGACCCCGAGCTCGTCGAACAGGTCATAGAGGCGCCAGATGCCCACGCGCTGGCCGTATTCCCGCCAGCTGTAGTTGGGGTAGTCGGGAATGTTGCCCGGCAGCGTGTTGGGCAGGATCGCCGGTCCGCCCGCGTAGTAGGGCTGATCGTAATCCTTGACCAGGTCCCAGGTTTCGAGGTTGAAGGTGAGGATCAGGGCGACGCGCTTGCCGTCGGGCCAGCGCAGCTGGCCCCGTTCGGGCATGGGTACATAATCGTACTGCATGGATCAGTGCTCCTCGAGGAGGCGACCGAAACCGGACATGCGATCGGGGATGCCGTAGGCGCGCAGCGCGTGCCAGTAGGTCGCGGTGTTGATCGCGATCACCGGCTTGCCCAGTTCCAGTTCCAGTTGCGCGGCCTGTTTCACCATCGACAGGTTGGTGCCCACCTGGATGATCGCCTCGACCTCGTCACCGTCGATTTCCGCTACCGCCTCGCGCACCATGGTCGGTGTGGTTTCCGCGATCGCGGTCCAGCTCGGACGGCGCAGGGGCACGTCGCGGACAGTCTCGTAGCCGTGGTCGCTGAGGAAGTTTTTCACCTCGGTGTTGGCCACCGGGAAGTAGGGCGACAGGAAGGAGACCTTCTTGAAGTTGCCCAGGGCCTTGAGCGCGGCAACCACGGACTCGGAGCCGGTGGAGATCCGCAGGCCGGACACTTCCTCGATGTTCTGCTTCCACTTCGCCGCGCCCTCGGCGCCGCCGTAGAAAGTCACCGCCGACATGCCCATGACCAGGTAGTCGGGGGCGCAGGTCAGCACGCCCTTCACCGCGTCCACGGTGCAGCGATCGATTTCCAGCGTGCCCTGCATGAAGGACTCGTCGGAAATCGCCTGGGCGTTCTGGATGATGATGCGGCTGTAGTGGTTGGTGACGCCCACCGGGCGCATGTCATCGAAATCGGGCTGAACGATCGTGTTGGTCGAGGGGCCAAGCACGCCAAATTTTGCACGGTAACCGAGGGCATCAGGCATTTTCCAATCTCCTAGTTTGCGGTCCTGGATTCTTCCAGGCTGGTGTACATCGCCTGGCGACGCAGGAACGCGCGGCGGCGTTCGGGGTCGTCACGGGTTTCTTTCATTTCCTGCAGGCGCAGGGCGTGATTTTCCTCCGGGCTGTGCTCCAGCAGTTTCTTGTTCTGCATGGTCTGGGCCTGGATAAAGCGGTGGGTGACCGGACGGCGTTCAGCGTCAAATGCCTCGAAACGCGCGTCGTCGTGCCCCTTGTCGAGGTTTGCCTTGATCTTGTCGCACAGGCACCAGGCATCGTGGATGCCGCTGTTCATGCCGAAGCCGCCGAGGGGGTTGTTGAGGTGGGCGGCGTCGCCCACCAGGCCGACGCGGCCGTGGTCGAAGCGGGTCGCCACCCGCTGGTGTACGCGATAGATGGTGCGGTGCTCGGTCTCCACGTCTTCCCGGCCGATCAGGTCGCGGAACACCTGGTTTTTCTTCTCGTCCGAGCGCAGCCACTCATCCGGCTGGTCTTCCTTCGCCGGCACCAGGATGCGCCAGACGCTGGGCACCCGCAGCAGCACCATCCACTCCTTCGGATCGGAGACATAATTCACGTAGGCCAGGTTGTCGATGTAATCGCGCAACTCCACCTTGGTGGAGAGGGTCAGGAAACGTTCGGGATAGGTGAAACCGTCGAACTGTACGCCCAGCCATTTGCGGATGATGGAGTTGCCGCCGTCGGCTGCGACCAGGTATTTGGCACGCACTTTCTCGATGGAGAAGGGGCCTTCCAGCGCGACCTCGACGCCCTCGTCATCCTGGGTAAAGGCCACCACGCGCTGGTTGAAACGCACCTCGGCGTGGGGATGGTCTTCCAGCGCGTTGGCCATCATGTTGGCCAGCACGTACTGCTCGCATTGCAGGCGGTAGGGAAAGCGGGTTTCGTCGGCCAGTTCGGAGAGGTCGAAGGAAACCAGTTCACCGCTCTCGCGCTCGCGGAAATGGTATTCCGGGGCTTTCAGGCCTTTCTCGATGAGTTTATCCGCCATGCCCAGTTCATCCAGCATTTCCAGCGTGGGCGGGTGGAAAGTCGATGCGCGCAGGTCGAGGGCGCAGTCAGGGCCCGCCTCCACCAGCAGCACGTCGATGCCCATACTCGCCAACCGGTACGCCGCCACGGTACCCACGGGGCCCGCTCCGGCGACAATGACCTGGGGGTTTTTCATAACGTTTTCACCCTGAGAAATGTCGATAAAATCCGTCTCCAGTACGCCGAGTTGACCAGAGGTACGCAGACGGCGCTGAGTCCGGAGACAGCACCGTCGTACCCGCTGTCGCAGGTCGTTTCAGTGCAAGCTGGGGTCAGTTTAGAAAGACGCCGGCGCGGTCGACCATGACATTCGTCAACTCCGCGGCGAAATTCATCAAAGGTGATTCTCCAGCCTTCCATACCAGCCCTCCTCGGTTTACGTGGCAAGCAGACAGGCGCTATTACTCGGGCTTGCGCGCCTTTTTGTAATCGATAACGTCGAGGCGAGGCTCTTTCCAGGACTCGAAATCGAAAATTTCCGGGACGCGCTTCTCAATACCCTTCAACACACCCGAAGGCAGGTCGTCCAGCGTGCGGTACTTGGTGCCATAAGCCCTGCCGTAGGTCCTCCCGGCGTGACCTCCCAGGCCCAGCCAGGGGTGCCAGCTGCCGAGGTTCTGGAACTGCAGGAACGCGGGCGCCATGCTCAGGGAGGGGTCGAGGATATCGCTGACTTCCGCCGCTGCGACCAGCAGTGAATCCCAGTAACGGGTGGTGCCGGAAGAGCTTTTTGGCCACTCCTTCGGGTCGAAGGGGTTGGGCATGGCCATGTGGGCGGCTGTGGGCACGAACAACTTGTCGCCCATGACCTCCATGCGCAGCACTTCGGGACTCAACTCCGCCACACCGCCGGTGATGACCCCATCGGGACCGATCTCCACTTTCAGCGGCCCGCCGATAAAATCCCACACCTTGCGTTTCTCGCCAGTGACCGGGTTTTCCCAGACATCCAGCACCTCGTCGGTATCGAACTTGCAGTACACGCCGCATTCCGCGCCGACGCTGAGGTAGTTGCCGTTGGGCAGGGGCTTCCAGCGGGTGATGTTGAGGTTGTTCATGGTGAAGAACGGCACGAGGTTGCCATCGTGCAGGTAGCCGTAGAGGTGCAGGCGGTAAAAGGTGTAGACCAACTCTTCCTCTATCGAGCCCAGGGTCTTGGCCCTCACCTTTGCCCGCAGGGCAGGGTCTTCCAGGTCGAGTCTTCCCGCCGGCGTTTCCGCGGCCGAAAGTGCGCCGGAATGACCCAGCCCGGCAGCGGCCAGCGCCGCAACACCCAGGCCGGAGCCGAGCACAGCCCTTCGGCTGATGGTTTCCGAATCTTTCATAGCGACAGAACTCCAGTAAATTCCTGATTGGGGCGAATCCGGACCGCGGCAAGTGCAACTGCCACGGTCCGGTTCAGGTGGACTACACCTCGATCAGAAGCGGTAGTTCATGGTCACGCCGAACTGGCGCGGATTGGGCATAGCCGCTTCCACTGCGGAGAGCTGGAAGTAGTAGGGGTCGGCCGCGCTGTCGCCCTGGGAGCGGGCCCACTCCAGGGTGTCGTCGTCGAACAGGTTGTTGACGAAAACGGTGACATCCCAGGACTCGGTGAGCACTCCGCCGCGCAGGTGCGCCAGGGTCTGCGGATCGATCCAGGAGATATTGGCCAGCGAGGTGTAGCGCTTGTCGATATAGGTCGCATCGAGGCGGACGAACCAGTCAAGACCATTGGCGAACTGGTCGTCGTACTGCACGTAGGCAGCGGCCTGGGTCTCGGGTACCTGCGAGAACTTCTGGCCCTCGGCGTTTTCCTTGCCGAACACGATCTGCATCTGGCGGTCGTTCAGGGACTTGGTAATTTCCGAGTCCGCGTAGGAGAAGCTGCCGCCAACGGTCAGGTTCGACGTGATGCTGTAGGCGCCGTCGATCTCGATACCGGTGGTCTCGCTATCGCCGCCGGCCATCGGCACTGCGTTGAACACTTCACCGTCCGGCGCCGCGTTGAGCTCGATCACGCCGTCGCCATTCAGGTCGACCTGCATGCCGCCGAGCACCTGGCGGTCCGTCCACTCGAGGAAGTACACGGAGGTGTTCAGGTACCAGCGACCATCTGCGCTGCGGTGCTTCCAGCCCATCTCGTAGTTCTTCACCATTGCTTCCGGCGCCGACTCGGAAATGCCGTATTCACGCGCCACCGCCTGTTCTTCCGGGGTCAGCTCGAAATACACCGAGTAGCCCTGGGTGGGCTGGTTGCCCTCGGCGTAGTTGAGGTAGAAGTTGTTCTCCTCGTTCATCGACCACAACAGCAGCGCGCGCGGCAGGGTTGACTTGGTCTCGATGGCGAATTCGCCGGACGAATCCACCCCGCTGGTGATCTTGTCGGTCTGGCGACGCGCCTCGATGCTCAGGTTGAGATTCTCGGTAATGTCGAACCCGATACTGCCGAAAATGGAGTCGGTTTCGGTGTTGTTCTTCTGCAGCGCAAGCGGACCGAAGGGACCACCCGCGGATGGGCCGAACTCGGTACCGTAGATGAAGCCGCCACCGGTATTGAAATCTGCGTCGAGCCGGGCAACACCCACCATCCACTGCAGGCGGTCATCGCCAGGCGAGGCCAGGCGCAGTTCATAGGTTTCCTGCTTCTGTTCGTTGATGCTGTAGGACTGGTAACGATCAGTCGGGGTGCGCTCGAAGTCCTGCAGGTTGTCGATCGACTGCTCCTGGGTACTCACGGTGCCGGTCAGGCTGTAGCCGTCGAGGAAGAACCAGTCCATATTCGCGGAGAGCAGTTCGTGCTTCAGTTTCAGCTTGTGCTGGGTGAAGGGCAACAGTGACTCGGAGGCTTCGGGAACCTTTGAGTTGAGGGCCAGCGAATCGCTGTCCGGGGTTTTCAGGCCGCCGCAGTAGAACATGCTCGCCTGCTCCAGGGTCATTCCCGCGGGCAAGCCATAGAGCGAACGGTCCGGGGGCGGATTGACGAAGGGGCCGCAGTTGAAGTCCGTGTAGCGGGCAATCAACTGGGTTGCCGCCGGAGTATCCTCGTCGTCGCGCTTGCTGTAGCGCACCTTGAATGACAGGTCATCAGTCGGGGTAAAGGCGACCGTGCCGGAATAGTAGCGCTGCTCGGTGCCGCCGAGGTCACTGCCATCCAGCTGGTTCTCGTAGAAACCGTCGAATTCACGGCCATCGAAGGTGACCCGTGCGGCCAGCATGTCCTCGATGATCGGCCCCTCGACCGAACCATAGAGGCGGTAGTCGTTATCGGTGGCCATGGTGCTGCCAACCTTGCCCTTGAATTCATTGCCGGGGGTGGTGGTGATCATGCTGATGGCGCCGCCGAAGGTGGCGCGACCGAAGAGTGCCGACTGCGGTCCCTTGATCACCTCAACCCGCTGGATGTCCTCGACACCGATACCCGCGGGGCTGCCAATATAGGGTACGTTGTCGATGAAAACGGTCACCAGGTCGCGACGGTTATCGCCAGTGGCAGAGGTCTGGGCCATACCGCGGACCGAAAAATCGCTGTTGGCTCGCGAGGTGCCGCCATTGAAACTCAGGCCCGGGGTGAATTTGGTCAGGTCGGCCATGTTTTCGATGCCGCGCTCGGAAATCGCGTCGGCACTGAACGCCTGTATAGACAGTGGGGTATCCTGAATGGATTCATCCCGTTTACGCGCGGTTACAACGATCTCTTCGATACCGCCGCTTGCAGTTTTTCCCGTCGCAGAATCCTGAGCAACAACCGGCATCGCAGAGGCAATGGCGGCTGCCAGCAAAAGTCGCTGAGGCTTGAATGGTGTTGGCATAGCGTGGCTCCCCTTGGAATATCGCTATCAGTGGCTTTTCAATGGTGTGTTCTAACGGGCGCAAACACTATTAATAACTAATGATATATAAATGTATCTTTATGACTATATAATCCCCTCGCCAGACCGCAGATGTCAACGCTTTTCCGCGCTCCGGGGGAAGAGGCTGGACAGCGGCGCTGCCGGTCCGGCGGACAGGCAATACTCAGGGGAAGCGGGGAATATGCGCGCCCGTTCAGGCGCGCTCGAAACCCCTGGGAAGTCCCGCTGCGGGCGTGAAGCCGTAAATCTCCACATCGGGCATCGCCGCGGCGAGAAAGTCCCGGGCGCGCATCAGCGCCTCGAAGTCGATACCGGTTTTCATACCCATCGCCTCCACCAGGAATACCAGGTCCTCGGTGACAATGTTGCCGGAAGCGCCCGGGGCAAAGGGGCAGCCGCCAATACCGCCCATGGAGGCATCCACTGTAGTGATGCCCATATCCAGCGCCGCCAGCGCATTGGCGAGACCCTGGCCGCGGGTGTTGTGCAGGTGCACGCCATTCAGGCGGTCCCGGCCCACGGCATCCCAGACTTTCTTCACCAGCCGTCGCAGCTGGGCCGGGTTGGCATAGCCGGTGGTATCGGAAAGTCCCACCTCCGCACAACCCGCTTCGATGGCCGCCACCGCGAGTCGCACCACCAACTCCTCCGATACCGGCCCTTCGAGGGTGCAACCGAAGGCGGTGGACAGACCCACTTCGAAGTGAGGGCGCTGTTCCGCGGGCTGCTGCGCCACCAGGCTGGCGATCGCGGCAATTTCCTCCAGCATCTGGGCGTGGTTGCGGCGCACGTTCTTCAGGCTGTGGGTCTCGCTGACCGACAGCGGGATACTGATCTTGTGGGCACCGGCACGAACGGCATTCTCGGCGCCGCGCAGGTTGGGCACCAGCACCGCCACATCGAGACCGGGAATGGTCCGTGCGTGCGCGACGATTTCCGCGGTGTCTGCCATCTGCGGCAGTACACTGGGAGGCACGAACGAGCCCACTTCAATCTCCCGCAACCCGGCGGCGGCCAGCAGGCTGATCCACTCGCACTTGGCCTGGGTGGGCATGACCTGCGCGAGGCTCTGCAGTCCGTCCCGCGGCCCTACCTCACTCACCAGAATATCGACTTGCTCCATTGCGTCCTGTTTCCTCTATGTCTACGACCGGCAACCGGCCTCGAAACGAAAAGTGATCCGCACTTCCCACAAACACTAATGTTATATTATTATATTTTTTAAGTTTGTGCAGGACCGGTTTTCCGGTACGCGAAATTCAATCACCCGACAGGACATCCGGCAGACAGACTATGACGATCCAGCAAGCCCTCCCCCTCCAGAATATCAAGGTAGTAGAGCTCAGCCACATGGTCATGGGCCCCGCCACCGGGGTCATCCTCGCCGACCTCGGCGCCGAGGTGATCAAGGTCGAACCGCTCAAGGGCGACAACACCCGGCGCCTCAAGGGCTCCGGTGCCGGCTACTTCCCGATGTACAACCGCAACAAGCGCAGCCTCTGCCTGGACCTCAAGTCGGAGGGTGGCTTGCAGGTAGTGAAGGATCTCATCGCCCAGGCGGACGTGGTCATCGAGAATTTCCGTCCCGGCGCGTTGCAGAGTATGGGCCTGGACTACGCAACCCTGTCCCAGTCCCACCCCGGGCTGATCTACTGCTCGCTGAAGGGCTTCCTCAGCGGCCCCTATGAACACCGCACCGCCCTCGACGAAGTCGCGCAGATGATGGGCGGCCTGGCCTACATGACCGGCCTGCCGGATCGCCCGATGCGGGCGGGCTCCTCGGTGATCGACATCACCGGCGCCATGTTCGGCGTCATCGGCATCCTCGCGGCACTGGAGGAACGCCACCACACCGGCAAGGGCAAGGAGATCACCAGCGCCCTTTACGAAACCACCGCCTTCATGGTCGGCCAGCACATGGCCCAGTGCGCGGTGACCGGCGAGGCGCCGCCGCCCATGTCCATTCGCCGCTCCGCCTGGGGTGTGTACGACATCTTCGAAACCGCCGACGACGACAAGGTTTTCGTGGCGGTGGTCAGCGATACCCAGTGGCGCCTGTTCTGCGAGGCTTTCGACCTGCAGGAATTTGCCAGCGACGTCTCCCTCGCGGCAAACAGCGGCCGTTTCGAGCAACGCGATCGCATCATCCCCGCAATCAGCGCGGTCTTCAGCCAGCTGTCCAAGGCCGACCTGATGGCCAAACTGGACACCACCGGCCTGCCCTACGCGCCCATCAACCGCCCCCAGGACCTGTTCGACGACCCCCAGCTGAATGCCGACGGCCTGCTGCATGTCACCCTGCCGGATGGCGCGCAGGTAAAACTGCCGGCGCTGCCCATCGAGATGGGCGGCAACAAATTCGGCCTGCGCTACAATCCGCCGGTCGAAGCGAGCGAGACCCGCTCCACCCTGCACGCGGCGGGTTTCAGCGATGCAGACATCGACCAGCTGGTAGCGGACGGCGTCCTGCGCGACGAGCCCTGATTACGCCCCGCCAGCCAACTCACCATCACGGGAGGCACCATGAGCCGGACACTGACAAAATTCACGGGATGGCTGCTGCTCGGCCTGGCCCTGACCCTGGGCGCGCTGCAGGCCGGGGCCCAGGAAGGCGCCCACCAGCGGGTGCTGGAGGTCGACGGTCGCGAGGTCAGTGTCTGGACCTGGCAACCAGCCACACTGCCCGCTCGCGGCATCATCCTGTTCTCTCATGGCGCCGCGTCCGCCCCCTGGAAATATGCGCCGCTGCTCAGCCGCTGGCTGGCAGCGGGCTATGAAGTGCGCGCCCCCCTGCACGTGGATTCGACCGACCACCCCCAGCAGAAGGATTACCCCGGGATGGCCAGCTGGGGAGCGCGACTGGAGGACATGCGCGCACTTTCACAGGAACTCGGCGACACCCCGTATATCGCCGCCGGCCACAGCTACGGCGCCCTGCTGGCGCTGACCCTGGGTGGCGCCGAAGCCAGCGTGCCGGAGGGATTGCAGGGGCCACTGGCCGATCCCGCGGTCTCGGTGGTGCTTGCCTTCTCACCGCCGCCCGCCCTGCCCGGGCTGATTTCAAAGGAAGGCTACGCCACACTGGCGCGCCCGGCGCTGATCCAGACCGGCACCCGGGACATCCCCATGGGAACCGAAAGCGGCTGGGAACCACATCTGGATTCCTTCGAGGCGGCCGCCGCCGGCGGCAATCGCTATGGCCTGGTGCTGGAAGGCGTGGACCACTATTTCGGCGGCGCCATCTGCCGCCCCGAGCTCGAGGGACCGAAGCAACTGGCGCAACTGGAAATCGCCGCAGACATTTCCCTGCTGGTGATTCACGCCTATGCGGAACACGATGAAGCAGCGCAGGCGGAACTGCAGCAAGCGCTCGCCGCATCGGGCGACACCGTGCTGATGCAAAAATAGTTCGCGAAAACTGCGCTAAAAAAAGGGGCGGGAGCTCGGCCTCCCGCCCCTTTTTCTATCGCCCGGGGTCAGTCCAGAGCAAACTCGATAATTGCGCGGGCCCAGGCCTCGGGCTGCTCGAAGGGACTGAGCGCGCCGGCGTCGCGGATGATCACCGCACTGCCCTGCACCGTGTATTGCGCCGCGGCATCCATCAGTTCCTGCTTGAACAGCATGTCGTGTTCGGCGCCAACCACCAGGGTGGGACATTGCACCGCCGACAACCAGGCGGATTTCGACATCCAGCGCAGCACGGCAAAGTGCGCGTCGTAGGGACGCAGCCTTGCGGCCTGGCCGATGACGAAAGGCAGGAAGCGGGTCTGCGCGACAGCGGTCGGTGCCAGCGCCTTGTAGCGGCCCCAGGCCTCGAACAGGAACTCGCCGTCCTCGTCCATCGGCAATTCCCGCGACATCGGCTTGTCCTCCAGCGCGGCGAGGAACGCACTGATGTGTTCGGCGGAGAGCAGCATTTCACAGGAGACGATGGCCTTGCGTACCCGCTCGGGTGCGGTAAGTGCGATCGAGGTCGCCAGCGCGCCGCCGGAATGATTGCCGCAGACGATAGCGCTCTCGAGACCCAGCGCGTCCATGAGCTGCAGGGTAGTCGCGGTGAAGTCCTCCATCTCGTATTCGCGATCAGGATTGAAGGAATTGCCGTGTCCCGGCATATCCGGCGCGTATACGCTAAAGTGTTCGCTCAGCAGGGGTATCGCCCCGGCCCACTCATCCGCGCACAGCGGCGCCTGGTGAAACAGCATCAGTGCGGGGCCCTGACCCGCGGTCACGTAGTGCACCTGCCCCGCGGGCAAATCGACATAGGCTTTCTTCATAAGACTCTTCCTGGTGAGGGCAGGACTTGACCTGCAATGATAGCGCAGCGGAGCCATCCACAGAGGGCGACATCAGGGTCACCGCAACGAGCCGCAGAAACGACTTCGCAACTTAGATTGATTGATATAATATTATGTCTTTTAAGGGAGCAAGTAAACGACGGGAAAAACCTCCGTCCAGAACGAGGCAAACCATGGCAGAAAATCACATACAGAATTCAGCTGGTGACACAACGCGCATTCCCGCCGTTGCCAGCGCCACCCGGGAATTCCTCCAGCAGGCGCACAAGCTGCTGATCAACGGCCGCTGGGTCGACGGCGCGGCCGGGGAAACCCTGGAGACCAGGGATCCTGCGAGCGGCGCAATCCTCGCCCGCGTCGCCATTGGCGACGCCACCGATATCGACCTGGCTGTGCGCGCAGCGCGCGAAGCCTTCAACGGCCCCTGGAGCCGCCTCACCCACTTCGAGCGCGCGCGCCTGCTGTCCCGCCTCGCCCGCCTGATCGAGGCGAATACCGATCTTTTCACCGAGATCGAGGTGCTGGATAACGGCATGCCGGTGGGCATCTCCCGACTGACCATCGACAACATCGCGGAGATGTTCGACTACTACGCGGGCGCCGCACAGCGCATCGAGGGCACCACCACCAGTCCGCCGCGGCACGTGTCCGCACAGGCGGAAGCGCTGACCTACACCCTGCGCGAACCGGTGGGAGTGGCGGGACTCATCGTGCCCTGGAACGTGCCCATCTCCACCGCGGTACTGAAGCTGGCACCGGCCCTCGCCGCGGGCTGCACCGTGGTGGTCAAACCCTCCGAGGAGACCCCCCTGTCCATCCTGCTGCTGGGCCGACTGGTCGCCGAGGCCGGTTTCCCCCCCGGCGTGGTGAATATCGTCAATGGCTTCGGCGCCAGCGCGGGCAGCGCGCTGGCGCGCCACAGCGATGTCGACAAGGTGTCCTTCACCGGTTCTACCGCCACCGGGCGCAAGGTCATCGAGGCGGCCATCGGCAACCTGAAGAAGCTGTCGCTGGAACTGGGCGGCAAATCGCCGGTAGTGGTCATGCCCGATGCCGACCTGCAACTGGCGGTACCCGGCGTGGCCATGGCGACCTTCTTCCTGCAGGGCCAGAACTGCATGGCCGGCACCCGCATATTCGTCCATGCCTCCATCTACGACAGCCTGGTTGCCGGGCTCAAGGCTTTTGCCGAAGGCATGGTCATCGGTCACGGACTCGACCCCGCCACCCACATCGGGCCGCTTATATCCGCTGCCCACTGTGAAAAAGTGATGGGCTACATCGCCCGGGGCATCGAGGAAGGCGCCACCCTGGTTACCGGTGGCCAGCGCATCGCGGGGCCCGGAAATTTCGTCCAGCCGACGATCTTCGGCGACTGCCGCCCGGACATGGCTGTCGTGCGCGAGGAGATCTTCGGCCCGGTCATGGCGATCCAGCGCTTCGACACCGACGATCTCGACGCCATTGCGGCGATGGCCAACGACACCGACTACGGTCTGTCCGGCAGCGTCTGGACCCGCGACCTGTCGACCGCCCACGCCCTGGTGGCGCGCATTCGCGCGGGTCACGTGTCCGTCAACTGCCATGGCGCCGTGGGCACCAACATTCCCTTTGGCGGCTACGGCCAGTCGGGCTGGGGTCGCGAGTTCGGACAGGAAGGACTGGACGCCTACCTCGAAACCAAGGCGGTTACCGTCCAGCTGTAGTGACAGGAAAATGCGGACTGCAGCGAGCGCCGTGACGCGCTCGCTGCGGGACAACGGTCAGCTGACCGCGATGACCACCTTACCGCGGTTTTCGCCGCGCATCAGGCGACAGAAGGCTTCCGGGGCCTGCTCCAGGCCGACGTAGCAATCCTCGAAGGGCTTGATCTCGCCGGAGCGGATCGCCGGCAGGCAGGCCGCCACGAACTCCTCGCGGCGCGGCTCGAAATCATAGACCACCAGGCCGTGCACCGTGGCCCGCGCCTTGATCCACAGCGCCGGGTGCGGCCCACCGCTGCGGGCGGCGGAATTCAGTTCCGACATGATCCCGCAGAGGATGACCCGGGCGCCAACCGCGAGGCGCATGGATACCTGGTTGAGCAGTTCGCCGCCCACGAGGTCGAAGTAGATATCGATACCCGCGGGACACAAACGGTCGAGTTCGGCGGCGAGATAAGCCATGTCGCCGGCCTTGCGGTCGATACAGGCGTCGTAACCCAGTTCTTCAACGGCCTCACGACATTTCTCCGGACCACCGGCGATACCGATGACACGACAGCCACGCTGCCGGGCGAGTTGCCCGACCATCGCGCCGACCCCGCCGGTCGCCGCCGGCACCACCACCGTATCCCCCGCCTTCGGTCCGGCCAGCCAGACCAGGCCCGCGTAGGCGGTGAGGCCCGGCATGCCGAGGACCGACAGGTAATTGGAAAGCGCCACATCGGTGGCGCTGACCCGACTGAGCGCCTCCGGTGCATGCAGCGAAAACTGCTGCCAGCCGCCGGGGCAGCGCACGATATCACCGGGACTGAATTGATCGCTGTGACTGCTGACGACCCGACTGACCGTTTCCCCCAGCATCACGTCGCCGGGCTTTATGGCGCCGGAGATATGGCGCCCCGCGATCTGGCTGCGCATATAGGGGTCCAGCGACAGGAACAGGGTCTGGCAGAGCACTTGCCCGGGCCCCGCTTCGGGGACGCTTCCCGCGGCGACCTCGAAGTCTTGCGGGACGGGCTCGCCTTCCGGCGTTCTCGCGAGTTTCACCTGCTGGTTGATGGATTCAGTCATGGGGGGTTTCCTGGCGCTTGTGCAAAGGGGACCGCTGCGGTCCAGCAGCCCCGGGGACAATTGAAAAAGCTAACAGCGGGACCCGCCGACGACCATGACAATAGTCACGCGCCGGGGCCGGGTATCAGGCGGCGGCCACCTGCAGCGCGCGTGGCGCCGGCTGGCGCACCTGGGTAATGGCAATGGCTGCGATCACAATCAGGGCGACAAAAATCTGGAAGGCGAGGTCATAGTTGCCGTAGCGGGTGTAAAGCACACCGGTCAACCAGATACCGAGACCGCCGCCAAAACAGTCCAGTACAGTAATGGTGCCGAGGATCTTGCCCGCGGACTTGAGCCCGAAGCAGTTGACGGCGGAGAGCTGCAAGGTGGTATAGACACCGCCCCAGCCAAGCCCGAACAGGGCGACAGCGGCCCAGATCACCTGGCCGTGCAGGTAGGCCAGGCAGAGCGCACCCGCCAGCATCACCACGATGTTGCCGAGGAAGACCTTCTTGAAATTGAGGTAGTCCGACAGCAGGCCGAACAGGAACTTGCCGGTGACCGCACAGGCGAAGAAAGCGCTGATGGCGTTGGTCGCGGTTTTGGCGTCGAAGTCGAGGTCGCGCATGTACAGGAAGAGGTGCGCCTGTACCGCGAGCACGGTGTAAAAGGTGGTCATCGCGGTGATGGCCAATGCCCAGAACGTGCGGGTTTTCAGGGCGTCGAGGTATTCCATGTCCGCACCCACGGCCATGCCGTTGGCCGCCGGGCCGCTGCTGCTCTCCTGCACCGGCTGCATGCCCAGTTGCGAGGGACGGTCGCGCACCAGCAGGAATACCAGAACGAACATGCAGGCGGGGAACACCAGGGCCCAGTTCATCGCCTCGCGCCAGCCGACGGATTGCGCCATCCACGTCCCGTACTGGGGAAACAGCATGCCGCCGAGACTGGTACCGACCAGCGTGATGCCGATAGCGACACCGCGCTTCCCCTGGAACCAGCTCGATACCAGGATGACCGCGGGGTTGAGACCGCAGAGCACCAGCACCAGCCCGAGGGCGGCGTGCACGAGGTACAGGGTGGTCAGCGAATCCATCTGGCTGTAGGCGAAGTAGGCGCCGCCGAGCACCAGCCAGCCGAACAGCATACAGCGCCGCACACCGAGGCGATCGATAAACACGCCGCCGAAGGGCGCCAGCAGGGCACTGGTGGAGAAGGTCACCATATCCCGGAACTTGAGTTCACCGCGGGTCCAGCCGAACTCGTCGATGATCGATTCGTCGTAAACGGACAGTCCGGTAATACTCATACCGTTGCTGACCAGCAGTACCACACAGGCCAGCAGGGCGATCACCCAGGGATAATATTTGTTCATACCTTACTTGCTCCACTTCACCGCAGGCCACCCGGCACGCGAGAGGTATCCATACTGCAACCGAATATTTGATCTAATGTAATATCATTACGCGTTTATGACAACAATGCGTAGGCACTGATTGCGCCGGGCGCCAAGCACAGGGGCGGGCTTCAGTTTCGGGCCGGACTTTGACACTTATCAATAGTCATAATGTACTATTTGCTATAACATTATACTCTTATACGACAAGGAAGCGCGAGAACGATAGTAATGAGCTCCATCGATGTATTGATCAGTCCCCAACAGCGGAAGGCACTGGACCCCGACAGCCATTCCCCACTCTACTACCAGCTCTACAGCCTGCTGAAAAACCTGATTCTGAACGGCACACTGCCCAACGGCACGCTGATGCCCACCGAACAACAGCTGTCGGACGCCTTCGGCGTTTCGCGCATCACCGCCAAGCGGGCGATGGATGAACTGGCCGGGGAAAAACTGGTCGAGCGACGCCGCGGCAAGGGCTCCCACGTCATCTTCAAGTACACGCCGGGGCCGGTCAAAGCGCCGCTGGTGGGCATGCTGCAGGAAATCGAAAGCATGGCCCGGCAGACCGAGGTGCGGGTGATCGAGGTCGCGCGCCTGCAGCCGCCCGCGGAAATTCGCGGCGAACTCTCGCTGGATCCGGGCGACACTGCGCTGCGCATCGTACGCGTGCGCTCGCGCGATGGCGAACCCTTCGGCTTTTACGAAAGCTGGACGGTCGGCCTGAAGAAAAAGCCCAGCCAGCGGCAGCTGGAAACCACCCCGCGCCTGGAAATATTCCGCGAGCAGGGCATCAACATCACCCACGTGAAACAGACCCTGACCGCAATCTCCGCATCCGAGGAGATCGCAACAGCGCTGAAGATCAAGCCGGGCATTCCCCTGCTGAGCATGGTGCGGCGCTCCTACGATTCCGACGAGCAGTTGCGCGACTTCCTGCATGTGCGCTACAACCCGGAATACTTCCAGTACCAGATGGACCTGACCATCGACGAAACCTGAGGCGGCCACAAAAAAGGCGCCTGGCGGCGCCTTATCAAAATCAGTGTGATTGCCCGTTGTAACGGGACAATCCGGATGCCGCTATCACCACCGGGCCCGGCTTCAACCCACCAGCCCTTCGAAGTACTCGACCACTTCAGCCTCCGACACCACATCCGCATACTTCGCGTTCATGTCGAACAGGTTGGCCTCGTGCGGCGCCTGGTGACGGTCGCCACAGGCGTCGCTAACCACGATGGTGATAAATCCGTTGGACATGGCATCAACACAGCTCGCGCGCACGCAACCGCTGGTGGTGAGACCGGTGAGGATGACACTGTCGATACCCTGGGCTGTCAGGGTTGCGGCGAGGGAAGTGCCAAAGAACGCGCTGGGGTACTGCTTGGTCACCACCAGTTCGTTTTCTGCGGGTTCCAGCCCCTTCGCCCAGGCGCCCATCGGCGAACCCTTGACCAGGTGACGCAGCGGCAGCGCCTTCTGGAAGAAGCGCCCGCCGTCGATACCGCTGGGGTGATACTCGACCTTGGTGTAGACCACCGGGATGCCCTGCTCGCGCGCCACCTCGACCAGCCGCAGGGCCGAGGCGAGCTCATCTTCCACGTCGGCGTAGAGATCGCAGTCGCGGTCGAAGTAGGCCTCGACAAAATCGATCAGTACCAGGGCCGGGCGCTTGCCGAAGCCGATCCGGTTGCCGTAGACGCCGGCGTAATTGTCCGCTGCATTTTCTGTCATACTGTTCACTCCACTGTAGCCATTCTGTTCAATTCGCCGCCGGCGCCAGTCACCGGGGTCGACGATATCAGTCCTTCGCCCACTTGCGCTCGAAGGCCCAAACCTCTTCGAAGCCGATCAGCGAGCAGAATTCCTTGAAGTCCATCATCGGCACACCCTCGGGCTGCGGCGAACCGCCCTGCCGCAGCGACTCGCGCAGCGCGTGCTCCACCGCCCAGGCCGAGGCCAGGCTGGTGAGGGAGGGCGCGATGGCGAAGTTGTAGCCCAGCGCTTTCATCTCCTCGATATTGCGCATCGGGGTCATGCCGCCGTTGGACATGTTGGCCATTGCCGGGCCATCGACTTCGGTACAGGCGGTGCGCATCTCCTCGTCGGAGTGCAGGGCCTCGACAAAGGTGACGTCCGCTCCCGCCTCGCGATAGGCCTGTGCGCGCTTGATGGCGCCGCTGAGCCCCTCGGACTGGCGGGCGTCCGTGCGCGCGATGATCTGCAGGTTGGGATCGGTCCGGGCGTCGACCGCGACGCGGATTTTCTCCACCATTTCCTCGCAGGATACCAGTCGCTTGTTGGGAGTGTGCCCGCACTTTTTCGGGAACTCCTGGTCCTCCAGCTGGATACCGCAGACCCCGGCTTCTTGGTAACCGCGCACCGTGTGGTGCACGTTCAGCAGGCCGCCGTAACCGGTGTCGGCGTCCGCCACCACCGCCGCCTTGCTGGTACGTACCAGGGTCGCAACCCGGTCGACCATCTCGGTGTAGCTGACGATACCGGCGTCGGGCAGGCCGTAAGCGGAGGCGGTGAGCCAGTAGCCTGTCGCGTAGACCACCTCGAAACCGACGCGGTCCGCGACCACGGCGGTGATCATGTCCTGGATGCCGGGGGCGAAAATAAACTCGCCGGCGGCGAGTTTGTCTTTAAAAATCGAAGGTACCATGTTCAGTCCAATACTCCAGAAATACGATAGTGGTTGAGGCGGGAGCGGGACCCCGCCTCAATAGGCCTGCCGGTAGATGGACAGGGCGTCATCCTGCGTGACAGGCCGGGGGTTGTTCACCAGCAGGCGCTGCTGCTGCATGGCGTCTTCCGCCAGCATCGGCAGGTCCGCTTCCGCGATGCCGAGGTCGCGCAGCCGTACCGGCAGTTGCACCGCCTCGATCAGGGCATCGATACAGGCGATGAAGGTCGCGCAGTCGGCGGCGACATCACCGCTGGCGGCCACACCGATACAGGGCAGCAATTCCGCATAGCGCGCTGCCGCCTGCGGCGCGTTGAAGCGCAGCACATGGGGCAGCACCAGCGAGTTACTCAGGCCGTGGGAGATGTGGTAGTGCCCGCCCAGCGGATAGGCCAGCGCATGCACCGCCGCCACCGGCGCGTTGGCGAAGGCCTGCCCCGCCAGCATGGAACCCAGCAACATGTGCGACCGCGCCTCGCGATTGCCGCCGTTGTGCACGACCTCCACCAGGTTGGCCGAGAGCAGGGACAGGGCCTCCCGCGCCAGCATGTCGGAATAGGCATTCTTACGGTGCAGGCTGGTAAACGCCTCGATCGCGTGGACCATGGCATCGATCCCGGTGGCCGCGGTCACTGCGGGCGGCAGGCCAAGGGTCAACCCGGCGTCGAGCACGGCGAGGTCGGGCAGCAGCTTCGGGGACACGACACCCGCCTTGGTGCTTTCCCCGGTAGTGATGATGGAGATCGGGGTCACTTCGGATCCGGTCCCGGCAGTGGTTGGCACCAGGACCAGCGGCGCGCGCTGGCCAACGATCTGGTCGACACCGAAATAATCGCTCAATACGCCACTGGAGCGCAGCATGACCGCGATGAGCTTGGCCACGTCCAGGCTGCTGCCGCCGCCAAAGCCGATAACCCCGTCTGCACCGCAGGCCCGGGCCTGCTGCGCACAGTCGACCACCACCGCCTCCGGCGGGTCGGGCTGCACATCCGAGAATACCTGCGCCGCCAGGCCGGCCGCCTCCAGTGAAGCGATCACCGGGTCCAGCAATCCGGTCGCCAGCAGGGGCGCATCGGTCACCAGCAGCGGGCGCCGGATGCCCAGGATCGCGCAGTGTGCGGCGAGTTCCATACTGGCGCCGGGTTTACAGACGATCCTCGGTGCGCTGGCAAATTCGAAATGGTGCATTGTCTATCTCCGCGGGGCGACGCTTCAGAGTTCGAACAACCAGGGCCTGCGCTGGCGCAGACCCTCTTCGAAGGCCTCAATTTCCTCCAGCCGGCACAGCGTACTGCCGATCTGGTCCAGCCCCTGCAGCAACATCTGGCGGCTGGAGGGCGCGATGTCGAAGCTGTAGGTATGCCCGCCGGGCGAGATGACCCGCTGCTGCTCCAGGTCGATTTCCACCTCGCTGCCCTGCGGGTCCGCCTCGACTTCCCCGGCGATGGCCTGCACTGCACTGTCGTCCAGCACGACCGGCAGGATGCCGTTGCGCTCGCAGTTGCCCTGAAAGATCACCCCGAAGCTCGGCGCGATAATGGCCCGGATACCGTATTCAGCCAGCGCCCACACCGCGTGTTCCCGCGAGGAGCCGCAACCGAAATTGCGCCCGGACAACAGAATGCTGGCGCCGCTGTATTCAGGCCGGTTGAGCACGAAGCAGGAGTCGGGTTCACGCCCGCCCGGCGCGGTATAGCGCCAGCCGGCGAACAGTCCTTCACCCAGGCCCTGCTTTGACACCAGCTTCATTTCCCGGGAAGGGATAATCGCGTCGGTGTCGACATTGACCCGCAGCAGTGGCGCCGCCACACCGCGATGAACAGTAAATTTTCTCACGGCAGGTACTCCCTGGGATCGGCGATGTGCCCGGCTAGCGCGGATGCCGCGACCGTCACCGGACTGGCGAGATGGGAGCGCACCCCCGGCCCCTGACGGCCCTCGAAATTGCGATTGGTGCTGGTCGCCACCCGCTGCAGGGGTCCGAAGCCTTCGCCTCCGGCGTAGAAGCACATGGAGCAACCGGGCTCGCGCCATTCGAAGCCCGCAGCGATGAACACCTGGTCGAGGCCCTCCGCCTCGGCCTGGCGCTTGACCGCCTGGGACCCGGGCACGCAGATCGCTCGCACCCCGGGCGCGACCTCGCGGCCCCGCAGAATCGCAGCGGCCTCGCGCAAATCGCTGATACGGCTGTTGGTACAGGAGCCGATAAACGCACCATCGATGGCCAGGTCCTGCAACGCCTGACCCGGCTTCACGTCCATATACTCGAAAGCCTTGCGCATGCTGGTGCTGTCCGTCTCGTCGAGGCTGGCATCGATCGCCGGCACCATGCCGGTCACTTCGCAGGCCTGCTGGGGGCTGGTACCCCAGCTGACGAAAGGACTCAACTGTGAACAGTCGACCTCGATCTCGCGGTCGAAGACCGCGTCGGCGTCAGAGCACAGGCTGAGCCAGTAATCCACCGCCCGGGTCCAGTTCTCTGCGGCAGGCGCATAGGTTTTGCCCTGCAGGTAGTCGATGACTTTCTCGTCGGGCGCGATGAGCGCGGTGAACGCGGAAAACTCCACCGCCATATTGCACAGGGTAAGCCGCCCCTCCACATCCAGCGCCGATACCGCTTCTCCGGCGAACTCGATGGCATAGCCGGCACCGCCCGCCGTGGTGTAGCGCGCGATGAGGTGCAGGATCATATCCTTTGCCGACACCAGTGGCGGCAATTCACCGCGAAAGTTCACCCGCATGGTGCGGGGTTTCTTCACCACCAGAGTGCTGGTCGCCATGGCGTGCTCGGCCTGGCTGGAACCGATTCCCCAGGCGAGCGCGCCGAGCGCGCCCTGGGAGCAGGTATGGCTGTCCGGACAGACCAGGGTACAGCCGGGCTGCACGATACCCAGCTCCGGGGAGACCACGTGAACGATGCCCTGGTCATGGTCGTTGACATCGAAGAGCCGAATACCCGCCTGGCGGGACGCCTGGCGGGTGGACTGGATAAAGTTCTTGCCGTTGGGCACCAGGGTCTCGTCACCGCGACCGGGCAGGGTATCGACGATGTGATCCATGCTGCAGAATACGCGGGCAGGCGCCCGCACTGTACGGCCCTCGCTGGAGAGACTTTCCAGGGCCACGGAACCAGTGCGCTCGTGGAGGAATACGCGGTCGATGTAGACCAGCGAGTCGCCGTCGTCGAGGCGTGCGATCTCGTGGTCAAACCACAGCTTTTCGAATAGTGTCTTTGTCGTCATGTCCCCTGCCCGCTACCTCTCCCCGCGAACCCGCCATCAGCCCATTTGATATAATTATATATCAATAGGTTTTAGAGATTCAATTACCCAGTTCTACAGGAAACCCTACGACGATACGGCGGCCCGCCACTTGACAATTGTTAAGGTAGCTACAAATTCAAGGGACTAGTCTACGCGCAGTTCTAGCGAGCTATTTTCACCAAGTTTTTTGCCAGGAGCGCCCGGTAACGGGGCGCCTGTCCCGAGAGGAAACACATTATGGAACTCGCAATCCTGCGCTGGCTGCACATTCTCGCCATGGTCTACTGGCTGGGCGGCGAATGGGGGGTCTTCCAGACCTCCTACAATATCGTCAACCGCAAGCTGTCCATGGAGGAGCGTCGCCGGCACCTCGAAACCGCTTACCGCATCGACATCCTGGCGCGCACCGGCATCATCATGCTGCTGCCGCTCGGTCTCCATATGGGCTATTTCTGGGGCGTGCAGCCCTGGGGTGGCGCGTTCCTGGTCGGCGTCTGGATCGCCCTCGCCGCCTGGCTGGCCCTGTGCTGGTCGGCGTTTTTCTTCCGTGAAACCGACCTCGGCATCCGCCTGACCAAGCTGGATGAAGCCATCCGTTACGTCCTGATACCGGTTCTGGCTATCGCCGCCATCAGTTCCCTGCTCGGCCACGGTCCCTTCGCGGGCGGCAGCGGCCAACTCTGGTACTCCACCAAGATCCTGATCTTCTCCGGGCTGCTGGTCATCGGCCTGTGGCTGCGCTACGTAATGCGCGAATGGACGATGATTTTCCGTGTGCTGGCGCAACGGGAAGACCCGGCGCTGGAAGCGCGCCTGGAAAAGCAGATCGCGCTCTCCCGCTACATCGCCTACCTGTACTGGATCGGCATCGCCAGCGTTGGCTTCCTCGGGGCGACCAAACCGTTCTGACGCAGGTCAGGGCGACCTTGGTCGTTCCACAACCCGCCCTTGAGGCGGGTTTTTTTTGCCCGCGTTGCAGCGCTATCACACCTGCTCCGCAGCAATTTAAACAGACATGATTAAATAACATTGATATATCAAAATACCTATAGGATTATCACTCGAGTGCTGTTGCCGCGGCGCTCTCGCCGCGCTGATTCCAAGCCACCCATAACCGGCAATGGCCTCTGAACTGAAACGATATTCACGGCAATCACCAGCCTGGAGGTAGGGGAATGAACAGGAAAAGCAGCAAGGTCGTTACAGGGTTGCTCGCGGCCAGCGCCGCCTGGAGCGGAAGCCTTCCCGCACAGGCGCAGACCGATGGCCTGGCGATAGAGGAAGTGGTGGTCACCGCGCGCAAACGCACGGAGAACCTGCAGGATGTACCGATCGCCATCAGCGCCATCGACCAGACCACCATCGAGCGCGCCGGTATCGAGCGCCCCGCGGATTTCATCGGCCTGATTCCCAACGTCACCATGGTGGACGCCGCCAATATCGGCGACACCCAGGTCAGCATTCGCGGCGTGGTCTCCACCCGCGACGCCGAATCGACCTTCGCCTATGTCGTCGACGGCATTCTCAGCACCAACCCCAACAGCTTCAACGAGGAGTTGTTCGACGTCCAGCAGATCGAAGTGCTCAAGGGCCCGCAGGGCGCGCTCTACGGGCGCAACGCCGTCGCCGGCGCGGTACTGGTGACCACCGTTCCACCGAGCAACGAATTCGAAGCCAGGGTCACCGGCGGTATCGCCAACAACAACGCCTACAAGGCCAACGCCATGGTCAGCGGCCCGCTGATCGAGGACACCCTGCTTGCGCGCCTGGCGGTCAGCAACCGGAAAACCGACGGCTTCTACAAGAATATTTTCACCGGTTCCGACGATGCGGTGGACTACCTCGAGGACACCAGCGCAAGGGGCCGAATGATCTGGAATGTCAGTGATGATCTCTCGCTGGATTTCCGCGCCGGCTATTCCAGGGCTGAGTCCGGCGCGATCAACTTCAACGCCGCCTTCGCCATCCCGCTATTTGTCGATGTGCTCGGTTCACCGGAATATTTCAAGGACGTCAACGACCTGGATTTCAACTTTACCTTCAACGTGCCCGGGGAGAACAAACAGGAAACCACCGAGTTCGCAGTGAAGGCGGACTGGGATCTCGGCTTTGCCGACCTGAGCGCCAGCCTGGCCTACAACGATCTCGAGGAGTACCTGCTCTCCGACGGCACCAGCGCCACCTTCTACGGCTATGAGTTGACCCCGGCGTGCCAGAGCGACCGCGCAACGCTCAACAGCTTTACCCGCCCCGACCTGTTCGGCGACGTGCTGGCGCCCTTCCTGGTATTGCCCCCGGGACAGGATTTCCAGGGTGTCTACGGCCCCTACACCGCACTCTCCTGTGACGGCTACCAGTACCAGGAACGCAACCAGGAAGACCTCAGCTTCGACGCTCGCCTGAGCTCACCGGACGACCAGTCCCTGCGCTGGATCGGCGGTATCTACCTGGCGGAAATCGAGCGCGAGGTAGTGGTCGCCTACGGCGCCGACCAGGGCCTCGGCTTCAAACGCGCGCCCTATGTACCGGCCACCGGCCCCAACCCCACCGACCTGCTGTTCTGGGACGACTTCAACACCTCGGTCTACGCGGTGTACGGCCAGATCGAACTGGACCTGACCGACACCCTGGAACTGGCCCTCGCCGCCCGCTACGACCGCGAGGACCGCGAGGTGAAAAACAAGGTGCCCAACGTGAGCAACTCGGGCCTTAACGTCAACCTGCTCGACCCCGTCACTGGCGCCCCGGGACCGCTCAACCCGGCTTACAACAGCAACCCGGATGGCATTCCCAAACGCGACGACACCTACAGCCAGTTCCAGCCCAAGGTCACCCTGAACTGGGCGGCAACCGACAGCGTCAACCTTTACGCCAGCTACGGTATCGGCTTCCGCAGCGGCGGCTTCAACTCGGTGGGTACCGAGGACCTGATCAACTACTGGTTCAACGCCGGCTACGGCGGCCCGGGAGAAACGGTGGATGCCGGGCTGAGCGTTACCGACGACTACGACAAGGAAGTGTCCGAGGCCTGGGAACTGGGCATGAAATCCGAATTCTTCGGGCGCCGCCTGCGCCTGAACGCTTCGGTATTCCGCACCGATGTCGAGGACAACCAGTTCTTCGAGTTCTTCGCCGGCCCCTTCGGCCTGCTGCGCTCGGTCACCACCATCGACAAGATGTACGTGCAGGGCGCAGAAGCGGACTTCACCTTCGTTGCCGCCGAAGGCCTGACGCTTTACGGCGGCATCGGCCTGCTGGATTCCGAGATCGAGAAAAACCGCAACCGGCCGCTGTCCGAGGGTAACGACGTTCCGCAGGCACCGGACACCACCGCCAACCTCGGCGCGGAATGGGTTTTGCCGCTGACCGGCGATCTCAACCTGGTAAGCCGGCTGGACTGGCAGTATGTCGGGGAGACCTGGTTCCACACGCTGCAGGGAGAGCAGACCCCCACGATCTGGAACGCCTTCTTCGGGCCCGGGTTCAACCAGGACTTTTCCAAGGCCTCCCGCGATCCCTATGACACCATCGACATGCGTGTCGGGCTGGAAGCCGAGCACTGGACGCTCACCGCCTGGGGCCGCAACCTGACCGACGAGGACTACCTGCAGGAAGTGATCCCGGCGCCGGAGTTCGGCGGTAGCTTCGACCACCCGTCGGCGCTGCGCTCCTATGGCGTGGATTTCTCTTATCGCTTCTAGTTGCTTCCCCGGGTTTGCGTGGCGGCCTTTCGGCCGCTGCGTGGGAGCCGGGAGCCAGGCTGCCGATTACGGACCAGAGTGCGAAGGCCTGGGGTTGCCCCCGCGTTGCCAGTGGGTGGGAAGGCTCTTTTACGGACTTGGAGGGCGTCGGTGCGAGCTCGATCCTCATGCGGAACCGCCACAGCAACGCGATGCGCCAACCCACCCCACCAGCTACCGTGGACTTCAGTAGCATGTAACCTCAAGCCTTAATCAAAACCCCACAGCCACGCGGCAATTCCGGACACCAAAAGGCCAACGCGCCGCAAGCGCCCGGAATGGAGTAAAAGAGCTTTCCCGCCCGCAGGCCACGCAGCGGCCGCCAGGCCGCCAACCCAAAGGTACAAGAGAGATTCAGCGGGAACCCCAGGGCCCCCGCGGGAGATTTACAGGCCGAGGGATCCCGGGTTGACCCGGTTCTGCGGATCGACCAGTTCCTTGATCGAGCTGATCAGTTTCAGGGTATTGGCATCGAGCCCCTCACGGTAGCGATAGCTCTTGCCGATCTGCAGGTGCACGCCGCCCATTCCGGTGAACAGTTCGATAATGTCCTGGCGGATGGTCGCCACCGCCGCGCGGGAGGCCTCGTTGGCGGGGAAACCCTTCAGGCGCTTGAGGTGGTCCGGGGTAATGCTCTTGCGATGCAGTTCGTTGAGTTCGTCGGGCCAGAAGAACACCGGTTCCAGGGCGAAACAGTTAGTGGACACCGTGGCGAACAGGTAACCCATACCGATACCGTGCTCCTCGATCAGGGCCGCATGGCGTTCCTTGATTGCCTCGACACCGGCGAAGGCCGCGATCACCTTCGAGTGCGGCAGCAGCGCGTGCACCGGCACCCAGCGCTCGCCCTCGGGGCCGACCATGTTGTTGACCGGGCCGAAAGGATTGGCGCGCACGATCTTCGGGATGCTGTTCTCGATCTCGCGGCCATTGTGGCGGGCGATGATATCCCGCACCTGGCGCGCCATCAGCTGTGCGGCTTCCGGACAGCGCTCCTCGACAATCACCTGGATGGAGAAATCCACCTCGTTCATGTAGCGGCGTCCGGCGAACGCGACTTTCGCGCCCTCTTTCAGCGCGCCGAACACGGAGCCGCTGCTTTTCATCACCCCGGTCAGCGACTTCACGTCCGCCGCGAGGCTCTCGCGCTTCATGCGCTGGGACTGCAGGTACGGGTCGAAGCCGAAGCATTCCATGGCCAGGCCCTTGCGGCCAATTTCGCTCATGGCCGCCAGCGCATCTGCACCGCTTTTGAAGTCCATGGCCAGGTATTCCTTCGCCGGGAGCTGGGGAATCAGGCGCAGGGTGATGACCGCCTTGAAACCGAGGGCACCGCTGTCGCAGGTGAACAGGCCGGTGAGGTCGGGCCCATAATGGCGGAAGAACGGGCTGCCGTTGACCTGGGCGCCGGAGCCGGTACGCACGACGGAGCCATCCGCCAGCACGACCTCAAGGCCGATCACCGAATCCGCAGCGCTGCCGAACTGGCCGGAGCCCCAGAAAATCGCGTTCTGCGAAAGGCCGCCACCCACGGTGGCGTAGCGCCCGGAGAGCGTTCCCCAGTAGGGCGTGCGCAAGCCGGTATCCGCCAGCGCCTCGTGCAGGGCCTGCCAGGTACAGCCGCACTCCACCGTGACGTACATGTCCTCGGCATTGATCTCCAATACCCGCGACATCCGCGAGGTATCGACGACCACGCTGTCCGGCTCGGCCGGCACATAGCCGCTGGTATAGGACATGCCGCCGCCGCGGGGAATCACCGCGTAGCCAGCTGCAGTGCAAGCCCTGACCACCGCGGACAATTCCGCGGTTGAGCCCGGACGCGCGACCGCCAGGGCAGGGGTGCCCTGGCTATAGACGTCCTGGGCATAGAATGCGCACGAATAGTCGTCCGTGAGTACGTGCTCCTGGCCGAGACAGCCGGAAAGTTGTTCCAGCAATCCGCTTGACGGTTGGGGCATCGACATCAATTTACTCCTGACAGTTAAAGCCTGGTTCTGGACATCACAGGTTGGCGAAATAGTCCGCAATCGCCGTGATCTGCTCTTCGTTCAGGCTCTTCGCCATCGGACTCATCATCGGGTCCTTGCGGGCGCCACTCTGGAAATCCTTCATCTGCTTGACCAGGTAGGCCGGTTTCTGCCCCGCGAGATTGGGCCACAGGCCACTGGAGCTGATGCCGTCGCTGCCGTGGCAGCTGAAGCAAACTACCGCGCCCGGCGGCGGAGTGGGTTTCTCCGCGCCTTCAGCTGCGACCAGCTGGCAGGTAACCAGCAACAGGGACAGGGACAGGCCCCGGGTAATCTTCGATGTCATAACTAATCTGCCTGAATACTTAAATACGGGAAATGATTTCGCCGGCAGCACGTTCACCGGACTCCAGTGCGCCCTCCATGCCGGAGGCCCACGTGGCGGTGTGCTCGCCTGCGAAAAACAGGTTGCCGTGGGGTTCGGCCAACGCGCTGGCATAGCGCGCGATCTGCCCTGGACGCCACACGGCGAAGGAGCCGCCGCTGAAGCGGGAATCCTGCCAGGACCATACTTTACTGACTTCGACAGCGCCCTTCGCTTCCGGCATGGCTTTGTAGAACTGCGCCATCACCGCCGCTTGCAGCGCTTCGGGGGCCATACCCTCGTAACGCTCCGCGCCCTTGCCGTTGATCCAGATGGTCAGGTTGGTGATCTGCCCGGTTTTCTCCGGGTCGGTCGCGAACACCCGCTCTATCGGGCCGTCGGACCAGATGTTGGGCATGAAGCCGACACCCTTCCAGAAAGGGGCAGTCACCCGCAGGTGCAACTGGGTTACCTTGCCGTAGGCGACGTTCTGCGCCGCCTCTGCCTGCAATTGCGGCAGTCCCGGGCTAATCTCGATGGCGGCCAGGGCCGGCAGTGGCAATGTACAGAGCACATAGCGCGCGCGAAAAGCGGTGCCGTCCTCACACAGGACCTGCATACCCTCGCCGTCGCGGGCGATGGACTTCACCACCTTGCCCTGCAGGACCGGCGTGGCCAGGGCCGCGGCCATGGCCTCCGGCAGGCGCTGGTTACCGCCCACGACCACCTTGTAGCCACCCGGGGTCGAAAAGCCTTTCAACAGCAGCGCCTTGACCCGCAGCATGAACAACAGCGAGGTTTCATCCAGGGTGCGGCCGTAGTTGTTGTTCACGCCCAACAGCTCCACCGCGGGATCGCTCACACCCTGCTCGCGCAGGAACTCGCCGAGCGAGCGGTCCAGATGGAAGAACGACGGTTTCGCCCAGTCGTCGGCGCTGGCGAAAGGCGTATCACCGAGCAACTGCAGCAGCGCCTGGTCCGGCGGCAGCTGTTTCAACGCCTCGGGCAAGGGGTTCAGCGGCGAAGTGGGCCAGTCCGCGGGCATGAGTCGCTGCCCGGCGATATCCATGATCTGCGGCACCGGCTCCGAGCCCTTGCCGAAATCCAGGGTTTCCAGTTCCACCCCGTGCTTGAGGGCGCTGAAAATGAAGCGGCCGTAGGTCGGCCCCACGGTCTGGCCGCCCGCCTCGGGGCGACCCGGCACATCGTCCATGGTGTAGACGCGGCCACCGATCCGCTGACGAGCTTCCAGCACCTGTACCTTCAGGCCCGCGGCCTCCAGCTGCTCCGCGGCGTACAGCCCCGACAGCCCGGCGCCGATAACCACGACATCAAGCGACGAATCGGCAGCGCGCAAGCCCAGGGGCAGCAGCGAACCCGCGGCCAACAGGCCGGCACGGGAAATCAATTGCCTTCTGTTGATCAAGTCATGCTCTCCATTCGCTCCCCCGCGGGATTACCGCAGGGGGAGCCTTCGCACTGAGCGACGCCCGCGGGCAATCACTCAGCGGTTTTCTTCACCGGCGCCGGCTTCTGCTCGCGCGCGTAATGTTCCAGGCTCGAGAAACTGGGCTCCTCGTACTCGGTGGGCGCGTTGAAATACTTCGGATAGTGTTTCTCTGCATAGGCCTTGACCTTCGGCGAGAGTACTTTCATGTCATTGTAGGCGCCCATCATGCAATCGTAGTAGATGTGCCCTTCTGTCTGACCCATCAGCATCCAGGGCAGCCAGGGTGTAATCCGCGACCAGGTACCGGAGTACTCGACACTGGTCTTGCTCGGGTCCGCCAGGTCCTCGCGGTCGATGACATAGGTAAACATCTCGGATACCCGGTTCATCGGGCCGGAAGACTCTCGCGGCCACGCCTCCGGTTGCAGCGCCGAGGGGTAGTACAGGTGAATCGGGGTGCGCAGGAAGACCTTGTTGTCACCGGTTTCGCGCCAGTTGAGCAGCAGCGGGCGCTTCGGCGGCTTTTCCTTGTTGAGACCGCCATAGGAGGGCGGATCCGGGTAGAAGGGGCCGATCTTGTAGTTGAACGGGTCGTTGGCGATGGGCACGACTTTCACCCGCTCGCCTGTGTAGGGGTTGTCCCAGTGTTCGAGAATTTCGCCAGTTTCAAGATCGGTGTAGAAACCGACTTCACGCAGCAGCTTCTGGTAGACACCGTCGCCAATATCCTGCAGGCGGGCAAAGGAGAAACCCTCGAATCCGAACAGCGGCTTGACCTTTTCACCGGGGCGCACGCCGTTGACCGTGCCGGCGTACCAGCCGAATTTCTGCTTGCCGATGTCGAGGTCCGCCTGCAGTCGCGCCATGGCGTCGCGGTTCCAGATGTTGTCATCGTACTTAAGGGTCGAGTAGTCCACCTTACTGGTCGTATCGGTGCCCGCGGCGAGGGCGGAGGCACCCACGCCGGCAATGCCGGCACCGACGGCGGCCTTGCCGGCCATACCAAGAAAATCCCGGCGCGCGTTGTCGACGCCCGGCTGGTGATCTTTCTTCATAGTTCATTCCTCGCTCTGTGTTTCGGTGCCACTGGCATGTTGGTCACTGGCTGCTGTTGTCGATCAAGCTGACGTCTCGTTTTTCATCATTCCCGGCGGACACGATTCCCCCGACTGCATGTACCCGACGCAGTCGCTCGCGCTGGCCTTCCACGTCGTCGGCGCTGATGCGAATACCGCGGGAAATCGCGAAACCGCGCAAGCCGCCGAGGCCTGCACCCGTGTCATTCGGGTCGGACACCATCCCCATGTTGAGAATATACCGCCTGTCCGGCGGGTTGAGGCTGACATACTGGCGGTAGTGTTCGTAGCCGGTCTGCGAATCCAGAACCCGCCGGATTGCGCTGTCCTCGGCGACAACCCGGGTTTCCATGCCTCCGGATTCGACAATCTCAGGGCGGATTGATTCCTGCCGTACAGAGGCCGTATCGGCTATGGCGACATGCTCGCTGATGGTGACCAGTTCCACGCCCTGGCTCGCCAGTATCTGCCCATAACTCAGGTAGGGGCTGGCCTCGCCGGGGGGATAGAACTTGTATTCGGTCTCAATGACGCGGTCACCGCGCACCTCGATACCGGTAAGGGTGTGGTATTCGCGCAGACGGGGGTTCATATCACCATCGAAGTAACTGTTGGTACCGAGCCACCACCCCGCAGCGTGTTGCCAGAAAGGAACGTCTCCGAGATTCATCGCCGCCTGTGCGACACCCAGCTGGGGTAGCAGAGCAGCCAGGAGCGGCAGGACCAGGCGCAGCGCGAACCCGACCCCGACCGGGCCCGATTCCAGCTTCGTTGCACTGCACGCCATTCGCCTCTCCATTAAAATACTATTGATATACTATTAATACTTTATGTATCTCATCATACGCCGGGGATGTCAATACACTTGCGGGTTTCGAAGCACGGCGCGCGCCTTCCACCCCGGATAAATCACCGCTTGCCGATATGACAGATACTTTGCACGGCCTATAATCCAGACACTGCAACTTGTCGGCGCAGGAGACCCAACGCCTGTCATGAATTCTGATAACCCGTCCCGGGGCAACATCGATTTTGGACGTGACTACGACCTCTACAGGGGCCTGAGCGAGAGCGAACTGGGAAGCCTCGCCGATATCGCCCGCCTCAAAATCTGCTCCGAACAGCAGTACCTCTTCACCCAGCACACCCCGGCCGAGCGCGTATTCAACCTGATCACGGGCTGCGCCCTGGTTGAGCGCATGTCCAGTACCGGCCACCGGCAGGTACTCGCGTTCCTGTTTCCCGGCGACTTCGTCGGCCTGAGCAACACCGAGTTTTTTGAATACGGTGTAAAGACACTCACCGAATTCACCGCCCACGAGTTCAACCAGCAAAAGCTGCTTGCGCTCGCCGATAGCGCGCCCCAACTCAAGCGCAACATCAAGGACATCAGTGCCAACGTACTCGCCCACGCCCTCGACCAGGTCTACGTGCTGGGCCAGAAAAAAGCCGACGAGCGCCTGTGCTTCCTGATCGTGGAACTGCTGCAGCGCATGCCCGGCGCCACCCCGGAGAACCTCCTGCTGCCCATGACCCGCCAGGACATCGCCGATTATCTCGGCCTGACCGTGGAAACCGTCAGCCGCTCGCTGGCCAAGCTGAAACGCGATGGCGTCATATCGATCCCCTCCCGCCACGTCTTGCGGGTCGAAAACCTCGCCGAAGTCCTGCACCTGGCGGACATGGAATAACTGCCTAGTCCGCCCCGCCTGCGCCTGCCACGGGTTCAGCGGGCTGCGACTCCGGCACTTCGGGCACCACTGCCTCGACATAGGCTGCGATCATCCGGGCAAAGCGGTGGGGCACCTCCAGCGGCGGGTAGTGACCGACATCCGGCATATACACCCGTGAAATCTGTGCGTTTTCCAGGTAACGGCTAACCGCCACCGCGGCGGACTCGGGCAGCAGTGGATCGGCAGTACCCCAGACCAGCAGGGTCGGCGCCACGATCTTTTTCATTTCGACAATGGCCTGCTTGCCATCGCCGATCCGGGCGATCATCGCAATCAGGTGCTTTTCCGGCGTACGCCGGTTGAAGTCGTAGTACTCCCTGCGGGTTTGTGCGGAAATACGCTCCGCCTCGCCGGAGAAATAGCTCAGGAATTCGTTCCAGAAATCCTGATCCCGGAATCCGCTTGCCTTCGACCGGGCTACCGCGTCCAGGAAGGCCTGCGGCATTACCAGGTGACTGGTATCGACCGGGTCCGAGGGGTTGTTGGAGAGAATCAGCCGCTCGACGATATCGGGACGGCGCGCTGCCAGGTACATGCCCATGGTGCCGCCGCTGGAGACACCGGCGAAGGTCACGCGCTCAATAGCGAGGTGGTCGAGTAGCGCCAGGGGAATGTCGGTGGGCTGCAGCTTACCGACATCGCTGTCGGAAGCGCCATCGGAGAGCCCGTAGCTGGGAACGTCAAAGCGAATCACCCGGTAGCGGTTTTTCAGGTCTTCGGTAATCACGTCCCAGGTGCGCAGGCTGCTCTCCGAGCCGTGCACCAGCAACAGTACCGGGGCATCGCGCGGACCTTCGTCCTTGTAGTGGATCTGCATATCCCCAACGCGGAGATAGCGGCTTTGCGGATCCTCATACTGCTCGCGCAGTTGGCCGATGGTCAGGAAGGGGTAGGATGCATCGGTTGCACTGACCACCCCCGGAATCGCCGACAACAGTGCCAGGCAACAGGCTATGGCGATAATAGCCGGCTTGCCAAGTGTCATTCGCATCTCGATATTCTCCGCATTCTGCAGCCGGGCGGGGCCTCAGCCAGCGGCCCCGAAGAGCCAGGGTTCACGCTCGCGCAATTCGCTTTCAAAACTGCGAATTCGCCCGGCACTGGCCAGCGTCACCGCGATGTCGTCCAGCCCCTCGAGCAGGTGATGGCGCCGGGCGGCGTCGATTTCGAAGGGCCACTGGTAGTCGCCACTGATCACCAGCTGCGCCTCGAGGTCCACCTCCAGTTCAACTGTCTGCTCAACCGTGGCAAGCGCGAACAGGCCCGACACCACCTCGGCGGGCAGGGTCAGTGGCAGGAGCCCGTTCTTGAAGCAGTTGTTGTAGAAAATGTCGGCAAAGCTCGGCGCGATGACCACCCGGAAGCCGAAATCCCGCAGCGCCCACACCGCGTGCTCGCGGCTGGATCCACAACCGAAGTTTTCCCGCGCCAGCAGGATACTGGCGCCCGTGTAGGGGGCGTGGTTCAGGCTGAAATCGGGGTTGGGCCGGCGCGTGCTCGTGTCGGTTTCCGCGTCGCCCGGATCGAGATAGCGCCAGTCGTCGAACAGCCAGTCGCCGTAGCCATAGCGGCTGATCGATTTCAGGTACTGCTTGGGCAGGATGGCATCGGTATCCACATTGCTGCGATCGAGCGGGAAGACCTGGCCGCGGTGGGTCACAAAGGGGGTCACAACGCTACCTCGCTGCTGATGTCGACAAAATGGCCGGCAATGGCCGCCGCGGCTGCCATCGCGGGACTCACCAGGTGCGTGCGCCCGCCGATACCCTGGCGGCCCTGGAAATTGCGGTTGGAGGTCGAGGCGCAGTGCTCACCGGGTTCCAGCCGGTCGGCGTTCATCGCCAGGCACATGGAACAGCCGGGTTCGCGCCACTCGAAACCGGCGGCGCGGATGATCGCATCCAGACCCTCGGATTCCGCCTGCTGCTTGACCAGTCCGGAACCGGGCACCACCAGCGCCTGCTTGACGCTGTCCGCGACCTGTTTGCCCGCAACGATGCGCGCGACTTCACGGATATCCTCGATGCGGGAATTGGTGCAGGAGCCGATAAAGGCGCGGTCGATGCGGATATCGGTGATCGCCTGGCCCGCGTCGAGGCCCATGTAGGCCAGTGCTGACTCGCAGGCACCGGCCCTGGTCTGGTCGTCGAAATCGCTCGGCGCAGGAACTCGCGCGTCAACCGCGACCACCATTTCCGGTGAGGTACCCCAGGAAACCTGGGGGCGGATATCGGCGGCGTCGAAACACCAGGCGTGGTCGAAATGCGCGCCGGGGTCGCTGTGCAGTGACGCCCAGTCGGCGGTGGCGGCGCGCCACCGTTCGCCGGCAGGCGCGTAGGGCCTGCCCTCCAGGTAAGCCTCGGTCACCGCGTCGTAGGCCACCAGGCCGGCGCGCGCGCCCGCCTCGATCGCCATGTTGCACAGGGTCATACGCCCTTCCATGCTGAGCGAGCGCACCGCCTGGCCGGCGAATTCGATAGTGCAGCCGGTGCCGCCGGCGGTGCCGACTTTTCCGATGACGTAAAGGGCGATGTCCTTCGCGGTCACCCCCGGGCGCAGGCTGCCACTGATTTCTACCAGCATGTTGCGGGCCTTCATCTGCCGCAGGCACTGGGTGGCGAGCACGTGCTCGACCTCGGAGGTGCCGATGCCCACACCGAGGGCGGCGAAAGCGCCGTGGGTCGCGGTGTGGGAATCGCCGCACACGACCGTCGTGCCCGGCAGGGTCATGCCCTGTTCCGGCGCGATCACATGCACGATGCCCTGGCGGGTGTCCTGCAGGTCAAACTGCAGCAGGTCGAACTCCTTGCAGTTGCTGTCGAGGGCAATGATCTGCTTGCGCGAGACCGGGTCGCTCACGCCCTCGATACCCAGCCCGCGGTCGGTGGTGGGCACGTTGTGGTCGGGAGTCGCGATGATCGACTCGCGCCGCCAGGGCTTGCGCCCCGCCGCCCGCAGGCCCTCGAAGGCCTGGGCGGAGGACACCTCGTGCACGATGTGCCGGTCGATGTAGATCAGCGACATGCCCTCATCGTCGGTGGCGATGCAGCGCCGCTCCCACAGCTTGTCATACAGTGTTTTCGGGTTTTCTGCCATTGTCCGGTTTCCGCCTCGACCTGTCCTAGCTGGCCTGGCGCCGGAACGTGGGCGCGACCGGCGGCGGCAGGTGGGTTTCCTCCAGGCAGCGGGCCTTGATTTCCTCGATCGTACCACCGCGGTTGAACACCGCAATTTCGCCGCGCGCTTCGGCCATGGTCGCGCGCAGGGCCTCGGTGGCCGCCGTATCGACTGCCCCGTCGACGATCACCACGCCGTAGCGACGGGCGCCGTCCACCGACACCAGGCCGCGATTGACATCCGCCAGCACCAGCTGCGGATCGCGCGCGAAGGGGTCACCCCAGCCGCCGCCACCCCAGGTGTTGAAGTACAGCAGGTCGCCGGCCTTCACCTGGATGCCCTCGCGCTTGGACGGCAGCCATTCCTCGGAGCCATCCGCGCGCACCAGCAGCTTGGTGGAACGCAGGCCCGGCTCGCCGCCGTTGACACCCCAGGGGTACATCAGCCAGCGGTCGTCGTGGATGCCGATCTCGCCGTCGCAGAGGAAGCGGTAGGCCACGCTGAGGCCGTTGCCGCCGCGGTGCAGGCCGGCGCCGCCGGAGTCGGTGATGGTCTCGTATTTCTCGATGCGCATCGGGAAGTAGGACTCGATGAACTCGTTGGGCACGTTGGTGAAGCCCGGCCACAGGGAGTGGCCGTCCGGGCCGTCGCCTACCGGGCGCCCGGGAATGCCGCCGAAGCCGATCTGGAACAGCTGGAACCACTCGCCCTTGTCGTCGTAACCGGAGTAGAACAGGTGCGGCGAATCGGAGAAGCCGGCGGCGTTCAGCAGTTCCTTCGGTGCGCCCATGCCCAGCAGTGCGCCGAGGATGTCGAAAATGCGGCCCAGCGCGTGGGTGCGGCCGGACAGCGCCGCCGGGTAGTTCGGCTTGAGCAGGGTGCCCTGCGGGATGCGCACGTCCACCAGGTCGTAGAAGCCGTCGTTAAAGATGATCTGCGGGTCGACGATGTTGATCGTGAACGAGCCGAAGAACATCTTGAACATGTCCTCGTTGAGGAAGAAGTTCACCGAGCTTTGCGCCTGCGGGTCGGTACCCTCGAAGTCGAAGATTACCCGCTCGCCCTCGCGCCACATCTTGCAGGTGATGGCGTAGGGGCCCATGCCCTTGCCGTCGTCGCAGAGGTAGTCGGTGAACTCGCGCGGCTCCTCGGGGACGATCATCTTGATGATCTCGCTCATGGCCATGCGGTTGCGCTCCAGCATGATCTGCATGGTGGAGTCGAAGACGTCGTCGCCGAAGCGCTCGGCCAGCTCCACGCAGCGGCGCGCGGCGGTCTTGCAGGCCGCGACCAGCGCGTTGAGGTCGAAGCGGTTCCACTGCGGGGTGCGCACGTTGTGCAGGATCATTTCCAGCATGTCTTCCTGCAGCACGCCCTTCTTGTACAGCTTCACCGGAGGAATGCGGATGCCTTCCTGGAAGATGGTGGTGGCCTCGATCGGCATGGAGCCGGGCACCATGCCGCCGTTGTCGGACATGTGGCCGAACATCGCCGACCAGGCGATGTGGCGCCCTTCCTTGAACACCGGCAGCAGCACGATCCAGTCGTTGAGGTGGGACACCGCCGCATTGCACATGTAGGGGTCGTTGGTGAGGATGATGTCGCCCTCTTCGATGTCCCCGTTGTAGGCGCTGTTGAAGCCCGGGATGAAGGAGCCGAACTGGCCGACGACCATCTTGCCCTCGCGGTTGGCGATCATCGGGAAGCAGTCGCCCTGCTCGCGGATGCCGGGAGACATGGCGGTGCGGAACAGCACCGCGTCCATTTCCTCGCGCGCGTTGCGCAGGGCGTTCTCGATGATGTCGACGGTCACGCCTTCGACATCGACGCGCTGCAGGGGAGTCAGGTTGGTTTCAATAATATTGGCTGGCATTGTAAATTCCCCCGTGGTTACTCAGAGACCGCATCGGCCGGGTTGATGAGCAGGTTGCCGATGCTATCGACGCGGGCCGCGTAGCCCGGGAGCACCAGTGTCGTCGAATCCATCTCGCTGACGATGGCCGGGCCCGGCACCAGCATGTTTTCCTGCAGCAGCTTGCGGTCGTAGATGACCGCGTCGTGCCACTGCCCGCCGCTGAAGATGCGGGTGTCGTGCAGCTTGCAGTCGTCCAGGGTCAGGCCGGCGTCGACCAGCCGCTTCAGTGCGATCTCGCCGGCATTGGCCTTGGCCACGGCGCGGATCATGAGAATTTCGTGGCCGTCGCCAAGCTTGAAGGTAAACAGCTTCTCGTGCTCGTTGTCGAAATAGTCGGTGATCAGCGCGAGGCCCTGCTCGCGCAGATCCGCCTCGCTAAACTCGACGCTGATCTCGAAGGCCTGGCCGACGTAGCGCAGGTCGGCCTGGTAGGTCACGGCCAGGTCCTCGGACGGGATGCCATCGGCAATCAGCGATTCCGAGGCGCGCGCTTTCAGTTCCGCCAGGTCAGCCAGCAGTTTGTCCGCGCTGGTGTCTTCCACCATGGTCAGGTAAGTGCGGGCGGCTTCGTCCTGCACCTGGGTGGTGGCGTCGCCGTAGGCGCACAACACCCCGGGGCCGGGGGGCACGATGACCGGCCAGGCGCTGGTCAGGATGCCCAGGGCGTTGGCGTGCAGCGGACCGGCGCCGCCGAAGCCCACCAGGGCGAAGTCGCGGGGGTCATAACCCTGCTCGACGGACACCAGGCGCAGGGCGCCGAACATGGCCTCGTTGGCGATGCGGATGATCCCTTCCGCGGCCTCCATCATATCGATACCCATGGCATCGGCGACTTTCGCCACGGCCTTTTCCGCCGCGTCGCGGTCGATGGCCATGGCGCCGCCCAGTTGCACGTCCGAGGGCAGGTAGCCCAGCACCACGTTGGCGTCGCAGACCGTGGGCTCGACACCGCCTTTCATGTAGGCGGCGGGCCCGGGCACCGCACCGGCGGACTCGGGGCCGACACGCAGCGCCTTGGTCAGTTCGGGAACGAAGGCGATGGAGCCGCCGCCGGCGCCGACCGTGCGCACGTCAACGGAAGGGGCGCGCACGCGCACGTCGCCGACGATGGTTTCGCGGCGCACCTTGGCGCGGGCGCCCTGGATCAGCGCCACGTCGGTAGACGTACCGCCCATGTCGAAGGTCAGGATGTCGTCGTAGCCGGCGCGGGTGCAGAAGTACAGCGCGCCGGTCACACCGCCGGCGGGGCCGGACATCAGCAGGTTGACCGGGGATTCGGCGGAGGCGCGGCCCGAGGCCAGGCCGCCGTCGGAGCGCAGGATCGACAGGTGTACGCTTTCACCCATGCGCTCCTCCAGCGAGTTCTGCAGGTTGTTGACGTACTTGGCCACTTCCGGACGCACATAGGAGTTGACCACGGTGGTCTCGGTGCGCTCGTATTCCTGCATCTCCGGCACTACTTCGCTGGAGATGGAGATCGGCACGTCGTCGAAAATCTCCATGGCGATTTCCCGCGCCCGCATCTCGTGGGCGTGGTTCACATAGGCGTTGATGAAACAGATGGTCAGGGCTTCCACCTGGCCGGTGGCGCGAAGTTTTTCCAGGTCGCTGCGCAGCGCGGCTTCATCCAGTTCAGTCACGATCTCGCCGTTGGCGCCGATGCGTTCGCTGGCACCGATGGTCAGTTCCAGCGGCGCCAGCAGCGGGCTCTTGACGAAGCTCACCCAGCCGCCGAGGCCGCCGGGGCAGAAGGAGCGTGCTACCTGCAGGGTCTGCTCGTAACCTTTGGTGGTCACCAGGCCCACCCGTGCACCCTTGCCGGTCAGCACCGCGTTGGTCGCCACGGTAGTGCCGTGCATCACCCGGCTGATCTGCTTCGGATCGACACCGGACTCCTCGCAGATGCGGGCAACCCCGTTCAGCACACCCACGGAAGAGTCCTGCGGGGTGGAAGGCACTTTGGCGGTGAAGGTTTCCCCGCTCTCCTCGTTGATCAACAGCAGGTCGGTGAAGGTACCCCCGACATCCACTCCCAGACGATAGCTCATACGTTTTAACCTCATCGCAAATACGCTCCGGCGGATGGGTGCGCCGGCGATTGATGCATGACACCCACCTGCATCCGGTCACTATACGCTCTCGTGCGGCATAAAAACCGGTGGCGCGGACGGTGCAGCGGGTAAGAATTACAGAGGATACAGTGAACGATTCAACCGCATAAAAACATGACAATTGTCATCCGTGGTGATCGCATGAGGCCCGGGGGAAATGGCGTCCCGCCGCGGGCCGGGCGGCGGGACGCTGGCAATCAGCCCTCGCGCTTGTAGCCGGGGGTTTCCGGGGGCACCTGCCGGGCGTAGTGCTCCAGCGTACCCACCACGCCGAGGTCGGGGCCGTCAGTGGGTTCCTCGAACAGGTCGGGGCGATCGCGCTCCACCCGGTCGCGCACCACCGCCGGCACGTCATCCATGCCACCGGTGATCTGGTAGCTGTGCATGCGCCCCATCAGGACGCCGTGCACCCCGCTCTGCCCCATCAGCATCCAGGGCCACCAGGGGGCCTGGCGCATGAAGCCAGCGGTGAAGCGCGCGGTCTCCGTGGAGCGGTCGTCGATCTCGTCGCGCGAGGTGAACAGGGTAAAGTGCTCGGACGGGTTGACCCGCGGCCCGGTGGAGGCCTTCGGCCAACCCTCGGGGGTTACCGGGTTGGTGTACTCGTGGGCGTAGTCCCAGCCCAGCAGGTACTGGTCGCCGATCACCTGCCAGGGCAGGCGGAAGGGCTCGCCGCCTTTCGGTTTCTTGCCCATGTCGTTGTTCACGGTCTCGCCGTCGCCCACCCGGAACACCTTGCGCTCCAGGCCGAGGCTGCCGCGGAACGCGTCGTTGAGGAAGGGGAACACCTCGACCCGCTCGCCGGTCCAGGGGTTGTCCCAGTAGTCGATGATCTCGCCGGTGGCCAGGTCGGTGAAGTAACCGGCCTCCTTGCCCATCACCTTGACGGTGCCATCGGGCAGGATCTTGTTGCGGATATTGCCGAAGCCGACATAGCCGAACAGCGGTTTGGCGCGCTCGGAGCCGACGATGGCGTACTGCACGCCCTGGTAGCCGGAGAGGACCGCCTTGTCGCCGATGGTGCCCCAGAGCTTGGCGAAGCCGTAGAGGTTCTCCCGCGGGTCGTCGACATCCAGCGGTTTCAGGTTGGGGTTGGCACCGCTGGCGGGGGGCACGGCGGCCACGGCGATCGCCGGGGTGGCGGCCGCCGCGGTAGCAGCGGCGAGGCCGGCGCCGACAAAGGAGCGGCGCGAGAGATTTTGCTGATCCAGTTCGTGGCTCATGTAGTTTCCTTGCTGGCTGTAAATTGGCGAAAAACGGAAAACAAGGGATCGACCGGCGCGGTCAATCCCCCTTGATACCCCGCGCGACCAGGTTGGGCAGGTAGCTGTTGTCCCACTCGGGGGACTTGAGCGGCGCCTTGCCCACCCGCAGCACGATCAGCTCCAGGCTGGGCATGATATAGACGACCTGGTTGAAGTTGCCGTCAAACATGTAGATACCCTTGTCCACGAAGGGCTCGCTGTGCAGGACCTTGGGGCCGGGGTGGTTGGGGCCGCCGAAGCCGCGGCGCTCGATGTACTCGCCGCCGACCCAGATACCCAGGCCGTAGTGCGGGTTCTGCGCCGTGGGCGTGGTCATCGCGTTGACGTAGCCTTCGGGCAGCAGGCGCTCGCCATCCACAACACCGTCGTCGAGCATGGCGATCGCCATGCGCAGGTAGGTCTGTGCCGGGAAATAGCCGCAGCAACCGGAATGCGCCGTACCACCGGGGCGATTGACCCACTGGCTGCCGCCCGCTGCGCCGATTTTCGCCAGCACCTCGTTGCCGAGGAAATCCGAGTAGCGCTGCCCGGTGGCGCGCTCGATCAGGACCGCCACCAGGTCGGCGGTGGCGTTGCTGTAGACATACACGCTGCCGGGTTCGGCGACCAGGGGATAGCTCTCGACAATATACTTGCCGTGCACCGGTGAGAGGTAGGCCCGGTTCAGGGGGTTGTCAGGGTCGGTGCTGTAGGCCTGGGGCAGCAGGCCGGTGCGCATATCCAGCAGGTGGCGCACCAGCATGCTCTGCTTTTCCGTCCCGCGCCACTCACCAAAGAAATCGGCGAGCGGCTGGTCCAGCGACTTGATATAACCCAACTGGATGGCCCGGCCCACGGCCAGCGAGGTCATCGGCTTGGACAACGACATGGTGGTCAGGGGTGTCGCTGCGGTGACGTCACCGAAGTAGGTCTCCCGCTGCAGCTTGCCCTGGTACCAGACGATGAAGGCGGTGGAATTGTTGTCGCGCGCGTACTGCTCGGCGCGGTCCAGGGCCGCGCTGTCGATGCCGAGTTCCGCCGCGCTGGCGACCGCCAGCGGCGCGACCGGGTCGGCGCCCGGCACCGGTTCCTGCGGCTCGTAGGCCTTGATATAGCCGCCGTTCTCCATGGTGCCCTTGAAGCGCTCCTGGTAGAGCGCCTCCATGGCGTCCATGTCCACATCGGCGTCCGCGGCTGCCGCGGGCAGCGAAGACAGCGCCATCCACAGGGCGATCAGCCCTACCCCGCTACGCCTCATGATTTGGCCGCCTCGCGCTCTGCTTTCGCCTTGTTGTAGTAGTCCATGGAATCGAAGCGCACGTCGTTCCAGTTGTCGGTATCGAAGATGGCCGGGGTGAATTTCTCGAAGCCCGCGCGCACCTGGGGTTCCAGCGCATCGAAGCCGCTGATGTTACAGCCGAAGGCGCGCGCCATGCTGCGGCCCTGGTTGTTGCCGAAGCCGAGCCAGGGCTGCCAGCTGGTGAAATTCTGCATGTGGATTTCCGCCGGGGCACAGGTCAGCTCCGGGTTCAGCACGTCATCGATGTTGGCGGAGAAGGTGTACATGGAATCCCAGTAGACCTTCGGCCCGGTGGAGATCTCCGGCCACTCCTCGGGCGTGAAGACATTGGGGAAGGATTCAATCGACTGGGCCGGAACGAAAACCCGGTTGCCGATCACGTTGATCCGCAGGGGGTTGGGCGCGATGCCCGGCGCGATGATGCCTTCGGGCGTGTACAGGCGGCCTATCGGGCCGAGGATAAAGGGTTCGAACTCGATGGTCTTGCCGGAGAAGGGGTTGGTCCAGTGGGTGATCGGGTTGTCGGTATCGAAGTCGCAGTAGTAGCCCACTTCGTAGTGGCGCAGCTCGGAGGTGCCCGGCTGCACCTGCTTCCACTTCTGCAGGATGTAGCTGTTCAGGTTGAACATCGGCATCAGGTTGCCGTCGCCGGTGTAGCCGTACATGTGAAAGCGCATGAAGGCGTGGGTCTCCTCGGTGCCGATACTCCCCATCACCTTGGTGATCACGCTGGAGCGCGCTTCCGGAGTGGAGAGGTCGAGATCCTTGATGCCGTATTTTGAGCCCATGCCAACCACCGGCTGCGCCGCGGCCTGGCTACCCATGGACGGCAGGATCAGCCCGCCGGCGCCGAGTGCGCCCATGCCCCGCAGGGCGGAACGCCGAGTAAATTTATTTTCCATGCTGAACCGAGCTCCTCTGTTTACGTAATGTGCCGGATGCAGTTTCCCGGCCCTGTGAAATCCTGAAAATACAGCGATCCCGGTATTCCCGGGGCGCCGCTGTTACTCACTTGCCAGCACTGCCAAAAGCGGCGATGCGGCGCGCGACGTTCTGACGGATGTCGGCGTAAAACAGGCCGATATCATGGAAGTGCATGCTGCCGCCGGGCAGCGGCTGCAGGTCGAGCGCGGGGTCTGCCTCCACCACCAGGTAGCCGCCAGTGCACTTCGCGCTGACCAGGCCCGCTTTCAGCGCCTGCGGCGCGCTGGCGTCGGGGGCGCCCGGCACGGCGCCGAGACTGGCGGAGGCCGGCGCCTGGGGCTGGTCGGCGCTGAAGGTCAGCGGATTGACGCAGACACCGGTGCGGCCTTCATCGGTCTGGTACTGCGCGGCGTAACGCGCACCCGCCATGCTCCCGTAGAGGGCGATATCCGCCTCGCCGTTTACCGTGTTCCAGCCGGCAACGCAGCCGGTCTGGTCGGGGGTCGAGCACAACTGCAGGCTGTGGTAGGTGCGCCCGAAGTCCCCCTCCATCAGGTCCAGACCGACCACGTAGGCCACCACCAGTTGCTGTTGCAGCGCTGTCGAATCCACCCGGTCGCGCAGCAGGCGATAGGCCAGCAGGCCGCCCTGGCTGTGCCCGGCGATGACGAAGGGCCGGCCCTGGTTGCGATTGGCGATGTAGTCGTCGAAGGCCCGCAGCACGTCGCTGTAGGCGAGATCGTAGGCAAGGTTGCCGTCCCCGCCCGGAGCGGCGGCGCGCACGGCGAGCACGGTCGCCTGACGGTAGCGCGGCGCGTAGACCCGGCAGCAGGCATTGAACACGCTGGCCTGGCGGGCGATGACGCTGGCATCGGTCCAGGCGTTTACCGCCGCGTCATCCAGCGGCTGGTTCCAGCGGCTGGCGCTGGTGTCAGTGGTGGGATGGATATAGAACACGTCGACGTCGCGCTCGCCGGTGGCCGCCGAAGCCCCCGCTGGGGTCACCTGGCTGGCGCCGGGGGCCTCGGGCAGCGCCGCCCAGGATTGCGCATTGCGGTAGTCCGGGGCCGGCGGCTGCGCCTGCTCCGCGAAGGGGATCACGGCGTCAGTGGCTGCGGTGGTGGCTGCGCCCAGCGCCAACAGCGCGAACGCCGCTATCCTCAAAGGTTTCATTGTTCGATTCCCCGATCCGGTAATCCGGTTTTCATTGTGCTCCAGTTTCCTTTTACACCGCGGCGGCGCCATGACATTAATCAAGGACAGCTGGCGCCAGCCCGGTAGCATCGCCGGAATATCCATCCACCCGGCGACGCCCGGTCGCGCAAGCTGGCGCGCGGCGCCGCCACGGCGCATCCCGGAACCCGACTTATGCCCATCAGCATCGAACTCCACGACACGCTCACCTCCATCGTCGGTTCGGACGCAGTGCTCACCGGCGCCGCCGGCGAGCGCTTTTACACCGATGTCTATCGCCGCCTGGCCACCCCGCTGGCCGTGGTGCGCCCACAAAGCGTAGAACAATTACAGGAGCTGGTGCGAGCGACCGCTGCCCAGGGGGTCACCCTCAACCTGCGCGGCGGCGGTGCCTCCTACACCGACGGCTACATTGCCGACACAGAGGACCAGTTGCTGCTGGACCTCAGCGGCATGGACCGGATTACCGAGATCAACGAACTGGACGGCTACGTGACGGTGGAAGCCGGCGTTACCTGGAAAGCCCTGAAGGAAACCCTCGACGAACGCGGCCTGCGCACCCCCTTCTGGGGGCCCTTCTCGGGCATGATTGCCACCGTTGGCGGCTCCATGTCGCAGAACACCATCAGCCACGGTTCCGGCGCCCACGGAATCTCGGCGCAGTCCGTCCTGGGCATGGATATCGTACTGGCCGACGGCACGCTGCTGCAGACCGGCTCGGCCGCCGCCGGCAGCGGGCCCTTCCTGCGCTATTTCGGCCCGGACCTGACCGGCCTGTTTACCGGCGATTGCGGCGCCCTGGGGATCAAGGCGCGCATCACCCTGCCGCTGCTCAGGCGCCGCCCGGCACACCGCTGTGCGTCGTTTGCCTTCCCCACGCTGGAGGCAATGCACGAATCCATGCGCCTGATTGCCCTGGAGGGACTGGAGGATACCCACTTCTCCCTGGATAGCGCCCTCTCCCAGGGCCAGATCGCCCGCCAGGACAACGCCGGGGAAACCTTCAGGATCGCGTTGTCCATCCTCAACAGCTCGCCCTCCTGGTGGGAGGGCCTGAAACAACTGGCGCGGGCGGGACTTTCCGCCCGGCGGATCATGGGCCGCTCCGCCTACATGACCCACTACATTGTCGAGGGCGTCGACGACCACGAGGTGCGCAGTCGCCTGCACCGCATCCGCCAGCTGGTGGAGCGCCTGGGCAACGAGATTCCCGCCACCGCTCCCTCGGTGGTCCGCGGCATGCCCTTCGCGCCCTTCTACAATACCCTGGGCCCCAACGGCGAACGTTGGGTACCCCTGCACGGCATCCTGCCCCACTCCGCCGTGCCCGGCTTCCACCGTGCCCTCAAAGCCCTGTTCAGCGAGCGCCGGGACGCAATGGATCGGCTCGGCGTGTGGCACGGCGGCATGTTCGCCACCGTGGGCACCTCCGGCTTCCTCTACGAACTGGCACTCTACTGGCCGGACGAGATCACGGCCTATCACCGCGAGGTGGTGCCGGCGGATTACCTCGCGCAACTGCCGGTGTATGCGGGCAGTCCGGAAGCCCGCGAGTATGTGCACGAACTCAAGCAGGCGCTGATCGAGCTCTATGTCGAGCACGGCGCGGTGAATTTCCAGGTCGGCAAGGCCTATCCCTACCGCGAGCGCCTGCAGGGGCCGGCGATGGACCTGGTACGCGCGATCAAGCAGCATAACGATCCGCAGCACCGCCTCGCACCCGGCAACCTGGGCCTGTCCCGGTCGCAGGGCGAGTAACCCGCATGGGCACCCCGGCTGTCAGCCGCCACTACGCCTGCCTCGGTAACCGCCAGGTACACTACCGCGAGGCGGGCAGCGGCCCGGCGGTGGTGCTGATCCACCAGTCGCCGCGCAACTCCCGGGAACTGCTGCCGCTGATCGAATTCCTGGCCCGCGATTTCCGGGTCATCGCCCCCGACACCCCGGGCTACGGCCAGTCCGACCCGCTGCAACCGGTGGATACTGCGCCCTGCCTGGATGAATTCGTCGACGCCCTGGTAGGCCTCTTCGACGCGCTGGAGCTGGAGAAACCGGCGGTTTTCGGCTCGCACTCCGGCGCGATCATTGGCGTCCGCCTCGCCGCCCGCCATCCCCGGCGGGTGGGGGCACTGGTCGCCAACGGAGTGCTGATCAACAGCGAATCCGAGCGCCGGGAACTCTGCAACAGGTATTTTGAGCCGTTCCTGCCCCAGTGGAACGGCAGCCACCTGGCCTGGCTGTGGTCGCGGATCAAGGACCAGCACGATTACTACCCCTGGTACCAGCGCAGCCCTGAAGCGCGCATCCACTGGCCCGCCACCAACGCCGAGATGCACGACAGCGCCATGGACATCATGGAGGCCGGCGACAGCTACCGCGCCGCCTACCGCGCGGTACTCGACTACGACATCCGCGGCGATCTCGGCCATCTGGCTGTGCCCGCGCAACTGCTGGTGGCCAGGCCCGACGCCCTGAGTCGTTACGTGGACCAGTACCCACCCCTGCCCGAACCGGTGGAAACCCTGCTTGTCGATGACTTCGCCGATATACCCGCAGCGACCCGGGAGTTCTTCCTGCGTCACGCGAGAGACATCAGCAGCGGCAGGCCAGTGGGTGTGGAGGAGACGACTCCCGGCCTGCGGCGGGCGTTTCGCCGCTGGAATGAGGGTGAATTTCACTATTTCCACGGCGGTGGCGAAGCACCGGGCCGGCCGCTGTTGCTGCTTCACGACCTCGGCCTCAGCGCGAGTTCGGTCCGCGAACTGGCTCTCGCCCTGGCTGGGGGTCGCAGGGTACTGGCGCCGGACCTGCCGGGCCACGGGGAAACCCGGGTGGCAGCGCCGACCATCCAGCCGCGGGATATGGCGGCGGCCATTGCCGCGTTTCTGCGTGAGATGAGCACAGGCGCAGTGGACATTATCGCCCTGGGCGCGGCCAGCGCCTGTGCGCTGGAGCTGCTGCGCCTGCAAACACCGGGGCACGGCCACCTGCTGTGTTGCGACCCGCGCTTCGACGAGGGCATGGCGACACCCCCTGAGGCAGCACAGTTACCGGACCTCGAGCCCGACGCCGCGGGCTCGCACCTGCTGCGCGGCTGGCACTATCTGCGCGACCGCGCGCTGTACACCGCCTGGCGGCAGCGCGACGCCGCGCACCTGCGGCAGAACGCCAGCGCCCCGGAGGCTGTCGAGTTGCAGGTCGACCTGCTGGCCCTGCTGAAATCGCGGACCGGCCTGGAGCAGCGCCTGGAGGCCGCACTGGCCTACGAGCGCGCGACTTACCGGGCGGAAGGCAGCGTGGGCATGGCGCACAACCCCGCGATGGAATATGCCGACTCAGCGCACCAATTTGTTGCACTGGAAGGCCGGCAGGCGCACTGGGCAGGTGCGATCCTGCGCTATTTCTCCCAGCCCCTCAGCTGATATCCGCCAGCTCCTGCACCCGCTCCATATCCCGGATACAGATCGTCTGCGGTGTCGGCGAGGCGATCAGTCCGTCCCGCTTCAGCTTGGCCAGGGAGCGACTGACCGTCTCCGGGGTCAGGCCAAGGAAGTCGCCGATGTCCTGGCGGCACATCGGCAACTGGATGCGTTCCGCCCGCGCGCCCGGCAGGCGCTCCAGCATGTGCAGCAGGAAGAAACACAGGCGTTCGTGGGCGCGTCGCTGCCCCAGTAGGAACACCTGGTCGAACGTCAGGGCGAGCACACGATCGCGGATGCTCTGGATATTGGCCTTCAGCACCGGCGAGGCCTCGGACAGTTCGACCAGCCGGGAACGCGGGAATTCATAAGCGGAAACGTTGGTCAGGCTGCGAATGCCGTACTCGAAGTAGGCGGAGTTGGACAGGCCGACGAAATCACCGGGGAACACGAAAGCCAGGATCTGGCGGCGCCCCGAGCTGGAAATCCGCTCCACCACGCCGCTGCCCGAGACGATATTGAACACCCGCCCGGAGGGCGAGTTCTGGTCGCTCAGGCTCTGGTTCGGGCAGATCATGCGCAGGCGGGACATTTCCGCGAGGCGGTTCAGGTCCTCCTGTGGGAGGTCGTGAAAGAGCATGCAGTCGGCGTCGAAGTCGACATACGCGGTACTGAGATCAATGGCTTCAAGCATGGCAGGGTACACCTTTCACGTGGCGCGTTGAATCTGGTCAGTCCCGGGGGATGCGTGTTTTGAGCGCTGGCCCCGAAACCCTAATGTCATATCATTAGCAATTATTGCGCCAAAAACGTTCACGGCTGCCCGTTTTTTGTCGGGACGCGTTATTTCTGCTGTTTTGCCTTGGGGGAATGCTCATTTGCTTCAGGCGGGGCGGCCTGGCGGCCGCGGCATTGCCGCCGGGCGGTGCATGTCTTTTGCTCCATTCCAGGCGCTTGCGGCGCGTTGGCCTTCAGTGCCCGGAAATGCCGCGTGGGGCGGCCTGGCGGCCGCTGCGTGGCCTGCGGGCGGGAGTAACCCCGGGCTTTCGCACTCTGGTCTGGTTTCCGTTTGCCTGGCTCCTGGCTCCCGATTGCCGATTGCCGATTGCCGATTGCCGATTGCCGATTGCCGATTGCCGATTGCCGATTGCCGATTGCCGATTGCCGATTCCAGATTCCAGATTCCAGATTCCAGATTCCAGATTCCAGTTTGAGACCAGGCCTCCCAGTCTTTGCACGACACGGAACCCCGTATACAAGACAGTGCGAAGTTCCTTCAGTTGTCGATTGGCACCCGCATTGGCGTCGGGTGGAGCATGTCTTTTGCGGACTTGGAAGGCGTCGGTGCGAACTCAATCTCGCTGCGGAACCGCCTTGCCATCGCCACAGTTCAGCCCACCTCACTGACTGTCAGGGGACCGGGTAGCATGTCATCTCCAAACGAACTCAACCCCCGGCAGCCAGACGGCAATTCCGGGCACTGAAGGTCAACGCGCCGCAAGCGCCTGGAATGGAGCAAAAGACATGCACCGCCCGGCGCCAATGCAGCGGCCGCAAGGCCGCCAAGCCGCAGCAAAAACCTCAGACAACTCATAAAAAAAACCCGCAGCAGCCAAAAAGCCGCTACGGGTTAAATAGCAAGTAATCCAGTACTACTAGAACTGGTAGCTGAGCCCCAGGCGCCAGGTCATCGGGTCAGCCATGAAGCGCGGCTGCACGACACTGAAACCGAAACCGGTGAACCAGTACTTCTCGTCGGTCAGGTTCTTGCCGGACAGCGCCAGCTTCCAGCGGTCCCAGGAATACGAGGCATAGGCATCGACCATGGTGAGCGGCTCGATGTGGCCGATCGGCGCGTTGTCCGAGGTGGAGAAGAAATCGTCCCGGGTATTGACGTTGGCGCCCAGCGCCAGCGTGCCCGGACCGATATCCTGGCTGTAATCGACACCGACAGTAAACTGGTAATCGAACACGTTGGTCATCCGGTTGCCGACCAGGGAACCGGTGGAGACGCCGCCACTGGCCGCCGTATCGGTGTACTCGCTGTCCTGGTAGACACCGTTGGCCCAGAGGGAAATCGAGGGCGTCAACAGCAACGAAATCTCGGCCTCGATACCCTGGTGTTCCGCGTCGTAGTTTTCCGTGATGAACACCCCTTCGTTGGTCACCGCCTGCTGCTGCAGGCTGGCGTACTCGTTGTAGAAGCCGGCGAGGTTGATGCGCAGGCGGTTGTCCCACCACTCGCTCTTCAGGCCGACTTCGTAAGCTTCGACTGTCTGCGGTTCGAAGGGCGAACCCAGTGCCACCGGGTTGTCCGCGAGGCCGTTATAGCCGCCGGCCTTGAAACCCTCGGTATAGCTGGCGAAGACCATCATGTCGTCGGAGATCCGGTATTCCACCGCGGCCTTGGGCGTGAATTCGTTCCAGCTGTCGCTGCGATCGACGGTGCCACCGCCGACGATCGCGTCGATGCTTTTCTCGTCTTCGGTATACCGTCCGCCGAGGGTTACGGTCAGGTCATCGCTGAAGTGCATGCTGGCCTGGCCGAATGCCGCGTAGCTGTCGGTGGTTATGTCGAAGACGGTATACGCCGGAGTGAAGAAAATTTCCGAGGTCACTTCCTGGGTTCCGGTCTCGCGGAAGTAGTAGAGGCCGGCGACATAGCTCACGAAGCTGTCGAAGAGTTCGCCCTGCAGCTGCAACTCCTGTGTGACGCTGTCCTGCTCGCTCACCGATTCACGCTGGAACAGTTCCAGGTAGCCCGGGTAGGGTATGCCCAGCGCCTCGTTGGCGACACCGCCGGAGAAGCCGACGGCCCAGTCGTCATCGAGCTCGCCCCAGGAGGTTACCGAGCTCAGGCTGGTGGTTTCGCCGAGGTCAAAGTCGAGGTGCAGGCTGGCGCCGTACTGGGTGTCCGAGGTGTAGGATTCGTAGGGTGAGAGCAGTTTGTCGATGGCTCCCGAGGTAAACGGAATGTCGTCGTAGGGACGATCCATCTGGAAGGGGTCCAGCGCCGAGGCCCACAGGCCGTCGCTGTCGAAGTCGCTGTAATAGCCCTTCAGCCGCGCCGTGTAGCGCTCGCCCTCGTAGTAGAGATCCGCCTGGAAGCCCTTGTATTCCTCGGCGCCCACTTCCTCGTTGCGGGTGACGTTTTCCTGGCGACCGCCGTCGCGGTCGCGGTACATACCGGAGAATCCCGCGCGCAGCGCACCGTCTTCGGTGAGCGGCCCGGACAGGCTCAACTTGTTGTAGAACTCTTCCCAACGACCCATACCCACCTCGTTGCGCAGGGTGAACTCCTCGGCCGGCCTGGCGGTGATGATCTTCAGGGCGCCCGCCGAGCTGTTGCGCCCGTAGAGTGTGCCCTGGGGACCGCGCAGTACCTCGATGCGCTCGACGTTCAGTGCCTCGATGAAGGAGGCCGCGGAACGCGGCTGGAAGACGTCGTCGATGTAGATGCCGACTTCCGCTTCGGACGTGATGTTGGCGCCATCGGTGGTGCCGCCGCCACGGATGTAGGGACCAATACCCGCGCTGCCGCCGGTCACCGGCTTGAACAACACGTTGGGCATGACCTGGGACAGATCCTTGACGTTGTCGATCTGCAGTTTCTCGACATCCTCGGCACTCAGCGCGGAAATGGATACCGGTGTTTCCTGGATACTTTCCGCCTTGCGCTGGGCAGTGACCACGATGTTCTCGATCACCAGGTTTGAGGCCGGCGCCTGGGCCTGCACCAGCGCGCTGAATGGAATGGCCGACAGGCACGCGGTGCCCGCCAATGTTCTGATACTCCGGTGTTTCATGGATATTCCCCCTACTGAAGCGGCCCTGGGCCGTGTATTGGACTGGCTAAAAAAGACTAAGTTGATTGTTCAATCTGCGGCCATGACAAATATCATGCGCTGTCCGCCAGCGTGACCCGGGCCATTCAACGGGCATCGCCCTCCAGTTCCGCCAGGTGGTAGTACTGGTTGAGTCCGTGGGAAACCACCTTGACCGGCACGCAGTCCTCGCCGAATGCCCAGACCTCGAAGTCGTCCACGCCGGGAACTTCGATCACCACCCGGCGCGCGGTGAAGGTCCCCGCGGGCACCGTGACCTCCTCGAAGCCCATGTCCCGGATAGTGGAGAAGCCCGGGGGAATGGGGATCAGGTCAGGACCCGAGCCGCCGTTGGCCAGCGTCGAGGTAGCGAAGGTGGCGATTTCAAAATCCTGCATATCACCGGTGTAATTGCGCAGCCGGCCGACCAGCCAGGCATCGCCGTGGAGCGCGTGGGTGCCGAAGCACTCGATACCGGTGGATCGTTCGGCACTCTGGGAAATCCTGCCCGCCTCCCGGGTAACGCCCTCGCACTGCGCCTGGTCGCGGGAGAAGGTGTACCAGGTCGACCCCACGGTCTGTTCCTCCACCGACAGGCGGACGAAGGCGTCGATGGGGTACCAGTCCGCACCCACGGTCATCACCACGTCGCGCAACAGGCGGTAGTCGTCCATCTCGCACTGGGCGCGCAGGGTTCGCTCGCCGCCGGGCTGGACCGTGACACTGAAATACTCGCGGCCGGTCTCGCCGACGCCCTCGGTGAAATACAGGAACTTGCCCCGGTAACTGCGGTGGCGCATACCCTGCTGATCGAGTGGCAGGGGCGTTACATTGGCCATGGAAAAATCCTCTTTGCTTACTGGAAATCGGCGAAGGCGCGCAAGTAGACCTCTGCGGTCTCGCGCACCTCACAGGCGCCAACGAAGGTGTCGATGCCATAACAGCCCCGGTGCCAGGATTCGCCGTCGAGCATCACCTGCCCGCCCAGCACCAGGGCTTCCAGCACAAAACCCGGCCACTGGGGGAGATCACCGCAGTACCCTTCGGGCAATTGCAGAATGAACGCGGCCTCGCTGGCCCAGGGCGAGTGGTGGCTCGCGCCAGAGAACGGGTTCAACTCTCCCGGAGTGCCGTGGAGCTGTCGAATTCATTGCGTTCCCACTGCACGCTGGAAAGGTCGATCCGAGGCGTCTGCCTCGAACCGCGAACGGGTTTCTGCATTGCAGGCTCGTCTACTGCTGTCACGTAATTCGGGGCTCCCGGAATCGCTGAGTAGTGTGGTGGAGCAACATGCCGACCGTTTGCGCGGCTCGGGCGCGCGAGTTGCCCCAGACTACGTTTCCGGCGGGAATCCCCTCCATGACAAAAGTCATCCACATCCGCCGCGGCGCGGTGATAGCCTGCTGTCACAGGCGATTCCACGCCCGGGGCATACCCGGTATCGAGAAAGTTCCAGGCAACATTCCTTTTCGCGCGCTCCGCCCACGCCTGGCGGACTGCACTCAGGCAGGTTCCGACAGATGAAATTTTCCGGGAAAAACGTGCTCGTTACAGGCTCCGCCGGCGGCATCGGCAAGGCAATGGTTCGCGCATTCGCCGAAGAAGGCGCACGGGTGATCGCCGCTGACCTGCAGGAGGACGCCAACCGCGCACTGGCCGCCTCGCTGGGTGATGCCGTGGTTCCGCTGGAACTCGACGTCACCAGTGAGGAGCGCTGGATGGAAGTTTTCGCACAGGCGGACAGGGACTACGGCGGCATCGACGTACTGGTCAACAACGCCGGCTTTTTCCAGCCCAACATCCCCTTCGAGGACATGCCGCTGAAACTCTGGCGCCTGCATTTCGCCATCAACCTCGACGGTACTTTCCTCGGCTGCAAACACGCCATTCGCCATATGAAGTCCCGCGGCGGCGCCATCGTCAATATCGGTTCCGGCATGTCCATTACCGCCAACCCCACTGCCAGCGCCTATTGCGCCGCCAAGGCGGCCGTGTTGATGACGACGCGCACAGCCGCCGCCAACGCCGGACGCTATGGCGTCCGCGTCAACGCGGTACTGCCGGGGGCGGTGCCCACCGGGATGCTGATGGGCAACCTGGCGGAGGGGCAGTCAGAGGAAAATTTACTGGAAAACCTGCGCAGCCACAGCCCGCTGGGCCGGCTGGCGACGCCGGAAGACATTGCCGCGGCGACGCTGTTCCTGGCCGATCCGGCCAATGCCGCCGTCACTGGCATCTATCTTCCGGTCGACGGCGGCAACATGCCCGGCGCCTGAAACCGCCGGCGCTCGATGACAGTTTTTACTGCTGGGCCAGATCGCGTTCCGCCGCCTCGACCGCGGGACGGAAGCGGGTAAAGGCGGTGAGACTGAGTACCAGTACACCGGCGGGAATCGTCGAATACAGCCAGATCATGCCGTCGATCGCCTCCTGGTCCTGGGCCACCGCACCACCGGTGGAGGACTGGAAGCCGACCGCGCTCAACACGATACCCGCGAGAACCGGCCCCAGCGCGAAGGCCAGCTTTTCAGTCGCGGAGAAGATGCCGGAAAACAGCCCCTCATCCACATTGCCGGTTTTGCGCCGCTGCAAGCCGATGGTGTCGGTGAGCAGGGAGAAGGTCAGCACCGAGAACCCGGCGTTGGTGCAGCCGATGATGAAGGCGCGCACCAGGACCAGGAAGTGTTGCGTCGGCATCTCGCCCCACAGGGGGAGGGTGAACAGCACATCATCACCGGGGCCGATCCACAGCCAGGTCACCGTTACCAGCCCCCAGCCGATACAGGCGCCCCAGAATGCCCGTTCCTTGCCCCAGCGGCGGGACAGTTTTACCCACATCGGCTGGCTGAGAATCGAACCGCAGGCCATCACCAGCACGAAGGGCAGCAGCAGGTTGATATCGGCGATGGCGTAGAGGAAGACGAAACCCACCACGGTATAGCCGCTGGCCTGGGCGATGGACTGGATGAAAAAGGTCACCGTGAGAACCACGAAGGGCTTGTTCTGGCGCACGACAGAGAGACGCGAGAGCATGTTGGCCGGCGCCGCGTGCACAGTCCGGCCGAAATTGCGCGGTACGCCATAGGCGGTCGCCAGCATCGCCAGCAGGCACAGGCCGCCGAAGATCATCGCCATGGTGCGCCAGGCCGCCGCGTCGCCACCCAGCGCGAATACCAGCGGCTGGGCCAGGCCCACACCCATGATGACCCCGGCAACGGCAAAGATCATGCGAAAAGCAAGAATGGTTGTACGTTCATGGGGGTCGCTGGACAGTTCCGAGGCCACCGCCAAATAGGGAACCGAGAACGCGCTGAAGGCGGTGGAGGCAAGGAAAAACAGGATGCCGATGGTGAGCGCCGCCAGCCAGGGCGAGGGAAAGCCGGAGAAGCTGAACATGGCAACAAAGCCGATGGCGGTCAGTATCGCCCCCGCCACCAGGAAGGGACGGCGGCCGTGGCGCGGTTTGTGGTGATCCGAAAACGCGCCCATCAGCGGGTCACAGATGATGACCCAGAGTTTGGGCAGCAGCACCACGATGCCCGCCAGCCAGGGCGCCACGCCCAGCATGGTGGTCATGAACAGGGGCAACAGGGCGGCCGGGGCATCGCGGAACAGTTGCGCCCCGGTCTGGCCGAAGCCATAGAGGACCATGGTCTTGCGCGGCACCTTTTCCACCGCCGCTTCCTGCTCGCCGGCCATGTACTCTGCTGATGTATCCATAACGCTACTCTTACGGCCTGGCGGCGCCAGCCTGATGGGTTGATCGCCTCATGCTGGAGTCGCGCAGCGGAGCGAGTCGCTGCTCACCCCGGCATCAGCGTTTAAACGGGTTCGGTGGTGCAGTCGTAGAAAAACAGCCCCAGGGTCTCCTCGTTGCGCATATTGCCGACGCCGTACATCTCCGCCTCCGACCCCTGCAGCCGGTCGGCGTTGGCGTTCGACTCCGCCTGGATAAAGCTGGTGCGCTCGTGGCGCGCCGCCTGGAACCGCGCCAGGGCCTCGGCCACGGTCGCGGAATCCTCCAGCGCCCGCGCCAGCATCACCGCATCCTCGATGCCAGTGGCCGCACCCTGGCCGAGGAAAGGTGTCATGGCGTGGGCGGCGTCGCCGATGAGGGTGACCTTGTCGGCAATGGCCCACTGCGCCAGCGGCTTGTGCGCGTTGATGGCCCACTTGAATACCGTGCCCGGGCGTACCGCGGCAATCATCGACTGGATGTCCTCGCACCAGTCGCCGTACAGCGCCTGCAGTTCACCGGGCTCGGCGGGAATCGCCCAGCCGTCCTCGGTCCAGCCGTCCTGGCGGGCAAAAAATACCAGGTTGAGCAGCTCGCCCTTGCGCAGCGGGTAACGCACGACCATCTTGCCGGGACCGATGTGCATGCCCGGCTGATCCACCAGGTGCTGGATGGCGGGGCTTACCGGCGCCAGCGCGCGAAAGGCGATGTGGCCGGTAAAATGCGGCGCCTGGGGATCGAAGAGCTGGCGGATGCGCGATTTGAGACCATCGGCGCCGATCACCAGGTCCGCGCTGGCGGTGGTGTCGTCGGCGAAGTGCAGCAGCGGTTGCTCGCCGCTGGTATCGATGTCGCCCAGGCGCTTGCCGAGGGCGATCCTGCCACCGCGGGCTTCGGCGGCCGCGACCAGGATCTGGTGCAGGTCCGCGCGGTGGATATAAATGTAGTGCGCCCTGTAGGTCTCGAAGGTGGTGCTGCGATCGACTTCGCGCAGCACCCGGCCGTCCTGCCAGTGGGAAATGTGCTGCAACTGCGGCTCCATACCCGTCGCTGCCACGGCCTCCCCGACGCCGACCGCGTCGAGACCGCGCATGGCGTTCGGCGACAGGGTAATGCCCGCGCCGATGTCGCCCCAGGCGGGCGCGGCCTCATACAGCGTGACCTTGTGCCCACGATCCAGGAGCGCGAGCATCGCCGTCAGACCGGCAATCCCTCCTCCGATGACAGCGATGTCCAGTGAAGCCATAACGATTCTCTAACTCGGGCCATGCCGCGACGGCAAAACCAACAGTGATTGGTACGGCCCTAGTCTGCCCGCCGGTACGAAGTAGCGACCATGACAAATATCAAGCGGGCCCGGTACCAGCCTGCTTTTGCAGCCAGGGCTTCAGCCAGGCCTTGGCGCGGCCACCGGGTGCGGTGCCGGTGAGGGCTTCGGACAGGTCGGAGGCCCGCAACAGGGCGTCCAGGTCGATACCGGTGGCGAAGCCCATCTGTTCCAGCATCATCACCACATCCTCTGTCGCCACGTTGCCGCTGGCGCCCGGGGCAAAGGGGCAGCCGCCCAGACCGCCGATCGAGGCGTCGAAATAGCGCACTCCGGACTCGAGCCCGGCAAACACGTTGGCGAGCCCCATGGCCCGGGTGTCGTGGAAGTGGCAGCCGAGACGCTCGGCACCGATGGCCTGCACCAGCGGGTCCATCAACTGGCGCACCTGCTGCGGATTGGCGGCGCCGATGGTATCGGCGATCACGATCCGGTCAGCGCCGATGTCGGCAAAGCGCTGCGCGATATCGCGCACCCGGGCCGGATCGGTGGCGCCTTCGAAGGGGCAGGCAAATGCCACGGCGATGGTGGCGACCACCTGCGCACCCTCCTGGGCGGCGCGGGCGATGATCGCCGCGGTATCAGCCTCGGCCCCGGCCATACTCATCTTCACATTGCGCTGGGCCATGGTATCGCTGGCGTAGAGCACCATCGCCACCGTGCCGACACCGGCGGCACGGGCCAGTTCGTAGCCACGGAGGTTGGGGATCAGTGTGCTGAAGACACCGTCGAGGCCGGCAAGGCCGGCCACCACTTCGTCGGTACCCGCCATCGCCGGCACCGCTTTCGGCGAGACGAAGGCGCCCGCCTCCACATGATCCACGCCCGCCTCGACCAGCGCCCGCACCAGCTGGACACGCTCTGCCACGGTGAGAATCCGCGGCTGGTTCTGCAACCCGTCGCGTGGACCGACATCGTTGACTATGACCTGTTCGCCCATCAGCCGATTACCCCATCCTGTTTCAGTTGCTCGACATCCTGCTGGCTGTAGCCGAGCAGGCTGGTGAAGACTTCATCGGTATGCTGCCCGAGCAGCGGCGCGGGGCTGTACTCGTCCTCGCCGGTGCGGGAGAGCTTGATCGGGTTGCCGGGGCCGCGGGTGGTGCTGCCGTCGGGGTGTTTGAGCTCGACGACCATCTCCCGGTGCAGTACCTGGGGATCGGAGAGCGCCTGGCTGAAACTGTTCACCGGCGCACAGGGGATCCGCATGGCCTCCAGCTTCTCCAGCCAGTAGGCGGAGGTGTTGGTGCCGAGAATCTCGTTGAGCCTGGCGTTGATCATGTCCCGCGCCGCCCAGCGCCCGGGCTGCCCGTCGAGGGCCGGATCATCGAACTCAGCACAGCTCACCACTTCCTTGAGATTCTGCCAGAAGTTGTCGGTAATCACCGCAATGACGATAAAGCCATCAGAGCAACGGAACGTATTGTAGGGCACGTGGACAAAGTGGGAGTTGCCGATCGGGTAAGGGTTTTCCCCGGACAGGAAATACATCGTCGCCATGTAGTTGAGCAGGGAAATCTGGCAGTCCAGCATGGAGATGTCGACATGCTGGCCGCGGCCGCTGCGCTCGCGCTCGTAGAGGGCCGCGAGGATGCCCATGACGCCGAACATGCCGCCGCCAAGGTCGCCGATGGGTATGCCGGCGCGCACCGGGTTTTCCGGGTCTGCGCCGGTGATGGACATGCCGCCGCCGGTGGCCTGGGCCACCTGGTCGAAGGCCGGCCGCTTGTGCCCCGGGCCGTCCGAGCCGAAGCCGGACACGGTGCAGGTGATGATGCGCGGGTTGATTTTACTCAGCGTGGCGTAGTCGATCTTCAGGCGTTCCGGCACGCCGGCGCCGAAATTGCTCAGCACGATATCGGAAATCTCGACCAGCTTGTAGAACTGGGCCAGGCCCGCCTCGCTTTTCAGGTCGATGGCGACGCTTTTCTTGTTGCGGTTGAGAGTGATGAAATAGGCACCCATGCCGCCCAGGGAATTTTTCGGGTCCGTCGCCAGCAGTTTGCGGGTACCCTCGCCCTGCAGGGGCTCCACCTTGATGGTTTCGGCACCGAGGTCGGCGAGAATCATCCCGCCATAGGGGCCGGACAACATGTGGGTGAGATCCAGGATGCGTATACCGTCGAGGGTCTTGTTCATTTTAAACGCCGCTCACTTACTATTTGCTAGTGGGTGCCTTGACGCCGGGAGCGCGCCCGGCGACTTGCAGTATTCGGCACGATTGTATTATTGTTATGCCTTTATATCAATCAATCCGGGAGGCGCGCCGCAGCCCGGGAAACACCAGCAGGAACCAGCATGGAAACCAGCAACAAGACCGCCCGTGAAATCTACCTGGAACTGAAGGCGAACCCCTCCCGCGCGCGCTTCGGCTTCGGCGACAAGGCCATCCTGGTCAACGTCGACCCGCAGAAGGCCTACACCCGCACCGACCTGTTCAAGACCGCCTACGAGACCGACCCGCGGCAGATGGAATACACCGACACCCTGGCGAAGAAATTCCGCGCCCTGGGCTGGCCGGTGGTATGGACCCACGTGGCCTACATGGAATCCGGCGAGGACTGCGGCGTCTGGGGCACCCGCACCGACACCCCGGACTCCCTGCAGAACATCAAGTTCGGCTCCGAGCGCAGCGAGTTCGACGACCGGCTGAGCATCGACCGCGAACGCGACGTGATCTACTGCAAGAAGATGCCCTCGGCCTTCTTCGAGACCCAGCTGCAATCCCTGTGCGTGTGGCACAAGGTCGACACCGTGGTGATCACCGGCGGCTCCACCTCCGGCTGCATCCGCGCCACCGCGGTGGATTCCCTGTCCCGCGGCTATCGCACCATCGTGCCGGAGGAGTGCGTGTCGGACAAACACGAGTCCTACCATTTCGCCAATCTCACCGACCTCGCCATCAAGTACGCCGACGTACTGGAGGTGCAGGAAGTGTTTGACTGGCTGGACAGCAAACGGGGCTGAGCCGAACGGCTCTACCCGGAGGGAATACCATGCAAGCAGACCCCGGTCTCTACGACTACTGGCCCTGGGAAGGGCGCCCGAAGATCAGCTGGCCCGGCGGCGCCCGCATCGCCTTCTGGGTGGCCCCCAACATCGAGTTCTACGAACTCGACCCGCCGGCCAACCCGCAGCGCAAGGCCTGGCCCCAGCCCTACCCCGCCACGCCGGGCTACAGCATCCGCGACTACGGCAACCGGGTGGGCCACGTGCGGCAGATGGAAGTGCTGGACCGCTACGGCATCCGCGGCTCGATCTCCCTGTCCACCGCGCTGTGCGACCACCACCCGGAAATTATCGCCATGTGCGCCGAGCGCGACTGGGAATTCTTCAGCCACGGCATCTACAACACCCGCTACACCTACGGCCTGTCCGAGGAGCAGGAACGGGAGTTGATCCAGGATTCCGTGGACAGCATCGAGAAACACACCGGGCGCAAACCGGCCGGCTACCTGGCGCCCGCCCTGTCGCACTCGGAGCACACCATCGACCTGTTCGCCGAGGCCGGCGGCATCTACACCTGCGACCTGTTCCACGACGACCAGCCCACGCCGGTCCGCGTACGCAATGGGCAGAAATTCGTCTCGGTGCCCTACTCCCTGGAGATGAACGACACCATCGCCTATGTGGTGAACAAGGTGGAGCCGCGGCGCTACGGCCAGATGCTGAAGGACAATTTCGACCGCCTGTACCAGGAGGGTGCGGAGAACGGCACCGTCATGTGCATCCCGACCCACAACTACCAGGTGAGCTGCCCGCACCGCTTGAAGGCATTTGAGGAAGCCCTGGAGTACATCACCGGTCACTCGGATGTCTGGGTCACCACCGGGCGGGAGATCGCCGAGCACTACCTGCAACACCACTACGACACTGCCGTGGCGCACATCGCCGGGCAGCGGGAGGCGAGCGCATGAGCCTGGATCGCGAACACCTCGAATACCCCATGCGCCGCTACGGCATGGACCACGACCGCTACCAGTGGTCCATGCTCAGCGAGCGCCCGCCGATCCGCTGGCCCGACGGCAAGCCGCTGGCCCTGTGGGTCAACGTCTGCCTGCAGTTCTTCCCGCTGAACCAGCAGGGCAAGCCCTTCCCGGTGCCGGGCGGCATGACCATGCCCTACCCGGACCTGCGCCATTTCACCCTGCGCGACTACGGCAACCGGGTCGGTATCTACCGCATCCTGCGCGCCCTCGACCAGTACGGCGTGCGCGCCAGCTTCGCCGTGAACAGCGCCCTGGCCGAGCGCGCGCCGCAACTGCTGCGCACACTGGCCGCGCGTGGCGATGAGTTCGTGGCCCACGGCGTGCACATGGATGCGCTGCACTACGGCGGACAGGCGGAAGCGGAAGAGCGGGAACTGGTGGCGCGCTGCCTCGACACCCTGCGCAAGGCCAGCGGCCAGGCGGTCACCGGCTGGCTGAGCCCGGCGCGCAACGAAAGCGAACGCACCCCCGAACTGCTGCGCGAGCACGGCATCGAGTATTTCTGCGACTGGGTCAACGACGACATGCCCTACCCCTTCCATACCGCGGGGGGCGACCTCTGGGCCATGCCGCTGTCCACCGAACTGGAAGACCGCTTCGTGCTGATGAACAACCTGCACTCGGAGCAATCCTGGCTGGAACAGGTCTCCGACGCCTGCGACTTCCTCCTGCAGGAAGCGCAGGACAGCGGCAGCGGGCGCATCCTCGCCCTGAACATTCACCCCTGGCTGCTGGGCCAGCCGCACCGCATCGGCAAGCTGGAGCAGGCGCTGCAACGTATCACCGGCAAAGCCGGCGTCTGGTCGGCGCCCCCCGGGGAAATCCTCGCGGCGTTCAGCGCACAGCAGGCCTGAAGCCGGGATTTACCCGGCTTGCGGAATGACAGCTGGACCGGTGTTGTTCTGTAGCATCGGGTCCCGCTCGATCAGCGACAACAGGTTGCCGTCGCAGTCGCGAATACAGGCCTCGCTGACCGCCATTCCCCCCAGCCTGAACGCCTGCACCGGGCGCAGGAGCGTACCGCCCGCGCGCTCCAGCCGGGCGAGGGTAGCCGCCAGCGAGCTGACGTAGAACACCAGCGCGATTTCCCCGATACGGGCCGGGCCGCTGATCGCTGCCACTTCTTCCGCCCCCTGCTCCGGGGAAAGCTGGAACAGCCCCAGCATGCCGAAATTGGGCCCGGGGCGCTTGAGTATCCGCGCCGGATAGGGCCGGTGGGTATCGAGGCCAATCACCGCGCTCGCGGAGGGATCTTCCAGCACGGCATCGAGGAAAGTCTCCCTCAGTCCGAGCTCCCGGTAAAACGTCGTGGCCCGTTGCAGGTCCCTGACGAACAGGGTGGCGCGAATCAGCGCGGACACTTCAGCCGCCGGCGCTCCCGCGGCGTTCACTGTTTTTTCCAATGCATTCTCCCGATATCGCCGGTCCGGATAACAGGCAGCACCTCTCCCGCAGGGGATGGCGCCGCTCCAGTTGGCCAGTCTGCGAGCCGCGGCGGCGGTACTCCATGACATTTGTCGGCTGTAAGGGGAGCCCGTGTAGGGGAGAATGCCTGCCCGTTGCCCCCATTGCTGAAGAGCGCACTGCGGCGAAAAGTGGCAGTATTTTGTGACCCATTTCACATATGACCGGGGGACCGGGGGCAAAAAGCCGCGATTCCTGCTACAACAGGCGCAACAACCACGCATCTTCGAAGGTGCCCCATGGTCGCAATCGAAAAACAGCGGTTGAGCAGCGAGCCCGAGCGCAACGATATGTTCCTCGCACGCATGCGGGCCCAGTGTGAACAAATCGAGGCCTACCGCCTCAATGTACTGCGGCGTGAAGGCCGCAAACTGACACTGGACCAGGCCGCACGGGAGTGGATCGAGCGCTACGCGCAGGATTTCACCGCCAACTGACCAAACCGGCTATAGCGACCAGCACCAGCCGGTTTCACCCGCAGCCCGTCACCTCCGGGACCAGCCGCTTCACCCCTGAATCCAGACCAACCCCGAATGTCCCCCCCGAGCTCCGCCGGTTGTTGCCGCTGTGAATTGCGTTTACATTGACCTGTCTCCGTGCGTCGGGTACGGGATTTTGCACAGCCTGCCAGCAACAGCACACCCTGCCGGCCGCAACGTGAAACATCCCGCCAGTGCCCGAAAACAGCGGCGAAGGAGAATAATAATTGATTGAACTCTACGGCAACGCCAGTCCCAACCTGATCAAGGTGCTATTCATGCTGGGAGAAACCCGGCTGCCCTTCGAAGTGAAATACCTCAACCTGATGGCGGGGGAAAACTTCGACGCCGACTATCTTGCCATCAACCCCAACGCCAAGATTCCCGCGATCATCGACCGCGACGGGCCCGACGGGGAAGTGGTCACGGTGTTTGAATCGGGCGCCATCCTCGTCTATCTCGCGGAGAAATGCGGCCAGTTCTACGGCAACACTGCCAGCCAGCGCGCCGTGGTCATGCAGTGGCTGATGCTGCAGATGAGCGGCATCGGCCCGACCTTCGGGCAGGCGGTACATTTTCGCGAGAACGGCCCCGCGCCCGCGGGCAGCGACTACCCGCGAACCCGCTACTTCACCGAGGCGGCGCGCCTCTGCGATGTGCTCGACGCGCGGCTGGCACAGAGCGAAAACCTGGCGGGGGACGAATTCTCCATCGCCGACATGGCAAGCTTTCCCTGGCTGCGCAACTACCCCGCCACCCTGGGTATCGACCTCACCGGCCTGCCCCACCTGCAGCGCTGGCGCGCAGCCACCGAGGCAAGGGAGGGCTTCCAGCGCATCAGGCCGACCCTCGACGCGATGATCGCGCGCGGCCTGGAGGAACAGAAAGTTGCCGACCCGGACAAGCTGGACCGCTTTTTCCGCCGCGGACGCTGGGCGCGCCAACCCGCCAGTAACCCCGGCGGCCCCGCCTTCGGCGACGTCAAACCCTGAATCGCAGGCGCCACTGAATAATCAGCAAGAAAACGAGGTAAAGTATGGCAAACCCGGACATCGAACAGCGGCTGGCCGCACTGGAATCCCGCGTCACCCAACTCGAGGACCAACTGGCAATCCACAAGCTGATCAACAGCTGGGGGCCCGCGGTGGATGGCGACAATCCGGCGGCCGCCGCGTCAATCTGGGCGGACGACGGCGTGCTGCTGTCGGAACTGGAGGACACCCGCCTGGAAGGCCCGGCGGCCGTGGCGGAGATGGTCCGCTACGAAGGGCACCAGCAACTGATTCGCGCCGGCTCGGCCCATATCCAGTCCTTCCCGGTGATTGAACTCAATGGCGATACCGCGAAGGCGGTGGGCTTCTCCCGCGTCTACCTGCACACCGCGGATGGCGGGCACGAAGTCTGGCGGGTTTCCGCCAACCGCTGGGACTTCCGCCGCACGCCGGAGGGCTGGCGGGTCACCCGGCGCAAGAACCACCGCATCGACGGCGGCCCCGAAGCGCGGGCCATTCTCAACCAGGCATTTGAAAACTGATGGCAAGTCCCGACAACCCCAACACCTTCACCGACAATCCCCTCGATCGCGCGTCCCACCTGCGCGCGAACCCGGACTGGCTGGCCGCGGCGCACCGCGACCCGGACAGCCTGTTCCTGCCACTGTGGCAACTGAAGCCCTGCATCCTGCCGCCACTGAAAGCGGGCGGCAGCAGCGCTGTCCGCTGGCTGCGCGCCGCCGATCTCGGGGATTTCGACCTCGGCGAGTCCGTGTTCCTCGGGCGCGACGGCGAGCGCGCCTGTTTCGCGGTGGACATCAGCGCGCTGGAAGACCCGGGACTATCGCCCGCGCTGCGCGATGCGGGCAATTTCATCGACCTGATGGCGGTAATCGCCCAGCTCGAGCCCCGCGATGCCTCGCTGCTGGCCCAGGCCAAGAGCATGGTCGACTGGCACCAGCGCCACGGCTACTGCGCACGCTGCGGCACGCCGACCCTGTTCGCGGATGCCGGCTACCGCCGGGACTGCCCGCAGTGCCAGGCCCAGCATTTTCCGCGCACCGACCCGGTGGTCATCAGCCTCGTGGTCCGCGAGGACAAATGCCTGCTGGGGCGCAACGCCATGTTCCGCGGGCCGATGTTCTCGGCCCTGGCGGGCTTCCTGGAACCCGGCGAATCCATCGAGGAGGCCGTGGCCCGGGAAGTGATGGAGGAGGTCGGCATCGAGGTGAACAACGTGCGCTACCAGTTCACCCAGCCCTGGCCCTTCCCCTCGAGCCTCATGATCGGCTGTATCGCCGATGCCGTTACCAGTGAGATCACCCTCGACGAGAACGAGATTGCCGAGGCCCGCTGGTTCAGCCGCGATGAGTTGCGCGCCGCGCTGGCCGCCTCCGCCCAGGTGGACTACCGGGAGCTGTTCAGTGACAGCGGCAAGTACCAGCCCACCGACGTCGTCCTGCCGCCGCGCTCCGCCATCGCGCACCAGTTGCTGAAAACCTGGGTCGACGCCTGATTTGCTTTCCGCTCCCGGCGCGTACAATAGCGCCCTTTCCCAGGTTGTCCGAGGTTGTGGAGTTCACCGATGTTACTGAAGCGCAAACTGCTGGTTCTGGCCAGCATCGTCCTGTCCCTTGCCCTGCTCTACCCCGGCGTCACCCTGCCGGTGCTCACCCTGCAGGGCAGCATCGAGCGCTCCCAGCTGGCGGAAATGGGCATCACCATGCTGGCCGGCGAAAACGCCAGCGAGCAGCAGCGGCAGATGCTCGGCGGCCTCGCTGCCTTCATGGGGCTGGACCAGATGGAAGGCGAGGTACAGATCTACCACTCCACCCGCTCGATCTGGGAAACCGCGGAGGACCTCGCGGCCTCGCACAACCTCTTCGTCGCCCTGCTGATCCTCACCTTCAGCATCGTCATTCCCACCTGCAAGCTGCTGCTCCAGGCGGTGACGCTGGCGGTCGAACACCCTGCGCTGGTCGCGCTGAACAGTGCCTTGAGCAAGTGGTCGATGGCCGATGTCTTCGTCATGGCCCTGCTGGTCACCTACCTCGCCGGCAGCGCTTCGGGGCGGATGGGCGATCAGCTGACCATGCAGGCGCAGCTCGAACCGGGCTTCTACTGTTTCCTCGGCTACTGCCTGTTCTCGATCGTCGCCGGCGGCCTGCTGCGCCGCGCCGCGGCGCCCGCCGCAAACGCCTGATTCCCGATTGTCGCGGGGCGGTTATACTGGCGCGATGATTCCACTGTCCATACTCGACCTCGCCCAGGTGCCCGAAGGCTGCACCCCCGCCGATGCCCTGCGCAATTCCCGCGAGCTGATCCGCCACGCCGAGCGCTGGGGTTTCCAGCGCTACTGGGTTGCCGAACACCACAACATGGAAGGCATTGCCAGCGCGGCGACCGCGGTGGTCATCGGCAACCTCGCCGAGGCCACCTCGACCATCCGCGTCGGCGCCGGCGGCATCATGCTGCCCAACCACTCGCCGCTGGTCATCGCCGAACAGTTCGGCACCCTGGCCAGCCTGTACCCCGGCCGCATCGACCTCGGCCTGGGCCGCGCCCCGGGAACCGACCAGCGCACCATGCAGGCCCTGCGCCGCCACCTCAGCGGCAGCGTGGACGATTTCCCCCGGGATGTCATGGAACTGCGCAACTACTTCAAACCGGCCCAACCGGGGCAGGCCGTCGTCGCCACCCCCGGCGCAGGCACCGGGGTACCCCTGTGGATCCTCGGCTCCAGCCTGTTCGGCGCGGGGCTCGCCGGGGTACTGGGACTCCCCTATGCCTTCGCCTCGCATTTCGCGCCGGGCTATATGGAAGCCGCCATCGCTCACTACCGCGAGCGTTTCGAGCCCTCTGCCCAACTGGAGCGGCCCTACCTGATGCTGGGCTACAACGTGTTCGCGGCTGACAGCGACGCGGAGGCGCGCTTCCTGCAGACCTCGATGATGCAGTCCTTCGTTCGCCTGCGGCGTGGCAATCCGGGCAAGATGGCGCCCCCCCAGGCGGGCTATGAAGAGACCCTGTCAGCGGCCGAGCGGCAGATGCTGGCGGAGGTCATGCGCTGCTCCGCTGTCGGTTCACCGGCCAGCGTCGCGCAGCAGATGCAGGCGTTTATCGCCGCCACCGGCGCCGACGAGCTGATGATTACCTCGCCAATCTTCGACCACGGCAAACGCCTGCGATCTTTCGAGATCGTCGCCGGCATCGGCAGGGAATAACAGGAATTCGACTGACAGCCGAACCGCAGGTCTTCAGGCCCTGGATCCCCGCTCCGGGACCTGGTTGTCGGCTTCTGTCCGGGATACCGCATCTATCCCCGCCGTGGGCCCGGGTTCAAGACTGGCGATGTACTTGTCGACGCTGAAACTCACGTCGTCCTCGCCGTACTGGTCGAAGGGGTTTTCCAGCTGGTCCTGGATATTGGCCAGCGCCGCCAGGATGACCGCGAACATCACCGGCAGGACGTATACCAGGCCCGTGTAGGAGCCTGCCAACAGGTGTGCGAACAGCGGTCCGTACATCGGCGGCAGCAACAGCAGGAAGAAATTGCCGAAGACCTTGAGCGTCTGCGGTGTGCGGTACTGGTAGACATGCTTGATGGACTCGAAGGCCCCCAGCATGGTGTTCAGGTACTGGTTGGCCCGGGACACCTCGGTCGCCGCCATGCCGCGCTGCCGGTGCTCATCGCGGATGAACCGCGAGAGTTCGGAAAACGCGCGATAGACGGCACTCTCGGACTGTTCCAGCTCCCCGTGCGGGCCATTCAGCAGGTGGACGCAGCTTTCCAGCAACTGCCGCAACAGGCGGCGGTAACGTTCGAGCAATACTTCATCGCGCATGTCGAGCCAGTCGCGGGTCGCGTAGTACAGCGCCCGCCCCTGGCTTTTCAGGCTGGCGTAATCACCGAGGACGCGCTCGCGCCGCTCATAGGCGCTGTGAATGGAAAACACTACCGGGAACACCACCGCGGTCACCAGCAGGGTGATCGGCAGGTCGGCCTTGATACCATAGTGCACGCACACCCAGGTGGACAGCACGGCCAGTATGACCGTGTACAGGGTGCGAAAATTGATGATCAGCGGCAGGCGTTGCATAAATAATCATGTGGCCTCCCGCCCCCTGGCCGGTAAGCCCTGTCGTTCTTCTGTTTCTCCCCTGGAACCGTGAAAGTACGACATCCAGATGACAGAAACGTGACAGTCGATGTGCCGACCCGGCCGAAACGGTTGCAATCCGCCACTGCCACCCTAAACTGAATCCCGCTTCGCTCATCCCGAATGACCTACCCGCCGGGCAGTCCCGCCCGGCACGCAACAGCACAGGAGATACCCATGGGATTCATCACCCTGAAAGCCGCCGACGGCTTTGAATTTTCCGCCTACGAGGCGCAGCCCGAGGGCGCGGCCAAGGGCGCCATCGTCGTCATCCAGGAAGTGTTCGGCGTGAACTCGCACATCCGCTCGGTAGTCGACGGCTATGCCAGCGAGGGCTACTACGCCGTGGCGCCGGCGATCTTCGACCGGGTCGAGGCCGGCGTGGAACTGGGCTACCAGGCCGACGACATGCAGCGCGGCATCGACCTCGCCTTCAACCAGCTGGATATGCCGACCACCCTCGGCGACCTGCAGACCGCCATCGACCACGCCGCCAGCCACGGCAAGGTCGGCGTTGTCGGCTACTGTTTCGGCGGCCTGCTGACCTGGCTCTGTGCCTGCAACCTCAACGGTGTCGCGGCGGCCTCAGCCTACTACGGCGGCGGGATTCCCGACCAGGCCGCCCAGACGCCCAAATGCCCGATCATCCTCCACTTCGGTGACAAGGACAGCTTTATCCCGATGGAGTCCGTGGCGGCCTTCAAGGCCAAACACCCGGACCTGGACTCCTTCGTCTACGCCGCCGACCACGGCTTCAACTGCGACCAGCGCGGCAGCTATGACGCCGAAGCGGCGAAACTCGCCCTGCAGCGCACCCTGGCGCTGTTCAGCGCCGAAGTCGCCGCCTGAACCCACAGCCAGTGCCCCGCAGCGTCCGGTCATCCCATCGGACGCTGTGAGTACCGGGTTGCGCCCGGCACCAGTGCACCCCGTGCTTCCCCTGTGCCCCTACAACGGTCCTGCGCCAGCGACATCACTCCAGCACAGGCAGGTACAAGTCCGACTGCGGCCACAGTAAAGCGCGCAAAAACATGCGTTGTTGCCCGCCGCGGCAAGTCCGGATACCTTTGGGACACAGCTATTCAACCAATAACAGGCAATAGCGGCTCGCGAATACGGCTCACCCTGCATTCGCGCCTGCGACGCCAGACAGAAACAACCCATAATGATAAAAACCGTTCGATTCCACGAACTGGGCGCTCCCGAAGTGCTGCGCCTGGACGACCTTCCCCGCCCCGAGCCCGGACCCGGCGAGGTGCGCATTGCCGTCGAGGCAATCGGCCTGAACCGGGTGGAGAGCATGTACCGCCGCGGCGAATTCGGTGCGCCCGCCCTGCCCTCCACCCTGGGCTATGAAGCCGCCGGCACGGTCGACGCCGTCGGCGAGGGCGTCACCGGTTTCCACCCCGGGGACCGCGTCGCCACCCTGCCTGGACTGGACATGGCCCAGTACGGCACCTGTGGCGAGGCCATCCTCTACCCCGCCAGCATGCTGGTCAAAGTGCCGGACGAGCAGAGCATGGTAGAGGCGGCGGCGACCTGGATGCAGTACCTGACTGCCTACGCCCTGGTGTATGCCGGCAACATCGCCCGCGGTGACCACGTGGTGATCACCGCGGCGTCCTCATCGGTCGGCCTCGCCGCCATCCAGATTGCCAACGCCGCCGGCGCCATTCCCATCGCGGTAACCCGCGGCCGCGGCAAGGCCGCCGCCCTGCTGGAAAACGGTGCGGCCCACGTGATCGTCAGCGACGAGGAGAACGTGGCCGAGGCCGTGCGCGGTATTACCGACGGCCAGGGCGCGCGCATCGTCTTCGACGCCGTGGGCGGCCAGCCGCTGGCGGAACTGGTCACGGCGGTGGCGCCGCGCGGCATCCTGATTCTCTACGGCGCCCTCGCCGGCGAGGAAGTCACCCTCGCACTGCAGGCGGTGATGTTCCACTGCATCACCCTGCGCGGCTACGCCGCCTATGAACTGTTCCTCGACCCCGCAGTCCAGCAGTCGGCCATCGACTATATCTACGCGGGCCTGAAGAGCGGCGCCCTGCGACCGCTGGTCGACAGCACCTTCCCGCTGGCGGAGATCGTCGCCGCCTATCGCCACCTGGAGAGCAACACCCAGTTCGGCAAAATCGTCGTCACTGCAGGCTGAAGCCATGAGCCATACCGATTCCGCCAGTTACTGGAGCGAGTTCCGCCGCGGCTGGCGCCCGCTGGCCGCGGCGACTGTGGGCCTGAGCGCGGGCATGTCGCTGAACGCCTATGTCACCAGCATCTTCGGGCCCTACCTGCTGGAGGCCTTCGCCTGGAGCAAGGCGGCCTTCGCCCTGATGGGTACCCTGTCGCTGGTGACGATTATCCTGATCCCGGTGGTCGGCCGCCTGACCGACCTGTTCGGGGTCCGCGTGATCGCCCTGCCCGGGATCATCGGCTACCCGGTGAGCCTGGTGCTGCTGAGCATGCTGCAGGGCGATATCCGGGTGTTCTACGCACTGATCCTGCTGCAGACGATCTTCTGCATCGGCACCACTACAGCGGTGTACTGCCGCCTGGTGGCGCAGGCCTTCAACCGCAGCCGCGGGCTCGCACTGGCAATCTGCGCCTGTGGTCCCGCGGTGGTCGGCGCCCTGGCCAGCCCGGCCCTGACCAGTTTCAACGAAGCCTTCGGCTGGCGCGCGGGCTACCAGGTGCTGGCGGTGTTCTCCGCCCTGCTCGGTATTGTCACCCTGCTATTGCTGCCGCGTACGAATCGGGAGGCCATGCTGGTCCAGCGCCGCGAGCGCAACGCGCGCAAGGACTACGCCACTATCCTGCGCCACCCGGCTTTCTGGGCTTTGCTGACCGGTGCCTTTCTCTGCAGCATGCCGCATGCGCTGGCCTACTCGCAGATCAAGCTGATGCTGCAGGAGCACGGCGTCACGCCGATGCAGGCGGGCTACATGGTCTCGGTGTTTGCCGGCGGGGTCCTGCTCGGGCGCTTCGGCGCCGGCGCGGCACTGGACCGCTTCCCCACCCACATCGTGTCCGCGGTGGTCATGGGGCTGCCGGCCATCGGCCTGTTCATCATGGCTACGGACAACGCACCGCTGGGCCTGCTGGTACTCTCGGTGGCGCTGCTCGGGCTGTCCTTCGGCGGCGAGGCCGACGTGCTGGCCTACGCCACCGCCCAGTACTTCCCGATTGCAATCTACAGCAGCGTCGTGGGGTTGCTGCTGAGCGCCGTGGGCGTTGCCATTGGCCTCGGCTCCACCCTGCTCAGCTACACCCTGACCCTCGCCGACAGTTTCAGCCTGTTCATGACTGTCGCGGGAACAGCGGTAATTACCGGTGCATTCTGCTTCCTCTGGCTGGGCAGGTTACAACGGACAACCAGGATCGGCGAGGAGATCGCGACCGTATGAAGCATCCATTTTTCGGGCTTTGCGGCCTCGCCATTGCCGCCTTCAGCCTCTCCGGCATGGCCGGCGACAATTTCCAGGAAGGCACCAAGTATTCGCCGCTGAAGAAGATTCATCGCAACAATGTCAGCGAGCTGGAAAAGGCCTGGGAATTCCACAGCGGCGACCTGCCGGGTAAGGATTTCCAGGGCCTGTTCGCCTTCGAGGATCACCCGCGGATCATCGACGACAACCTGGTTATCTGCACGCCCAACCGCCACATCATCGCCCTCGATCCCGCCAGCGGCGACAAGCGCTGGGAGTACGCCCCGGAGGAAAGTCCCGCCGTCACCAAGAAGTGCCGCGGTATCGCCCACTGGGAAGACCGCAGTGCGCCGCGCGGCAGCCACTGCCAGTCGCGCCTGTTGCTCGGCACCGACGATTACCGCCTGGTCGCCATCGATTCGCGCACCGGTACTGCCTGCCGCCGCTTTGGCGACAACGGCGAGGTCCGGATGCCCGCAAGTATCCCGGAGCTGTTTACCGGGGAAGTCGCGGCCAGTTCCGATCCCGCGGTGGTCGGCGACGTGGTTGTGGTGGGGTCCTCGGTCGCCGACAACCAGCGGGTGCACGCGCCCAGCGGGCGGGTGCTCGCCTACCATGCCCGCAGCGGTGACTTCCTCTGGGAGTTCGACCCGGTGCCGCGCGACGCCAACGACCCGGCCATGCGCAGCTGGGGCAAGGGCACCGCTGGCTTCGGCCAGTCCAACGTCTGGAGCTCCATGGCGGTGGACCAGCGGCTGGGACTGGTTTACCTGCCCACGACCAGCACCTCGGATGACTTCTACGGCGGCAACCGCCCCGGGGACAATCACTACTCGACTTCGGTAGTGGCCCTGCACGGGGAGACCGGCGAGGTCGCCTGGCACCAGCAGCTGGTGCACCACAACGTCTTCGACTACGACCTGCCCACGCGACCGATCCTGATCGACTATCCCGGCCGGCACGGTATGGTGCCGGCGCTGGCGCAGATCACCAAGATGGGACTGATCTTCGTCTTTGATCGCGCCACCGGCGAACCCCTGGTGCCGCTGGAGGAACGGCCCGTTCCCCAGGACGGCACAGTCGCCGGCGAACAGCTCTCACCCACCCAGCCCTTCCCCGCGGACATGCCTGCCGTGATCCGGCAGTCGTTCTCTCCGGATGACGTGTGGGGTTTCACCCCGCTGGATGAGGGCGCCTGCCGCAAGAAGGCCGAGCAGTACCGCTACGGGCCGATCTACACCCCGCCCAGCGAGCAGGGCACGATTTTCATGCCCGGCGCCGGCGGCGGCCCCAACTGGGGCGGCGGCGGCTACGACCCGGAGACCGGGATCATGGTCGTGCCCACCAACCGGGTACCCGGCATCATTACGCTGATTCCGCGCGACAGGGCCGGCGACATCAACGGCATGCGCGTCGAAGGTCGCGGCAAGCTCACCTTTGAAAACCGCGGCTCCGACTACGCCTTCATGATCGACCAGTTGTTCTCGCCGCTGGGCGCGCCCTGCTCCGAACCGCCCTGGGCGGCACTCACCGCCGTGGACCTGGTCAACCGGCGCGTGGTCTGGGAAATTCCCCTCGGCAGCATTCGCGAGCTCGCCCCCCTGCCCATCGACTGGGACCTCGGCGCGCCGGGCGCAGGCAGCCCGCTGGTGACCGCCGGCAAGCTGGTGTTTATCGGCTTCTCCACCGACAACGCGCTGCGCGCCTTTGATATCGAGACCGGCCAGGAACTCTGGGAGGTCGACCTGCCCGCCTCCGGCAACTCGGTACCGATCACTTACGAAGTCAACAACGAGCAGTACATTGTCATTCCCGCAGGGGGCCACAGCCTGTATGGCGGCGATGTCAGCGACGCTGTTGTTGCCTACAAATTGCGCCGGGACTGAGCGGTGAAACGCAGCGAGCGCCTGCAGGCCATCGAGGAGATTCGCCAGCTGAAAGCGCGCTATTTCCGCTACATGGATACCAAGCAGTGGGATATGCTGCGTACGGTCTTCACCACCGACATGCGCGTAGTCTCCCCCGAGGGCGCCGTCTGGATCGAGGGCGGCGACGCATTCGCCGCCAGCCTGCAGCACTCCCTCGAAAACAGTGTCTCCTGCCACCAGGGCTTCACCGCGGAAATCGACATCCTCGACGCAGATAAGGCCACCGGTATCTGGGCGATGCAGGATATTATCGCGTGGGACGACCGCCACCCCCGGGAGGGCTGGAAAGCCATTACCGGGCGCGGGCACTACCATGAAACCTACCGCCGGGAGGACGGCGAATGGCGTATCGCCACGCTGTCACTCACCCGGCTGCGACTGGATATAGAGGAGTAAACCATGCCTTCCGGCAGCAACCGACGCGACACCCCGGCCCTTGCAGACCTGCCCCCGGCCGACCGCTTCTGCGACAGCCCCAGCGACAATCCCTACTGGAACGAGAGCGTGTGGTTCTCGGTCTCCATCCCGGACAAGCGCATCCACGGCATGATCCAGTACTACTTCCGGCCCAACATGAACATGCTCAACGGCGGGCCGGTGCTCTGGGACGCCTCCGGCCACAACAGCTGGGATTGCCGCCACTACAACTGGGCCCACCTGCAGGCGCTGCCGCCGGGACAGGAAAAATTCAACATGCAGGCCAACAACTCACTGGCGGTGAAAGTTCTGGAGCCGCTGCAGCGCTACGCCCTGAGTTACGACCACGACGACCTCCGCTTCGAACTCGAGTGGAACGCCATCGGCCCCCTGCACGAGCTGAAAACCGGCGACGCCGGCCAGCAGGCTACCGCCAAGTTCCACATCGAACAGCCCGGGCGCATGACCGGTACCCTGACCAGCCTCGGCGAGACCTTCTCCATCGACTGCTTTTCCATGCGCGACACCTCCTTCGGCGCGCGGGATTATGCCTCGCTGGCCAGCGGCGGGTATTTCTGGGGCATCGCCGCGGAGAGTTCCTTCCATGCGATTGCCATGGGCAAGGGGCGCGAACAGAAAGTCATCGGCGGCTATCTCTACCGCGACGGCGAGCTTTCGAGCCTCGCCTCCGGCGTGCGCCGCATCGAGGAATACGGGCGCTTCGGACCGAAAAAGGTGGTTTTCGAGGCCACCGACAAACTCGGCCGACAGCTGAGCGCCACTGGCAGCATCGACGAGGGCCTGCTGTTTACCGGCTACACTGACCACACCGTGGTATGGTCGCTGGTGGAATGGGACTGGGACGGCATCACTCACTGGGGCGACAATCAGGAATTCGCACCGGCAATGCGCTTCCGCCAGATTGCCCGCGGTGATATCGAGTTGGGAACCGGAGAATAAACGACAAATGGCAGGACAAATCATCATCGTCAGCGGCACCTCCGGGTCCGGCAAATCCACCACCTGTGAGCTGTTCGCCAAGCGCTCCGACGATTTCTGGCTGCTCTACGGCATCGACCATTTCCTCTCGGCCACCTTCCCCGCCAAATTCGGCCACCACGGCCCGCGCAGCGCCGAGGGCTTCCAGGCGGTGCCGATGCACGGGGACGATCCCGACGGCGACCTGAAATGGCGCTTCGGTGAATTCGGCATGAAGGGTTTCAATGTCTTCCACGAGTGGGCCGCCGCAGCCTCCCGCGCCGGCTGCAACATCATCCTCGACCATATCGCCCTGGTCGACCCGCCCATTATCCAGGACTGCGTGCAGCGCCTGCAGGGCTTGCCGGTGCTGTTCGTGTCCCTGAAGCCGCCGATCGAGGTACTGCAGCAGCGGGTGGAACAGCGCAAGATGGACAAGAAAATGCCCACCGCGGATTTCGACAAGGACGACCCGATGCGCCGTATCATCGAACGCCTCAACCGCCTGCGCCCGTGGTTTTATGAGGCCGCTTATGAAGCGGGTATCTACGACCTCGAAATCAACACCAACGATTTCAGTCCCGAACAGGTCTGCGAACTGATCGATCAGCGCCTGGCCGAAGGGCCCGGCACGGCCTTCGGGCAGTTGCAGGCAAAGTTCTCCTGATCACCTGTCGCCGGCAGCACCAGCAGTAATCCCCGGCCATACAACAGGCGTTTTCCCGCCCCCGGGGCAGCGCCTGCTAGACTGCGTTGGCAGTTCCCAAAAACAATAACAGGAGACCGGGATGGCCGAGGGCAATACCGCGGACGACATTGGCTACGACCCCTTCGACCTGGAGGTGATGTCCAACCCCTTCCCCTACTACCGCCTGCTGCGCGAACGCCAGCCGGTCTACTACACCCCGCAGTACGATACCTACTGGCTGTCGCGCTTCGCCGATATCGAGGACATGCTGCAGAACCGGGGCAATGCGCTGGTTTCCACGGAATCGTCCATTCCCATGCCCGAGGTACTGCGCCAGCACCACCGGGGCAAACCGGCCTGGGCATCCCTCGACCCACTGTCGCCCATGACGCTGCTGCACAGCCCCTATTACGAGGACATTCGCCGGGCCCACGCCCAGCCCTTCACCCCGAAGGGCGTGGCCGAACTGGAGGAATTTGCCCGCGAGACCACTCGCGCCCTGCTCGACGAACACCTGCCGCGCGGCGAGTTCGACCTGTTCCTGGACTACGGCGGCCGCCTCAGTGCGCTGCTTACCTGCCGCCTGTTCGACATCGACCCAGGCGAAGCCGGGGACATCCTGGAAACCGTCAACGCCACCACCGCCTACGACCCGGAGCGCGGCGGGATCGACAACAGCCAGCTGTTCGCGCGCATGAAACGTTTCATGCTGCCCTCCATTGCCCGGCGCCGCGCCGCGGGCGCCGACGGCAGCGCCCCACTGTTCGACGGCCTGATCCAGTTGCGCCTGCGGGATAGTGGCCGCGCACTGACCGACGACGAAATCTCCGACGAACTCACCTGCGCCTTCATCGCCAACACCGAGACCCCCGGCAAGGTGGCGGCACAGGGCCTGCTGGAACTGTCCCGGCGGCCGCAGCAACTGGCCGAAATCCGCGAGGACCTGCCGGCCAACGTCACCACTGCCACCGAGGAAATGCTGCGCCTGTGCGCACCGGCGCAGTGGTTCATGCGCACCGTGCACGAGGATTGCGAGATCGCCGGTGTGCAGATGCAAGCCGGCCAGCGGGTGGCGGGGCTGATCTGCTGCGCCAACCGCGACGAGCGCGAGTTCGACGACGCGGAGGAGTTCATCTGGAACCGCCGCCTGCGCAAGCAACTGGCCTTTGGTATGGGCCGCAACCACTGCCTCGGCCTGCATATCGCGCGGCTGCAGATCCGGGTGCTGGTGGAAGAGTTCCTCAGGCGGGTGGACGACTACAGCTTCGACCTCGAGCGGGCCGTGCTGCGGCCGAGTTATTTCCACTACGCCTACAGCAGCCTGCCGGTCCGAGTTTCCCAACAAGGAATACCATAAAACCAGCCATTCTTTTGCGCACTTCATATCGAGCATAGCCAGGTTCCTGTATTTTCACAGGCACATGCAGTCTCCTGAAGTGATTCCCCGAATCGAGACTGATGGTGTAAAACGCCCCTAAAACTCTCAGGAGCTGGTAGGTGACCTTCAGCGGAAATCGAGACCTTATCAACTGAAAATTATGCTTTAAAGCGGGAACTCAATAACGCCAGACATCGATGTCTCATCAGTGAAATTTACCGAAAGCAGGTAATTCTCGCTCATATAACGGCACCTTCCTTGCCCGTGGAACAGGATTCACGTAACAGGATAACCACACTCGAAAACTCGTTTGTGAATTTTGGATCAAATATCAGCCGTCAAACAGCTAAAGCGTGATCTCATCGCATCAATCCGGGCGCGACAAATGCCCTGGTTTCGGAAACAGATTTTTATAACAAAAAATTATATCGCGCCAGAATTATCGACCTAAATTCGCGGGTAGATACTGAAAAAATTGCCCATGATCTGATGCCCGTTTCAACCATGAAAGCCTATGGGTACACTGAGAATATAACCACTAAACCTATTCGCAGCACGCCAGAAGCTCGTTTCCGGCGAAATCAGACTGCTCCAATTCTGGCCGAAGGGTGCATCATGACAGACTAAGCATCGCGGACTTTTGTGAATAACATCAAGCCAGGCCTGGCTGCGGAAAACTCGGATACTCGTCCAAAAAAGTTTTCAGCGACAGCCGCCAGACCTGTCTATAATTTATTCAACTAGGTGAGGCCGCCTGCTAATAGCACCCATGCTGACCTGCTTACCGGCAGACTCAGGCCAAACTCTTTGGTCACAGAACAATCGAAATTCTACCCAAAAGCAACGTGCCAAAAACCAATACCTACCTGACATACGGTCTTTTTCCAGTAATCTGACGAAATTTACTTGAGAAAAGAGGCATGAAATCTTTGATCGAGACTTATGTTGAAGTCACGAACGAGTTCAACAGTGGAATTCGCAATGCCAAGCTATGGGACGACTCTCTTGAATTTGCCAATGGCAACTTTTTAAATGCGAAATACCACTATATAGAAAAACGCGTTCAAAGCCTGAGCGAACAAAACGAAAACGGAACGGTTGGGATCAGGCCAATTCCGCAACCGTTGTATCGTCCTGAAAGTGGCAATACCACGAACGCAATGGCGGATAGGGATGATGCACACCGGGAATATAATACCGATGAAGATAGCTTGTATTGTATTGCTATCAGCGAATTCGAGAGCACCAGGCGTCAGATAGATGTCTGGGCACAAGCTCAGCAACTGGCACCAAACAGCTTGAGAGATGCTAAGCGCCACTATATCCGTCTCCGCGTAAACAGCTTGAAAATGGCTGTGGGCGTCAACATCGACAGCCATTAACACCATAAAATTCCTTTTCCTGAAAGCGGTTCGTCATCACAGAGTTTGAAAATTCTCCACAACGCTCCGACCTCTAGCGTTGTGGATATGCTTTCCGGTCCAGTCTCATGCAGATATCCATTGGAACAGTCGAGTAGGCCAATTTACCTGGGAGACAGCGGACCCACTGGAACAGAATCTACAGCCCGCATGAGTGCATCGACCAGTTCCGCAGGTTTGCTGAAAAAAGGAGAATGTGAAGCGTCGATCAGTACAGGGTTCACCCCTAGGCGCTGTATCACCTGATCACTCATGCTTGTTGGCATCGCCCGGTCCTGCTCGCAGAGAATGAAACTGCGCGGCAATTGCGCGGACCAGAAGTCTGGCACGTGAATCGCCTCGGTATTGAACAGGAGTGGCGCCGGAGTCAGGCGGTCATAGGCCCAGCGAACCGTTGCTTCGTCACAGTCGTGGTAGAAAAATCCCTTGGCCTTTTCCGGGTCGCACACCTCCAGCCGGCCGTCATCGGTGGTCCGCAGGAAGCCCAGCATGCCGGTCTCGTCATCCATCAACTGGGTGACAGCGCCGTCATTGTTGTCCTGCGCGCCGCCGGTGGCTTCGACGATAGTTTTGCCCTCGATGGGCAGACCCGCCGCCAGGAATACCAGGTGCCCTACCCTGTCGATGGCCGCGTTGGCGGCGACGCAAATGTCGTAACCGCCGCCGGAATGGCCGACCAGTACGTCACCGGGCTCCAGCACTTCGAGGATGGCGTCGCGGCGGTCCGCGAGGGTCGAGCGTTCATCCCGGCGCGAGCCGTGGCCGGGCAGGTCGATGGCGATGCCTGCGTGGCCCAGTTTTTCCAGTTCCGGGATCACGCGGTCCCAGCACCAGGCGCCGTGGAATCCGCCGTGAATCAATACAAATCGCATATCTCATCCTTCTTATGGTTATCGTTCGGGTGCAGCAGGTTCCGTAAGGCAGCTGAACCCGCAAATGCAGCAGGCTACTCCCGCCGTTTCCGCGACGGGTCTGCCGCGAGATCGTTGGCCATCGCCTCCAGGGTTTCGATCGCCTCGTCCATGGTCGCGTGGCCCTTGTCCTTGTACTCGTCGAACAGGTTGATATAGCGGTCGGTCTTGCGCCCGAACACCATCAGCCGCAGGTAAAGGCTGCTTTCCAGGGTGGGACTGGTGAGGGCATCGATGCAAAAGACCACGATGCTGAGCGGGCTCATAATGAGGTCGCGCAGCGCGTCTGCGGCGAGCTTGATCTGGAAAGCCACCAGGTGGCGCAGTGCCTTCCAGAAAGTAATCCTTACCGGTGCCTCTTTCGTCTTGCGGAAAAACATCGCTGCCTCGAGAAGTCAATGAAAGCCCTGACCAGTATCGCGCAGTCACCAGCTAACGCAATGCCCTGCGCGCCCTTCAACCGGTATTTTACGCCCAAAAAAAACCGGCGCGCGAGGCGCCGGCAAAGTAGGGTCTCCTGGCCGCTGGGGTTAGGCGGCCATTTCTTCTTCGCTCGGCAGCGGATTGAGCATCAGGTACTCGAATGCCGCCAGTGAAGCCTTGGCGCCCTCTCCCATGGAGATGACGATCTGTTTGTAGGGCACGGTAGTGACGTCGCCGCAGGCGTAGATGCCCTCCTCCGAGGTGCGACCCTTCTCGTCGATTACCACTTCGCCGTGTTTGGTGCGCTCGACCACCCCGTCGAGGAACTGGCTGTTGGGCACCAGGCCGATCTGCACGAACACGCCGGCGAGTTCCACCTGTTTCTGTTCACCGCTGTCGCGCTCCTCGTAGGCGATCGCGTTGACCTTGCCGTTCGCGGCGAGAACTTCTTTCGTCGCCACATTGCGCAGGATGGTGATGTTGTCGCGCTTCTCTGCCTGGTCCACCAGCACCTTGTCGGCCTTCAGTTCGGGCAGGAACTCGAACACGGTCACTGAGTTGACGATACCCGCCAGGTCCAGCGCCGCCTCGATACCGGAATTGCCGCCGCCGATCACCGCCACGTCCTTGCCCTTGAAGAAGGGGCCGTCGCAGTGCGGGCAATAGGCCACCCCGTTACCGATGTTCTCTTTTTCACCCGGCACGCCCAGCTCGCGCCAGCGGGCGCCCGTGGCGACGATGATGGTGCGGGTCTCGATGCGCTCGCCGGAGGACAGGGTCAGGCGCTTGATGACGCCCTTCTCGATGTCGGTGACCCGGAGGTGTTCCTTCAGGTTCACCTCGTACTCGCGCAGGTGTTGCAGCATCGCGCCGGACAGTTCCGGGCCGGTGGTGTAGGGCACGGAGATCAGGTTCTCGATGCCCATGGTGTCCTTCACCTGGCCGCCGATGCGGTCGGCGACGATGGTCACCTTGAGGCCCTTGCGCGCGGCGTAGATCGCCGCGGAAACGCCGGCCGGGCCGCCGCCGATCACGGTCACATCCTGCAGCGGCAGGCTGGCTGTGTCCGCGGGTTTGGCGATTTCCGGGTAGGCTTCCAGCAGCTTGTCCACCAGCGCGGCCGCATCAACCTTGCCGTTGGCGAACAGTTCACCGTTCAGGTAAACGCTGGGCACGCCCTGGATCTCGCGCTCCTCGATCAGTTGCGGGTAGAGGCCGCCGTCGATCATCTCCGCGGTAATGCGCGGGTTGAGTAGGGCGAACTGGTTCAGGGCCTGCACCACGTCCGGGCAGTTGTGGCAGCTCAGGCTGATGAACACCTCGAAGTGCAGGTCTTCGCTAACATTGCCGATCATACCGGCGATACTCTCGTCCAGCTTGATCGCGGTGCCGGAGCTGTGCAGCAGGGCAAGTACCAGCGAGTTGAACTCGTGGCCGCCGGGGATGCCGGAGAAGCGGATACCGGTGTCCACGCCATCCGCCTCCAGCAGGAAACTCACCGGGCTGCGCAGGGTGCCAGCGGTGTCGCGCTCCTCGACGGCGATCCTGTCGGAGACGCCGGCGATGCCGCGGAGGAATTCCAGCAGCTCGGCGCGCCTGGTGTGCTCACCGGTCTGCAGGACGAAGGTTACGGCCTTCTCCATGTTGGCGGTATAGCCCTTGAGTGCTTCGAGAATATCCTTGGTCAACACAGTACGACTCCTTCTCATGAATTGGGGGCTGCTGATGCAGCGAACATGATCAGGATAGGGGCAGACCCATGCTCTGAAAATCAGAATAATCCGATGCTTACGTTCAAAAAATCAGATCGAAGGAATGCGGGTACAGCGCCGTGGCAACACGGCGCGGATGGGGAGAGGCAGGTGGCGCCGATCAGGGCTCCAGCAACAGCGGCAGGCGGTCCACCCCCAGCACGCCACCGGTGTGGTACTCGTAGCTTTCGCCGGGCTGCATGCTGATACGGCTGTAGCGGGACAGGAAGGCTTCCAGCACCACGCGCAACTCGCGCTTGGCCAGGTGCACCCCCAGGCAGAAGTGCGGGCCGGTCCCGAAGCTTACGCTGCGCGCGCCGCGTTCGATGTCGATGGTGTGGGGATCCGGGTACACCAGCGGGTCGCGGGAGGCGAGGTACAGCGGCAACAGGACCGTATCGTTTTCCCGGAACTGGACGCCGTGGAATACGCAGTCCTTCGCCACCCGGCGGTGCGGCGCCGGCACGCCGAAGGCCCGGGTGAACTCTTCCACCGCCTTGGGAATGTACTGGGGATTACTGCGCAGTTGATCCTGCAGCGCCTGGTCGTTGGCGAGGTGGCGCATGATCCAGCCCAGCGTGCTGTAAACCGTGTCGAGCCCGGCGACGTAGAGCAGGAAGCAGGTGCCGAGAATTTCCATGTCATTCATCGGCCGGCCATCGATTTCCCCGTTGATCAGGGTATTCATGAACTCCGTGCGCTGGCTGTTCTGCCGCTGCTGGCTGACGAAGCCGTACAGGTACTTGAAGATCAGTCCCGCAGCCTCCTGGGATTTCTCGAAATCCGCCTGGTCGCCGGAGCGCAGCAATTGCCGCTCCCAGGCCAGGAACTGGGGCAGCTCTTCCTGGGGCAGGCCCACCAGCGAGAGGAATATGGAGTTAGGGAACAGCTCCCCGAATTCACTGATGAACTCGCATTCGCGCTTGCCCGCCAGATCGTCCAGCAGGCGGTCGCAGGTCTGCTGCACCATGTCCACGTAGTGGTTGACATGCTTCGGCGTGAACAGCGGGTTCAGCAGGTAGCGGTAGTGGTGGTGCTCCGGCGGATCGACCTCCACCGGAATCAGGCGCATGATCTCGGCGCCCAGCACATCGCCCGAACTCGTGTCGCGGGTGCTGGAGAAATTCTCCCAGTCGAGGAAGGCATCGCGGATCAGGTCGTGGCGGGTCAGCACCCAGCCGGCCTTGCCGAGCGAGGCCTCCCCGGCCCAGATGATCCCGGGGCCTTCGTGCAGGCGCCCGGCGGCAATGAACGGGTCATCCAGTTCCGCGGCAAACTGGTTGAGGCTGTGGTTCCACACCAGTTCCGGCGGGACATGGGCGGGGACTTCCCCGAACGCTTTTACGGCACTGCCTGACATCGCTCTGTTCCTCTTGCTGCTATCGCCAGCTTCGGCTGGCGCCTGGTTATGGGTTATTGCATGTAGGCGCCGACCACCGGCGCGACCACCAGTTGTTCGTAGATTGCCGCCACCTGCGCAACCGGCAGGCGCTGCGGCTGTTCCAGCCACCAGCCGAGAATTTCCAGGGTCCCCGTGGCCACCAGCCGCACCCCCACCTCCACTGGCGAGGTGGCGCTGGCGGAAATTCGCGACGGCGCATTTTCCCGCAACTGGCGCATGAACTCCTCACGCAGCAGGTTGGCGCCGCCGCCGGTCAGCAGGGTGGACCACAGGGCTTCGTGCTCGGCGACGAACTCGCACAGTGCAATCGAGGCCTGGGCGCTGTCGGTGGTGTCCAGGGTGGTGATACACAGCTCGATCAATTGCGCGAGTTCATCGGTGACTATCGCCCTGAGCAGTGCCTCCTTGTCCGTGTAGTGACGGAAGAAGGTGTTGTAGCCAATGCCCGCGGCAGCGGCGATTTCGCGGATGGTTATCTGCTCCAGCGGTTTTTTGCCGACCAGCGACAGCAGCGCATCGCGCAGCGCCTGGCGGGTCTGCAGGATGCGCGGGTCGGTGGCGGTGGCGTAATGGGGCTGGTGCAGTTTCTGCCGGGTCATGGCCTAGTCCCCGAGCATCCCCAGTTCTTTCACGGTCAGCCGGTCGTAGTAATCGCGAAACTCGACAATCTGGCCATCGACGATGCGGCTGACGTTCATCACCGGCAGCGGCATGTGCCTGTCGCCGATCACGTGGGTATCGATGCGTTCGCTGAGGGTCCACTCGCCATTGGTGGCGCTGTGCAGGACCTCCACGTCGATGCGCGTCAGGTGATCGAAGCAGAACCCCAGCCACTGGCGGATCGCCGCGCGGCCGTGCATCGGCTTTTTCTCCGGCACGTTGTCGTAGATACAGTCCTCGGCGCACAGCGCGGCCATGGCGTCGGCGTCGCGGGTAGCCCAGTAGCCGAGGAAACGGCTGAGGATTTCTTCGTTGGATGGGTGCATGGGTTTTCTCTCCCGTCGTTATGGCCTGGCCGGGCCGGCTCAGTGGCTGTTCCGCTGCCGCTCAATTTCTGCCGCAAAAATCGGGTTGTACAGGGTCGGCGTCATGCTGGCGTTGAGGTCCGGATTCTCCGGCCGGTCCGGCAGCGCGGCCAGAATGGCGTTCGCGCGGGCCTCCAGGCCCCTGCGGTGCTCGTTGTGGGTGAGAATGTAGAGCCAGTCCTGCTCGATGCCCCTGCGCACCAGTTCACCGACTTCATCCGCACCCATCATCCAGTCCGGCAACTGTTCCGCGGTCGGGCCGCCAGTCGCGACGTAGCCGGAACCGGTGTAGTTGTCCGGGCGGTTGCGGGTGGCGTTGGAGATGTCCGAGCGCACCGGGCCGGGGCAGAGCACGGAGACCATCACTCCCTGGGGTTCCAGTTCACTGCGCAGGGATTCGCTCATGCCGATCAGTCCGGCCTTGGTGGTGACGTAGATGCCGGCGCCGGCGTGCGGCAGCAGGCCGGAGGTGGAGGCGGTGTTGAGGATGTGCCCGCCCTCGCCGTGGGCGAGGATGCGCGGCAGGACTGCCAGCAATCCGTTGACCGGGCCGCGCAGGTTGACGTCGATCACCCAGTCCCAGTCACTGGCGCTGGCCTGCTGGATCGGTCCGGACACCACCACCCCGGCATTGTTGGCGAGCAGGTGGATGTTGCCGAAACGCGCCTCGACGGCATCGGCGAAGCGGGCGAACGCCTCCCGGTCGGTGACGTCCAGGTGGGCGACCAGCAGGCCTTCCTGTTCGCCGCCGAGCGCGGCGGTGGCGCGCTCCATGGCGTCTGCCTGTACATCGCCAATCGCCACGTTCATTCCCGCCGCGAGCAAGGCCCGGCTGATGCCGAGGCCGATGCCCGAGGCGCCGCCGGTGATGATCGCTGTTTTTCCTGCCAGGTTTTGCATGGAGTCACCCTGTTATCTGTTTGCCCCGGTGGATATGGCTGGACAGTCCTCTGCGGGGCTGTCTTTGCATCACTGGGGGCTAACGCATTTTATGGAGTATTGTGCTCCATAGTAGCCGGGGGCGAGATTTTGTCAACCGGAATTTCCTGGTGGCACACGCTATGCCGGACTGGCGGTTAGCGCCGCCGAGTGCGAAACGGGCGTTGCCTGCTGGAACACGCCAAAAAGCGCACATCCCTGTGCAGGCTCGGGTGGCGACGTCCTGTCGCCACACGGTTCCAGCAGGCAACGCCCGTCTCACACTCTCCCTGAAGCGCTAAATTGCAGGCTGGCCACTTCGTACCATGCAGAACGATTTAGGGTTTGAACCCTTTAGTGACAAAGCAAATGGGTGGTTGAAGCGACTACGGAAGTCCAAATTAAAACCGCGCCCGACCGCGAAGTGCGGCGCGAAAGCGCGGTGGGGGGGGGACTGGTTACCCCCGCCCTTGCGGCGGGGGTATCAAGTCATCGCGGGTGGCGAGCCTAGATCTTGCCGACCAGGTCCAGGGAAGGCGCGAGGGTTGCTTCGCCTTCTTTCCAGGCTGCCGGGCAGACTTCGCCGGGGTGGGAAGCGACGTACTGGGCAGCTTTTACCTTGCGCAGCAGGTCTTCGGCGTCGCGGCCGATGCCTTCAGCGGTGATTTCCATCGCCTGGATGACGCCTTCGGGGTCGACAATGAAGGTGCCGCGGTCAGCCAGGCCCTGGCCTTCGCGCATCACTTCGAAGTTACGGGTGATGTCGCCGGTCGGGTCGCCGATCATGGTGTACTGGATCTTGCCGATGGTGTCGGAAGAGTCGTGCCACGCCTTGTGGGTGAAGTGGGTGTCGGTGGATACGGAGTAGATTTCCACGCCGCGCTTGGTGAACTCTTCGTAGTGGTCCGCCAGGTCGCCCAGTTCGGTGGGGCAAACGAAAGTGAAGTCGGCGGGGTAGAAGAAAAAGATCGACCACTTGCCCTTCAGGTCTGCATCGGATACTTCGACGAACTCGCCCTGCTTGAACGCAGTCGCATTGAAGGGTTTGATCTGGGTGTTGATAAGGGCCATGTTGGGTCTCCTGATGGTGGTAACACAGTCTGGTTGGCGCCGCTCGCTGCAGCAGTCAGGAGTAGATTAGCCTCGGGAGATCAATCTTAAAAACGGGTTAAATTGAATCTATTGTTCTAAAAATACGATCACTCAACGCTTGCCGCGGAAACATTGCCCAGCAGGTCCACGGTAACCCGGTTGCGGCCTTTCTGCTTGGAGGCATACAGGGCGCGGTCGGCGCGCTCCAGCAAGCTGGTGAGCTCCTCGCCCGGTTGCCACTGGGCGACGCCGAGGCTGATGGTCACCTGCACTTCTTCACGCGACTGGGATTCGGTACTCATATCCTCGACCAGCTGGCGCAATTCCTCGCTGCGCAGGTGGGCCTGGGACAGGATGGTATCCGGCAGCAGGATCACGAATTCCTCGCCGCCGTAGCGGCCCAGAACGTCACTGCTGCGGATACGGCTGTTGACCAACTGGGCGATGGTATTGATGACCTTGTCGCCGGTGACGTGGCCGTAGCGGTCGTTGATCGACTTGAAGTGGTCGATGTCGAACAGCACCAGTGACAGCGGCGTTCCCTGGCGCTCGGCGCGGGCGATCTCGCGCGCGGCGGCGTCCTGGAAATAGCGCCGGTTGAAGGTGCGGGTGAGCGGGTCGATGGTGGCCAGGGTTTCCAGCTGGTCCGCCCGCAGGCGCTGCTCCTCGGCTTCCACCCGGTCGCTGAGGTCGCGCACGTAACCCTGGAAGCCGACCTGCTGGCCCTGCTCGTCAAAGCGCCGGGTAGAGGTAATGGAAACCGGTATCGCGCTGCCGTCTTTCGCCGCCAGGTGGGTTTCCCAGTCCACCACCGTGCCCCGCTCGATCACCGCGTCGAAGAGCTTGCGGCGGCTGTCCCGGGCGCTGATCACGTCGATATTGTCCATGGCCAGGATCTGGTCCCGCCGGTAGCCCAGCAGGTGCGCACAGGAAGGGCTGACGTCGATGATCCGCCCTTCCATATCGGTAATGAAAATCACGTCCTGGGATTCCTCGAACAGCGTGCGGTACTTGCGCTCGCTCTGCTGCAGGCTGAGGTTGCGCTGTTCCAGGTTGCTCGACAGCTCGGCGAGCCGCCGGTCCTTGCCCGCGGAGCGCGCGGAGAGCATCACCGCCTGCACCATCAGGAACGCCAGGAAACCCACGTGGGTGAGGTTGCCATAGGGCAGCACGCCCGCCAGGCCCAGCGCCTCCAGCACGTTGACGATCGCCACCAGCAGGGAGGCCGTGGCGATATACAGCCAATACGGGCGCTTGCGCACCATCAGGCGGAACAGGCAATAGCCCAGCAGCAGTACCTCCAGCAGGGAGAGGAACTGGTAGGGAATGATCACGTAGCTGGCCCACAGCGTCGGAATCACCAGGCAGACCACGCTGAATACGGCGCCCAGCCACCAGAACAGGCGGACCAGGTAGAGACTGTATTCCTGCGGATACAGAGAGCGCATGAAACTGCTGTAGAGCGGGATTGCCAGGAAAAACACCACGTATTCCAGGCGCAGCATCCAGCCCCAGGGCACCTCGGGCAGCAACCAGGCCAGCAATCCCTGGCTGGTCAGGCCACCGCGCAGCACGATGGCAGAGCACAGGAGGCTGAAGAACAGCGAGGATTTGTCCTCTCGATGGAACAGGTACAGCACCAGGTACTGCAGGGCGAATGCGAGAACGATGCCGAGCACGAAGCCGTCGCCGACCCAGGCAAACCGCTGCCAGTCGTGCATCTGCTCCGCGGCGCCCAGTACTACCGGGTTGCGGAAGCCGGCCTTGCGGTGGTGGAAATTGGCGATCTGCACCACCAGCTCCATGTCGCCGCCCACCGCGGGCAGGAAGAAGGTACGGCGGAAGCGCGCCGGGGTGGTGGTTTCCGCGGAGGTGCCGACTTCGCCCACACCACCGAGAAATGTGCCGTTGACCCAGATGGCGTAGGCGGAGCCTTCCCCGGGGCTGTAGAGCGCCAGCGGCCCGTGCCCCGCGGACAACTTCACCCGCAGGCGGAAAGTGGCGAAACCGCCGGGAGGATGCCCGCCCGGGTAATCCGTCCAGTACCCGGGTACCGGCACCAGTCGGGGTTGGCGATTCTCGAACTGGCCGGGCTCGAGCAATTCGTTCCAGTAGAACTCCCAGTTTCCTGAGAGCTGTACCGGTCCCTCGGAACCTGCATTCCAGGAATTGAGATTGAGGACGCCGTCACGCGCCTCCGGGGGAAGGTTGACCGAGGCGAAGAAGGGGTAGAGGGTGACGGTGACCGCGAAGATCAACAACAGCCAGATATAGCCGAAGCGGTCCGCGGCCCGGGCCGAGGTTCCGCCTGTCAGGGAATTGGGCATGGCCGGCCTATTCCATATGCGCCCCACCCGCAAAAGATTGCCTGGGTGCAGGACCGCTGCGTACTGAAAAATCGAGGGTTTCGATACACTTAATCTGGATGCCAGCTGCGATAGGGCATATAGTTCAAAAATTCTGAACAATTATCAAGCTTCATTCGACTAAGCCCTAACAATGATCTCCCTCAAGCAGCTTCACTACGCGCTCGCAGTTGAACGTACCCTGCACTTCAAGAACGCCGCGGAAGAGTGCCACGTGTCCCAGTCCGCCCTCAGCACCGCGCTGTCGGAGCTGGAAAAGCAGCTGGGTTTCCAGATTTTCGAGCGCGATAACCGCAAGGTGCTGGTGACCCCGCTGGGGCGCCAGGTGCTGGACCGGGCGCGGGAGATCTCCCTGCAGGTGGAAGACCTGCAAAAACTCGCCGAGGCGCAGAAGGAACCGCTGTCCACGCCGCTCACCCTCGGGGTCATCCCCACCATCGGCCCCTACCTGCTGCCCAAAGTGCTGCCGGCGATGCAGAAGCAATACCCGCGGCTGGAACTGGAAGTGATCGAGGATCAGACCGCCGAACTGCTCAGCCAGTTGCGCCGCGGCGCCCTGGACGCGGCGATCATCGCCCTGCCCTACGACTGCGAGGGCCTGCTGACCTTCAGCTTCTGGCAGGAGGACTTGTTCTGGATTACCAACTCCAGGGACGAACTGGCCACCGCCGAACGCATCACCACCGAGGACATGCGCCACGCCCACCTGATGCTGCTGAAGGACGGCCACTGCCTGACCGACCACGCGCTGGCGGCCTGCAAGCTGGAGGACCTGTCCACCAACCGCTTCAACGCCACCAGCCTGAACACGCTGATTCCGCTGGTAGCCGCGGGCATGGGCACCACGCTGGTGCCGGAGATAGCGTTGGGGCTGGTCGAAAGCAGCAAGAAGCTGGTGGCGGTGCCGCTGGAAGAGCCGGGACCGCACCGGGAACTGGCGTTTGCCGTACGCCCGAACTATCCGGGAGTGGCGAATATCGAGGCCCTGATCCGCTTGTTCAAGGACAAGCTGGGCGCGAGATGACGCCGCGCGCGGCGAACAATCCGCAGCACAGCGGCAACCTGCCCTGCAGTTGCGCCGTCCAGACACGCCACATCCGGAACGCTGTATTACCGGCGGCAGCGCGGACTATTTTCCTGCCAGCGGCCAGCCGATAAACAGCACGGCGAGCGTGACCGCCCCGACAAACAGGTTCATCGGCAACCCGACCTTCAGGAAATCACTGAAGCGGTAGCCGCCCGGGCCGTAGACCATCAGGTTGGTCTGGTAGCCGAGCGGGGTCGCGAAACTCGCCGAGGCCGCCATCATGATGGCGAACACGAAAGGCTCGTTATTCAACCCCGCTTTCTCCGTCATCTCCAGGACAATCGGCAGCATCAGGACAGCGGCGGCATTGTTGGTGATGGTTTCGGTGAGCAGGGACACCGCGACATAGGTAAGGATCAACATCAGCCAGGGCTTGCCGCCACTCAGATCGATAATGTTGCTGGCCAGGAATGCAGCCACCCCGGCTTTCTGCAGCGCCGCACCCAGGGCAAAGGATGCCGCGATGGTGATAATCACGGTCAAATCCAGGCTTTTTTCCGCCTGGCTGAGCGAACAGCAACCGGTGATGATCATCAGTCCCGCACCGATCAGGGCGGCGTTCAGCATCGAGATAACACCGAAACCGGCAGCCGCCACCACGCCAACCAGGATTCCCCACGAGAGCCACGCGCGCTCATGCCGCGGGGTACGCGTCTCCAGGTCATTGATCAGCAGAAAGTCCCTGTTGTAGCGCTGCCGGGTGACAAACGCCGGCCTCGCCTCCAGCAGCAATGTATCGCCCGCTTCCAGCCGGGTGGTGCCAAGATTGCCCTTGACCCGCTCGCCATTCCTGGCGACGGCCAGTACCACGGCGCCATAGCGATCGCGGAACTTCGCATCGCGGATGTTCCTGCCGAGCGCGCCGCAATGGGGTGACACCACCGCCTCTACGAGGCAGCGCCCCGCCCGGTCTTTGCCCAGCGTGCCCGAATGGCCGTTTTCGGGCGAGGGGATAATGCCGTTGATCCGCAGCAGGTCGGAGATTGCCTGGGTATCGCCGGCAAATACCAGGCGGTCACCGCCGTGCAAAATCTCCTCCGGGCTCACTGCAGTCACGACATTTCCCGCACGCTCGACCTCCACCAGGAACACCCGCTCGAGGTGACGAAGCCCCGCCTGCGCCACGCTCTTTCCCACCAGGGGCCCGTTCGGGTCTACGGTGACCTCCAGGGTGAATTCCCTCAGGTTGCCAAACGCCAGTTTGTCGCTGCGATCCGGCAACCAGCGGGGAAAGAAAATCCAGATAAAGGCGAGCCCGGCCAGGGCTACAGGCAAACCGACCGCGGTAATGGAGAACAGCGAAAAGCCGGCCTCGCCGGTGAGCGCCCGGTACTGCCCGTTGACCACGAGATTGGTACTGGTACCGATCAGGGTCAGGGTTCCCCCGAGGATGGCGGTGAAACTCAGCGGAATCATCAGCTTGGAAGGCGCTATACGAATCCTGCGCGACCAGGCATGGATGGCGGGAATCATGGTGGCCACAACCGGTGTGTTATTCAGGAACCCGCTCAAAACGATCACCGGCACAAAGATGCGGCCCAGGGCGGAGCGAAGCGTGGCGGGGTGCCCCAGCACCTTGTTGACCAGCAGGTCGATGCCCCCGGACCCGTGAATACCCGCCGCGACCACGAACATCGCAGCCACCGTGATCAGGCCGGAGTTGGCAAATCCGGACAGCGCCTCAGCGCTGGTCAGGATACCGAAGGCGCTGAGGATAGTGAGCACCGCCATCATGACCAGGTGCGGGCCGACCCGGGTAAAGGTCAAAACCCCCAACGCGGTTATCGTCAGGGCCAACGAGAACCAGCCTTGCCACTCCATAAAAACAGCCTTTCAGGTATTGGGAGCTGGCAATATAGGCACTTCGGCTAAAGACCATAAATAATATAAAATTCTTTTGTTATTCTAAAATCACATAAATCGGGATGCGGATTGTGGGCCAATGCCTTGCCAACGCCAAGGTCACGCACCGGCCTGAATAAAATTGTCAGGCGGCAGCCGGGCGACGCACGCGCATTGCTCTATGTTGCCGCCAGGCTGCGATTCTGATCACAAGCGCGGCGACGCCAGTCAATGTATAGGGGTCGGTCAGTGGATTGAAACCAATCATTTCATGAGCAAACAGTGCATCAAAATAAGGGCTCAACACGAAGGTGAAAAAGAAGCCCCACATGCCGATGCGGTGCAATACTTTCCACCCACGCCCCAGGCGGCGGCGCGCCCCAGCCGTCGAAGTCAAAACCATTGCCAGCAAGACGGCGTAAGCCCATACACCGCCATCATGGAGACCCGCAGGCGGGAACCGGTCCATCAGCCAACTGTGAGTGCATAGCGCCACCAGATGGGTAAAGAAGCAGCTCGCGAACCCAAGCCCCCACCATCTACGGTCCCGCAGCAATGCCACAGTCCATCGCCGTCTGTACAGTCGCTGGATTGACGAAGCGACGAAAGTGACAAGAAAGAAAGGGTAAGACAATCGAGCTGTATATCGCGCAGCCAGTTGCCAGCATTCCTGAGAATCCTGGCCGACCGACAAGCCGGCCGCCAGAGCCGAAAGCCCGGCTAGCAACCCCAGACACGTTGGCCATGTTTTCAGCATACGATTCTTATAGAGCAGAAGGCCAGAGGCCATCTCCCGTCCAATACTTCAGGTTGCGGCCCGATAACTACCAAACAGCACGGACCCAGCTGCCCGGTTAATTTTTCGTTATTTTCAATAACGCCTGAACAGGGCAACCGCTAAATCAATAGACCTTTATGAGCCAACCTTGCCAACCTTGCCAACCTGATGGAACTGCACAATACTTTTTACCGCTATGCTATAAATTCGATTTAATAAAAGGAAGCTACAATGTCTGATCACCACACTTACAAGAAAATCGAAATTGTCGGCTCATCCAAACATGGCATTGATGACGCAATACGCAACGCCATACAACAAGCGAATAAGACTACAAGAAACCTGGAATGGTTTGAGGTACAAGACACGCGTGGTCATATAGTTGATGGAGAGGTCGCACATTTTCAGGTTACGTTAAAAATTGGCTTCAAAATAGAAAACAGCTAAATACACTATTTGGTCAATTTTACTCCGCTAAATGCGCTTTCCCGTCAACTCGTTTTTTCAAGGGATCGTAACGTTGCCGGCCAGGGCGCGCAGTATGCGCGTCCCGCTGACTGGTCTTGCCGGGCTTGCCCACTTGATGAGTTCAATACGAATAGTTCATACAGTTCGATACTAAAAATCGGTTTATTCAAATTTACCTGCCCACCATAGCTGCGGATACTTTCCCGAAACGGAGGACAATCCCATGCAAACGATCAGGAATTACCTGCGCGACGCCATCGCCAGCCGCCCCCGGGCATCCAGCGCCGAAGTGGTCTGCAACTTCAGCAACAACTACTACGGCGACCAGGTCTGCGTCGTCCGCAAGCCCGCGTAATCAGTGCAGGGGGGTGTACAGCAGCTTGATGTAGTTCCGGTACTGCTTGAGTTGCTGCACCAGCACGGTGTTGTCGCTGAAAATACGTGACAGCAGGATGCCGCCCTCGATCACCGCACTGAGCATGTCCGCCAGTTCGTCGATGTCGACTTCGGTGTTCGGGGTGTAAACCTGCTCGATATTCGCCAGCATGCTGCCGAACATTTCCCGCCACTGCACAGCGCCGGAGGCGATCATGCCGTGTATTTCATCGTCCAGTAACTGGCTTTCGTAGGTAAAGGAGGCCACCAGGCAACCGGGATGGACTTCTTCCAAGTTCTCCATGGCCTCGGCCAGCAGGTTCATGTACAGCAGCATCTGCTGCAGCGGGTCCTCGCTGAGTGATTGCGCCCGGTCCTTCACGCTGGTGAAGAAGTCCATATCGGATGCCAGGTAGCGCTCCACCAGGGCGCGGGCCAGTTCGCGCTTGTCCGGAAAATGGTAGAAAAAGCCGCCCTTGGTGATGTGCGCCTTTTCCAGGATTTCCTCTATCGAGGTGGCGGAAAATCCCTTTTGCAGTATCGCTGCTTCCGCCACGGCGAGTATTTTTTCCCGCCGGTCTTCACCGCGCTGGGCCATATCCCTGTCCCTCCCACGTGATTTCCTCCCCGTTTACTGTACCTGCGGTACAGTAAACGGGCATGTCGCTGGCGACCATCCCCAATGCACTGCCATGATTACGCGCAAGTGATTGATTGCCTTTAGAAAGTAAATAAACACAAAACCGTACCAGTGGTCCACTGGATGGAAATCGCGCCCGGGATTAAAGTTCCTGCCACCGTGAAGTGGCCATTCCGACGCACAAGACATAAACCGAACTGGAGTACGGAAACCATGAATACTAGAACCGAAAGCCTGCGCGCTCAACTTGGCGACCAGCCGCTGTTAACGGATGCAGGCCTGGAGACGGATCTCATCTTCAACCACGGCATCGACCTGCCGAACTTTGCCTCCTTCGACCTGCTCTCCACCGACTGGGGGCGGGATGCACTGGTGAACTACTACCGGCGCTACCTCGACCTGGCCCGCGACTACGGCACCGGGTTTATCCTGGAGACCCCCACCTGGCGCGCCAGCGAAGACTGGGGCAGCCAGATGGGCTACAGCGCCGACGACCTGGACGGGGTGAATCGCGCCGCGGTGGAACTGATGCAGGCCCTGCGCCAGGACTACGCGGATGTCTCCCCGGTGCTGGTCAGCGGCAACATCGGCCCGCGCGGCGATGGCTACGCCGTGCAGACCCGCATGACAGCCACCGAGGCGCGTGACTACCACGCTAAACAGATAGCGGCCTTTGTCGCCGCCGGGGCGGACCTGGCCAGTGCATTTACCCTCAACTACATCGAGGAGGCGCAGGGGATCGCCCTCGCGGCGAAGGAAGCCGGTATTCCTGTGGTACTGTCTTTCACCGTGGAAACCGATGCCCGCCTGCCTTCCGGCGAGGGACTGGAAGCCGCGGTCAGGGCGGTGGATGAAATCAGCGACAGCTATCCGGTGTATTTCATGATCAATTGCGCCCATCCCACCCACTTCAACCCGTTGTTGCGCGAAGGCGGCGCCTGGCTGCAGCGGATCAGGGGCATCCGCGCCAATGCCTCCAGGTGCAGCCACGCGGAACTCGACGCCGCCGAGGAACTGGATGCGGGCAATCCCGAGGAATTCGGCAGCGACTACCGCGAGCTACGCCAGTTGCTGCCCGGCCTGCAGGTCTTCGGTGGCTGCTGCGGCAGCGATTACCGGCACGTTGCGCAGATAGCCGCGGCCTGCTTCCGCTAGGTCTTCACCCGGGACTTCTACTGTTTCTGCACAGTCTATACTGTGCAGAAACAGCCACACCGGAGGTCTGCCATGTCCATTGCTCCCCTGATGCCAGATGAAGTGAATACCCGACTGCATGACCTGCCCGACTGGGAGCTGAAAGACGCGAAGCTGCACCGCACCTTTGAATTCAAGGATTTTGTCAGTGCCTTCGGCTTCATGACCCAGGTGGCGCTGCTGGCGGAGCGAGCCAATCACCACCCCGAATGGAGCAACGTCTACAACTGTGTGACCATTGACCTCACCACCCATGAGGCACACGGGATCACCACCCGGGATTTCGCCCTGGCCACCGCCATCGACCGGCTGGAAGAGGTACACCTGCCCGATGCACTTCATCTTTGAGGTCACCATGGCGCCCGGCTACCCGCCGGAGCGCTATGCCGATGCCTGGGTGCGCGCCAGCGAGATCATCCAGCAGGCGCCGGGGGCGATGGGTACCCGCCTGCACCGCAAGATCGGCCAGCCGGACACCCTGCTGGCCATCGCCACCTGGGAATCCAAGGCCCGACGCGACGCCATGGAAGGCACTCCAAGCGAAGAGGTGCAGCGCATCATTGCCGAGCAGGCGGAGTTTGTGAATGTGCGTGTGATCGGCGAATACGAGGCGCCGGAATGGGAGGTCATTCCGCAGGCGCAAAATCGCTGAGCCCGGGCAATACTCCCGTTACCCGCACCCCAAAACCCGGCATCACCAGCGGCGGCGAGGGGCCTCGCCCGCTTGTCGCCCCCGACCTGCCAGTCTAAGCTCATCCCATTCCCGTACAGAGTGGCAAGCCATGAAACTGATTTTACGCTCCAGCTTCACCGTGCTGATCGCCCTGGGCACTCTCTGTGCCCAGTGGGCACAGGCGGCCAGCCCCAGCCCCGACCAGCTGCAGCAAGTGGTGGACGCGGCCTATGCCCGGTTCAAGGATGTGACCGATGGCAAGAACGCCGATTACATTCCGATCCTCGCCACCGTGCCCAGCGATATGTTCGGCGTGGTTATCGCGACCAAAGACGGCAAGATCTACAGCGCCGGTGAACTCGACTACGTATTCTCCATCCAGTCTGTCTCCAAACCCTTTACCGCCTCGCTGATCATGCACGAGCAGGGCGCAAAAACCCTGCGCGAGAAGATCGGCGTTGAGCCCACCGGCCTGCCCTTCAACTCCAAGCTGGCGCTGGAACTCTACCCGGAACGCTCGGTGAACCCGCTGGTCAACGCCGGGGCAATTGCGGCGGTCAGCCTGGTGGAAGCCAGTAGCGAGGAAGAGCGCTGGCGCAAGGTGCTGGGCAACATCAGCGACTACGCCGGTCGCCCGCTCAATGTACTGGAGGAGGTCTATAACTCCGAGTACGAGAGCGCCTGGAGCAACCGCGGTATCGCCAACCTGCTGTACAACTACGGCCGCCTTTACAGCGACCCGGAGGAGGCCCTGCGGGTCTACACAAAGCAGTGTTCCATCGGCATCAACACCGTGGACCTGGCGATGATGGGGGCCACCCTCGCCAACAGCGGCGTCAACCCGAAAACCGGCAAGCGCCTGCTGGATGCCGAGGACGTGCCGGAACTGCTGGCCATCATGGCTACCGCTGGCTTTTACGACGAGTCCGGTGAATGGATGTACAGCGCCGGCCTACCGGCAAAAACCGGGGTGGGCGGCGGTATCGTCGCCGTGGTGCCCGGCAAGTTCGCCATCGCCACCTTCTCACCGCCGCTCAATGAGGCGGGCAACTCGGTGCGCGGGATGAAGGCGATCCGCTACATCGCCGGGGAACTGGGTGTAGGGCTGTACGGCCCCAACCACGAGGAATAAACGGAAACGGGCCTGTGCGGCTCGCACAGGCCGGGGCCGCCAGAACGAATCAGAGCCGGCGCAGGTAGAAAAACAGCGGGGCCGGCACCCCCTTGTAGTCCATCACCCCCAGAACGGTATCGTCATCGAAGGCGCGGAAATAATCGATGACCGGATGCACATCGTAGATCATCGCGGTGGTCACGCCGCCGCGGTATTTCACCTCGCGCAGGGAGGCCTGTCCCATCACTTCGCTGATCTCTCGCCCTCCACCATCGGTGGAGACGATTATCGGGTACACCTGGTTCGGGTCCACAAACTTCTTCCCCACCCAGTTGAGCGCGGCGAGCCTGCCCTCGCCCGGGTGCCCGGTCGCGAGCAATCCGCCGGACCAGTCACCCTGCAGTTGCCCGGGTTCGACCGCGGCCAGGCTGTCGAAACAGGCGAAGAGTGCTTCCTCGTCGTAAGGGGCAGGCTTTTCCAGCAGGACTTCAAGTAGCGGGGCCATAGCGGATATCTCCGTAACAGCTATTCCTGGGGCATTCTGCCCCTACACACCGATGCGGGCGACCACCTGCACTCGCACTGCCCGCAGTCGTGCGGCCGGCAAGCTGACATGATCGAAGTTCCCACGCCTACTCCCAGATCACCTTGCGCTGCATCTCCCGCCACTCCTCCGCGCGGTGCAGGTACCGGTCTTCGACGGCTTCGCGGCGCAACTTCATGGTCGGTGTCAGCATGCCGCTCTGGATGGTCCAGGGCTCGTTGACGACCACGAGGTAGTCCAGCCGTTCGTGCTCCTCCAGGGACTGGTTGGTGCCCTCCACCAGGGCAGCCAGTTCCGATTCGATGCGTTCGCGGCCAGCGGCCAGATCCAGTTCCGGCGACAGTACCACCAGTGCGAAGGGCTGCGGCTCCCCCGGCCCGGTGGCACAGGACACCTCGACAAAGGGGTGGGCGGCAAGCTTGTTCTCGATCGGCACCGGGGCCACGTACTTGCCCTTGCTGGTCTTGAATAGCTCCTTTACCCGGCCGGTGATCTTCAGGTAGCCGTCATCGGAAATCACCCCCCGGTCACCGGTGCGGAAGAAGCCGTCCCCGGTAAGCAGTTCGTTCGATACCTCTTCCATGCGGTAGTAGCCCAGCATCTGGCCGGGACTTTTCACCAGCACCTCGCCGCTCTCGTCGATACGGCATTCGACTCCCGGCAGCGGCACGCCAACGTAACCGGGACGCGCGGCGCCGGGCGGCGAGGCGTGCGAGGTCGCGGCGTTTTCACTCATGCCGAACACGTCCAGCAGTTCCAGGCCGAGGCCGCGGTACCACTGCAGGATATTCGAGGGCATCGGCGCGGCCCCGGTAAAACACAGCCGCGCGGCGTCCAGTCCCAGTTGGGTAAGGATTTTCCTTTTCACCACCCCTGAAACCAGCGGCAGCGAAAACAACAGCCGCTGGCGAGATGGCGGGATATGCGCGTTCACCGTCTGGTAGAACTTGGTCCACAGGCGCGGCACGCTGAAGAAGCGCGTGGGACGCGCCCGCTTCAGGTCCGCTGCAAAGGTTTCCAGGGAGAGATTGAAAAACAGCGGGAAGCCAAAGACCAGCGAGGGCATCTCCACCGCCACCCGCTCGGCGACATGGGCCAGCGGCAGGTAGGACAGCATGCGATCCGTCGGCGAGGGGTGCCACACCTCGGCAGTACTGCGGCAGGGCGCGGTCAGGGAGTGAAAAGAGTGCATGACGCCCTTGGGCCTGCCGGTGGTCCCGGAGGTATAGACGATGGTCGCCAGGTCGTCGACACCGCGGTGCTCGATGGTCGCCAGCGGCGGGTATTCGCGCTGGATGTTCTCCCAGGTCTGCCCGCGCACTTCCGGCGAATCCGGCAGGCGCACCAGCGGCATCTGTGCAGGAATAATTTCCCGTACCTCGTTCCAGCTGTCGTCCACCCCGCCGAGGCGGCCGACAAAGAACAGGCCGGCGGCGCAGTGCTCAAGGATATACTGCGTCGTCTGCGCATTGAGCGTCGGGTAGATCGGCACGCTGACGTGGCCGGCCATCCAGATAGCGAGGTCGGCAATCACCCAGTGGGCGCAGTTCTTGCCCGAGAGGATAATGTTACTGCGCGGCGGCAAGCCGAGGGCAAGCAGGTAACTGGCCAACCGGCGCGCCTGCTCGTCGACCTGCCGCCAGCTCAGCTCGATGACACTGCCGTCGGCGAGCGGCTGGGTGAGGTAAGTGCTGTCGCCCTGTACCTCGACCCAGTGCGCAAGGGCGTGCAGCGGCGAGGGAAAGTCGAGCCTGGTCGCGGCGTTCATCAGAGGCTCCGGGCGATCAGCTCTTTCATGATCTCGTTGGTACCGCCGTAGATACGTCCGGCGCGCGAATCGATGTAGGCCCGGGCGATGGGGTACTCGAGCATGTAACCGTAGCCGCCGTGCAGCTGTACGCCCTCGTCGACCACCCGGCAGAGCATTTCCGAGGTCCACAGTTTGGCGGCGGCGGCGGCCTCCGGCGTCAGCGCATTGTTCAACACCTGCTCGATGCAGCGGTCGACAAACACCTGGCCGACGGCGATCTCGGTTTTCATTTCCGCCAGCTTGAAACGGCTGTTCTGGAAGTCCGCCACAGCCTGGCCAAAGACCTTGCGCTCGCGGGTGTATTCCAGCGTGGTGTCCAGCGCCGCCTGGGCGGTGGCCACGGAGAGGATTGCGATGATCAGGCGCTCCCAGGCCAGTTCGCGCATCAGCTGGCCGAAGCCCGCGCCTTCCACCTCGCCCAGCAGGTTGCTTTGCGGCACGCGCACATTGTCGAAGAACAGCTCGCAGGTGTCCTGGGCCTTCATGCCCACCTTGTTGAGCGGTTTGGCCTTGGTGAAACCCTCGCGCCCGGCTTCCACCAGGATCAGCGACAGGTCTTTCGCGCCGGACCCACTCTCGCCGGTGCGGCAGACCACCACGGCGATATCGCAGAGATAGCCGTTGGTGATGAATATCTTTGAGCCATTGATGACGTAATCATCGCCGTCCTTCACCGCGGAAGTGCGGATCGACTGCAGGTCCGACCCGGTACCAGGCTCGCTCATGGCAATCGACCCGATCGCCTCGCCGCTGGCCATTTTCGGCAGCCAGTGTTGCTTCTGCTCCTCGCGGCCGAAATTCAGGATGTAATTGGCGACGATGTCGGAGTGCACCGCAAAACCGGGCCCGGTGGCGCCGCAGTAGCTCTGTTCCTCCATCAGCACCGCGCTGTAGGAGCGGTCCACGCCGATACCGCCGTAGGCCTCCGGCACGGTCAGGCAGAGCAGGCCCAGTTCGCCGGCGCGGTACCACAGGTCGCGGTCCACGTGCTGCTGGCGCTCCCAGGCCTCGTGAAAGGGGACGACTTCCGTCTCCATGAAACGGCGCACGGTGCGGCGGAATTCCTCGTGCTCGGGACCGTACAGGGTTCTCGGCAACATCTGTTTCTACTCCTTTTCCAGGCGCCCTGTGCCGGCGCCGGGTGGCTATTTTCTGCGGGCCCTACAGCTTACGCCCGCCTTCCGGCCAGGAACAGCTGGCTGTCCCGGCCCCACTGCCAATTCGCGTCGGGCTCGCATTCCAGCGCCCCGACCGCTGGATAAAAAGCCCGTGAGCTGCCGCATGTCGGCGCGCAGCCCACGGGAACCCCACCGTGATCAGAACGACCCGCGCAGCGTCAGGCCGTAGGTACGCGGGAAGTACACGTAGGCGTTCGCATCGCCGCTTTGCAGGGGCGAATTGAAATGCTGGGTCACGAAACGCTCGTCGGAACAGTTCTGGCACCAGGCCGAGACACTCCAGACACCGGACATGGAGCGCAGGCCCAGGGTGGCGGTGTAGGTGGTCTGGTCGTCTTCCTTGAAGTCGTTGGAGGTGTTGGTATAGATCTCGCTCTTGTAGGACAGGCCGACCCGTCCGAACAGCGCCAGGTTGTCGCCCAGCGGCTGGTCCATGTTCAGCGCCAGGTTGGACGCCCAGTCGGGCGCCCGGGCGAATTCGCGGTCCGCCAGGTTACCGATGATCGGGTCGTTGCCGAATTTCGCCTCCGCCAGGTGCACGACATCGAATTCCAGGGTGAAGGACTCGCTCAGCAGGAGCTGGTTCTCCAGCTCGAAGCCGTAGACTTCCGCATCCGGCGCGTTGTCGATGGAGAAGCGGGTGCCGAGGAATTGCGCCACCTGCAGGTCTTCGATGTCATTGTAGAAGGCCGCGAAATTCGAGCGCGCATGACCGCCGAGGTAGTCGGCCTTGAAGCCTATCTCGTAACCGTCCATGAATTCCGACTTGTAGGTCGGGTCCTCGGGAATTGCGCCGGGCGTAATTGCGGGGTTGTTGGCCACGGTACCCGCCGCGGTGTTGTCGATATTCACGCCGCCGGATTTATAGCCGCGGCTGTAGGACACGTAGGCCATCAGCGAATCGCTGAAGCGGTAGTCGAAGGCCAGCGAGCCGGTGAGCGCGCTGTCGTCGAATTTATCCTTGTACTCCGGGCCGGGCTGTACACCGAGCACGGTGAACACGGTGTTCGGGACCGGCGTGAAGTAGACCTGGTCCATCTGCCCTTCCTTCTCGTCCTCGGAGTAGCGCAGGCCCACGTTCATGCCGAAGCGCTCGGTAAAATCGAGGTTCCAGTGCATGAAGGCGGCGTAGCTCTTGCTGGAAGCGGGCATGTGGGATTCCGCCCAGATACCCGCGGTGGCGTCGGCGATGCCGGGGGGCAGCCCCTGGAACCCCAGCAGGGTATCCCAGTAAACCTGCGCCTGGTCGCCCCAGACCAGTTGGTTGCCCGCGTCGATATCCTCGTCCGCGTAGTACAGGCCGAACACGTAATCCGCCGCGTCGAAGGGACCAAAGCCATCGAGGTCCCCGCTCAGGGTCAACTCCTGGGAAAACATCTCGGTTTCCAGGTACTCGTTGATACTGAAGATGTTGGCACCGGTGAAGTCCGCATCCATGTTGTCCTGTTCTATGCGCCAGTCGCGGTAGCCAGTGACCGAGTTCAGCACCTGGCCCCCGGGCAATTCCCAGTTCAGCGTGAGCACCGCGCCCTGGTCCTCGATCTGCTGGTCCGTATCGAAGCTCAACACCTGCTCGTAGTCGTCGAAATCCGCGGACGGCAGTTTCTTGCCGCGCGCCAGGATCAGCGCGTCGATCAGCGGCTGGGTGGGTCCGTCGACGGCGTCCACCTGGCCGTAACAGCAGTTGTTCTGCTCGTCGGACCAGTCGAGGATGAGGTGGGCCTCGAAGTTGTCGGAGGGCGCAAACAGGAACTGGGCTTTCAACGCGCGCGGCTTGCGGTCGTTGTATTCGCCGCCGTTCGGGTTGTCGATGATCCCCTCCTGCTCGCCCCACAGGCCCGCGACGCGCACGGCCATGGTTTCGCCCACCGGCAGGTTGAGGGCGCCGCGGACCATGCGCTTGTCGTAGCTGCCGACGTCGATGCTGTAGTCGACGATCATCTCGTCCAGGGTCGGCGCGCGGCTGGTCAACAGCAGCGCGCCGGCACTGGTGTTCTTGCCGAACAGGGTTCCCTGGGGACCGCGCAGGATCTGCAGGCTGTCGATATCCAGCCAGTTCTGCATGGCCTGGCCGGCGCGGGTACGGTAGACGCCATCGACAAAGACCCCGACCGCGCCCTCGAAGGCCCGGCTGTTACCCACCGTACCGATACCGCGAATCAGGATATTCGCGCTGTTCGCGGCGCTGTTGGTGACGTCGAACTCGATGGTCGGGGATATCTGCTGGATGCCCATGATGCTGTCGACCCGGGCCATTTCCATGTCGTAGGCGGACACCGCGGTGACCGCCACCGGTACGTCCTGCATGTTTTCCACCCGGCGCTGGGCGGTGACCACCACTTCCTCCAGCTGGAAGGCCGTGCCGCCATCGGCGGCCGCTACCGGACCTGTGGTCAGCGCCGCTACCGCCGCGGCGAGCACGCCATTGGCCAGCGCGCGGTTTGAGGTATTCAGTTTGTTCGCCATGAGATCAGTCTCCTGAGCTAGTTATAATTAGTTCTCTTGCCCCGGCGGGGCGGTCTTCCCGTTTCCTGGCTTTCTGTTCAATGGATGTTCTGTCGGGAAGCCCCCTCCTCCGCCGTCGCGCCAGCGTCGTTGCTGGCCAGCGTTCCGGCGGCAAACGCCGCATTCACCCGCTGCAGCTCAGCGCGCGCTTCGGTGACCATCCTCGCCAGCAGTTCAGCGCAGCTGGGGATGTCCTCGATCAGGCCGATAACCTGGCCGGCGGTCCAGATACCGTCCTCGATGTCACCGCCTTCCAGCACTTTCTCGCGACCGCGCACGCCCGCGACCAGCGGTTGCAGGTCGGCGAAGTCGGTCGCGCCAGGCTGTCCCTCGATGGCCAGCACCTGCTCGGCGACACTGTTGCGGAAGACCCGGGCGGTGTTGCGCAGGCTGCGAAAAATCAGCGCGGTCTGGCGCTCGTCGGCATCCACCATGGCCTGCTTGAGGTTGTGGTGCACCGGCGCTTCGCGGGTTGCCACGAAGCGCGTGCCCATATTCACGCCCTCGGCGCCGAGCAGCATCGCCGCCGCCATCTGCCGGCCATTGCCGATGCCCCCCGAGGCGACCATCGGAATGGACAGTTTCGCGGCCGCCGCCGGCAGCAGGACCAGGTTGGTGACGTCGTCTTCACCCGGATGGCCGGCGCACTCGAAACCGTCCACGCTCACCGCGTCACAGCCGATCGCCTCGGCCTTCAGCGAGTGGCGCACCGAGGTGCATTTGTGGATGACCTTGACGCCGTGCTGCTGGAACAGCGGCATGAACTCTTCCGGGCTGCGCCCGGCGGTCTCCACGATGCGCACACCGCCATCGATGGCCGCCTGCGCGTACTCCGCGTAGGGGACCGGGTTGATCGTCGGCAGCAGGGTCAGGTTGACGCCGAACGGCTTGTCCGTAAGGTCGCGGCAGCGCTGGATCTCCCGGTAAAGCTCCTCAGGGGAGGGCTGGGTCAGCGCGGTGAGAATGCCGAGCCCGCCTGCATTGGATACCGCTGAGGCGAGTTGGGCGCGACCGACCCACATCATCCCCCCCTGGATGATGGGCACCTCGATTCCCAGCAATTCGGTGATACGCGTACGCATTAGTTTCTCCTCTGCCCCGCCTGTGCCTTCCGCTCAGGCATCGCGGTAATCCAGGCCCATCTTGCGCGCGATGATTTCGCGCATGATCTCGCTGGTGCCGGCGTAGATGCGGGAAATACGGGCATCGGCATAGCGCCGGGAAATCAGGTACTCGTCCATGTAGCCGGCACCGCCGTAGAACTGCAGGCACTGGTCGACCACCCTGCCCTCCAGCTCCGAACAGAACAGTTTGACCCGCGCCGCGTCCTCGGCGGCCAGCGCGTCCCTGTTCAGCTCGGTCACGCAACGGTCGAGGTAGACCTGGGCGATGTCGATCTCGGTCTGCAGGCTGGCGAACTGGAAGCGGGTGTTCTGGTAACTGGCCACCGGACGGCCGAACACCAGGCGCTCGCGGGTGTAGTCCAGGGCCTCGGCCATGGCGGCGCTGGCATTGGCCAGCGAGCAGGTGGCGCTTTGCACCCGTTCCTCGGCGAGGTTCTCCATCAGGTAGTAGAAACCGCGGGCCGGATCGCCCAGTGCGTTGCCCCTGGGAATCCGCACACTGTCGAAGAACAGCTCGGCGGTGTCCTGGGCCTTCATGCCCAGCTTTTCCAGGTTGCGGCCGCGGGAGAAACCTTCCATTCCGCGCTCCACCAGGAACAGGCCTATAGCGCGGTCACCGGCAGCGGGGTTGCGCGCGGCCACGACGAAGAGGTCGCCGATAATTCCGTTGGAGATATAGGTCTTGGTCCCGCTCAGGCGCCAGTGGTCGCCGCAATCCTCGACCCGGGTTTTCATCGCGGCGAGGTCGGAACCGGTATCGGGCTCGGTCATGGCAATGCCGAGAATGGTCTCGCCGCTGATGCAGCCGGGAAAGAAGCGTTGTTTCTGCTCTTCCGAGGCCAGCCGGCCGAGGTAGCGGCCCACCAGCCGGTTGTGGGTGCTGAGGAAAATATCGCCACAGGCGACCCGGTAGAGTTCCTCGATCAGGATCTGGTCGTAGCGGAAATCGTTGATGCCCAGGCCGCCGTACTGCTCATCACCCCACATGAACAGGAAGCCCTGCTCCCCCGCCTTGCGGAAGATGTCGCGGTCCACCGCGCCCTGGCGGCGCCATTCGTCCATATGCGGAACCGCTTCGGCCTGCAAAAAACGGCGGACCGATTCGCGGAACATATGGTGCTCGTCGTGGAACTCGCTGCGCTGCATTTCTTATCCTCATTCGCGACTGGAATGCATCCTAGATAATTTACTTGTTTGTTGCAAGCATGTTTTAGTGCTAATCTTCTCCGCGAGTGGGGGCAGCAGAGACCTGCGCCGGCAATTGACGGATACTCGGGCTTCCCCCACCACGGCAATAAAGAGGAATTTTCAATGGCCAAGGCCGAGAAACGACGCACCCAGGCGGAGCGCTCCGCGGAATCCGACCGGCAGATGTTCGATGCGGCGATCCAGCTGATCATCGAGCGCGGACCGGAGCGCACCACGCTGACCGATATCGGTATCAGCGCCGGCTACAGCCGCGGGCTGGCCGCCTACCGCTACGGCACCAAGGACGTTTTTTTCGCCGCCCTGATCGGCCACCTGCACCTGTCCTGGTGCGAGGAGCTGGATAAAACCGTCGGCGATTCACAGGGGCTGGACACCGTCATCCTCGCGGTGAGCGCGCTGCAGAACTACGTCAAGAGCGCGCCGGACGAGCTGCGGGCGATGTTCAACCTCTACTACTACAGCATCGACCACCACTCGGAGATGACCCAGGCGCTGGACAAGATTCACTCCAGCCAGCGCCGCCAGGCCATGCAATGGGCGGAGGAGGCCATCGCCCAGGGCCAGGCACATCAACAGCTTTCCCGCGAGCGTTTCGCGGAACAGTACTGCGCACTGATTTTCGGGGCGATTTACCAGTGGCTGGTGAATCCGAAAAAAGTCGCGCTGGCCGAACTGCTGGAGAGCTGCAAGCACAGCCTGCGGGCGATGCTGCAGATTCCCTCCGGCTAAACCGCGGTGACTCTGCGTCCCCGCCCACCTGAATTGAAGGACTGACTGATGCCAGAACCCGCATTTATCTATGACGCCCTGCGCACCCCACGTGGCAGGGGCAAGCGCGACGGCTCGCTGCACGAGATCAAACCGGTCGCGCTCGCCGCGGGGCTGTTGCGCGCGCTGCAAAGCCGCCACGACCTCGACACCAGTCGCGTGGACGACGTGGTGCTGGGCTGTGTCTCGCCGGTGGGGGAACAGGGCGGGGACGTCGCCAAGACCGCAGTGCAGTTTGCCGACTGGGACAGCAGCGTCGCCGGTGTACAGCTCGACCGGTTCTGCGCATCGGGCCTGGAAGCCGTCAATATCGCCGCACAGAAGGTGGCCTCCGGCTGGGAGGACCTGGTCGTGGCCGGTGGGGTCGAATCGATGTCGCGGGTGCCGATGGGCGCCGCCGGCGGCGCCTGGATCAACGACCCGGAAATGAGTTTCCACGACCGCGCCGCGCCCCAGGGCATCGGCGCCGACACCATCGCCACTCTCGGCGGCTGGAGCCGCGAGGACGTCGATGCCTTCGCCCTGCAATCCCAGCACCGCGCCGCGGCCGCGCGGGACCAGGGCTACTTCGACCGCTCGGTGGTACCGGTCACCGATCTCAACGGCATGACCATCCTCGCGCGCGATGAATTCATCAAGCCGGACACCACGATGGAAGCCCTGGCCGGCCTGAAACCCTCCTTCGAAATGCTCGGCAGTATGGGCTTCGACGATGTCGTTCTATCGAAATACCCGCAGATACCCGTGATCAACCACGTCCACACCCCGGGAAATTCCTCCGGCATCGTCGACGGCGCCTCCGCGGTGCTGATCGGCAGCGAGGCCGTTGGCAGGGAGCTCAACCTGACGCCCCGCGGGCGGGTCGTGGCCACCGCGGTGCTGGCCAGTGACCCCACCATCATGCTGCTCGGCCCGGCGCCCGCGGCGCGCAAGGCGCTGGCAAAGGCCGGCCTGCAGGTGGGCGACATTGACCTGTGGGAGATCAACGAGGCGTTCGCGTCGGTGGCGCTGCGCTTCATGCGCGACCTCGATATCAGCCCGGAGATCACCAACGTCAACGGCGGCGCGATTGCCCTGGGTCACCCCCTGGGGGCCACCGGCGCCATGCTGGTAGGCACGGTGCTGGATGAACTGGAACGGCGCGGACTGAAGCGCGCACTGGTAGCCCTGTGCGTCGGCGGCGGCCAGGGAATCGCCACGATTATCGAACGCGTCTGACACTGCGCGCCAGGGCAACGACGCCAACAACAGGATTCTGAAGAGGGAACACAGCATGGCAGAGAACCTGCACGGATTTATCTACGACCGCGACACGGACGGCATCGTCACCGTGACCATGGACATGGACGGCCCGGTAAACGCGATGAACGCCCAGTTCCGCGACGCCATGGCCGCCGTCGTCGAGCGACTGGAAAAGGAAGACACACTGAGCGGCGTGGTCATCGCCTCGGCCAAGGACACCTTTTTCGCCGGCGGCGACCTCAAGGACATCCTGGCGGCGGAAAAAGGTGAAGAAGCAGCGCAGTTCCAACTGGTTGAGAGCGGCGTCAAGGCGCCCCTGCGGCGGCTGGAAAAACTGCCGGTACCGGTGGTGGCGGCGATCAACGGCGCGGCCCTCGGCGGCGGACTGGAGATCTGCCTGGCCTGCAACTACAGGCTGCTGCTGGATTCCCCGGCCGCGCAGATCGGCCTGCCGGAAGTCACCCTGGGCCTGCTGCCCGGCGGCGGTGGCGTCGTGCGCTCGATCCACCTGCTGGGCCTCAAAGCCGCCCTGCCCTACCTGCTGGAAGGACGGCGCCTGAAACCTGCCGAAGCCCTGCAGGCCGGCTACGTGGATCAGCTGGTGGCGACTACAGAGGAACTGGTACCCGTCGCAAAGGCCTGGATTCGCGCCAACCCGGATGCCTGCCAGCAACCCTGGGACCGCAAGGGCCACAGGATTCCCGGCGGCGACATCTGGAACCCCGAGGTCACCCAGGTCCTGTCTGCGGCGCCGGCGATGACCTTCAAGCTGACCCGCGGCCTGCTCCCCGCACCGGAGCGGATCCTTGCAGTAGCGGCAGAGGCCGTAACCGTGGACTTCGACACCGCGCTGCGCGCCGAATCCCGCGGGCTGGCCTACCTGATGACCACGCCGCAGGCGAAGAACCTGATTTCCTCCGGCTTTTTCCAGATGAACCGCATCAACAGCGGCGCCAGCCGACCCCAGGGCATCGAGCGCAGCGCGGTGAGAAAGCTCGGCATCCTCGGCGCCGGCATGATGGGCCAGGGCATTGCCTACAGCTCCGCGGTCGCCGGCATCGAGGTGGTATTGAAAGACATCAGCCTGGAGGCGGCGGAGAAAGGCAAAGCCTATACCGCCAAAGTCTTCGACAAGCTGATTGCCCGCGGCAAGAAAGGCGAAGCCGAAAAGGCCCAGGTACTCGCGCGCATCCTGCCCACCGACGATTACGCTGAGCTGGCCGGTTGCGACCTGATTGTCGAGGCTGTGTTCGAGAACATGGCCCTGAAAAACACTGTCACCCGGGACGCGGAACCACAGCTCATCGACGGTGGCGTGTTCGCCTCGAACACCTCGACCCTGCCGATCACCCAATTGGCGCAGGCGAGCCGGAACCCGGAGAACTTCATCGGCATCCACTTCTTTTCCCCGGTGGACAAGATGCCGCTGATCGAAATCATCTGCGGCGAAAAGACCAGCGACGCTACCCTGGCCAAAGCCTTCGATTACGCCCGACAGATCCGCAAGACCCCGATCGTGGTCAATGATTCCCTCGGTTTCTACACCTCACGCGTCTTCGGCACCTACATGGACGAGGGCGCGCGCCTGCTGAAGGAAGGCCTGGACCCGGTGCTGATCGACGCCATGGGCAAGCAGGTCGGCATGCCGGTGGGGCCGCTGACGGTACAGGACGAAGTGAGCCAGGAACTCACCCGCAAGGTGGCGGAAACCCACCGCGAACTGGGCGTATTCGGCACTCGCAGCGACAACAGCTTCAACGCGGACCTGGCGGAAATGATGGTGTTGGAGTTCGGCCGCGGCGGACGCTACCACGGCGGCGGCTTCTACGAGTATGCGGAAGACGGCAGCAAGCAGGTCTGGCCGAAGCTCTACGAACTGTTTCACAAACCCGAAGTCAGCCTGCCGGAGGAAGACATCAGGGATCGCATCCTGTTTCGCCAGGCCATCGAGAGCATTCGCTGCCTCGAGGAGGGCGTGCTGCGCTCGGTGGCGGACGGCAATGTCGGCTCCCTGCTGGGCATCGGCGCGCCGGCCTGGAGCGGCGGCTTCCTGCAGGTGGCGAACACCTGGGAATACCGGGGTAAACGCGGCCTGCCGGCCTTCCTGCTAAGGGCCGATGAATTGACGGAACGCTACGGCGAACGCTTTTCCCCACCGGAAATCCTGCGCGAGAAGGCCGCAGCCGGGGGCGAGTTCGCCTGAGGAGAGTGGCATTTTGCAAAGCACTGTTTGCTAACAAGACCTGATAAATAAGAACAAGGAAGGACAGCATGACGCACGCAAAATCAGTAAGCCAGCCCCTGGCCCTCGCACTGGCCTGTGGCACTCTCGTCACCACCTCGCTGGTCCATGCCCAGGACAGCGGGAGTTCAGCGATCGCTCTGGAGGAGATCATTGTCACCGCCCAGCGCAGGGAACAGTCGGTGAACGACGTGGGCATGGCGATCCAGACCTTCAGCGGTGAAAACCTCGACCAGCTGCACATTACCGATGTCGGGGACATGACGGCACTGATACCCGGGTTTACCGTGGCGCAGAGTTTCCAGGGCGTGCCGACCTACACCCTGCGTGGAATCGGCTTCAACACCATCAACATCTCGGCCAAGTCCACCGTGGGTACCTATGTCGACGAAGTCGCCTATCCCTTCCCGATACTCAACTCCGGGCCGCTCTACGACCTGCAGCGGGTGGAGGTGCTCAAGGGGCCCCAGGGCACCCTGTTCGGTCGCAACACCACGGCCGGCCTGATCAACCTGGTCACCAACAAACCCAGCGCGGAATTCGAAGCCATGCTGCGCGGCGAGGTGGGCAACTACGACACCTTCAATTTCGAGGGCATGGTCAGCGGCCCCCTCACCGATACCCTCGGTGCACGGCTGGCCCTGCGCAGCGAGAACAGCGGCGAAGGCTGGCAGAAATCGAATTCCCGCGACGACAAGCTCGGCGAAGTCGACCGCCAGGGCGCCCGCCTGTCTCTGGCATGGGCACCGGGTGACAACCTGAATGTCGATTTCTCCTACAGCTGGTGGCAAAACCAGTCGGACATGCTCGCCGCCCAGGCCATCGGCTTTACCCCCTCGACCACCGGCAGCCTGTTCAATGCGCCCGGCCTGGCCGACTACGTGGCCGCCAACCGGCCGCGCAACAGCGACGAGGCCGACTGGGCACCGTACTCCCGGCGCAGCCAGGACATCGGCACCGGGCTCGGCATGCCCGGTGATCTCGCCGAGGACAGTTCGCTGAACGCCCTGGCCCTGCAGGTGAGCTATGAGCTGCCGAACGGCCTGCAACTGATCTCGCTCACCGGTTACCAGGACCTGGAACGTGACGGGCTGACCGATTTCAGCGGCGCACCCTATGAGCTCCTCATGGAAGACCTGCACGGAACAATCGAAAGTTTTTCCCAGGAACTGCGCCTGCAGGGCGAAGGCGAAAAAGCCAGCTGGCTGCTCGGCGCCTACTATGCCGATGACCAACTGCTGGACTCCAACCGCACCATGCTCGGCGAAAACGCCAATGTGGCCCTGGTGCGCGCCTACACCCTGCAGTTACTCGAGACTCCGTTCAACAGCGGGGGCTATAGCGCCGAGGAGGCCAGCCAGGCCTTCCGCACCTACCGCGACAGCGCCGACATCGACGTGCGCTCCTGGAGCGTGTTCGGCAACCTGACCTGGGAATTCAACGATTCTCTCAGCCTTACCGGCGGACTGCGCTACACCGAGGACAAACAGGACTACGCGGGCTGTTCCAGCGACTTCAACGGCAACATGCTGCCCAACGTCAATATCACCAACCGCTTCCTGTTCTTCAGCTTCTACAATCAACTGCCCGGAGAAGTCTCCCAGGGCAACTGCCACACCTACGACCCCGACAGCGCCAGCTTTGGCCTGGTGAAATCCACCCTGGACGAGGACAACGTGGCCTGGCGCATGGCACTGAACTGGTGGCCAGTGCAGGACGTCCTGCTCTACACCTCGATCTCCCAGGGCGCCAAGTCCGGCGAAACGCCGGTGAATCCCGCCAACCTGGCGGAACAGAACGCGCCGGTGAAACAGGAGGAACTGCTGTCCTACGAGGCGGGCATCAAGGCCACCCTGCTGGACGGCAGCCTGCAGGCCAACGCCACGGCATTTTTCTACGACTACAGCGACAAGCAGCTGAACGTCTACTTCGCCGACCCGATCTACACCGCCCTGCCGCGACTGGACAACATTCCGGACTCCGAGGCCTACGGCCTCGACACCGAGATCAGCTGGCGGATCACGCCGAACCTGACCGCTATCGCCGCGGCCACCTGGCTGCACACCGAGGTCCAGGATTACGAGGGCATCAACTCCGCCGGCCTGCCGGAGAATTTCGACGGCGCGGACTTCCTCTACAGCCCCGACTTCAGCGGCACCCTGACACTGCTGTACGCGCGGCCGATCAGCGAACGCCTGGGCATCAGCGCCAGCTTCAACGCCCGGCACCAGTCGGACTCCTACGCCAATCTCAGCGGCGACGATGACTTCACCATCGACGCCTATTCCCTGTACAGCGCCAGTATCGGCCTGAACACCCTCGACGGGCGCTGGGACCTGGCGCTGTGGGGCGACAACCTCGCCGACGAGTACTACTGGGTCGCGGTGACCCAGGGCGCCAACACCATCATCCGCTTCCCCGGCAAGGCGCGCACCTACGGCGCCACGCTGACCTACCGGTTCTGAGCGCGCAGGGAGCCAACGTGACAGCGACGGAACAAGCACAGGAGGGGCAGGCCGGCCGGCTGATCGACTTCACCCGGCCGGCGGGCGAACCCGCGCTGATCGCGCCGGACTCGGTGTCCTGGCGGGTGTTCAAGAACCCGCTGGCGATGTACATCGGCGGCATCACCGCAGTGATCCTGGAATTCGCCGAGCCGCGCATTCGCACCGGCGTCTGGGAGCACACCTCGTTCCGCGACGATCCCCTGCCGCGCCTGAAGCGAACCGGGCTGGCGGCCATGGTCACCGTCTACGGCGCGCGCAGTGTCGCCGAGCGGATGATTGCCGGGGTGACCCGCATGCACGCGCGGGTGAAGGGCAGCACCCCCGACGGGGTAGCCTACGAGGCACTGGAACCGGAACTGATGAACTGGGTGCAGGCCACGGCGTCCTTCGGCTTCCTGCAGGCCTATCATCACTTTGTACGCCCCCTCAGCGATGCCGAACGGGACAGTTTCTACTTCGAGGCCCTGCCGGCGGCTGCGCTCTATGGCGCCCCCGGCGCCCCCGCCAGCGAAGCTGAGCAACAGGCACTGTTCGAGAGCATGTATCCGCAGTTCGAGGACCACGCCATCGTGCGCGAATTCCTCGAGATCATCGGCACCCGGGTAGCGCTGCCAGGTTTTCTGAGGCCGCTTTCCCACCTGTGCCTGCGTGCAGCGGTAGAGATACTGCCTGGAGAAATCAAGTCACTGCTCGACCTGTCCGCCTTCCCACCGCTGAACGGGTTTCAGCGGTGCCTGCTGCGGTTTATCGGGCGCGTTACCGACCGCATCCCGATTCGTTCAGCGCCACCGGCACGGGCCTGCCGCCGACTGGGCCTGCCGCCAACCTACCTCTATCACCGCAAGTAAGCGAGGCCCGCACCGGTCGGCATGTCAACCTTCGGCACCCGCCGAATCACAGCGTGCCACAATTCAAAGCAAGCCGATGTAGCGAAGATCGGCAATGTACTTCTCGATCATCGCGGACGACAGGCTGGGTATATCCCCATCGCCTGCCCTGATGGCCGCACTGAAGCGAGCGCTCGGCAATTGACTGCCCATCTGTGTGGACTGGGGCCTGGCATAGGGGCTCAGCAGCGCGAGCAGCGAATGCTGCTGCCGGTCCTCGGGCAGCGCATGCATGGCGGTTTCAAAATGCTGCAACCACGCGGCATAACTGTCCAGTCGCTGGATAGCGCAACCGGCCCCGATCATCCAGTCGACGAACTCGTCGAGCCCGACCCCCTGCCTGGCGGGACTGGACAGGTTGTAGCTGGCGTACCCACTGGTGGCCGATGCGCCGATGCCGGTGATCGCCTCCGCCAGGAAATCCACGGCGAAGCCCTCGTAGCGCCCGGCGGGACGCCCCCCGGACAGGTCCTCGGCGTAGAACGTGGGCGGGGCCACCCCGGTGACCGCCAGGCTGTAGAGTAGGCGAGTGAACATGTCCGGCACGTTCAACTGCCCCCGGTAGCGGCTGTGCGCCAGGATCATGCCGGGCCGGAACACCGCCACCGGCAGGTCGAACTGCTCGTGGGCCTCGCGCAACAGCACTTCTCCCGCCCATTTGCTGAGGTTGTAGCCGTTGGCGTAACTCTCGTCGATGTCACCGGCAGGCGCCTGGGCCCGGATATCACCGTCTTCATCGACCGCGTGCCCGGCGCACAACACGCTGACGCCCAGTGTCGAAACATAGTTGAAACGCTTCAGGCGCCCGGTGATGGCGAGGCGCAACAACTCCGCGGTGCCGTTGACGTTGGCGGGAAACAGCTGCTTGTAGGGCAGGCGGTGGTTCACATGCGCACCGCAGTGAACAATCAGGTCCACACTTTCGGCGAGTCGCTGCCAGGTCGCGTCGTCCAGGCCCAGGCCGGGCGCACCGAGATCGCCGGCGACAACCTCCAGATGCTCAGCAGCCAACGCGTCGAAGTGCCCGCGCAATTCCGGGTCGGTGTCGATGGCCGCCACGACCCGCCGACGGGCGTCCGCCGCGTCGCTGCCACGGGCAACCAGGATGAGCTTGCCGCCCGTCTCCGCCAGGCGCTCGAGCCAGGACAGCGCGAGGAAGCGACCGAGGAAGCCGGTGGCGCCAGTCAGCAGCACGGTGTTTACCTCGACTGCCGGCCGCGGCAGGTCCGCGGCGGCGGCGAGGATGTCAGCACTGATGAACTTGTCGAGCCGGAAATCGGCGGCGTGGATGGTCCTTGCATCCTTGCCGTGGACTGCGGCGAAGGTCGTCCGCCTGCCGCTGGCATCGAGTTCACTGTCGATGGCCTCGACCACCTGGGCGAGGCTGCCCGCCGGATTGATAATGGCGCCCACCGGCACTTCTACGGCGAAAATGTCCTCCAGCAAGCGGGAAAACTCCAGTGCCGAGAGCGAGTCCCCGCCGAGGTCGGCGAACCCGTCGCTCAGTTCTACCTCCTCAGGCGAAATGCCGAGGATCGCACACAGTGCCCGGGTAACCGCCTCTGCCCTGGGAAGTTCCGCGCCGGAGTGGCGCAGCACACGCAACTCGTCCACCTGCTCCTGGGCGAGACGGTCGTACAGGGCCTCCAGTTCGTCACTGTAGCGCGCCTTGAGGTTGGGCCGCTGGTGCTTGCCCACCTCGGTAAGGAGGGTATTTGCCAGGCTGAAGGGCTCGGTTTCGACGATGAAATCCCGGGGAATCTCGTAGCCGTTGAGCTCCTCGGCATCCGCCACCCGGCGCAGCGCGCCGCGAATCGCCACCTTTACTGAATCGGCCGCCGCGCCGCCGGCCGCCAGTTGCGCCGCCAGGTCTTCCGAGGGCACCACGACCGCCAACAGGTAGGCGCGCTCGCTCGTGCCGTAGATATAGATCTGGCGGATCTCCTGGGCGTGGGAGTAGAGCGCCTCGAGCTTGGCAACCGCGACAAACTCGCCCTGGGACAGCTTCTGCACGTTGTTGCGGCGGTCGAGATATACCAGGTGGTCGGGGCCGAGCTCCGCCATCACGTCGCCGGTGCGGAAGTAGCCATCCGCGGTGAACTTTTCCGCATTGAGTGCGGGTTGTTTGTAGTAGCCGGGAACGAAGACACTCGATTTAACCAGCAACTCGCCTCGCGGATGGGGCTTGTCCGTTTTGAAATAGCCGAGCTCCGGGACATCATCCAGCCGGTAGTCGACAACCGGGGGCCGCTGTACTTTCCAGTCGACCAGTACCGTGCCGCCGGCGATCTCGGTGGAGGAATAGCCGATGGACATGTGCAGTCCCAGCATCGACTCCATGAACTCGTAGGTAGCCGGCGCCAGCGAAGCCGAGCCGCAACCGACCGACACCAGGCGCCCGCCGAGGGTCTGCTCACGCATCTGGGTCTTGAGTTCCACGGCGATCGCCTCGGGGTCGCCGCCGCCGGCAATGCGACGATCGAACTCACCGAGGTAACGGTGGTAAAACAGCTCGCACACCCGCGGCACCAGCGAAGCCATCGTCGGCCTGGCCAGGGACAGGTCCTCGAACAGGGTGGACAGGTCGGCCTTCGGCGCGCAGTAGCTGGTGCCCCCGTTGCCCAGCGTCAGCACCATATAGCCGTGCCCCACGAGGTGGGCCATGGGCATGAAGCTCAGGGTAATGACGGGCGTGGGGAAACAGCCCAGCCAGGTATTGCGCGACAGTGACTGGGGAAACATCGCCCCCTTCGGGGTCCCGGTACTGCCCGAGGTATAAAACAGCGCGGCCAGGGGGTCCTCACCCTCCGCCGGCGCGTACAGCGGCACTTCCGGCAGGTCGTGCCCCGCGGCGACCAGTCCCGCCAGGGTTTCGATGGCGCTGTCGCAGCCCGCGTCGGCCAGTCGCTTGCGCGCCTGCGCCAGTCGTTCGCGCTGGTCGTCGTCGCGTTCGTCGTATTCGATGACGCTGATCAGTTGCGGCACGTAACCGCCCAGTACCGCGTCGATGGCAGCGTCGAGGTAATCGATGCTCGCCACCAGCACCCGGGCTTCGGTCTCCGCCATGATATCGACATGGTTGCGCACCGGCGCACTGGTTTGCAGGGGTACGTAGACGGCGCCGAGGCGAATGCTGGCCAGGATGGCCTTGGCATAGTCCGGGCTGGTGAAGCCGAGGATACAGACAAAATCACCATTGCGGACGGCAAAGCGCTCGTCGCGGTGCCAGGCTGCCGCGAGCGCGCCACCCTGGGTCCATAATTCCCGGTAGGAAACGGTGTCAAAGCGCGGCAGCAGTTCCAGTCGCCGGCGGCCGCTCGCGGGGTCCTCCACCAGTTCGCGGGCCCGCATGCCCAGGGCGGGGCGATCAGCGTAACCCTCCATGACCGTCTGCACGATCTCGGCCAGGTTCAGGCCGGGCCGGGTTTTCGCCCGCACCACCTCTTCCAGGGGGAATGCGGCGGCGAGTTGCGGGTCGTTTGCCGCTTTCTCTGTCGCCGCCTTGATCATCTGGCGTTTGACGTCATCGTCGAGGTCGGTGCTTGAAGCCATGGCGGGATATCCTGCTTATAAGATTATTCGAGTGCAGGAAATCATATCGAGCCGACCACACCAATACAACCAACTGGTTAGTTTTATTTGGCGAGGTGAAATTCCGGACAAAAAAAGGGAGGCACATGTGCCTCCCTCGATGAATCGGCGCGACACCGCAAGGCGCGCGCCAGTCTCCTTGAACGTTTACTTGCCCTTGTTGAAGAACGCGCCCACCAGTTGCTTGGCTTCCGGGGTCACGGTCAGCGTGCACAGGCCGCGGGTCTCGATCACCAGCGCGGTGTCGAAGTCCACGCGCAGGGCCTGTACCGCGCAGTCGAGGATCTTCGCCGGCGCCGGCCACTTGCCCTGGGTTTTCTTGTAGAGCATGGCCGGGGCCAGCTGGATCAGCTGGGCCACGGCGGGGGCCTTGTCGTTGCCGCCGGGAATGCTGAAACCCTTGACGTCCCAGGGTTTGGTAGCGGCCGCCGCGTTGTCGCGGTTGGCGAGAATCCAGGCCTTGGCCCGGGGCAGCAGTTCCTCGACGCTGTCGACGGTCTCGTCGATCAGGCCGGCTTCCAGCGCCTGCGCCGGGGTCATGCGGGTGCCTTCCAGCAGGAAGGGCAGCGCCTTTTCGAGGCCCAGCATACTCACACTGCGCACGATGCCACCGGCGCCGGGCAGCAGGCCGAGGCCGACTTCCGGCAGGCCGAGGGCGACGCTGTCGTCGTTCCAGGCGATGCGGTGGTTGCAGGCCAGGCAGACTTCGAAGCCGCCGCCCAGCGCCGCGCCATTGATCGCCGCGACCACCGGTACCGGCAGTTTTTCCAGTGCACGGAAATCGGCCTTCATGCCCTCGATCATGTCGAAGAATTCCTGCAGCCCCTCTTTCTCCACGGCGAGGATCTCGTTGAGGTCCGCGCCGGCGAAGAAGGTTTTCTTGGCGGAGGCGAAGACCACACCGGCCAGCCCCTCTTCCGCCTGCAGCTTCGCCACGGCACTGCTCATTTCCGCGCGGTACTCCGCGCTCATGGAATTGACCTTGGCGTCCAGGTCCATGGTGATAGTGACGATGCCGTCGGCGTCTTTCTCGTAGTTGAATCCGCTCATTGCTCTATGTCCTCCGGCTCACACGCGCTCGATGATGGTGGAAATACCCATACCGCCGCCCACGCAGAGCGACACCATGGCGCGCCTCAGGTCGCGGCGCTCCAGTTCGTCGAGCATGGTGCCGACCAGCATCGCGCCGGTGGCGCCCAGCGGGTGGCCCATGGCGATGGCGCCGCCGTTGACGTTGGTCACCTCGTGGTCGATACCGAGGTCCTGCATGTAGCGCAGGCCAATGGAGGCGAAGGCCTCGTTGATTTCCCACAGGTCGATGTCTTTCTTCTCCAGGCCGGCGACCTTCAGGCACTTCTCGGCGGCCGGACCGGGGCCGGTGAGCATGATGATCGGGTCGGTGGAGAGCACCGCAGTGGCGACGATGCGCGCGCGGGGCGTCAGGCCGAGGTCCTTGCCGGCCTTCTCGGAACCGATCAGCACGGCGGAGGCGCCGTCGACGATGCCGGAGGAATTGCCCGGGGTGTGCACGTGGTTGATCTTGTCCAGCTGGGTGTACTTGGACAGGATCATGTCGTCGAAGCCCATGTTGCCGAGGGCCTCGAAGGCAGCGCGCAGGCCGGCCAGCGACTCGAGGGTAGTGCCGGGCTTGATGAAGTCGTCCTTCTCCAGGATCAGCAGGCCGTTTTCGTCGCGCACCGGCACGACCGACTTGTCGAAGAAGCCGTTGTCGCGGGCGTGGGCGGCGCGACGCTGGGATTCCACGGCGAAGGCGTCGACGTCTTCACGGGTCCAGCCGCCGAGGGTGGCGATGGTGTCGGCGCCGATGCCCTGGGGAACGAATTTGGTCTTCAGGCAGAAACCGGGGTCGTTGCCGAAGGCGCCGCCGTTGGAGCCGATGGGCTCGCGGGACATGCACTCGACGCCGCCAGCGACAATCAGGTTTTCCCAGCCGGAGGCGATTTTCGCCGCGGCGCTGTTCACCGCCTCGAGGCCGGAGGCACAGAAACGGTCGAGCTGGACGCCGGGCACGGATTCATCCCATTCCGCGTTCTGCACGATCAGCTTGGCGATATCGGAACCCTGCTCCCCGGTAGGGGTGACACAGCCCATGATCACGTCATCGACATAGGAGGTATCGAGATCGTAGCGGCGCTGCAGTTCACGCAGCAGGCCGGCGCCGAGGTCGACAGGTTTGACTTGATGCAGGCTGCCACCTGCCTTGCCCTTGCTCCGCGGGGTGCGGATGGCGTCGAAAATATAGGCGGTATTGCTCATAGGAATTCCCCATTGCTATTCCGAGGTGGCGCCCATGATGCGGCAGCGCCGCGGTGGCGGCAATGATGGTGCCGTGAATAAAAATTGACAGTAGCGTACACCGCAGCGCCCTTTATTGCGGGAGACCGGCCCCAGCGAGGACTTGCAGGCCCCGCTGCCGGGCCGCTCGATCAGGGCACCAGCACCGCGGCGCCGGTGAAGCGCCCGGCACGCAGGTCATCGAGGGCCGCGTTGGCCTGCTCCAGCGGGTAGGCATGCACCGTGGTCTCGATGGGGATTGCCGCCGCCAGCGGCAGGAATTCCTCGCCGTCCCGGCGGGTGAGGTTGGCGATCGATACCACTTCGCGCTCACCCCAGAGGATGTCATAGGGGAAGGAGGGAATATCGCTCATATGGATGCCGGCGCAGACCACCCGCCCGCCACGGCGCACCGCGCGCAGGGCCCGGGGCACCAGTTCCCCCGCCGGGGCGAAGATGATCGCACCTTCCAGTGGTTCCGGGGCGGGGGCCGCCGAATCGCCCGCCCATACGGCCCCCAGCGAGAGCGCGAACTGCTGTGCTTCAAAATCGCCCTCGCGGGTAAAGGCGTACACCCGCTGGCCGTGATGGCGGGCGACCTGGATCAGGATGTGCGCGGCGGCGCCAAAGCCATAGAGAGCGATGCTGCCGCAGTCGGCGACCCGGCGGTAGGCGCGATAGCCGATCAGGCCCGCGCAGAGCAGCGGCGCCGCCTGCCGGTCATCGAAGCCCGGCGGGATGGGGAAGCAGTAGCGCGCGTCCGCGACGGTGTATTCGGCAAATCCGCCGTTGATCTGGTAGCCGGTGTAGCGGGCCTCATCGCAGAGGTTCTCGCGCCCGCGATCGCAGTACCAGCAGTGGCCGCAGCTCCCGCCCAGCCAGGGCACGCCGAGGCGCTGCCCCGGCGCAAAGCCCTCCACCCCGGCGCCCAGCGCGGTGACTTCGCCGACAATCTGGTGGCCCGGGATCACCGGCAGGGTGGGCTCGGTGAGGTCGCCGTCGACCACGTGCAGGTCGGTACGGCAGATGCCGCAAACAGTCACCCGCAACTGCAGCTGGCCGGGGCCGGGTTGCGGCACCGGCACATCGCGCAGCGCCAGCGGCTGGCCCACTGCGTCGAACACCATGGCTCGCATAAGCATCTCCTGCAAGGATATCCGCTTGCCTGCCAGCGACCATAAGCCGCCGGCTTGTGGCCGGTCAATTCCCCGGGGGCGGCATTCCGCGCACCGCGGCCAGGGAAGCCGCCAGACAGCGGAATCCTGACCAGATGGACAGGTTTTATTGGTATACCTTTTGCAAAAGTTTTGTAGATATTATTCAAGGGGAGCCAAAGCATGACCAGTGGGACGACCGTTCGCGAGGGACGCTGGAGCGGCCGGCACAGCGCCAAGGACGCCCTGCGCCAGCGCGTCTGGGAAACCCTGGAACGCGAGGGATACGCTGTGGGCAACCCGTTCAGCGCCATCCCGGACTTCGTCGGCGCCGAGGTCGCGGCCCTGCAACTGGCCATGCTGCCCTTCTGGCAGTCGGCAAACATCGTCAAGTGCAACCCCGACCGCGGCCAGGGCTGGGTACGGCTGCAGGCACTAAAAGAGGGCAAACGGGTGTACACCCCGGTGCCTGAACTGACTGCGGACTTCCCCTTTATCCACCTCGACCCGTCAGTGCTGCGCGCCCGCGGCATCGCCTTCGATGACGTTATGTACTCGGAGGGCGCCCTCGCCCACGGCGAGCGCGTCGAGTTCGAGGCCATGGCGCCGATGGACATCTGCGTGGTCGGCTGCGTCGCTGTCAGCCCCGCCGGGGGGCGCACCGGCAAGGGCGCCGGCTTTGCGGACCTGGAAATGGGCATCTTCCGCGAACTGCAACTGCTCGCCCCGGACACGCCGGTAGTGACTACCGTGCACGAGGCCCAGGTGGTCGCAGATGAAGACATCGTCATGCAGGCCCACGACACGCCGCTGGACTGGATCATAACCCCCGCGCGTGCCATCGAAACCCGCTCGCCCTACCCGGCCCCCGGGGCACTCGACTGGAGCGCGGTGCAGCCCGACCAGTTCACCGCCATCCCCTTCCTCAGTGCCCTGCGCGCGAGGCTCTCGGCCTGAGCAGCGCGGCCGACAGCCCCCACCACGGCCTGCCCGCGCGGGAGCTGAAGTTCATCGTCATGCTCACGGTGTTTATCGCCTGCATGAGCTTTATCAACGTGGTCAGCGCCAAGCTGTGGACCGTGGCCGGGCTCACCATCTCCGGCGGCATCATGGCCTACTGGCTGACCTTTCCGGTCACCGACGTGGTCGGGGAAATCTTCGGCCGGCGCCGCGCGCAGCTGGTGGTCTGGCTGGGCTTCGGCGCCAACGTGCTGGTGCTGCTCATGTCCCAGCTGGCGGTCGCGTTGCCGCCGTCCCCGATCTACCAGGACCAGGCCGCCTTCAGCACCGTACTCGGTGCGGTACCGCTGATCGTCATCGCCTCGCTGGCTGCCTACCTGGTAGCCCAGACCCACGACGTCTGGGCCTTCGAATTCTGGCGGCGGCGCACCAACGGCCGCCACCTGTGGTTGCGCAACAACCTCAGCACCGTAGGTTCGCAGTTGCTCGATTCACTGGTCTTCAACGGCATCGCCTTCTGGCTGTTCGCCGAGCAGCGCATGCCGCTGGCTGATTTCATCACCATGACCGTCGGCTACTGGGCCTTCAAGGTCGCCATCGCCATCTGCGACACCCCGGTGGTCTACGCCCTGGTCTACTGGCTGCAACCCGCCTCGGCCCGAACGGAGCGGCGGGAGGACTGATTGCCGACCGGTCGCGCAACGCGACGCCCGATGTCCGGTATGGGGAAGGGATGTCCAGATGGCATTCGAACCTTTCATTGCTGACCAACCGTCAACTCCCTAGACTCCAGTGATTCATTGCGGACCTCCCGCCCGTGCGTGGTCTGCACTGGTGCGGACACCCATACCAATAACAGAAAGGGCGCAGGCAAGCCTATGGCACTCAAGCGACGGCGTTTCCTCGGCAACACTGCAACCGCCCTGGCGGGCACCCTTCTCTACCCAGGAGCATCGCGCATGGTCTTTGCCAACGACTTCGACACCTCGCTCAGCAACGCACTGTCGGGCGGCCTGCCCGCGGAAAAGGACCTCGTCTTCCCCGGCCAGCCGGAAAACCCGGAAATGCGCGAGAGCGTCAACATCTGGCTGTTCGCGGAGGACGGCAGCTTCGCCTTTCCGCGCATGGCGCTGGAGGCGGAGGCCTGGTCCTGGGACAAGCGCATGTACGACTCCAACTTCGCCTTCGCCGGCGGCCGGGTAATGAAAAGCTTTGGCTGGGGAGCCGTGCCCTCGCCGATTGACGACCGGGGCCAGCCCGCCGTGTTCGGCGGCGGGCCGCTGACCTTTCGCTGTATCGAGCCTTTCAAGCGCTGGTTGGTGAGCTTCGACGGCGAGGTTGTCGACGGCGATGTCAGCCAGCAGATGGATCGCAGCTTCGGCAAGACCCCCGAACTGGTACCCGTGCGGATGGAAGCCGAACTGGAAATGGTCACCCCCGCCTGGGTGCAGGACCGCGCGCCGGAGAAGGTGGCGCAGATGTCCCGCCAGGACCAGCTCAACGCGGAATTCATGGGTGTCGGCTACCGCTTCGAACACCTGTTCCGCGGCGACGGCGAGCTGAGCGTCGCCGGCGGCCCGAACAAGCCCTTCCGCAGCGTCGGCTCGCGCATTCACCGCCAGAGTGTTCGTCCCTCCACCACGCTCGCCAATGACTGGCTGGGCCACTGCTGGCAGTCCGCGGTGTTTCCCGATGGCCGCGCCTTCGGCTGCTGTGCCTATCCCAACAGCAGCATGGACGGCTGGACCTATAACGATGCCTACGTCTATCTCGATGGACAGATGCACGTGGCGCGCATGGTCAAAACCCCCTGGCTGGATAAACTGCTTGCCGAGGGCGACGACTGCAGCCTGGAACTGGAATACAGCGGCGGCAGGATTCGCATCGGCGGCAGAACCACGCTGACCACCTTTACCCTGATGACCGAGGGCCCGATGGCCGGCTTCGCCCTCAACCAGACCGGCGCCTGGTACAGCTGGGACGACCAGCGGGCCATCGGCATGATGGAGCGTTCCAGCAGTTTTGAGGTGCTGGGCGGGCTTCCCGGACAGGGCGCCTAGGCGCCCCAGCACAGCCCTGCACGGGAGCCTGGCCGCCGGAGTCGACTGACCAAAGCCAGGGGTTCCACAAAAACGTTGCCGCCTGAAGTCGAACTCCCGCCCCCCATTTTGCTAGCGCGACTATACTCCACTCCCGATAACCACCGGTTCCGCGAGCACCACATGCCAAACTGCCTGCTGCGCAAACGCGCCCTCGCTGTACTGATTTTCCTGCCGCTATTGCTCACCGGGTGCCAGAAAGCCGGGGACGAGAGCACCAGCGCGGCGCCAGCCACTCTCCCGCGGGCAGCCGCCCCGACTGAACCGGCACAAGAAGCGCCGTCTTTCGCCGATATCATCTATACGGGGGGACCGATTCTTACCATCGACGAGGCCCTGCCGGACGCAGAAGCTGTCGCGACAAGAGAAGGCCGCATTATCGCCGTGGGTACGCTGCAGGACATGGTCAATCTGCGAGGCCCGGACACTGCGACCTATGACCTGCAGGGCAACACTCTCCTGCCGGGCTTCGTCGACAGCCACGGCCACACCATCATGGGCGGGCTGCAGGCGCTCTCCGCCAACCTGCTGTCGCCACCGGATGGCGCGGTCACCGACATCGACAGCCTGGTGCAGAAGCTCAGGGACTGGGCCAGCGACAACGCCGACACCGTCAAGACCGTGAATCTCATCGTCGGCTTCGGCTACGACCAGTCGCAACTGGCAGAACTGCGCCACCCGACCCGCGACGACCTGGACAAGGTATCCACCGAGGTGCCGGTACTGATCATCCACCAGTCCGGCCACCTGGCCTCGGCAAACTCGCAAGCGCTGGAGATCATGGGCTATACCGCAGCCACCCCCAATCCCGAGGGTGGCGTGATCAGGCGCGATGACCGGGGCAATCCCAACGGGGTGCTCGAGGAAATCGCCTTTTTCCTCGGCGGCAGCAAGGTCATGGGCAATGTCGGCGAGGAGGGCCTGCTGGCCTTTGCCAAAGCGGGCGCCGGGATGTGGGCCAGCTACGGCTACACTACCGCCCAGGAAGGGCGCGCAACGCCCGCGGTTCTCCAGGCCGCGATCAAGGCCGGCCAGCAGGGCCTGTACCCCATCGACCTGGTGGTCTATCCCGACGTATTGATCAACCGTGACATCATCCTGGAGAAAGCATCCCCGGAATATGTCGACCATGTTCGCGTCGGCGGCGCCAAGCTCACCATCGACGGTTCGCCCCAGGGTTTCACCGCACTGCGTGACCGGCCCTACTACGATCCGGTGGGCGACTACCCGCCGGGCTACAAGGGTTATTCCGCGGCGACCATGGACCAGGTCGTCGACGCGATCGACTGGGCCTTCGCCAACGGGATACAGATACTGACCCACGCCAATGGCGAGGGCGCCTCGGACATGCTGCTCTCGGCCATCGATGCCGCTACGGAAAAGTACGGCCCCGCCGACCGGCGCCCGGTGCTGATCCACGGCCAGTTCCTGCGCCCCGACCAGGTGGATTCGATCAAGCGCCTGGCGGTGTTTCCCTCGGTGTTCCCCATGCATACTTTCTACTGGGGCGACTGGCACCGCGACCACACCGTGGGCCCGGTCAACGGCGACAACATCTCGCCCACCGGCTGGCTGGTTGAGCGCGGCATGCAATTCGGCACCCACCACGACGCACCGGTAGCGCTGCCGGACAGCATGCGGGTGCTCGACGCCACCGTAACCCGGCGCACGCGCTCCGGGGATATCCTCGGCCCCGCCCAGCGGGTGGACGTCATGACCGCGCTGAAGGCGATGACCCTCTGGCCCGCATACCAGCATTTCGAGGAGCACGACAAGGGTTCGATCAGCGTGGGCAAGCTTGCGGATTTCGTCATTCTTTCCGGCAACCCGACACAAATTGACCCGGAATCACTGGATACCCTGCGTGTACAGGCTACCATCAAGGAGGATACGGTCATCTATCGCGCCTCCGGGGAGCAAGGCACGCTGGGCTTCCACAGCGATTTTCCACCCGGCGCACGGATGGCGACCGGCTACCAACTGCTGCACAGTACTGAAGATGCCATCCACTGACTTTTCGCAATCACGCCCGGACACGGACACTGCCAGAGCTAAACCATGAACCTGAAAATATCACGCATTTTCCCCATGCTGGCGGTGGCCTCGATGGCCCTGCCAGCCGCCCTTGCCAGTGCGCAATCCCAGGAAGAACTGGCCAAGCAACTGGCCAACCCCATCGCCGCGCTGATCAGCGTACCCTTCCAGTTCAATTACGATACGGACATCGGCCCCGATGACGATGGCGAACGCGTCACCCTGAACGTGCAGCCGGTCATCCCCTTTTCGATGAGCGAGGACACCAACCTGATCAGCCGCACGATCCTGCCCATCATCTGGCAGGATGACGTGGCGCCCGGAGCGGGATCGCAGTCGGGCCTGGGGGATACCGTGCAAAGCCTGTTCTTCTCACCCAAGGCGCCGACGGACAACGGCTGGATATGGGGTGCCGGGCCGGTGTTCCTGCTACCCACCGCCACCGACAAACTCCTGGGCGGCGAAAAATGGGGGGCGGGGCCCACCGCGGTGGCACTGAAACAGATCGGACCCTGGACTGTCGGCGGCCTCGCCAACCATATCTGGTCTTTCGCCGGCAAAGGCGATCGTACGGATGTCGACGCAACCTTCCTGCAGCCCTTCATCAACTACACCACCCCGCAGGGGGTCAGCCTGGTACTGCAGACCGAGGCCACCTATGACTGGGAGTCCGAGCAATGGAGCGTACCGGTCCAGGCCGGCGTCACCAAGGTATTCAGGATCGGTGGTCAGGCTGTGCAGGTTGGCGGCTTCGGCCGCTACTGGGCGGATACCACACCCACCGGGCCGGAGGGGTTTTCCCTGCGCGCAATCGTGGTACTGCTATTCCCGAAATGAGGTCCGCGGCAGTGGCGGATTAAATACTTCCAATACCAACCCTTCGGTGGGTATCATCCTCGCGGTTTTCGCGGCGGACACGATATACAGCATATTGGGTGTCCGCCACTGGATGAACCGCGCCGGGTTTCTGGCGCGATACGGGGACTGCACTATGACACCGGGCATCAACGCCGCCAGGAAGAATCGCGTGAACCACAAGGTGCACGAATACATCCACGACCCGGCCGCCGAATCCTATGGACTGGAAGCAGCCGAAAAAATGGGTGTGGCCAGCGAGCGGGTATTCAAGACCCTGGTCGTCAACCTCGACGGCAAGGTGCTGGCCGTGGGCGTGGTGCCGGTCGACCATAAACTGAACATGAAGCATATCGCCCGCGCCCTCGGTGGCAAGAAAGCCAGCATGGCGGACCCCGGTGATGTCGAGCGCAGTACCGGTTACGTCCTCGGCGGGGTCAGCCCGCTCGGGCAGAAGAAAAGCCTGCGCACCGTCATCGACGAATCGGCTACCCGGTTTCCGACCATTTTTGTCAGCGCCGGGCGCCGCGGCCTGGAAATCGAGCTGTCTCCCGACGACCTGTGTACACTGGTTGACGGCAGCTTTGCGTCGATCAGCGACCAGCCACCCGCACGTGGATAGAGGAGAATAAGCATGGGCAATTTCCCGCTCGAAGGCCGCTGCCAGTGCGGCGGTGTCACTTACCGACTGCTGCAGGAACCGGATTTCATCGTCGCCTGCCACTGCCGGGAATGCCAGAAGCTGTCCACCAGCGCTTTCTCGATCACCGCGATGGTTCCCGCCGGGGCAGTCGAATTCTCCGGCGAACTGGCCCACTGGGAACGCAGTTCCGACAGCGGCAACATCAACGCGGCGAAGTTCTGTCCAACTTGCGGCAACCGCATCTATCACTACAATCCCGCTGATCCGGGCAGGATCAAGCTGAAACCCTCCACCCTCGACGACACCAGCATCATCCAGCCGACCACGCACATCTGGGTGAGCGAAAAGCAGGACTGGTTTGAGATTCCCGAAGGGGTTACCGTACACGAAAAACAGATGTAGCCGGAACGAGGCCGCACGCGGCAAACCGGACTCTTCCAATACAGAACGAACCATCTGCCTTGATGAGGACACAGGGGTAACTATGCCGAACTGTAGCCGCGGCCGGACCACACGCCTTGTTGTACTGCTCGCCGCCCTGCTGCTGAGTGCCTGCAGCTCCCTGCCCAGCCTGGACAATCGCAGCGCCAGCTACGCGCCGCCACCTGACGCCACTACGGCGCTCGCCCAGTACGCCCGTCCGATGCTCGACAAGCACCCCGGCGAGTCGGGCTTCAAGCCCCTGGTCGATGGCGAGGATGCCTTTATCGCCCGCCTGCGGCTGATCGCGGTGGCGGAGAAGACCGTCGATGCCCAGTACTACATCTGGCACGACGACCTGACCGGCCGCGTGCTGCACTATGCGCTGCTGCAGGCCGCGGACCGCGGTGTCCGGGTGCGCCTGCTGCTCGACGACCTGGACACCGCCGGCAAGGACACCGTCCTGCGCACCCTGGATGCTCACCCGAACATCGAGGTGCGCGTATTCAATCCCTTCGCCAACCGGCAGAACCGCGCCGCAGATTTCCTCGGCGATACCAGCCGGGTCAACCGCCGCATGCACAACAAGACCCTCACCGTGGATGGCATGGCCAGCATCTTTGGCGGACGCAATATCGGCGACGAGTACTTCGCCGCCGGGGAAGATGTCGGCTTTGGCGACATGGACGCCGTATCCGTGGGCGGGGTCGCCGGGGAAATCGAATCCCAGTTCGACCTGTACTGGAACAGCGACTGGGCCTACCCGATCGCCAGTTTCAGCTGGGACTCGGCGGTCACAGCAGCAGACCTCGACGCCTACCGCAGCGAGCTGGCGCAGTTCATGGACGAGGCGCGGCACTCCCACTACGCGCAGATTCTCAAGCAGTACCGGCTGGCGACATCCGACCTCAGGGAAAGCGACTTCAGCTGGTCGCCGTGGGTGCTGGCCTACGACCAACCGGACAAGGTCGTGGCGAAAGAGGTCAGCGCAGACACCCACCTGGCGCCGCAACTGCGGAAGGCGCTGGATATCACCCGGCACGACCTGGTGATCGTCTCGCCCTATTTCGTACCCGGAGAGCAATTCACCGAATACCTGACTGACATGGTCCAGCGCGGCGTACGGGTGCGCATCCTCACCAATTCGCTGGCCGCCAACGACGTCTCCCTGGTGCACGCCGGTTACATGCGCTATCGCAAGGCCTTGCTGCGCGGCGGCGTCGAACTCTACGAGTACCGCGCCGACGCCAACAAGGTGACCGCGAAGCGGCGCAAAGAGGAGCGCATCGGCGCCTCCAAGGCCAGCCTGCACGGCAAGTTCTTCGGCTTCGACCGCAGCCACCTGTTTATCGGCTCCTTCAACCTGGATGGCCGCTCCTACGCCCTCAACACGGAACTGGGCGTGTATTTCGCCAGCCCACAGCAGGCCGGCCTGTTATCCGATTCCTTCGACGCCATCGCTGGCCGGCTGGCCTACCAACTGCATCTCGACGACCGGGGGGATATCGTCTGGCACTCCAGATCCGGCGCCAGCGCCGCCACTGTCGACCACGAGCCCGACACGACCTGGTGGCAGCGTTTCAGCACGCGGGTGCTGTCGTGGATCGTGCCGGAATCGCAACTGTAACCCGCTGCGAGTGGCCTGCAGTTACCCTCTCCACAGCAATCAAAGATTAAAACCTCCGGCATGGGCGAACAGGTCGCCCGCATCCGCTTCAACGCGATAGCGCCCTGCCCGACCCGCACTGCCTTCATGGATTTCCAGGAAAAGGAACTGCCCGAGGGCTTCATGGACGCCTGGCCCTGCCCCTCGCTGGGCCGCATGGCGACCGCCGAGGAACAGGCCTGGCCGCTGATCCTGCTCAACAGCCCGCTGAAGCGGGTGGTCACCGGTACGTTCCTGTACACGGAACAGGGTTTCGCCAGCGGGGAATTCACCGGGGCCATCGACCCGGCGTTCATGATGGGCGGCCAGTGCAACTAGAAGTACCAGCAACACGGACTGGAGCACGGGCCTGCAAGCGGGGTCAGGTGATATTCAGCCCCTGCAGCTCGCCCTGCTCCCGCCATTCCCGCATCAGGCCTTCGAAGGCAGCCCAACCGGGGCCATAGGCCTCGCCGAGATACCAGCGGTATTTCTCCTTGCCTTCGCTGTCCACCTGCTTCTCGCCCTCGTTGTTGAAGTAACTCGGGGTGCACTCGCGCTGCAGTTCGGAGATATCGATGGCCGTTTCCCGGATGTGGCTGACCCAGGCCTGCTGTGCCGCGGCCTCCGGCTCGACGGTCGTCGCACCGCGCGCCTGCACCTGGCTGATGATGTAGGCGATGTGGCCGGCCTGCCGGTTGAAGGTCTCGGTGGTGGTGGCGTTGAAGCCGCCCTGGTAGAAACCCATGTAAAACTGGTTGGGAAAATTGCAGGCCATCATCCCGTGCAGGGTCTGGTAGCCGTCGGCCCAGTAATCGTAGAGCGAAATCCCGTTGCGGCCGGCGATAGTCCCGATGCCCCAGCGTCGGTCGAGGTCGCTGGTGACCTCGAAGCCACTGGCGAAAATCATGCAGTCGACCGCGTACTCCTCGCCGTGGGCGACAAAGCCGGTCTCGGTCATGCACTCCACGCCCTGGGTAGCGGAGACGTCGATCAGGGTGACATTGGGTCGGTTGAAAGTGTCGTAATAATCGTCGTTCGACAGGGGCCGTTTACAGTTGAAGCGGAAATACGGCTTCAGGGCCTCGGCGGTACGCCTGTCGTCGATCATCGCGTCGATCCGGCGGCGCATTCGCTCGACCACGCGATAGTCCATTTCCTCGCGGCGTTTCAGGTATTCCTCGATCGACATTTCCGGATAACCTTCAGCTGCCAGTTCCGCGGACAGGTTGCGGTTGATCTCCGTCCAGAAATCGCAGATCAGGTCTTCCTCGGCAGGCTTCGGCCCGTCGATGGCAAAGCGGTGGAAATTGTCGATGCGCTCCTGCTGCCAGCCCTCGCCCAGCGCAGCCTGCCAGGCCGGATCGGTGGGGGGGTTGTCGCGCTTGTCGACCATTGGCGGCGTGCGCTGCAGTACGTACAGCTGTTTCGCGTACTTGCCGAGGTAGGGCACCGCCTGGATCGCGGTAGCGCCGGTACCGATGATGCCCACGCGCTTGTCGGCGAGTTTGTCCAGCACCGGGTTCTTGTTGTCACCGCCGCTGTACTCGTAGTCCCAGCGGGCGGTGTGGAACATCTTGCCGCGGAATTCGTGGATACCCGGAATACCCGGCAGCTTGGGAATGTTGAGCAGGCCGTTGGCCATGATGACGAAGCGCGCGCGGATGTCGTCGCCGCGATCGGTGGTGACCCGCCAGCGCTGGATGCCCTCGTCCCACTGCAGGGAGGTGATCAGCGTGTGAAACAGGGCCTTGTCGTAAAGCTCGAAACGCCGGGCGATGGACTGGCAGTATTCGTAGATTTCATGGCCGTCGGAGAATTTTTTCGAGGGCGTATAGCCCATCTCTTCCAGCAGCGGCAGGTAGCAGTAGGCGTCGTTGTCGCACTGGGCGCCGGGGTAGCGATTCCAGTACCAGACGCCGCCGAAGTCGCCCGCGTGGTCGATATTGCGGAAATTGTTCACCCCCGCCTTGCGCAGGTGAAAAGCCGCCAGCAGCCCGGACCAGCCGGCGCCGAGCACCGCCACGTCGAGGTCCTCGCTGATCGCGGCGCGGGGTTCAACGCTCTGGTGCGGGTCACCTTCGTAAGTGTGCTCCGGGTCGCCCACCGTGCGCTCGTACTGTTTCTGGCCCTCCGGGCGGATACGCTTGTCGCGCTCGCGGCGGTATTTCTCACGCAGCGCGGGAATATCCAGTTCACTGGCTGGTGGTACGTCAGTTGGCTTACAGGACATCGTGCCTTCTCTTATCGGTGTTGGGGGCAGAACAGTAACAGAGCCTATCCAATTCGAACCCGCGATGAAACCACTTCAGGGGGTGCCCGCGCGACTGAACCAGCCGCGTAACCACCTGGCGAGGCGCGTGACCCAGCTGACCGCGGGTTCGGGAGTGATACCTGCCGCCTGTTCGATCTCGTTTTTCAATTTGCCGGAAAAGGCCCGGGCCATCTGCGGTAGCAGGGGCTTGCACATAGCCTCCCACATGGGCGCCATCGAGCCACTGCCCTCGACCACCAGGTGCAGGCTGACTTCCGTGGCTTCCGGCCCGAGTGGAGTGGCCCGATAGGAACCGCTGCCGACCACCGGCTCCGACGCCAGCTGATAGGTGAAGTCGACATTGCCGGGGCCATCCCAGCCCTGCACATGCACCATGACATTGACGGTTTTCACCATGCCGCCGGCGCCGACCTTGATCACCCATTTGGAGTGATGCTCGTCGATGACTTCGCACTCCTGGCAGCCCGGAAACAGCACCGCCCATTTGCGAATGTCCTGTACGTAATCCCAGACTGACGCGATTCCCGCGTCGATCTGCAGCGAGTGTGTCGCCTCAATCATGCCAGCTCCATTATTTCGGGTTTAACCTTGATCCCCTCCATCAACCGGGGAGCGCGGAAGGGCTCAGGAAAAGGCCTCTTCACCGACCAGGGTGGTTCGGTGCATTTCCCGGCCGCTGTCCATGGGATAGGGTTCCGCGCGATGCAGCACCCCGGTGTTATCCCAGATCAGCAGGTCGCCAACACACCACTCGTGGCGATAGACGAAACGCGGCTGGGTGGTCCAGGCCAGCAACTCATCGAGCAGCGCGTCGCTCTCCGCGCGATCCATGCCTTCTACATGCGAAGCGTGGCAGCCGATAACCAGTGACTTGCGCCCGGAGGCGTGCGTCCAGACCAGCTTGTGGGTACGGTCCTGGATGGCGTCGAAATGCGCCTGGTCCGCCGCGGTGGGTTCCACACCCGCCCGCCGCATGGAGGTTCTGAAACTGTGCACAACCCGGAGGTCGGCGATACGCGCCCTGGTCTGCGCCGGAAGCGCCTCATAGGCCGCGTAGGAATTGGCGAACTCGGTCTGGCCTCCCACAGCGGACAACCTGATTCCGGTGAGCAGGGAGCCAAAGACCGGCACCGAGTCGTGGGTGCCGTCCATGTGCCACAGGAAGGAACCCTTCAGGTAGTTACCCTGGGGATTGGTTTTCCTGTCGAGGGCAATCTTGTAGATACCCTTTTCGCCTTCCTCACGCACGGTGCCCATCATCCCGGCGAGGGCCACCTGCTGCTCGTCACTCAGGTGCAGTTCCGGGAACACCAGCACGCCCCGCCTGACCAGCAGCGTCCGCAATTCGACCGCCACTTCCGGACGCAACAATGCATCGACCCCGGCATGTATTTCAGTGCCGATGTCTTCCTTGAGATTGATCGCCTCGAATGCCATGAGATTCTCTCCCGACCTCCACGACAGACACGCGTGCGGGGCCAACTGGTTATCGTTATTGGTTGGCAGGCAGGCGCGACAACTGGCGCTCACAGCTCTGCCGTCAATTATGATACTGGACAGTCTTTTTATTCGTCAAGCGGCTTCGGGGGTGGCTCAGGTGAATGGTCCGGTATTACCAGTTCTCCCGCGCGGTGGTAAGGACACGGACTGATTTCCTGACCCAGTCCCTGCGCTGTTGCGCCGTCACCGACCCGCCGGTCAGCAGAATATCGATATACCAACCCCGCACGGTGAGGATGAACACCTCGGCCACGCTCTGGGGGTCGTTACAGGGGACGCCGTCCAGTGCTGCACGCTCCCGGATGAAATCAGCGATACGCTGGATGCCCAGCTGGCTGCGCCGGGCGGCTTCCGCGGCGAGTTCGGGGAAGCGGTGGCTTTCGGAGTACATCAGGCGGTTAACGCTGAGCATTTCGCCTTCGAAGCTGCGTTCGAGGATGTGATTGGCAAAGGCCTCGAGGCCCTCTTCCAGGCTCAGGGTCTGGTTGCCGGCGTTGAGCACGCTGTCGGGTGCGAGCCGGGCAATCTGGGCTTCGATAATGCCGTGAAACAGGGCCTCCTTGGAGGAGAACCGGGAATACACCGTGGTCTTGGACATCCGGGCATTCTTGACGATTCTCGACACCGACGCCCCGCCGTAGCCGTGCTGCAGGAATTCCTCCAGCGCGACGTCCAGCAGGGTGTTCTCGATATCAGCTACTTCATCCAGCCGGGGTCGACCCCGGGTACGCCGGGGACGGCTTACCCGCACTTGGACTCGCCGCAATTAAGGCAGGTGAGGCAGCCGTCCATCAGGATGGCGGCTTTAACGCTGCACTTGCGGCACAGTTCCGCGGTGGCGGGAAACTCACCGCCGGCGCCGTCGTCACCAGTCTTGGCGACGTATTCGGCCTTTTTCTCGTCGAGGATTTTCTGCTGGTGCTCGGACAGGCCGGGCGACTTCAGCATGCCGATGGTCTGCAGGTGATCCTCGATCACCCAGCCGATCTCGGCGACCAGCGAGGGCATGAAGCGGCCGCCGGACTTGAAATAGCCGCCCTGGGGGTCGAACACCGCTTTCAATTCCTCCACCAGGAAAGTGCAGTCGCCGCCCTTGCGGAACACCGCGGACACGACGCGGGTCAGCGCCACGATCCACTGGAAGTGATCCATGTTCTTCGAGTTGATGAAAATCTCGAAGGGGCGCCGCAACTCGTGATCGGTACCCGGATTGAGGATGATGTCGTTGATGGTCACGTACAGGGCGTGATCCGACAGCGGGGTCTTGATCTTGTAGGTGGCGCCGTCGAGGGTTTCCGGGCGCGAGACCTTCTCGTGCATCTGCACGATATTGCTCTCGACTTCGGGCGCCGCTTCCTCTTTGCTTTTCACCTGGAAACCGACGATTTTCTGGTCGATTTTCTTGCTCATCTGCTGTTACCTCGCCGAGGCCGCTGGCCTCAGAATTTGCCGTAATAACCTTCTTTCAGGGCGTCGAAGAGGTTGGCGGCGGTGTGGGTCTCGCCGTCGTATTCCACTTCCTCGTTGCCCTTCAGTTCAATGGTGGAGCCGTCTTCAAGCTTGAACACGTACTTGGTGTTCTCCAGATCCTGCTCCTTCACCAGCACGCCCTGGAACGCTTCCGGGTTGAAGCGGAAGGTGGTACAGCCCTTGAGGCCGCGCTCCGCCGCGTACAGGTAGGTGTCCTGGAAATCCTCGTAGGGAAAATCCGTGGGCACGTTCACGGTTTTCGAGATGGAGGAATCCACCCACTTCTGCGCCGCCGCCTGCACGTCCACGTGCTGCCGCGGGGTGACGCTGTCGGCGGCGATGAAATAGTCGGGCAGCTTGTTCTGCTCGTCCTCGGTAAAGGGCATGGCGCCCGGGTTGACCAGCTCGCGGTAGGCCAGCAGTTCGTAGGAGAACACGTCGACCTTTTCCTTGCTCTTCTTGCCCTGGCGGATGACGTTACGGCTGTAGTGGTGGGCGAAGCTGGGCTCGATGCCGTTGCTGGCGTTGTTCGCCATCGACAGGGAAATGGTCCCGGTGGGCGCGATGGAGGAGTGGTGGGTGAAGCGGCCGCCCTCACGGGTCAGGGCCTCTACCAGTTCCGGTTCCACCTTGGCCAGCGCCTGCATGTAGCGGCTGTACTTGCCGTGCAGCACCCGGCCGGGGAGCTTGTCGCCCACCTTGATGCCGTCCGCGGCCATTTCCGGCCGGCGGCGCAGCATGTCGCCGGTGACTTCGAATTCCTGTTCCATGATCGGCGCAGCGCCTTTCTCCCGCGCCAGGTCGAGGCCGACCTTCCAGCCGGAAACCGCCATCTCGCGGCTGACCTGCTCGGTAAAGTCGAGGGAGTCCTTTTCACCGTATTTCAGGCGCAGCATGGCCATGGTCGAGCCGAGGCCGAGGAAGCCCATGCCGTGGCGGCGCTTGCGGGTGATCTCGTCGCGCTGCTGCTCCAGCGGCAGGCCGTTGATCTCGACCACGTTGTCGAGCATGCGGGTGAACACCGCCACGACCTCGCGGTATTCCTCCCAGTCGAAATACGCCTTCTCGCTGAAGGGTTCGCGGACGAAACGGGTCAGGTTCACCGAGCCCAGCAGGCAGCTGCCGTAGGGCGGCAGGGGCTGCTCGCCGCAGGGGTTGGTGGCGCGCACGTCTTCGCAGAACCAGTTGTTGTTCTTCTCGTTGACCTCGTCGATCAGGATGAAGCCCGGCTCGGCGTAATCGTAGGTGGAGGTCATGATGGCGTTCCACAGCTTCAGCGCGCGAATCCGCTCATAGACCTTGCAGGCTACCCGGCCCTGGGCGTCGGTAACGTAGCCGCTGCTGACCGGGAACGGCCGCCAGATGATTTCCACCGCGGGGTCGGCCGCCAGGCGCTCGTAGTCCTTTTCCGGGATCGGGAAGGACAGCGGCCACTCGCTGTCCGCGCGCACCGCGCGGATAAAATCCTCGGTGATCAGCAGCGAGAGGTTGAACTGGCGCAGGCGGCCGTCCTCGCGCTTGGCTTTCACGAATTCGAACACGTCCGGGTGGTGGACATCGAAGGTGCCCATCTGCGCGCCGCGGCGGCCGCCGGCGGAGGACACGGTGAAACACATCTTGTCGAAGATATCCATGAAGGACATCGGCCCGGAAGTGTAGGCGCCCGCCCCGGACACGAAGGCGCCTTTCGGCCGCAGGGTGGAAAATTCGTAACCGATACCGCAGCCGGCCTTCAGCGTCAGCCCTGCCTCCAGGTTGCGCTGCAGAATACCTTCCATGGAATCGGGCACGGTGCCCGACACGGTGCAGTTGATGGTGGAGGTGGAGGGCTTGTGGTCCTGCGCCCCGGCGTTGGAAACGATACGCCCGGCGGGAATCGCGCCGCGCTGCAGGGCCCAGATGAAGCGCTGCTCCCATTCCTGGCGCACACTGGCATCCTCGACTTCGGCGAGGGCGCGGGCCACCCGCACCCAGGTGGCGTCGATATCCGCGTCCACCGGGTTGCCTTCCACATCCTTCAGGCGGTACTTGCTGTCCCAGATGTCCAGAGATGCGCCCTGGAGTTCGATGTTGGTGTGATTGCCGCGGAGACTACCGCGCTGCTTGGCCGCTGATTCCAAAACATTTCCCCCGTGAACGCCGCTTCCGCTGCCTCGCAACCGCCGCGCAGCTTTGTGGTTTGAACGAGTATTAAAACCTATATATCGACATTCCGGCAACGAAAAACACAATATGTGGGTGCGATTTTTTCTCCGACGAATCGACCAGGGGGAAAGCGCAGGCTCGAAATCGCTCCAGCATGGCGCAGTGCGCACCATCCGATGGCACCGCGGGCGCACGCAAATGGTGAATTCGGACCGCCGCGAACCTGCCTGTTTTTTGATCGAATTTTATAAGTCCATGTTTATAAAGAATTATTTAATCGTGGCACGGTAAGTGCTTTGGTACAGGTACAGCGAATGGATGTTCGTTGTTTCTGCAAACTTGGTACTTCAATACGGGCAAAGACGCCCTCCTCCCGACCTTGGGAGGAGGGCTTTTTTTTTGGTTTTTGAAACCGTATTTCTTTCAGGGGCGGAGTCGATGTCAGCGGTTTCAGCGACTAGCGAACAATCTCCAGCACCCACTGGCCAGGCAAGGGCACTGCCGCCAGTGGTAATCGTGGGGGCCGGACCGGTCGGCGTGCGGGCGTTGCGGGAAGTGCGCCGCTGCCGACCGGAACAACCGGTCATCCTCTATGGCGACGAACGCCATGACCCCTACAACCGGGTGCAGCTCAGCGGCCTGCTCAGCGGCGAGCACAAGCTCCACGAACTGGCCCTCGCCACCGACGTCCTCGCCGACGAGGACCAGTACATCGAATTCCGCCGCTGCCGGGTCAGCGCCATCGACCCGGGCAGCCACACCATCACCGATGCCCGCGGCCACCGCCAGGCCTACGGCAGCCTGATCCTCGCCACCGGCTCGCGGCCTTTCGTTCCGGCCATCGCCGGCGCCGGGCTGCCCGGCGTCTATACCTTCCGCGACATGGCCGACGCCGAGCGGCTTGCGGCGCGCCGGGTACAGAGCAAGCACACCGTGGTACTGGGCGCCGGCCTGCTCGGTATCGAGGCCGCCCACGGCATGCTGCGCCACCACACCCGGGTCACCCTGGTCGACCACAACCCGCACCCGATGTTCCGGCAGCTGGACCCTGCCGCGGGCGGTATCCTGGCAGGGCAGATAGAGGAAGCGGGCATCGAACTCCTGCTCGGCACCAGCATCCGGATGCTGATCGGTACCGGCAAGGTGGAGGGCGTGGTACTGCGCGACGGCACCGAACTGGCCTGCGACACCGTCATCGTCGCCACCGGCATCCGCCCCAATACGGACCTCGCAGTACAGGCGGGCCTGGCCTACGGCCGCGGCATCACCGTCAACCCGGCCATGCAGACCTCCGCCCCCGACATCTACGCCGTGGGCGAGTGCTGCGAGGTAGCCGGCGAGGTCTTCGGCCTGGTCGCCCCCGGGCTGGAACAGGCGGGCATCGCGGCGCGCAATATCGCCCGCAACCCGCCCCCGGCCAGCTACCACCAGCGACAGCAGGCGACCAGCCTCAAGGTCGCCGGCCTGCCGGTGTTCAGCATGGGCGTGGCGGACCCGCCCCTGAGCATGCACACCGTAACCTGGCGCGAGGGCGGCAGCTATCGCCGCCTCTCGCTGGTGGCGGGACACATCGTCAGTATCAACGCCGTGGGCGACTGGCCGCAGCTGTCCGCCCTGCGGGAAATGGCGCGCAAGCGCCAGTGGGTCTCGCCCTGGCAGCTCTGGCGCTTCCGCAAGACCGGTGAACTGCTGGCCGAGGAGGCCGCCGGCGACATCGCCAGCTGGCCCGCCTCCGCCATCGTTTGCAACTGCAACGCGGTTTGCGCCGGAGACCTGCGCGCGGCCATAAGCGCCGGCGCCGCCACACCTGCCGTACTGACCGCCCGCACCCTGGCCGGTAGCGGCTGCGGTTCCTGCAAGCCGCTCCTGCAGGAGATGCTCGGCAGCACCGCCCCGGTGGAGCCGGGCAAGGGCTGGCGCACCCTCGCCGGCCTGGCCACACCCGCCCTGCTGGTCGCCCTGGTGGCGCTGGTCCTGTCCCTGCCCTACCCGCAGACCGTGCAGCTGGACTGGGACTGGGGCGACCTGTGGCGCAACGACCTGTTCAAGCAGGTCAGCGGTTTCACCATTCTCGGCCTCAGCGCCGTCAGCGTGCTGTTTTCCCTGCGCAAGCGCATGCGCTGGCTGCGCCGACTCGGGGACTTTGCCTGGTGGCGTATCGCCCATGTACTGCTGACCGCGCTGGCGCTGTTGGCGCTGGCGGTGCACACCGGTTTCCGCATGGGCAGCCAGCTGAATTTCGCCCTCAGCCTGACCTTTGTCGCGCTGCTGGTGGCCGGCGGCGTACTCGCCGCCGGCATCGCCTTCGAACACCGGCTGGCCCCGGCACAGGCGCGCCGCCTGCGCAGCGTCGGCCTGTGGAGCCACGTGCTGCTGTCGTGGCCGCTGCCGGCGCTGCTGGCAGCGCACATTCTCAAGACCTACTACTTCTAGCCCCGGATATGTGGATGTATGACGAACAGGAACGCAAGCCTCTGGACCCTCTGGCTGGTATTGACGGTCGCGCTGGGTGGCTGGCTGCTGTACACCCTGTTCAAGGGCGAGGAGGCCGCTAAAACCGTGTTCCTCCCCGGCACCACCAGCCCCGGCCACCACCAGATCGAAGAGGTCTGCAGCGCCTGCCACGGCGCCTCCTTCTCCGACCTGGATACCATGCAGGAGAAATGCGAGGGCTGTCATGCCGACGCCCTGAAAGCCGCCAAGGACGACCACCCGAAATCCAAGTTCACCGACCCGCGCAACGCCGACCGCATCGCCGTGCTGGACGCGCGCTACTGCGTCACCTGCCACGTCGAACACCGGCCGGAGATCACCTTCGAGATGGGCGTCACCATCCCGCCGGATACCTGCTACCTCTGCCATGAGGACATCGCCGAGGACCGGCCCAGCCACGCGGGCATGGGCTTCGACACCTGCACCAGCGCCGGCTGCCACAATTTCCACGACAATACCGCGCTGTACGAGGACTTCCTGCTGCGCCACGCCCACGCGGCGCCCACGGATTTCGAGGGGCGACTGCTGCAGGCGAACCTTGCCGAAATCGCCGAGCAGCTGCCCGACTACCCGCTGGACAAATGGCCGATAGCGGCGGCAACCCTCGAACAGCAGCAACTGCCCGAAGGGGTCAACGCGGATGCGCACATCGCCGAAGACTGGCTGGCCAGCGGCCACGCGCGCTCGGGGGTCGGCTGCAACGCCTGCCACATTCCCGCCGCCAGCGAGGACAATCCCGATCCGGCCTGGACCGACCACCCCGACCAGACGGCCTGTGCCGCCTGCCACCAGGGCGAGGTCCAGGGTTTTGTCGCCGGCCGCCACGGCATGCGCCTGGACGCCGCCAACCTGGGCAAACAGCTCTCACCGCTGACCACCGACATGGCGCGCCTGCCGATGCAGGCCGACGCCGCCGGCCGCGAACTGACCTGCCAGTCCTGCCACGGCGCCCACCGCTACGACACCCGCGAGGCCCAGGTGGAGAGCTGCCTGGGCTGCCACGCGGACGAGCACTCGCTGGCCTACCGGGATTCGAAACACTACCAGCTGTGGCAGGCGGAGCTGTCCGGCGCGGCGGAGGCGGGCAGCGGTGTCACCTGCACCAGCTGCCACATGCCGCGCAGCGAGAAGGACTACTACTGGGGCACCTTCATCCACCACGAGGTCCAGCACAACCAGTCCGCCAACCTGAAACCCAACGAGAAGATGATCCGCCCCGTGTGCCAGAGCTGCCACGGCCTCGGCTTCACCATCGACGCGCTGGCCGATCGCACCCTGATCGACAGCAACTTTTCCCAGCCCCCGTCCGTGCATATCCAGAGCATCGACCTCGCCGAAAAGCGGGCCGCTGCCGCGGAGGCAAGGGCGAACACACCCTGACCCCAGAGGACTTCCGTTATGATCCCATTGCGCAAAACCCTGCTCGCCACCGGTCTCGCTTCACTCATGGCCCTGCCCATGACCAGCCAGGCCGACGAAGCCAGCACCCCCATGTTCACCCCCAAGCAGATGACCGACTGGCTGCACCTGGTCATGTCGTCTGACCGCACCGTGTACACCCGCATGATCGTCAACCGCCTGCAGAACAAGGAAAAGGTGATCAAGGCAAGCGAGCACTTCGAGGACGAAAAGGCCCTGGTGCTGCCGGCACAGATGTTCCGCTTCGGCGCCGAGATGGTCGGCGAGGCCACCGACGACTTCTCCTACTCGCTGCTCAGCGAGTGGCCGATCAACAAGCAGAACGCGCCGCGCACCGAGGTGGAGAAAACCGGCCTGGCCTACGTCGCCGCCAACAAGGGCGAGAACTACTACGCCACCGAGGAACTGGGCGGCAAGAAGTACTTCACCGCGGTCTACGCCGACACCGCCGTCGCACCGGCCTGCGTGACCTGCCACAACGACCACAAGGACACGCCGCGCAGCGACTTCAAGATTGGCGACGTGATGGGCGGAGTAGTTATCCGTGTACCGCTATAGCCTGGTAGCGGGACTGGCACTGCTGGCAGGCGCCGCCCAGGGCGAGGACTACCCGGAATTCCCCGGGGAGCGCTTCGCCCTGGGCCGCTCCGTGTGGGTCGAGAACTGTGCCACCTGCCACGCCTATGGCATAGCCGGCGCCCCGCTGGCCACCGATGCCAGCAAGTGGGAACCACGGGTCGCCAAGGGCCGGGACGTGCTCTACGAGCACGCCCTGGAGGGCTTTTACGGCCCCGGCAGCACCATGATGCCGGCGCGCGGCGGCAACGACAGCCTTAGCGACGAACAGGTGACAGCGGCCGTGGATTACATGGTCAAGCTCGCCACCGGCACCGAATTTGACTGAATTGCATCTGGATAACGAGGACACACTATGAATCCCGAACAAATCGTATTGGTAAAACAGAGCTGGGCGCAGGTCGTGCCGATTTCCGAGCAGGCCGCCGAGCTGTTCTACGGCAAGCTGTTCGAACTCAACCCGGACTACCGGGAGCTGTTCAAGGGCGATATGAAAAGCCAGGGCAAGAAACTGATGACCATGATCAACACCGCTGTCGGCTCCCTGGATGACCTGTCAGCGGTGGTGCCCGCGGTGCAGGACCTGGGCAAGCGGCACGTCGGCTACGGGGTCACAGACGAGGACTACAACACCGTCGCGGCGGCCCTGCTGTGGACCCTCGGCCAGGGCCTGGGCGATGGATTCACCCCCGAGGTAGAAGAGGCCTGGACCATCACCTATACCACCCTGGCCAATGTGATGATCGAGGCGAGCAAGTAAAAAGTGGGGGTCAGAGCCCTTTTCTTCACAGAAGAAAAGGGCTCTGACCCCCCATCCTCTTTTCCTTACCCCGCCGCCTTCAGCGGCGCCCTACCCAGCCGCGCCCGCTCCAGGATCTCCTCCGCCATCGCCTCGGCGACCTCCTCGGTGGTGTGCCCGCTCGCCTCGGCCCGCCGCAGCACTTCCAGCAGGCTGCCCTCGATACGCCCGACATGCTCCTGGCGCAGCGTGTCCGGGGAACCGAGGCGCTGGTGGTGCACATCGATGATACCGCCGGCATTCACGAGAAAATCCGGGCAATAGAGGATACCGCGATCGCGCAGCTGCGCGGCGTCGTGCTCCGTAGCCAGCTGGTTGTTGGCGGAGCCGCAGACGATGCCGGCCCGCAGTGCGGCGATACTGCGCTCATTGAGCACCGCCCCCATGGCGCAGGGGGCGAAGATATCGGCTTCCACAGCGAGGATCTCTCCGCTGTCGACGGTGAACACCCCCAGGTCATCGACGGCCCGGCGCAGGTTCGCCGCGTTGACATCAGCGCCTATCACCTCGGCGCCCGCATTGCGCAGGAATTTCGCCAGGTAGTAACCCACGTGGCCGAGGCCCTGCACCGCCACTTTCAGGCCCTGCAGGGATTTCTCGCCGGTCCGGTAGAACACCGCCGCGCGCATGCCCAGGAATACCCCGTAGGCGGTGCTCGGCGAGGGGTCGCCGCCGTACTGGTTGTCCTCGAGGCCGCTGACCCAGCGGGTGCGTTCGGCCATCACCCGGATATCGGCGACCCCGGTCCCGGAATCCTCTGCCGCCACGTAGCGCCCGCCCAGGGTGTCGATGAACTCGCCCATGGCGAGCAGCAGCTCGCGGCTCTTGTCCTTCTGCGGGTCGCCGATGATCACCGACTTGCCTCCGCCAAAAGGCAGCCCCGCCAGCGCCGACTTGTAGGTCATGCCGCGCGACAGCCGCAGCACGTCGTGCAGCGCGGCGTCCTCATCCGCGTAGGGAAACATCCGGCAACCGCCGACGGCCGGGCCCAGGGTCGTATCGTGCACCGCGATAATCGCGCGCAGCCCGCTGGCATTCGCGCTGGAAAAAGTGACCAGCTCGTGCCGGTCATAGGCGGGGGCGGAAAACACACTCATTGCCAATCCTCGTTGATGTCGGTGTCAATTCAGGTTCATGCCGCGTCGACGAAGCGCACTGCCGACGCCGGTACTTCGCCGCGCAGTTGTGCCAGCAGGTGGTCGCGACGCTGCGCCAGTTGCTCGCGATTGCGGTCCTTCACGTGTCCAAAGCCGCGCAGCTGTGCCGGCAGTTGCGCCAGCTCCAGTGCGATGGCGTAGTTGTCGTCGCGCAAATCCCCCAGCACGCTGTCGAGGAGCGCCTGGTAATCGGCGATATCGCTGCGTTCACGGCGGCGCTCCGCGGTGTAACCGAAGATATCCAGGCGGCTGCCACGCAGGCCGCGGCATTTCGCCAGCAGGCGGAAGACCGTCAGTATCCAGGGGCCGAACTCGCGCTTGCGCGGCTCGCCGCTGTGCGGGTCGCGCTTGCTGAGCAGGGGGGGCGCGAGGTTGATGCGCAGTGTCAGGTGCCCGGTAAATTGCTGGCGCAGTTTTTTCAGAAACTCGCCGTCGCTGTAGAGGCGCGCGACCTCGTACTCGTCCTTGTAGGCCATCAGTTTGTACAGGTTGCGCGCGGCGGCAATGGTGATCGAGCCGCGTTCACTGGCGCGCGGGTCTGCGGCGCGTACCCTGTCGACAGCGCGGCGGTAGCGCTCGGCATAGGCCGCATCCTGGTAGGCTGTGAGACGGCGGACGCGGTCGGCGATGATGTCGTCGAGGCCCTCCAGACGCGGGGCCGGCGCGGGAGACAGTTCCTCCACCAGGGCCAGCACCTGCTCGGGCTGGTGCGCGCAGCGGCGCCCCCAGAGGAAGGCGCGCTTGTTGAACTCCACGGCCACGCCGTTGAGTTCAATGGCGCGCTCCAGCGCCTGCGCGGACACCGGCACCGTGCCGCGCTGCCAGGCGAAGCCCAGCAGGAACAGGTTGGCGGCGATGGCGTCGCCCATCAGTTGCGTGGCGATACGCGTGGCGTCGATGAAATGGGTGGCGCCCTCGCCGACCTCGTCGCTGATCCGGGTTTTCATCGCGGCACCGGGGAACTTTGCGTCCGGGTTGAGGATGAAGGCGGAAGTCGGCGCTTCGGCTTCGTTGACGATTGCGCGGGTGCGACCATGGGACACCTTGCCCATGGCCTCGTAGGCGGCCGTCACCACCAGGTCGCAGCCCAGCAGCAGGTCCGCCTCGCCGGCCGGAATACGCACCGCCTTGATATCCTCCTGGCTCCGGCTCACCCGCACGTGACTGACCACTGCGCCAAACTTCTGCGCCAGGCCAGTCTGGTTCATGGTCGCGCAGCCCTTGCCTTCGACATGTGCGGCCATCGAAACCAGCGCGGCGATGGTCAGCACACCAGTGCCGCCGACCCCGGTCACCACACCATTCCACGGCGTGTCCAGGCCGGGCAATTGCGGTTCCGGCAGTGCCGCGAACTGCGCGTCGGAGTCCCCCGCGCCCGCGGGCTTGCGCAGCTCGCCGCCGAGGACGGTGACAAAACTGGGGCAGAAACCCCTGGCGCAGCTGTAGTCCTTGTTGCAGGAACTCTGGTCGATCTGGCGCTTGCGGCCGAGTTCGGTCTCCAGCGGCAGTACCGAGAGGCAGTTGGATTTCACGCTGCAGTCGCCGCAGCCTTCGCAGACCGCGTCGTTGATGAACAGCCGTTTCGCCGGGTCTTCCATCGCGCCCTGCTTGCGCCGGCGGCGCTTCTCGGCGGCACAGGTCTGCACGTAGACAATTACCGAGGTGCCCTTGAACTCGCGCAATTCGCGCTGCAGGGCGTCCATTTCATCGCGTCCGTGCAGCGAGTACCCGGACACAGCGGCAAACTCGCCGCGCCAGGCTTCCGGCGCATCCGACACCAGCGCGATCCGGTGCACGCCCTCCGCGCTGACCTGGTGGATGACGTCGCCCACGCTGAGGCTGCCGTCGATGGGCTGGCCACCGGTCATGGCGACCGCATCGTTGTAGAGAATCTTGTAGGTGATGTTCACCCGCGCCGCTACCGCCGCGCGAATCGCCAGCAGGCCGCTGTGGAAATAGGTGCCGTCGCCGAGATTCTGGAAGATGTGCGGCGTTTCGGTGAACGGGGCCTGGCCGATCCAGGTCGCACCCTCACCGCCCATCTGGGTGAATGTGTGGGTCTCGCGGTCGGGCATCCAGGTGGCCATGTAGTGGCAGCCGATGCCGCCGCCGGCGCGACTGCCTTCCGGGACTTTGGTGGAAGTGTTATGGGGGCAGCCGGAACAGAAATGCGGCACCCGCTCGATGATTTCCCGGGGCTGCGCCAGGGAGGCTTCCTTGCGGTTGATCCAGGCGATGCGCTGCTCCATTTGTTCGGAGTGGAAAAAGCGCTTGATCCGGCTGTGAATGGCCAGCGCCACCATGGCCGGGGTCAGCTCACCGAGGTTGGGCAGCAGGTCGCGGCCGTTCTCGTCGAACTCGCCGAACACCCGCGGACGCGAACCAACCGGGTAGTTGTAGAGCTGCCCGGTGAGCTGGTCCTCGATGATGGAGCGCTTTTCCTCCACCACGAGGATTTCCTCCAGGCCCTCGGCAAACTCGTGGGTTGTGCGCGGTTCCAGCGGCCAGGGCATGCCCACCTTGTACACCCGCAGGCCGATCTCGGCGGCGGCTGCCTGGTCGATGCCCATGTCCTCCAGCGCCTGCAGCACGTCCAGGTAGGCCTTGCCGGAGGTGATAATGCCGAAGCGCGGATTGGGACTGTCGATGACGATGCGGTTGATACCGTTGACGCGGGCGAATTCGCGGGCGGCGTAGATCTTGTACTTGTTCAGCCGCAGCTCCTGCTCCAGCGGCTTGTCCGGCCAGCGCGCGTGCACGCCATCCGCCGGCAAGCGGAATTCCTCGGGAATGTGGATCTGGATGCGGCCGGGATCGACAGCGGCGGAGATGGCCGAGTCCATGTTTTCGGTGATCGCCTTGAGCGCCACCCAGCAGCCGCTGTAGCGCGACAGCTCCCAGCCGTAGACGCCGAGGTCGAGGACTTCCTGGACGTTGGCCGGCGCCAGCACCGGCACCGAGGCGCCGATGAACATGTGCTCGGACTGGTGCGGCAGGGTGGAGGATTTGCAGGCGTGGTCGTCCCCCGCCACCGCCAGGACGCCGCCGTACTGGCTGGTGCCGAAGGCGTTGGCGTGCTTGATCACATCCATGGAGCGGTCGACCCCGGGGCCCTTGCCGTACCACATGGCGAACACGCCGTCGTATTTCGCGCCGGCGAACAGGTTGGTCTGCTGGCTGCCCCAGACGGAAGTGGCGGCGAGGTCCTCGTTGACGCCGGGCTGGAACACGACGTTGTGCTGGTCCAGCCAGGGCCGGGCGCGCCACAGGGCCTGGTCGATGCCGCCCAGGGGCGAGCCGCGGTAACCGGAGATGAAGCCGGCGGTGTTGAGGCCGCGCTGGCGGTCGCGCTGCTGTTGCAGCATCGGCAGGCGCACCAGCGCCTCGATACCGGTCATGTACGCGTGGGTGGTGTCGAGGGCGTATTTGTCGTCCAGCGACACGTCCCGCAGCACTGGCGAATGATCCCTGCCCATGATTGGCTCCATTTAGGCGAATTTTGCCTAGTTTGGCCGGCTTCAGGGGAAAAAATTATTTCAAATTACCCCTATAAATGCCATTTAGTGCATAATTTATTCTTAATAATGCATATAGGAGAATAAAAATGACTGAAAGCTTCAACCGCCAGGATATCGACATCCTCAGCCTGCTGCAGCGCGACGCCACCCTCAGTACCAACGCCATTGCCGAGCGCATCAATATCTCCCAGTCACCCTGCTGGCGGCGCATCAACCGGCTGGAGGAAAACGGCGTCATCCGCCGCCGTGTCGCCCTGCTGGACCGCCACGCCCTCGGCATGGAAGTGGTGGTGTTCGCGACCATCAACCTGACCTCCACCGGACGCCAGAACCTGATCGAATTCGAACGCGAGATCGTCCGCCACCCGGAGGTAATGGAGTGCTACACGATGACCGGGATCTGGGACTACATGCTTAAGATCGTCACCCGCGACATCCGCCACTACGAGAATTTCGTGCGCAACACGCTGACCGCCAGCCCCGCTATCCGCGAACTGCATTCGCATATGGCGGTGACCGAGATCAAGAACAGCACGGAGCTGCCCCTGGATACGCAATTGTGAGCCAGTCCCCACAATTGACCGGTAACACTGCAACAGGCTCGCTCGCCGGTGTGGCGCTGGCTATGATGTCGCCTTCATGGACAGGGAGCGCATAACAACATGCTGGTCAGCAATATCGAAGTCATCCCCAACAAGCGGGTCATCAGGCACCTGGGCCTGGTCCAGGGCAGTACCGTGCGCGCCAAGCACGCCGGCCGGGACATCATGGCCAGTTTCAAGAACATCTTCGGCGGTGAACTGGGCAGCTACACCGAACTGCTGCAGGAATCGCGCGACGAAGCGGTTAACCGGATGACCGAACAGGCCGCGGCGATCGGCGCCAACGCGGTGATCAACGTGCGCTTCTCCACCTCCTCCATCGCCGCCGGCGCCGCCGAGATCCTCGCCTACGGCACCGCGGTCGAAATCGCGGACAACTGAGCCGTGGGCGCACTGGCCCAGTTGGGCATTTTTTTCGCCCTGCTGCTGGCGGGCTATCTCTTCGGCCGGCGGGCGGAATCGCGCCACTACCGGGAGATTCGCGAGCGCGAGGACCAGCTGCGGCACCTGCTGGTACTCGCCGAGCGCTTCCCGCCGGAGGGTATGCTGCGCCACCAGAGCCAGCTGGTGAACGGCAGCGTGGTCATTTCCGTGGACTACTTCAAGACCGTGGTGGCCGGCCTGCGCAACCTGGTCGGCGGCAACGTCAGCGCCTACGAAACCCTGCTCGACCGCGCCCGCCGCGAGGCTATCCTGCGCATGCAGGAGCAGGCGGACAGCCTCGGCGCGCAGGCGGTGATCAACATGAAGTTCGAGACCGCGCGGGTCTCCGGCAACGCGGCCCAGGGCCTCGGTTCGGTGGAAGTACTCGCTTACGGCACAGCCCTTATTCCTCCCGGGACAGCGGGATCGCGGTGAGCCTGCCAGAGGGCAATCCACGGATTCCCGAGGGCATCAACGCCCACAACGACAACCCGCTGCGCGAGTTCCTGGTCCTCGCCATCGGGGTGAGCGCGGCGCTGGTATTCGCGGTCGCCGCGCTCAGCCTGTCGATCCACCTCCTTGCCCCCTGCATCCCCTTCGCCTGGGAAGCCCGCGCCCTGCCACAGGATGGCCTGCCGCTCGGACCGACGTCTCCCGACGCCCGTGAAGACGCCGTCGCCGCACTCGGCGCAAGCCTTCTCGAGAGCAGCCTCGCACTGCCCATCGAGGGGGAACCCCCCGCGCAGCGCGTGCCCCCCGCGTACTTCCATTTCCACCTGGTCGATATGGACGCGCCCAACGCCTTTGCCACCCTCGGCGCCAACATCGCTGTCACCCTTCCCCTGTTGAACAGCGTGGATAGTGAAAACGGGCTGGCCATGGTACTGGCCCATGAAATCGCCCACGTGCAACTGCGCCACCCGATCGAGGCCGCCGGGCGAGGGGTGGTGGTGCAGATTGCCCTGGCGGCGCTGCTCGGGCGCAATGCCAACAGCCTGTGGGGCAGCAGCCTGGGAGCTGGCGGCCTGTTCACCCTGCTCAGCTTCAACCGGGAAATGGAACTGGCGGCCGACCGCCGGGCACTGGCCATCCTGCGCCAGCACTACGGCCATACGGCGGGGGCCGACGGGTTTTTCCGCGCCATCGATGACGGCCCGGGGCAATGGGCGGAGTTCACCCGCACCCACCCGAGCAGCGAACGCCGGATCGCACTGATCCGCGAGGCCATGGCTGGCGACAGCGCGGACGCCCACACCCGGCCATTGCCCGAGGCGCTGCGCAGCGCGACCCCGGCTGCGGACCCCGGGGACGGGGAACCGGCACTACAATAGCAGCAGCGCCATCACCGCCACTGCCGCGGAAGCCATCACCATGCAGGCCCCGTAACTGACATAGACAAGCAGCGACTTGCCGAGAGCGCCACCCCAGCCGGAGCCGTAAGCCCGGCGCAGGGCCAGCGGCAGGTAACAGAGCATCCAGAGGATCAGGACACTTCCCGCGCCCTCCCAGAACTTCTCCAGCGCCACGTCCAGCAGGTACAACAGGAACGTAAAGGAATGGTAGTGCAGCGCAAATACCAGGTGCTGCAGGTAGTGGAAGGGCGAAAAGAGATAGGCGAACTGCACCAGCAGGGCAAACAGGGGCAGCAGCAGGAACATCACCTGCGGGGCGTAATCGAGCATCGACTCGACCAGCGGACCGGGGTCGTCGCGCAGGCCGGCGATATTGTGCTCCATGCGCTCCTCGGCCTGGCGCAGCCACTCCGGGCTGTTTTCATTGGTGATCGACAGGTGGATATCGAGGTCGTTGGGGTCGTCGGGCTTTACATTGACCTGCACCAGCGCCTCGCTGTCCGCCGACACCTCGTCCCCCACCACGATAGCGGGGGCGAGACCACTGGACGTCGCGAAGGAAAAGTAGAGAAACAGGCAGAAACTCAGTACCAGGTAAAGCCGCAACGGCGGCAGGTAGCGCGCCCGGCGGCCGGCGAAGTACTCGGCGCTGAGCAGGCCGGGGCGCAGCATCAGGGGGTAGAGGGTGCGCCAGAAGCGTGAGTCGATCTCGATGAAATCGCTGGCCAGGTCCCTCGCCACATCGAGGAAGCGCTGGTCGGCAATGCCCTCGCGCTGGCCGCAATCGGCGCAGTATTGACCGCGCACCACGGCGCCGCAGTTGCGGCAGTGTTTCAGGTCCTGCTCCATCGATCCCCTTCCCCGCGGTTTTTCCCATTATGCACCCGGGCGCGCCCGCGCTAACATAGCGCCCTTCGTTGCCCTGTGAAGATTGTGTCGTGAAGCTGTCCCGATTTGGTGAAAAATTTGCCGGAGAGTCCGGCATCGTCGCATTGATGGACGATCTCGGTACCGCGCTCAATGAGAATCCGGACATGATCTTCATGGGCGGCGGCAACCCTGGCCGGGTGCCGGGCATGGAGGCCGTGTTCGGGGAAAAACTCGAAGCCCTGCTCGCGGACCCGCAACAACGCCACTCCCTGTTCGGTATTTACCAGTCCCCCCAGGGCGACCGCGAATTCCGCCGTGAAATCGCCCGCTTCCTGCAGCAGCAGTTTGGCTGGCAGCTGGGCGAGCAGAACATCGCGATCAGCAACGGCAGCCAGGCGGCCTTTTTCCTGCTGTTCAACATGCTGGCGGGGGAAATGCCCGACGGCAGCAAGCACAGCATCCACCTGCCGCTGGCGCCGGAATACATCGGCTACGCGGATACCGGGCTGTGCGAGGGATTTTTCAGCGCCACCAGGCCCGCCATCGAATTGCTGGATGACCGGCAGTTCAAGTACCACGTGGACTTTTCGCAGTTGCAGGTGGGTGCGGAGGCCGCTGCACTGTGTGTCTCCCGGCCCACCAACCCGACCGGCAACGTACTCACTGACGAGGAGATCGCCCACCTCGACAGTATCGCCCGGGCACAGGGTATCCCGCTGATCATCGACGGCGCCTACGGCCAGCCCTTCCCGGAGATCGTGTTTACCGAGGCCCGGCCCCACTGGAACGAGAACACCATCCTCGCGCTGAGCCTGTCGAAGCTCGGGCTGCCCGGCGTGCGCACCGGCATCCTGGTGGCCCGGGAAGAACTGGTCAGCGCCTTCACCAACGCCAATACCATCGCCAGCCTAGCCTGCGGCACCCTCGGGCCGCTGCTGACCCGCAGCCTGTTCGCCAACGGCGAAATCCGCAGGCTGGCACAGCAGCACGTCACCCCCTTCTACCGGGAGCGCTCGCAACAGGCCGTCGGTTTCTGCCGCGAGCACTTTGGCGACCTGCCCTGGCGGGTGCACAAACCGGAGGGTGCGATCTTCCTCTGGCTGTGGTTCGAGGGCCTGCCGATCAGCAGCCAGGAACTCTACCAGCGCCTGAAGCAGCGCGGTGTGCTGGTCGTGCCGGGGCACAATTTCTTCGTCGGCCTGGAGGACGACTGGCGGCACCGGCAGGAATGCCTGCGGGTCTCTTATGCGATGGACAGCACCACGGTCGAGGCGGGCATCGCCATCATTGCGGAGGAAGTGCGCCGGGCCTACGACGGGGACTGAGCGCCGCCGATTACCGCGGATCCAGCCTACCCCCTCGCCCCAAAACAGGAAATCTCAGCATCACCGACCAGAGGTCTGGATTGCCACAGGGACGCACGACACGAACCCTCGTGCGCTTTTCCGGTCATAATGGGACGTTCGACACTGCTCAAGGTAAACCATGCTGCGCAAGACCCTGCTGATTCTCGCGATTTTCCTCGCACTGATCCTTCTGGCACTGCTGCTCCTGCCCGCCTTCGTGGACAGTAAAAAGCTGCTCGACCCGGTTCTGGCGCAAATCGAGGACAGCAGCGGCATCAGCCTGAAAATCGGCGGTGACGCCAGGCTACGGCTGATCCCGCGCCCGGGCATCAGCCTGCGGGATATTTCTCTGCAGATGCCCGACGATCAGGAACCCGGCCTGCACGCCGACGGCTTCGACCTCGGGCTGCGCCTGTTTCCCCTGCTGTCGCTGCGCGTGGAGGTGGAACGGTTCGCGCTGGATAACCTGACCTTTGCCGCTGCAGCCAGCGGTGCTGACACTCCGCCAGGCGTCGATGTAAGCGGCAAATTCAGTTTCGATGAACGCGCCCGGCTGCTGAACCTCTCCGCGGTGCGGGCCATTCTCAACGGCATCACCGATGACCCGGTGGTGCTGGTGCTGTCAGGGCCTGTCGACATCGAATCCCGCAATGCCGAACTCACACTCGACCTGGAGCATGGCGAGGTCCGGGGCGGAGGCACCCTCAACTACGCTGCGGATGCGAGTCCTGAAGTTGATGCCAAATTGCATCTCAACCGTTTCTCTCCGGCCCTCTATGCCCTGGCCGGCCCCGACGCTGCCGCCGAGGTGGATACATCATCAAGCGCGGCGGGAGCAGAGGTCCTGCCACTGGACGCGCTGCGCGCGATGGACACCCGGGCTGAACTCACAATCGATGAAGTGCTGTGGCAGGGATACGCCATCCACAACCTGCAGGCCCGGCTCCGCGTGGTCAACGGCAACGCCATCCTGCCCGGCATTACCGGCGATGTGTACGGCGGCAAGCTGGCGATGAAGGCAAATCTCAATGCCCAACCCGCCGTTCCCCGTATCAACACCGAAGGCAGCCTCACCGGCGTCGATATCGCCAGCCTGCTGGCGGCCTCCCAGGTGGAGACGGTGCTGACCGGCAGCGCCAACCTGGATTGGGACCTGCGCGGCCAGGGCAACACCGCGGACGCCATCCGCGACAGCCTGCGCGGCCCGATTCACCTCACCACGGACAACGCGGAGCTTACCGCGGTAGGTGTCGAACAGAAACTCTGCGAGGTCGTCGCGCTGGCCAACCGTGAAGCCATGAGCAATGCCCTGCCCGACAGCAGCCAGTTCCAGCAGCTTTCCGCCACCGTCCAACTGGAGAATGGCAGGGCGCTGCTGCAACCGCTGAAGGCGGACTTGCCGGAAATGAGCCTCAGCGGCAAGGGCAAGCTGGACCTGGCAAGCCAGGACTTCGACGCGGTGTTCAACGCCCGGCTGTCGCCGGCGCTGGAGCAGCTCGACCCCGCCTGCCGGGTCAATGAGCGCATTACCAGCATCAAGTGGCCGGTTGAGTGTGAGGGCAATCTCGCCGGCGAGCCGAAGGAATGGTGTTCGGTGGACAGCAAGGAGATTCTCAAGGACCTCGGCGGCAACGAGTTGAAAAACAAATTGCAGGACGAGTTGGAAGACCGCTACGGCAAGGACGCCGGCGACAAGCTGAAGAAACTGTTCGGCAAATAGCCGGGCACATCGCGCCCGTGGATGCGGGCGCGGGCCGGGAATTGTTTACGCTGCCCGGGGCGGTTCCCGGCTTCAGGCCACCCGGTCCTGGATGCGCGCCAGTCGCGCCACCAGTTGCTGGGCGTGGGAGGCCTCGTCGGCGGCGAACTGGGCGGCGATGACCCGGGTTTCCGGATCGCCGCAGTTGGTGGCGTAAGCCGCGTAGAACTTGTTCGCAGCGCGCTCGTTGACCAGCGCCAGCAGGATCGCCTCGCGCAGGCTCATGGACGGGGTCGCATCGCCGCTGGCCGTCGACTCTGGCGGCACGTCGCCCGCCCAGTCGAACTCGTCCTCGCTGTAATCCGGCAGTTGCATGCCCTCGGCCAGTTCCGCGACCTCGGCCAGGTGCAGGTTGGACTCCTCGGCCATACGGGCGAAAAAGTCCGCGACTTCGAAGTTTCCGGCGGACTTCAACTCACCCGCCAGTTGCAGGTAACAGCGCCGCGCCTCGCGTTCGAGCTCCACCGAATGGGCGAGGAAACGGGCCAGTTTCTCGTTTGCCATCTCTACCCTGCCTCTAATCCACAGAAAAAGTCAGGACATTCTGTACCAAAGCGCGCTGGCGGCCAAGCCCCCAGCACGAAATAAGAATAGTCTCAGAGACCCTCGACGATGATGGTGCGGTAGTCCGCCGCCTGCAGGCGCTTGGGCAGCGCGGCCTGGTAGGCAGGGCTGTTGTACCAGGCCTTGGCCTCCGCCACGGAGGGAAACTTCAGCACGATCACGCCCTCGGGGGCGTGGCCTTCCAGGGCCTCGGTCTTGCCGTAGACGGCCAGCGGGGTCAGGTCGAAGTCGCCGCGCGCCTCGCGGGTCATCTTCTGGTATTCGGCGTAGGAATCCGGATCGCGGATTTCACTTTCCTGGTAAACGATAACGTATGCGGTCATTGCCTGTTTCCTTGTCGTTGTCAGAGTGCGACGCACTCCCCTTTATACATAACAGTCAGCGGGTGGGCCATCGGTGAACAGCGCCCGGTTTGCCGCTGCGGCTCAGCCCCGGTCCCAGAGCCGCTTCGCCTCGGCGATGTAATCGATGTGCGCGTCGATATCCGCGCCCAGCCCTCGCCCGGCGGAAGGGATACAACCGCGCTGGCCGCCGGCATCCCGGAAGGTGCGCAGGTGATCCACGGCCTCCTGCGGGCTGCGTGAGAAGATCGCCAGCAGTTCGCGGCCGTAGCTCCCGACGTCGCGCCCCAGGTGTTCGAGGTGGTGGCGGACCCGGGCCCAGTGTTCCACCGCGGTCGCGCCGTCCGCGGCAAAGATAAAGCCGTCGCCGTAGGTCGCGCCGCGGACGAAGCCCGGCTCGGAATGCCCGCCCAGCCAGATCGGGATCTGGCGCCGCGGCAGGGGGTTGATGCCGCCGCGGTCGATGCGGTGATAGCGACCGGTGAAATCGATTACCGGTTCCGTCCACAGGCGCCGCAGCAACTCGATCTGCTCCTCCGCCCGGCGGCCGCGATTGCGGAACTCCATACCCAGCGCCTCGAATTCCACGTAGTTCCAGCCGATACCGACGCCGAGGCGCAGGCGCTCGCGGGAGAGCAGGTCCACATCGGCCGCCTGCTGGGCCACCAGCGCAGTCTGCCGCTGCGGCAGGCACAGCACCCCGGTGACGAAATCGAGGGTATCGCTCACGGCGGCGGCAAAGCTGAAAAATACGAAGGGGTCCTGGAAACTGTCCTTTTCCGTGTAGGGGCCGGTCAGCGGCGGCTCGCGCCCCTCCTGCGGAGTTTTCACCACGTGGTCGTAGGCCATCAGCGTGGTATAGCCGAGCGTTTCCGCGGCGCGGATAAACTTGCGGATGGCATCCGGATCACCGGGTACTTCGGTAGTGGGATAGGCGACGCCAAGCTGCATGGTGCGGGACTCCCTGGGGCCGGCTACTCGGGCCGGCTCTCCTTTTTTATTGGTACTGCTTTTTGCGAACGGTTTTACCCGCGCTACAGCGGGCGACCATCTTAGTGGCTGGCGGCGGCACTGTCACTGCCGGCGCGCAGGGCGCGACCCAGGGGCTGCCTGCCCAGCACCTCTGTGTATTCGCCGTTACGCCACACCGCTGCGCCGTTGATGAAGGTGTGGGTGACCACGCCATCGGAGCGGCTGACCATCTGCCGGTGCTCGAACAGCGGGCGGTAGACGAATTCGCGGCTGGCGTTGCAGTCCCAGTCCTGCAGGGCCTGCGGGTCGATCATCACAATGTCCGCCTGGGCGCCAATCTCCAGGCTGCCCACGTCCAGGCCGAAGAACGCCGCCGGTTCCCGGGTCAGGCGCCGGACCATCTGCGCGACGGTGCGCGGCGAGCGCTGCTGGGCCAGCTTCAGGGCGTTCAGGTTGCTGTCGAAGAAGGCCATGTTGGTGATATGGGCGCCGGAGTCGTTGAAGCCCGGCAGGGTGTGCCGGTGCAGCAGCAGGTCCAGGGTCCTGCCGGGGTCGGTGTTGGCCACGTCCACCCAGAAGCGGAAGGATTTGTCGTAGTGGCGCATCAGGTGCAGCATGAAACTGGCGTCGTCGCCCACCGGGCAGGGAAATGCCTCGAAAGCCTCGCGCTCGGCATCAGAACGGGCCTTGCCGCGCCCGCCATTCTGGAAATACTGCAGGCGCTGGTAGACCGCCTGCAGGGTTTCGCCCTCCCACTCCGGCAACGGCGCGCCGTCGAAATGCATCATCGCCAGTTCCCGCGGCACCAGGTTGTCCGGCAGGCCGAGCTTCGCCCGCAGGGTCGCGGCGTCGTAGCCGTTGCGGCCGTGGCTCCAGTCGCGGCGGAAATCATCGACAAATTCCGGATCGTTGAGCAGCGCCCGACGGCCCTCGGCGTCGGCGTACTCCCGGGCGATCAGGCGGCTGGTGGAGCCGAGTTCCTCGAACAGGGGGCTGACGATGCCGTCCGACCAGATGCGGAAGTTGGTGGCCAGCGCCTGGAAGTGGATGGCGCCGCGAAACAGCCGGCTGTTCATCAGCGCGGCGAAGCCCAGGAAGGCTTTATTGGCCCGCGGCGCCAGTACGAAGCGCACCGCGGACAGCGCCGAGGTCTTCAGGGGTTTGCCGAACAGGCGGCCGCTGGTCAGCAGGAAGAAGAAAAAGGCCTTGAGCCGGTTGTCCAGGATCGGCGTGGTCTGCCACACCCGGCCGCGCTCGCGCACCGGCTTCAGCAGCCGCTTGAGTTCCCCGAAACCGGCAAACTGGGTGGGGATACGCTTGTCCTTGTGGGGCTCGTTGGCCAGGTAGTGGAAGGGCAGGCCATCGGTGGAAAGGCCGAGATAGCCCTGCTCCATCGCCTGCGCCACCAGCCTTTCCATCTTCTGCAACTCGGCCTCGGTGGGTTCGCGGGAAATGCTCGCCTCCAGCCCCATCACCTCCACCCGCAGCATGGAATGCGGCAGGAAGGTCGCGACATTGGGCCCCAGTGGCAGTTTCGCGAAATGCTCCATGTACCCGCCGGTAGTGCTCCAGTGCAGCGCGTCGACACACTTTTCCAGCACCGGCTTGGGGATATTCTCCACCCGGGTAAAGCAGTCGACGATGGGGTCCTGGCCGTTGCTGCGCTGGGGCCCGAAACAGGTCCCGAGACTGCAGTTGCCCACCACCACGGTGGTGGTGCCGTGGCGCACCACCTCCGGCAGACCCGGTTCCAGGTCCACTTCCAGGTCGAGGTGGGTGTGGATGTCGAGCAGCCCGGGCATCAGCCACTGGCCACTGCCGTCGATCACCTCCGCCGCCATGGAGCGTGGCAGGAACATGCCCTTGGCGGCGATCCTGCCGTTCTTGATGGCGATGTCCATTTCCGCAGGGCGCTCCCCGCTGCCGTCGAAAACCAGCGTATTCTGGATCAGGGTATCCCAGGTTTTACGCGACAACTGCCCCTCCTTAAGACCTGTGGCCGGATGGTTTACCATTACTCAACGCACATATAGCAGAATCACGCAGCGCAGGACAGAGAGCGACCATGGGACCGATTCCCTTCGACAACAGTTACACCCGGCTTCCCGGCGCCTTCTACACCCGCCAGGAACCGACGCAGGTACACCGGCCGGGGGCAATCCGGGTCAACCACGCACTCGCCCGCCAGCTGGGTATCGACCCGGACTGGCTGGACTCCGCGGAGGGCATCGCCACGATCGCCGGCAACCACGTCCCGGAGGGCGCCGAGCCGCTGGCCGCGGTCTATGCCGGCCACCAGTTCGGCAGCTACAACCCGCAACTGGGGGACGGTCGCGCCCTGCTGCTCGGGGAGGTGCTCGACCGCAACGGGCAGCGCTTCGACATCCAGCTCAAGGGTTCCGGCCCCACCCCCTACTCCCGCGGCGGCGACGGCCGCTCGCCACTGGGCCCGGTGTTGCGCGAATATATTGTCAGCGAGGCGATGGCCGCGCTCGGCGTACCCACCACCCGGGCGCTGGCCGCGGTGAGCACCGGCGAGCCGGTGATCCGCGACCGGGCCCTGCCCGGCGCCGTGCTGGCGCGGGTGGCCTCCAGCCATATCCGCATCGGCACCTTCCAGTATTTCTCCGCGGTTGGCGACCACGCTTCGCTGCGCCTGTTGGTGGAGCACAGCCTCGCCCGCCACTACCCCGAATTTGCCGGGGCGGAAAGTCCCGCACTGGCGCTGCTGCAGTGCGTTGTCGACGCCCAGGCCGCGCTGGTGCCGCGCTGGCAGGCCCTGGGTTTTATCCACGGTGTGATGAACACAGACAACATGCTGGTCTGCGGCGAGACCATCGACTACGGCCCCTGCGCCTTCATCGACGACTTCCACGCCGACAAGGTATTCAGTTCCATCGACCGCGGCGGCCGCTACGCCTACCGCAACCAGCCGGGCATCGCCCAGTGGAACCTCGCCTGCCTCGCCCACGCCCTGCTGCCGGTCATCGACGCGGACCAGGACCGGGCGGTCGAGCTGGCCCAGGCGGCAGTGGATACCTACCCGGACAAATTCCTCGCCGCCCAGTCCCGCTGCATGGCGGACAAGCTGGGACTGGACAGGCTGGAAGGCGACGACAAGGCGCTGGTGGATGCCCTGTTCGCCAACCTCGACACCCACGGCACCGATTTCACCCTCGCCTTCCGCCGCCTCTATGAACTGGCCGGCGGCGAACCAGCGGTGGGCGAACTGTTCGAATTCCCCGCGGCTTTCGCGCCCTGGCTGGCACAGTGGCGCGCGCGCCTGGCCGCCGACAGCCTCACCCCGGAACAGCGCCTGGCGGTCATGCGCCGCGCCAACCCGGTGTTTATCCCGCGCAACCACCTGGTGGAAGCAGCGATCCGCGCCGCGGAGGACAGGGGCGACCTGCAACCCTTCCACGCGCTGGTGGAGCGCACCGCCCGGCCCTTCGATTTCGACCCGGATGACCGCCCCTACGCCACGCCCCCGCGCCCGGAGCAGGTTGTGGAGCGCACTTTTTGCGGCACCTGATGCATCGGCGCGGTTTGAACTGCAACATACTGGCGCTTTCCCCGCCACCGGCTAGGCTGTAAAGAAGCCGCAGGGGCGGCTTGCTTGCCAGACATAAACCACGGGGAGACTAAAATGCCGGGCTATTTTGAAATCAAGGCCGCCAAGGGCGGCAAATTCTTTTTCAACCTGGTCGCCACCAATGGCCAGACCATCCTGACCAGCCAGATGTACAAGAGCAAGAAAACCGCCAAGAGCGGTATCGCATCGGTGCAGAACAACTGCAAGGATGCCGAGCGCTACGAGAGCAAGAAGTCCAGCAATGGCAAAGCCTACTTCGTGCTGAAGGCGAAAAACCACCAGGTCATCGGCAAGAGCGAGATGTACGAGTCCGATGCCGCCTGCAAGGGCGGTATCAAGTCGGTGAAGAACAACGGCGCCACCACCAAACTCAAGGACGAGACCGCCAGCTGATTTCCGGCCTCGCGGCGCGGTCGTGCATCGCGCCGCGAGGCAGTATAATTGCCCCAGTTTCCCGCAGTTCAACCGACGAGCCCCGCTTTGAGCATACAATTCTTCAACAAGACCCTGTCCGGCCCTTTCACCATCCCGTCCGGCATCGTCAGTACCGCCGTACCGATCATCCAGTACATCTTCGACAACATGCCCGAGGTCGGTGTGCTCACCACCAAGAGCGTGGGCCTCGAGCCGCGCCTGGGCAACCGTGAGCCGGTCCTGAGCCAGTATGCCCCCGGCTGTTTCGTCAATGCGGTGGGCCTGACCAACCCCGGCGCCCACGCCGCCGCCGAAACCATGGCGCAGCTGCGCATCCCCGAGGACCGCTTCCTGCTGACCTCCATCTTCGGCGGCAGCGTGGCGGAGTTCGTGGCAGTAGCGAAGATTCTGGCGCCGGTCTCCGATGGCCTGGAGCTCAACCTGTCCTGCCCCCACGCCAAGGGCTACGGCATGGCCATGGGCCAGGACCCGGACATGGTGCGCGAGATTGTCGCCGCGGTGAAAGCGGTGGTGGACATCCCGGTAATTCCCAAGCTCACCCCCAACACGCCGGACATCGCCGTGATCGCCCGGGCCGCGGAAGCGGGCGGCGCCGACGGCTTCTGCGCCATCAACACGGTGGGCCCGGGTTATACCTCCGCCCACGGCCACCCGGTGCTCTCCAACGGCGCCGGCGGCATGTCCGGCAAGGGTGTGCTGCCGATCGGGCTCAAGTGCGTGCGCGAGATCCGCTCCGCCAGCGCGCTGCCGATTATCGGCTGCGGCGGCGCCTCCTCCGCCGATGACGTGCGCGCCTACATGGATGCGGGCTCGAACATCGTCGGTATCGGCTCCGCCCTGGTCGGCATGAGCACCGCCGAGATGGGCGACTATTTCCGCACCCTCGCCAACGATCTCGAGCGCGGCAGGAACCAGGCGGAGGAGCAGGTCTACTACGACGTGGACATGCGCTTCGAGCCGGTCACCCTGGTCAGCAACCAGCGGGTCTGCGAGGACATCGCCCTGCTGCGCTTCGACCGCAAGGTCAACGTCCAGCCCGGCGAGTTTTTCTTCCTGTGGATTCCCGGCCTCGGTGAAAAGCCCTTCTCCGCGCTCACCGACGACCCCTTCACCCTGGCCATCATCGACGTCGGCGAGTTCACCCACGCCCTGATGGCACTGCCGGAGGGCACCCAGTGCTACGTGCGCGGGCCCCACGGCATCCCGGTGGACCCGCCGGAGGACGCGCGCATCGTCGCGGTGGCCGGCGGTACGGGCCTGGCGGCGGTCTACCAGATCGCCCGGGATTTCGGCAACGCGACCATCTTCGCCGGCGCCCGCAGCGCCAATCGCCTGTACTTTGTCGACGAGTGCCGCAAGGTTGCCGACGTGCACGTCGCCACCGATGACGGCAGCGAAGGTTTCCACGGCGTGGTCACCGAATCGCTGCGCCAGTACCTGCAGGGCCTCAGCACCGGGGAACTGGACAAGCTGGTCTTCTATAACTGCGGCCCGGCGCCGATGGTGCGCGCGGCGGAAGCCGTGCAGCGGGAGTTCTGCCGCGAGGACCAGATCAACAGTTCCATCGACTACCTGACCAAGTGCGGCGTGGGGATTTGCGGCGCCTGTGCCGCCCCGGACGGACGCCGCCTCTGCGTCGACGGCCCCTTCCTGCCCGCCAGCGAAGCCTGACAGGTCCGGCACAAGGAGAAACAGCGTGGCTAAAGGCGTCTACAACGCCCCCTGGGAAAAAGCGTTCGACCGCATCCTGACCCCGCTGGAGGAGTTCATCCACCGCCAGACCACCAGCGGCGTGCTGCTGATGATCTGTGCGGTGGTCGCCCTGGTGATCGCCAACAGCCCCCTGCACGAGGGCTACCAGCACTTCCTGCACGAGGAAATCGCGATCCGCTTCGGACAGTACGAGTTCGCCCTGTCCATCCACCACTGGATCAACGAGGCCCTGATGGCCATGTTCTTCTTCGTGATGGGCCTGGAACTCAAGCGCGAACTGCTGGCGGGGGAACTCGCCTCGCTCAACCAGGCCCTGCTGCCGATCTTCGCCGCCGTCGGCGGCATGCTGGTCCCGGCGCTCGGCTACTACGCCTTCAACCCGACGGGCCCCGAGGCCAAGGGCTGGGGCGTCCCCATGGCGACGGACATCGCCTTCGCCATCGGCGCGCTGAGCCTGCTGGGATCGCGGATTCCCAAGAGCCTGATCACCTTCCTGATCGCCCTGGCCATCGTCGACGACCTCGGCGCGGTGGCGGTAATCGCCCTGTTCTACACCGCGCAGCTGGACCTGGTGGCGTTGCTCTACGCAGTCCTGCTCACCGGCGTCCTGGTGGCGCTCAACCTCGGCGGCGTGCGCCGGCCATCGCCCTACGCGCTGGTCGGCGCCATGCTCTGGACGGCCATGCTCGCCAGCGGCATCCACGCCACCATCGCCGGTATCGTGGTGGCCTTCGTGATACCCATCCGGCCCAAGTTCCATCCCGCCACCTTTATCGAAAAGGTCCAGGACAGCACCCGGGAGATGCAGAAATCGATCGCCTCGAGCCCGGACATCATCCACAACCACCGCCTGCGCGCCCTGGTCATGACCCTCGGCAACGGCGCCCGCCTCTCCCAGGCGCCGGCCCAGCGGATGGAACACTTCCTGCACCTGCCGGTGGCCTACCTGGTGATCCCGATCTTCGCCCTCGCCAACGCCGGCATCCCGGTGAACCTCGGCGAGATCGGCAGTGTGCTCACCAACCAGGTCACCCTCGGCGTGGTCTGCGGCCTGCTGCTGGGTAAGCCCCTGGGCATCGCCGCGTTTACCTGGCTGGCGTTGAAACTGGGGGTCGCCCGCCTGCCGGCGGACCTCAGTATGAGCCACGTGATCGGCGTGGGGCTGCTCGGCGGCATCGGCTTCACCATGTCCATCTTTATTGCCGATCTCGGCTTCGCCGGCCGGCCCGAGCTGTTGCTGGCCGCGAAAACCGGCATTCTGCTGGCCTCGGCGGTTGCCGGTGTCAGCGGCGTCGTCTGGTTACTGACGCGCACCCCCAGGCCCTGAAGCGGCCGGCCTTCGCTGGTTTATCGCCGGTCGGGTTTAACAGGCCGGGAAAAACTCGTTTCTCACCGCAGCTTGACTATAGTTGGTATGTCGCCGGCCACCCGCGCGCCGGCGGCTCGACTTTTACCCGCAAGGAGATACCAACATGGGCCTGTTTGATTTCATCAGGAACGCCGGCGTAGACGAAGACCTGGAAAAAGCCGTGGAAATAACCCCGGAACGCCTCAACCAGCTGCGCCAGGAATCCATCAGCAAGAAAATCGCCCAGCTCGACATCGACGGCGAACAGGTCAGCGTCGCCGTCGACGGCGAGGTCGCCACCCTGACCGGCAGCGCTCCCAGCCAGGAAGCGCTGGAGAAAATGGTGCTCTGCGCCGGCAACCAGCACGGCATCGCCAGCGTGGACTGCCAGCTCAGCGTGGATGCGCCCGCGGTAGCCGCCGAGGCAGCCAGCCCCGCCGCCAGTACGGAGGCCCGGTTCTACACCGTGCAGTCCGGGGACACCCTGGGCAAGATCGCCCAGCAGTTCTACGGCAGCGCCAGCAAGTACCCGCTGATTTTCGAGGCGAATACCCCGATGTTGAAGGACCCCGACCACATCTACCCGGGCCAGAGCCTGCGGATTCCGCCGGCCTGATCACCAATACCCGCCTGCGCGGGGTGGTCGGAACCATTCAACGGTTAAAACCTGCCACGTTAGTGGCGGGCTTTAACCCCTGCAATCAAGGAAAACACGGATCATGTGGCCAAATGACGTGCATGGCCAGTATGGCTACAACCGCAGCGTGTCAGACGCGCCAGCAAACTGTCCCCTGGTAATTCGATAGTCGCAAGCACACCCCACAGGACGGCGTTATTGGGCGTAATCGCTTCTTCCGCGACATTCAGGTTTCATATCAGCGTACGAATCAACTGCGGAGGTGTGCCGACATGCCTCGTACCCCAAAATTTTTTCGCCGGATTGACGAAGTCATTCTCGCGGCCATTTTCCTCTGCCTCTGCACCATCCTGACGGCGGTGGAAGTTTATTATGTAGACGCGAACCCTGAACCGTCGCTGAGCTTTGACCAGTGCGCCAATTGTGGACAATCGGGAAACCGGATGCCCCAGCACTCGAGATCGCTTCGGGTGCATACGATCGAGGGCCCGCGAATGGTGACCTTGTGGTAGCTGCCCGGCGCGCGACGAGAACGGCCGGACCAGGACTCCACCAGTCATCCTGTTCCGGTAGCTGCGAGCGTCCTGGATAGCGCGATACCTACGCGAAGCTACAGTTCAATTTGATGGGGATGCTCTCCCCGCTCATACGCTGCATTGCGCGAGAAGCAAGGCTACCTCTGTTTCCACAGGCCTCCTGCGACTAGAATGTCAGGCTGTGGACTGACCTCCACCGGGCAATTCCGCGCCGATGAGGCGGTTGCCCGACTGCCAGCATAAACAATAAGACGGAGTAGCAGCCATGCCGCAAGCCGATCCTCCCGCGCGCCTGCCACAGATACAGCCAGACGAATTCACCGATGAAACCCGCGCGTTCTTCGGCCAATGGAGCAACGACTTTTTCCGCGATGTGGACAAAAATCCGGTGTTGCTCACCTTCGCCCACCACCCCGCGCTGGCCAACGCCTTCTCGCCGCTGAACGTGCATGTCCTGACGGAGAATACACTGCCGGTAAGACAGCGCCAGATCGCCATCATGCGCACCGCGTGGATCTGCCAGTGCACCTATATGTGGTCGAGCCACCTCAACACCAGCCAGCGCTGCGGCCTGCCCACGGAGATTTTCGATCCGATCAAGCGCGGCGCGGACGACCCCTACTTCAGCGAGTTCGAACGCACCGTGATCCGGGCGGCCGAAGAACTGGTACAGGAAAGGAACATCAGCGAAGGCAACTGGGAACTGCTCGCCAGCCAGTGGAGCAAGCAGCAACTACTGGATTTCATGTTTACCGTCGGTTGCTACGCAATGGTGGCAGGTGTGATGAACAGCGCGGGCGTCGAACGCAACCCGGATTTGCTCGCGCTGGCCGAGGAATTCGGACAACCCTGACCGGGGCCCCTGTACTACGCTGTTTTCTCCAGGTCGCGCAATCGCAGCAGTTCCGTTGCGCCAATCAGGGGCACCAGGACCAGTAACATCATCAGGGTGGGGGCGATCATCTGGATCGCGGACAGCTGGGAAAACTCCTCGTAGACCTGCGCTACGGAGCGATCGTGAAACCAGCCGACGATGATTTCCTCCAGTATCTTGAACACGATCAATAGCAGCAACATGGCCAGGCTCTTCCACGCGATACGCCAGGCTATCGGGTGTGCGTCACCCCGCCGGCCGATCGACAGGGCCTCGCCGATCAGGATGAACTTGCCCATCACCAGGGCCTTCACCAGGGCCAGGCCCACGGAAATCTCCTCTATCCCGGCGCTCCCCTGCTGCGACACACCGTACAACATGACCACGAAAAAACACACAAACAGGTACGCGCTGATAATGGCGAAGCGGTACAGTTCTTCTTTCAGGCGAGATGAAACCGATTTTCCCGTACTTCCCATTATGTCGCTCCACAGTTTTCCAGGTGGAAAATGCTGAATCAGTGCCTGCCAGCCCTGCTGCCTGCGAGGTCGACGAAGAATCCGCTCCCAGGGCACTGAGGCCTTAAAGCCAGAAGTATAATTCGCCGCGTGCGGACCTGCGCAGGGTTTCGGATTGATCTTGATCAACGAAGCACCAGATTATCGCACCCCGGATCACTTTATTCCCCGGGCTGTCGTACAAGAGTCTGGCGGGAGAGCGCCGTTACTGGTAAATAAAACAACTGGCGGTACGATTGATCGACCTATCCTGGAGCTGCTTCCAATGATGAAACCTCTGATGCTATTCACCGCAGTCACCCTGATCGCCAGCAATGCATCTTTTGCAGAGGATTCCCCCCCCGCCAGTCACGACCTGGCGGCCCGGCACACCTTCCTGCTCGGTGCAGCACACCAGGAGGCGAATGCCGATATCAGGGCCAGTGTGGCCCATTTACCGGAGCACACCGTCAACCTGGACGACCTCGGTGTCGACGAAAGTTATTACTCCTGGTACGCGGAGTACCGCTATAACTTTGCCAGGCACTGGGGCCTGGTTATCGCCGCGGATGCCTTCAATGGCGACGGCAATGTAAGGAGCGACTCGGAATTCAACTACGGGGGATCGATTATCCCGGTGGACGCAGCGCTGAAAACCGACTTCAGCGTGAACACCCTGTTTGTCGATCTCATGTATACCGTCTACAACTCCGCGGCCACCGAAGTCTCGCTCGGGGCGGGGATACACATGCTCGATTTCGAGACCAGCCTGCGCGCCCGGATCGAAACAGACAACAACCAGTTCGACAGCAAAAAGGCCAACGAGGACCTGCTGGCGCCGCTACCCAATATTCGCGGGCAGTGGATCCAGCGCCTCGGGGACAAATGGACCTTTTTCGTGACTGCCGGCTGGATGAGCGCCAATGTCGACGAATGGGACGGCAGTTTTGTCTATGCCCACCCGCGGGTGCACTACCGCTTCAGCAAGCATTTCGGCGCGGCGCTCGGCTACCAGTTTACCGATGTCGATGTCACCCACGAGGGCAAGCGGGTAGAGACCGAGTTCGACGTCGAACTCAAGGGACCGACGCTCACCCTGAGCTACCAGCTGTAGCCTGACAGCAAGCTCTCCCCGGGGCCACCACGAACCAGTGGCCCCCGGCGGCGGGGCAGCCTTGATTACCCTGATCGTGCACAACTCAACCGGCCTTCAGATCCTTCAAACGCCATAACAATTGACCTCTTCACGGTGCAACAACAATGGAGAAAGATGCTATTGAGGGTTCCACAGCGGGGTCAAAGGCCCACCGGGGGACAATTTGAAGGAAATTGAAAAACAGCAAATCCCGGGAGCCGCAGGAGAAGTCGCAGCGTTCTCGCGAGATTGTGCTATCAGTTAAAGTGAACCTGAGACCTTCGAATGCACGATTCAGGAGAACGCCTAATGCCTCGGGAAATTTTCATCGCCTTGACCAACGCGGTACCCGGGAAGGATGAGGCCTTTAACCAGTGGTACGACAACTGCCATCTTGCAGATGTCCTGGACTGTCCGGGTATCGTTTCAGTGCAGCGCTTCGATGTCAGGGATTTCCGCGGAAATCGCGCAAAACACCAGTACGCAGCGGTATACGAGGTGGACCACCCCGATCCAGTGGCTGCCGTGGAGGAGGTATTCCGCCGCTTCAGTGAAGGCGAGATGACGCAGACCGACGCGATGGCCGATGACTTTGTCGCCCTGCTCTGCACACCACGGGATGGAGCAATCTGCCGGTAGGGAGCCACTCCCTGGAGAAAGCAGGGCTTCGGCGCTGGCGCACCTCGTTGCAGCAAGCTCGCGCTTGCTGTCGAACGGCCAGTTCTCAACCGGGGGCCGGCCCAAACAAAAAACCCCCGCCTGGCGGCGAGGGTTTTGTGTTTGGTAGGACTACCCAGATTCGAACTGGGGACCTCTACCATGTCAAGGTAGCGCTCTAACCAACTGAGCTATAGTCCTGTAATGAGGCCGGCGATTATATAGACGACCGCGGCAATGCTCAACACCTTCTGGAGAGAAATTCCTTGGTCGATCGGCAGGACTGGCAGGCGCTCGCATCGGCGGTATCCGCGGCAACCGGGCGCCGGTTCCGGGCTGAGGATGCCCGCGCCGTCGGCGGCGGCTGTATCAGCAGCGCATACCGCGTGGAGGGCGACGGGGCATGCTACTTCGTCAAGACCGGCCCGCTGGCGCGGCGCGGGATGTTCGAGGCTGAACTGGAGGGGCTGGAGGCCATCCGCGCCAGCCGGACCCTGGCGGTACCCCGCCCCCTCATGGCTGGCGCCAGCGGCGATACCGCCTGGCTGGTGCTGGAATTCCTCGTACTGGGAGGATCCGCCGGCACTGCCGGCGCGCAGTTGGGAGAGGGGCTGGCAGCGCTGCATGCGCAGGCCGGGGAGTCCTTCGGCTGGGCGCGGGACAATTTCATCGGCGCCACACCCCAGCCCAACCAGGCTTCAGACAACTGGGTCGCATTCCTCGGAGAGCAGCGGCTCGGCTTCCAGCTCGACCTGGCCGCCCGCAACGCTGCTCCCGCCCGGTTGGAAACGCAGGGGCGCCTGCTGATCGAAGCACTCCCGGCCTTCTTCACCGACTACCAGCCCCACCCCGCCCTGCTCCACGGTGACCTGTGGGGTGGCAACTGGGGTGTGCTGGCATCGGGAGAGCCCGTGGTCTTCGATCCGGCGGTCTATCGCGGCGACCGCGAAGCGGATATCGCCATGACCGAACTGTTCGGCGGCTTCGGCGCGGACTTCCACATCGCCTATCGTCACCACCTGCCGCTGGATGCCGGCTACAGCACGCGCCGGGACCTCTACAACCTCTACCACCTGCTCAATCACTTCAACCTGTTCGGTGGCGGCTACGCCCGGCAGGCACTGGCGGTAACAGAACGCCTGCTGGCCGAACTGGGCTAGCTCAGCGCAACATGCGGGTCGGGAAGCTGGCCAGGCATTCGGCCAGTACGGCATCCGCCTCCGCCGATTTTTGCTGGTGGCGCAGCAGGTTGATTTCCAGCTGGCAGGCAGTCTTTTGCCAGGGTTCCTGCTGCCTGGCCTTCTGCGCGTATTCCAGTGATTTGGCGGCGTCGTTCCTGCGGGCGTAGCCCATTGCCGCGCTCAGGTCCCGATCGGCCGATGGCGGCGAGGGCAGCAGGCGCGGCGGCAGCGATCGGTCAGACCTTACCAGCAGCCAGGATACGGCATCCTGGTACAGCAGCCGCCACTTGCCGCTGCCCACCAGTGCCTGCAACATGCCCTGCCCGTTGCGCTGGGTACTCGGCCAGAGGATAAAGTCCGCCCCGGTGGCTTCGATCGCCTGCATCCAGCCGGGACGGTTGTTGAGAATGCCCACGTACTGGAGATAGGTCTCCGCCGAGTACAGGGTATCCGCCCGGCCGTCGATGAATACCTTGAGCTCGCCGTCGGTGCGCAGGTGCAGGTAGCCGCCCCAGTTGTACAGCGCGAACACATTGCCCTTGAAATGATTGGCCTGCATAAAGCTCACGGTATCCGCCGGGTAGCTGTACTCCGCCGTCAGGTAATGGAAGGCCGGCGCCGCCTGCACCGGGTAGGGCAGGACGCGCCAGGCAGCGAACAGCAGCACCAGCACCGCCACGCCGAATGCCGCCGCCCGGTGGCGCAGCTGGTTACAGACCAGCGCGGCCAGCGGTGCCAGCATCACCGCCAGGGAAATCCCGAAAATGGGGATAAAACGCCGGCTGGTCAGCGCCATGGCCAGGGTCAGTGCGGTCAGTACCAGTCCTTCCCAGGGCACCCCGGTCCGCCGGCGCACCTGCGGCAACAGGTAAAACAGCGCCAGTGCCGGCGCCCACATGAAATAGAAGAATAGGGGCGCGCGAATCCCGCCCGGGCGGAAGGGCGAGTGCCACTCGCCCAGTTCCCGGAAGGGCGAGCTGCTGTCGAAGGCGTAGATCAGCGGGTAGAGGAAGGTTTTCAGCCCCGAGGGATTCAGCGAGGCCGCGGCCACGCAGATCAGGCAGGTAAGCACCGCGGAACGCAGGCGCGGCAGGCTGAAATCACGCCAGGGGAAGACCAGCACCGACAGCGCCATCAGCCCGAAGAAGAAGCCCCCGTGCAGGTTGACCCATACCAGGAACAAAAGCGCGAGCACCCAGCGGCGCGGCTCCCGGCCCAACAGCAGGCACAACAGCAGGGCGTAACACAACAGGCTGTAGAGGTGCGGGCGCACGTCGATAAACGGGGCGCCCAGGGCCACAGCAATAGCCGCACAGAGTAGCGCGGCAAAGGGATTGCCGTTTTCACGCAACAGGGTCCACTGCAACATGAGGTAGGTGGCGATCACCACCAGCCACTTCCAGTACACCAGCGCATCCATGCCGAACACGGCGGCCCAGCTGTGGAAAATGACATCGGAGAACCACTCGTGGTTCAGCCAGTCGTGGCCGTGTGCGGAATAGGACCAGTCGTCGACCATCCACGGTGTGCCGGTCTGGAACAGTTCGCGTCCTGCGGCGAGGTGCCACCACAGGTCCGAGCCCATCATCTCTGTGTAGCCGAAGGACAGGTAGAGCACAACGCCGGCGACAAACAGCAGGATACGCAACCCGCTGATTGAGGTATCGGCAAACAGGCTCGCCGGGGACTTCTGGGGGTCAGGCAAAATCAGGTTTCCTCACGGTCGCCGCGGGGCCGGTGGTAGGCCTTGGTGAAATACAGTGTCCGCTGCTTGCTTTCGTTATAGGTCCGCGCCAGGTACTCGCCGATAATACCCAGGCAGATCAGCTGCACCCCGCCGAGGAACAGCACGATGATGATCAGGGAGGGATAACCGGGTACCGGGTTGCCAAACAACAGGGTACGCACCAGCAGGAACAGGCCGTAAAGCAGGGACAGGGTCGACGTCACCAAGCCGAGGTAAGTGGCCATTTTCAGCGGCGCGGCGGAAAACGAGGTGATGCCTTCGAGGGCGAAATTCCACAGGCGCCAGTAGTTCCAGCTGGTCTTTCCCGCGGCTCGAGCCTCGCGGTCATAGAGGATGGCCTTTTGCGGGAAGCCCACCCAGGCATACAACCCCTTCATGTAGCGGTGCCGTTCCGGCAGGGAACGCAGGGCGTCTACCGCGCGCCTGCTGAGCAGGCGAAAATCCCCCACGTCGCGGGGTATCTCCATATCGCTCAGTCGATTCAGGACACGGTAAAAGCCGTGTGCCGTAATACGCTTGAGGGCTGAATCGCCGCGCCGTTCCCGGCGCTGGCCATAGACCATGTCGTAGCCCTCACGCCAGGCGGCGATGAACTCGGGGATCAGCTCCGGCGGATCCTGCAGGTCTGAGTCGACAAGGATGATGGCATCGCCCCCCGCGTGATCCAGGCCCGCGGACAGGGCCACTTCCTTGCCAAAGTTGCGGCTCAGCTCGATCACGCCCACGCGCTCGTCCTGTTGCCGCAGTGACTCGAGAATGGCGAGGCACTCGCCCTCGCTGCCGTCATCCACATACAGAATCCGGAAATCGGCGTCACAGCCCGCCAGCACCGCGCTCAGGCGTCGATGAAAATGTTCCAGTACAGCGGTCTCGTTATAGACCGGCACTACTACTGTCAGCAACTGCGCCACAGCGCCTCCTCAAACCCTGAATACCCAGCTGTTGGCCAGGGTAAAATTCCAGCTTACCACCACCAGCAGCGCCACCCCCTGGGCCAGCAGGTAATTCCAGTGCAGCTGGTGAACACCGCAATACATGATCCCGGCATTGATCAGGCAGCCACAGGCGACCATCACCAGGAAGCGGCGCAACGCGCGACCGTGGGGGGCCGCCTGCTGCCCTTCCGGCGCGGAGAACGTCCAGTGGTAATGCATTGCGTAGTTGAAACACACCGCCACGACAAAACCGATACTGCTCGCCAGCGTACTACCGATCCCCAACAGCGCGACGCCTGTCAGCAACACGCCGTAGTGCAGCACCGCGGTAAGCACACCTACCACACCGAAACGCAATCCACGTGCGAACATCCCCTTGCTAATGCCGGACACGGAATATCCTCAGGTCGCCGACGAAAAGCTGGAAGTTGCCGTAGGCGGCCCGGTGCAGCAGCAGTTCAGGCATGAAATGCGGCAGCTCGAAGGCCTGGACTTCCTCCAGCAGGGGGTTTTCACCGGCCAGCGCGCGGCGGTAAAACAGGGCGTGTGCCGGCGTGGTTTTCACCAGTCGCTCCAGCACGTCGGTGCGCGGGCCGTTGAGTTCATTGGCAAAGGCGGTGTCGTACCAGTTCTCGCTGAGAATCACGTAGTCCGCCTGGCGCAGGCTGGCGGCATCCCCCGCGGCGTATTCCGGGCGGAACAGGGCGACCCGGGTTCCGGGCGGCGGATTGACGTAATAGCTGAAATAGGCAGTGGCCGCAGGCCTGGCGGCAAACCAGGGGCGTAATTCACGCCGCGGATCGTTGTGGTAATCACTGACCATGTCCCAGGCCAGCAGGGCCGACCAGCCGAGCACCGCGAGTGCCAACCAGGGCCGCCGCAGCCAGCCGGAGGACGCCGCGCCGGCGGCGATGACAATGGCCGCCCCCGGCAGCAGCGGCAGGTAGTGCCGGTAATAGGTCACCGGTGCGAGGAAGGCCATGAACAGCGCAAAACCGGCCACCGGTAGCAGGACCAGCCAGAGCCGCGTATTGTCCTGCTCCCTGTACAGATAGCGGCAGCCCGCGAAGAGCAACAGGCAGGCGGGGATGCCGAGCCCCACCAGCAGCACCGCGGGCAGGTTGACCAGGTTGCGCAACCACTTGTTGGCGCCGATATCCGCATAACCGCTGCCGAAGGCGGTACCCTCAATACCCATGGTGTAGGTGTGCACCAGCCCGACCCGCGTCAGCAGCAACCACAGCAACGCGGGCAGCAGCAGCCACCAAACGACCAGCGGGACACGCAGCCGGTTCCAGGGCACTACCAGGGCATAGGCCGCGAGCGGAGCAAACCACCAGTTGGGGGAAAAATCCTGGTTCGAAAGCGCCGCCATCCACACCGCCACGGCCAGCACCAGCAGGACGATCCGCAGGTCGCCCCAGCCCTCGCGCAGGACCGTCCAGCAACGCGGCGGCAAAAACGGCAGGTAGGCAAACAGCGCAAAGGCCCAGAACTTGGTCCACACCGCCGCCACCAGCAGCGGAATACTGCACGCCAACGTCACAGCGGAACGCCGCCGCAGAGCCCAGGCGACACAGGCGAGCAACGCGTAGATAAAGAAAGTGGAAGGCGCATCCACCGTCCCCGACTGGGACTGGCTGATATGAAATCCCGAGACTGCCACCAGGCCGGCGGCGAACCAGGCGGCCCCCGGATGGGCCGGCATCAACTGCAGTGTCAGCAGCGCTACAGCCACCGCCGTCAGGGCACCGAGCACAGCGGAGTGCACCCGCGCCACGCGGATATGCTGGGGGCTGTGGCAGTAGGCTTTCACCGCACTCGCGTTGCCGCGCACCCCCTCCGGTGGCGGGTATCCGAGCAGCGAGGTGATCGCGATGGTCTGGTAGCCGGTCAGGGGGCTATAGGTGAAACCGTCGAGCGCCGCGCGGCAGGAACCGCCTTCATCGAAATTGACCAGGGTGAAACTGCCCGGCCGGTCCCAGTTCCAGCCCAGGGTTACAGCGGAGTAAAGGCGCGGCACCAACGCGAGCAGGAACAGTCCGGCCAGCAAAATGCACCTGTGCGTGTTCAACAATCGCCCCGGGGCCCCCTGCATGTCCTTGCGCTTCCCTGTTCTTGTGGCGCACAGTATCAGGGGATGCGCCAAGGAAATAAACCCCGCAACCGCCGAACTCACAGTTGGAGAAGCCTTGATGAAAGTTTTTACCCGTCTGCTGGCCGCCGCAGGCCTCGCCACCGGACTGCTGCACAGTTCCCTGGCAGTCACCCAGGAGTTGACGCTGGACAATGTCATCGCCGCCCGCAGCGCCGAAGACCGCGCGCGGGATGTCTATCGCCACCCAGCAGAAACACTTGAGTTCTTCCAGGTAGCGCCGGGGATGACCGTGGCCGAGGTACTTCCCAGCGGCGGTTGGTATACACGAATTCTTGCACCCTACCTGGGGTCGGACGCCACGCTCTATGGCATCAATTACGCCCCGCGCATGTGGCCCATGTTCCAGCGCGGCGAAGTCTGGGAGCGCGAGCGCCTCGCCGCCACCAAGGCGTTTGCCGGTGATGTCGCCAGCTACACCGACAACGGCATCAAGGCCAAGGGCTTCAGCTTTGCCGACATTCCCCCGGGCATCGCCGACAGCGTGGACCGGGTGCTGGTCATCCGCGCCCTGCACAACCTGAACCGCTTTGAAGAACAGGCCGGCACCCTCACCCAGGCGCTGGCGTCGATCCGCGCGATGCTCAAAGCCGATGGCCTGGTCGGCGTAGTCCAGCACCGCCTGCCGGAGTCCGCACCGGAGCCGGGCAGTGACGGCAGCCGCGGTTACCTGAAACCCTCCACGGTTATCGCGGCCTTTAACGCGGCCGGATTTACCCTGGTAGGCAGCAGCGAAATCAACGCCAATCCCAAGGACCAGCCCGGCCCCGAAGATGTGGTCTGGCGCCTGCCACCGAGCTATGCAGGCAGTGAAGACGACCCCCAGCGCCGCGCTGCAATGGACGCCATCGGCGAATCGGACCGCATGACCATGCTGTTCCGCAAAGCCGACTGACCCACCCGTCCGGGCCCTTCATGAAATAACCATTGGTTATGATGTGAAATAATAAAATATCATACGGTAATTTCTTGTTTCCGCCGGAACCCTTCCTATACTGGATGGAGCGGGCGGTGTCGCGATCTGTGCATGGGATGGATCGCGAACCACTCAACACTGCCTGCCCTCGGGGAAGTTGGCAGACATTAGTCAGAGATGTCTGTCTCCAGTGGGACGTGACCGGTGCTGCACCGGATTTGAATCGACCTGGGCAAACGCATTGCTTTACCCCGACCACGCCGTCATCTGTTTTCAGTGGCGGCGTTTTTTTATTTCCCGAACGTCACTTTCCGCACTGCTCGCCCGGCATTCCCGTTGACGGGCCACGCCTGCACCCGGGCTTTTCTGGTGTTATTACCACTGCTGCACAGCGCAATTTCCGCCGTCTAGTATGTTTATTCTAATTTTCCTGCTTAGTCTGTGTTGCAGATGGCGGCACCGGACCGTCAGTTGCAAACGACAGGAGTGCAGACATGGCCGAAGAAGTAGTAGTAGCGAAGAAAGCCCCCGCTAAAAAAGCAGCCCCCAAGCGCAAGGCGCCCGCCAAGAAAGTGGCGGCCAAGCGCAAGCCAGTGGCAAAACGCAAGCCCATCGCCAAGGTGGAAACGAAAGTCGAAAAAGCCGTTTCCAAGGTCGAGAAAATGACCAGCGAGATCAGCAGCAAGGCGAAGGAAACCGGCCGCAGTGCCTTCCTCGCCGGTCTCGGCTGCTATGGCATGGCCTACGACAGCATGAATGCCAAGCTGGATACCGTCCAGGCCAGTTTCGATTCGCGCAAGAAAGAAGCTGACAAGGTGTACAAGAAGCTTGTCAAACGCGGCGAGAAACTGGAAAAGGACGCTATGAAAGCCATGGACGATTTCAGCATCCCCAGCCTCGAAATGGACAGCAAAAAGCTGGAAGCCGGACTCAGCCAGGCAAAAGCCAAATTCGAGGAACTCAAGACCAGCGCGACCTCGCGTTTCGCCTTCTGATTCCCACAGACACTTATCCCGGTTCTGCCGGGCCTCCAGGGGCTATCTCGATAGCCCCTTTTTTATGTACAGGATGTACTGTATGCCGCGAGAGGCCATGGATGGCCGAAGCGGCGCATGTACAGGATGTACTGTATGCCGCGAGAGGCCATGGATGGCCGAAGCGGCGCATGTTCTAATCTGGGCTATCGGGCAATACAGGCGAGGCGCCAACCATGAGCAACAAAAAAGACAAGGTTACCGACAAGGCCAGCGAATTCGCGCGGCACATCTGGCTGGCGGGTGTGGGCGCCTATGGGCGCGCGGTGGACGAGGCCCAGAGCAGCCTGAAAAAGGCCACGCCGCAACCGCCCAAACTGTTTCGCGAACTGGTCAAGGCCGGCGCCGCCCTCGAGGAGGAAGCCAACGAGGCCACCGCCGCGGCGCGCGCCTCGGTAGAGGAACGCATCGCCCAGGTGCGGGAGAACTTCCACCTGCAACGCCCGGCGCGGGTCGAAGACCTGCAGGCCCTGCACAGCAAGATCGATGAACTCACCCGCCAGGTGGAAGCGCTAGCCGATCAGTTGCAGGCGCAACAGAAAAAAGCGGCGCCAAAGCGCAAGGCGAAGGCTGCGGTGAAAAAAGCTGCGGCCAGGAAAACCCCGGCCAAAAAAGCCCCGGCCAGGCAGAAAGCCGCTGTGAAACAATCCCCCGCGGCAGCGAAGGCGAAAGCCCCGGCAAAACGCCAGCCCGCGGCACGCCGGAAGCCAGCTGCACCCCGGAGCGGCGCCGGCGACAAAAGCTGACCGCTAAACGATGAAGACCCGTGATCGCATCCTCCACGCCAGTCTGGCGCTATTCAACCTGGAGGGCGAGGAACACACCACGACCATCGACATCGCCAACGAACTGGACATAAGCCCGGGCAATCTCTACTACCATTTCAAGGGCAAGGACCAGATCATCGCCGAGCTCTACCACCAGTACCACACCGCGCTTTCCAGTACGCTGCGGGCGCCGGTGCAGCAGCCACTGAGCGAGGATTCACGCAACGTCGAGCAGAACTGGTACTACCTCTACGTTGTGCTGGAGGAGATGTACCAGTATCGCTTCCTCTACCACAACCTCAGCAACATCCTGCAGCGCTACCCGGATATCCGCCGCCAGTTTCGCCGCCTGGTGGAGCTCAAGCACAGTGCCCTGGACGCGATCTGCCAAACCCTGATGCAGCAGGCGGTTATCGCCACCGGCGAGGAGCGCCTGCAGGGACTGGTGGAAAACATGGCCCTGCACCTGACCTTCTGGCTGAGCTACGACCGGCTGCTGCACGAGGACCGCGAGCCCTCGATCACCATCCACCAGGGGGTGCTGCAACTGCTGGCCATGATCGCGCCCTACCTGGGCGACGACCAGCTGGTGTTCTACCGCGACTGCCAGGACATCTACGCCAGCATGCTCGCCGCGGAGCGCGAGACCCTCTAGCCGTCGACAACACAGGATGCCGGCTTGCGCAGCAGGATCACATCCGCGCCGATGCGCTCCAGTCCCGCGCCGTGCTGCCGCGCCCACCACTGCCAGGTCTGCTCGCTGAAAAAACACACATGGGTGGCGTCGTTCTTGTAGTGCCAGTTGGCGAAAGCCGCCTGGTCGCGGACCAGCTTGGTCATGATGCCGAGCAGGCCACCCGGCTCCAGCAGGCCCCACAGGCGCTGTAACTCCGCCCCAGGCCGCTGCAGGTGCTCGACCACTTCGGTGGCGGTGATAAACCGGTAGTGCTGGCGCAGGGCCGCGGGGTCGGGATGGTAGAAGGGGTCGTAGAGCATAAGCTGGTAGCCGGCCTCCGCCAGCATGGCCGCCAGCGCCGGCCCGGGGCCGCAGCCAAAGTCCATGCCGCGGGCGGGGGCGGGCACCCGCTGCATCAGCGGTTCCGCCAGGCGGCCGAGAAACCTGCGGTATCCGGGGTCGTCCACCGCGTTACGGTGCAGGTCGTATTCGGCTTTCTCGGCGGCGGCGGACAGGTGGTAGGCGGGCGGCACGAACACCAGCGCACAGTGGCTGCAGCGCAGGTATTCACGGCGCCGGTCGCGGTGAAAAACACCGGCGCCGGACGCCGCACAAAGGGGGCAGTGCAAGTCGGCATTCATCTGCTATAGTCCCTGTTCACTTTCCACCACCCCGTTACAGGAGTCCGCCATGACCGTTAAAGTCGGTGATAAAATCCCCTCCGCCACCCTGAAAACCATGACCGCTGAGGGCCCTCAGGATATCAGCACTGAAGCGATTTTCGGTGGCAAGAAAGTCGTCCTGTTTGCGGTACCCGGCGCCTTCACTCCCGGTTGCTCCAACACCCACCTGCCCGGCTTCGTGGTCAACGCCGACAAGATCAAGGCCGCCGGCGTGGACACCATCGCCTGTGTCGCCGTGAACGACGCCTTCGTCATGGGTGCCTGGGGCAAGGCCCAGAACGCCGAGGAAATCCTGATGCTGGCCGATGGCATGGGTGAGTTCACCGCTGCGCTCGGCCTGGAACTGGATGCCAGCGGCTTCGGCCTCGGCACCCGCAGCCAGCGCTACGCGCTGATCGCCGAGGACGGCGTGATCACCCACCTGAATGTCGAGCCGGGTCCCGGCATCGATGTGAGCTCTGCCGAAACCATCATGGCGCTGCTCTGAAGCTTGCTGTACCGCGCGCGGCCCCACGGCTGCGCGCCATCTCCCCTCCCGGCCTCAGGCGAGGCTGAAATAGCACACCGTACTGATGATCGCCGCGCCGATGAAGTTCAGCGCCAGGCCCTCCCGCGCCATCCGCGCCGTGGTCAGGTAACCGCTGCCGAACACCACTGAATTGGGCGCCGTGGCAACCGGCAGCATGAACGCGCAACTGGCGCTCATCGCCGCCGGCACCATCAGGATTTCCGGCTCGATGCCCATGCCCATGCCCACCGCGGCGAGGATCGGCATCAGCAGTGTGGTACTCGCGGTATTCGAGGTGGTCTCGGTCATGAAGGTGACAACCAGCGCGACCACGAGGATCAGCGCGAACAGGTGGAAACCGGAAAAATTGCTGAACACCCCGCCCATCAGTTCACTGAGCCCGGAATTGACGAAACCCTTGGCCAGGCAGATGCCACCTGCAAACAGCAGCAGCGTACCCCAGGGCACTTCCACGGCCTTTTCCCAGTTCAGCAGCCTGCCGCCGCGTCCATTGGGCAGCAGGAACAGGAATACCGCGGCGATCAGCGCCACCGATGCGTCGTTGGCCTGGGGCAGGCCGAGCAGGCCGCTCCAGCCACCGAAGGGTTCCACCCGGGTAATCCAGGCCAGCGCGGTGACCAGGAACAGCGTCATCACCCGTTTTTCCTCGGGGCGCCACTCGCCCACAGCAGGCAGGTTCACCGCTACCGCACCGCTCAATCCCCGGGTGAGGTAGAGCGCCATGCAGGGAATCATCAGCACCACCACCGGCACACCCCAGCTCATCCACTGGGTGAAGCTGATACTGCGCCCGGTGGTTTCCTCGAATACCTGCATGAAAATCAGGTTGGGTGGCGTACCGATCGGCGTGCCGATGCCGCCGACGCTGGCGGCGTAGGCCAGTCCCAGCAGCAGCGGCGCCACCAGTTTCTGCCGGTCCGAGCAGGCGTCGAGTACCGCCAGCGCCACCGGCAGCAACATCAGGGTGGTGGCGGTATTGGAAATCCACATGCTGAGCACCGCGGAGGCGATCATGAAACCCAGCACCAGGCGGGTACCGCTGTCACTGCCCACCAGGTGTACCAGGCCGAGCGCGATCCGCCGGTGCGTACCGGACTGCTCCATGGCCTTGGACAGCAGGAATCCGCCAAGTAGCAGCAGGATAACCGGGGAACCGTAGGCCTCGCCGACTTCCGCCGGGGTCAACACGCCGAACAGCGGCAGCAGCGCCAGCGGCAGCAGGGAGGTAGCGGGAATCGGCAGCGGTTCGAACACCCACCAGATCACGCACAGCACCGCGAGTCCGGCGACAACCGCCACGTCCCTGTCCTGCCCGGCGGCGGTCATTGCCCCGAAAGTGGCAAGGGCCAGCAACAGGCCCACCCCGATTGCCCATTTTTGAATCACGTATCTCTCCCCCAACCCTACTGCTTTTCCGCGCTCTCCAGATTACAGCCCTGTAACACCCGGGGCCGTGTACTGGTATCGTACATGACAGAAGCATACACTTGCGGGCATGAAAGCTGTATTGCCCTCCTCGCTTGTTGACCAATTCGGGCGCCGCGTTAACTACGTGCGGCTCTCGGTCACTGACCGCTGCGACTTCCGCTGTGTCTACTGCATGGCGGAAGACATGGAGTTTGTACCCAAGCGCGAAGTGCTCAGCCTGGAAGAGCTCTACCAGGTGGGCCGCGCCTTCAGCGAACTGGGCGTGGAGAAAATCCGCCTCACCGGCGGCGAGCCCCTGGTCCGCAACAACGTCATGTCCCTGGTGGAACGGCTGGGCACACTGCCGGGACTGCAGCAACTGGCGCTCACGACCAATGGCTCCCAGTTGCAGCGCCTCGCCCCGGCCCTGAAGGCCGCCGGCGTGCAACGCGTCAACGTCAGCCTGGACAGCCTGAATCCCCGCAAATTCCGCCAGCTCACCCGCTACGGCAATCTCGACCAGGTGATCGCGGGGATCGATGCAGCTGTGGAAGCCGGTTTTGCCGGGGTAAAACTCAACGCCGTGGTCCTCAAGGGCCGCAACGAAGACGAGGCCGTCGCACTGGTGGACTTCGCCCGCCAGCGCGGTATTGATGTCGCCTTCATCGAGGAAATGCCGCTGGGCCTGATCGACGACCACGACCGCGCCCTGACCCTGTGCACCAGCGAGGAACTGCGCGCGTTGATCGGCAGCCGTTACCCGCTGCAGGCCGAGGGCGATCCCGCCGGCAATGGCGGCCCGGCCCGCTACTACCGCATGCCGGACAGCCCGACCCGGGTGGGATTTATCTCCCCCCACAGCGCCAATTTCTGCCACCTGTGCAACCGCGTACGGGTGACCGTGGAAGGCCGCCTGCTGCTCTGCCTGGGCAACGAACACTCGGTGGACCTGCGGGCCATCCTGCGGGCGCCGGACTACCATCCCGAAAAACTCAAATGGGCCATCGTCGAGGCCATGGCGATCAAACCCGAGCGCCACCACTTCGACAATTCTCAGGAACCCCAGATCCTGCGGTTCATGAACGCCACCGGCGGCTAGCCTCGCGCCCGCCGACAAGGAAAAGACAGTGCGAATCGACGACTTTCCCCAGCTCGCCTCGATCGAGGCCATCCAGCAGGGTTTCGAATCCATCGGCTACATCTGTTCCGAGAGTATCGCGACGGCTGTCTACCTCGCCTTCCAGCTGCGCAAACCAATCCTGGTGGAGGGGCCACCCGGCGTCGGCAAGACCGAACTCGCGAAGACCACCGCCAGCGTGCTCGACGTGCCGCTGGTGCGCCTGCAGTGCTACGAGGGGCTGGACGAGAGCAAGGCCCTGTACGAGTGGAAATACAGCAAACAGCTGTTGTACACGCAGGTGCTGAAGGAAAAACTCGGCGACCTGCTGCACGGCGCCCACGACCTGGCGGAGTCGGTGGAACGCCTGCACCAGTTCGGCGACATCTTCTATTCCGAGGAATTCCTCGAACCGCGGCCCCTGCTGCACGCCATGCAGCATGAACAGGGCGCGGTGCTACTGATCGACGAGGTCGACAAATCCGACTACGAGTTCGAGGCGCTGCTGCTGGAAATCCTCTCCGATTACCAGGTCTCCATTCCGGAAATCGGCACGGTAAAAGCGCGCACCGCGCCAATGGTCTTCCTCACCAGCAACAACACCCGGGATATTTCCGACGCGCTGAAACGCCGCTGCCTGCACCTTTACATCCCCTTCCCCTCGGTGGAACTGGAGGAGCGCATCGTGCGCAGCCGGGTGCCGGACATCGACGCCGAACTGCGCCATCAGCTGGTCGCCTTCGTGCACGCGCTGCGCGAGCTGGACCTGAAGAAAGTACCGGCAATTTCCGAGACCATCGACTGGGCGCGCAGCCTGCTGCTGCTCCACGCCGGCAAGCTCGAAGCCGACCTGGTTCGCGACACCCTCAACGTGCTGCTCAAGTTCGAGGACGATATGGAAACCGCGGGCGCGCAACTGCCCAGCCTGCTGCGCGAGGCCCGCGGCGACTGAGCCATGCCCGACAGCCTGGTCAGTTTCATTCGCATCCTGCGCTCCCACAACCTGCCGATTTCGCCGGCCGAGACCCTCGACGCGGTGCGCATCGCAGCCCTGCTCGGCTACGAGGACAAGAGCCAGCTGCGCGATGGCCTGTGCATGGCGCTGGCCAAGGGCGAGGCGGAACGCGCGCAGTTCCACCGCTGCTTCGAACGCTTCTTCAATCCGCACAAGGAAGCGCCCGCGCTCAACACCGAACTGCTCACAGCGAGTACCGCGGAAGCCATGCCGGGACGCGCCAGTGGCGGCGGAGGCGGCGCCTCGCCGCTGTTGCAGCAGGCCGCGGCGAACGATGCAGGGATCGACCGCCTGCTGCAGTCCCCCCTGCTCGCCGCCTTGCTGGCCAACGACCGCGACGCCGTCAACATCGCCATCAGCGACGCCAGCCAGCGCGCCGGGCTGGCGGATATCCGCCTGTTCACCCAGAAGGGCCTGTACCGGCGTCGCATCCTCGCGGCGCTGGGCGAAGAACAGTTGCGCGAGGGCGTCGCACGCCTGGAAAAGGGCGCCGATCCGGCGCTGGAGGAATTGCGCCGCTACCGCGACCTGCTGCGGGAGCAGGTCGGCGACTTCGTCGACCGCCAGTACCTGCTGCATGCCGAGGGCAAGAACCAGCGCCTGGTCGACGACATGCTCAAGCAGGCGCGGTTGGCCAATATCGAGAACACCTACATGGACCAGGTGGAAGCGCTGGTGCGGCGCATGGCGAAGAAACTCGCCGCGCGCTACGCCCCGCGCCGGCGCACGGCCCAGCGCGGCCAGCTGGACATCCGCCGCACCATGCACCGCGGTATCGCCCACGACGGCCTGATGTTCGACCTGCGCTGGCGGCGCACCCGCCGCGAACGGCCGCAGGTATTCGCCCTGTGCGACGTCAGCGGCTCGGTGGCGCCCTACGCGAAATTCCTGCTGCTGTTCCTCTACAGCCTGCAGGACGTCCTGCCGCGAGTGCGCAGCTTCGCCTTCGCCAATCGGCTCGGTGAAGTCAGCGGGCTGTTCGCCGAACATCCGCCGGAGGCGGCGATTGAAATCGCCCGCCAGTCCTACGGTGGCGCCACCGACTACGGCGCCTCCCTGCAGGATTTCGTCAATCTCGCCTGGGAGGATGTGCGCAGCGGCTCCACGGTGATCATCCTCGGCGACGCGCGCAACAACTACGGCGAGGCGCGGCTGGACCTGCTGCAAAAGCTTTACCGGCGCGCGAACCGGGTCATCTGGCTCAACCCCGAGTCCAGAAATAGCTGGAAAAGTGGCGATTCCGAGATGAATCGCTACCGCAGCGCCTGTCATTTGATGGCCGAATGCAATAATCTTAGGCAGCTGGAACGGGTTGTTGATCAACTACTCAAGAGTATGCGCTGAACCCCCATGATCTATCACTGCAGGGACTGCACGTACCGGGGCATGAAAAGCGGCCCTTCCGGTCAATGTCCCGCCTGCGGTTCCTTCAACATTTCACTCGGGGAAAACCAGCGCAAAGAGGATGCAAAAAAGGGCCTGAAATTCCAGCACATCGCCCTGGCCGTCTCCTGGACGGCATTGCTGGTACTGATCCTGCGTAAATTTATCGAATGAACCTGACGCCTGAATCGTTTCCGATGAGCGCCTCCGTGCGCAGTTCGGTGCTGCAACGCTTCACTCACCCCGAGAGCCTGCTACGGGGCGCGCAGCTCATGGACCGGCGCGAACTGGACGAATACCTCGGCAGTTACACAGATACCGCGCTGTCACCGCTCGACGCGGTGCTCCGCGCCGCCGACCAGACCGGCGACCCGGCCCTGCCGCCGCCGGCGGAAAGTGCCCTGCTGGCCTGGGTCGGTGAGAGTTTCGAACTCTGGGAGCAGGACTTTCCGCTCGACCCCGCCATTGCCACCAGCATGCGCCAGCTCAAGCCACTGGTCGCCCGCGCAGTCCTCGACGACAGCGCGTTCGCGATACCCGGAGCCCATGCCCTGCACAAGCTCCTCGACGCACTCCACGACGCCGCCATCGGCTGGCAGGCGGACCTCGGGCGCAGCGGCGAAGCCGTGCTCAAACTGCTGGAGGAATCCGTCAGCGCGCTGCAGGATCGCGCACCGCTCGGCGGCCCGCAGCAGCTGGCGCTGCTGATTGCCAATGCCACCGAGGCCAGCCAGCGCCTGCACGCCCGCGGCGTGCGCATGGCGCAGCGCATAGCCGACGTCGAACGCGGACGACTGCGCAGCGCCCACGCCAGGAGCACGGCGATCGCCGCCATCAACCAGCTCCTGGCGAGCGCAGCCCTGCCAAATGCCTGCGGCAGTTTCCTCCGCGGCCCCTGGCTGGAAAGCGCCCAGCTGGTATTGCTCAAGTTCGGCGCCAATGCCAGTGAATGGGGCCGGATGCAGGAAGTGATGAACCGCTTTGCAGCGGCGCTCGCGCCCATGCCGGAAGAGGAAGGCGCTGATGCGGAGGCCTCCGCCTCGGCTATCCGCCGCTCCCTGGAGCGCTGGTTGCTCAGCCTGCAGCACCAGCCGGACAGCGCGAAGCGGGAACTGGGTGAACTGGAATACCTGCTGTTGCGCGCGCTCAGCGGACAGTCCATCCAGCGTGCGCCACAATCACCCATCCCGGTGACAGAAAACACAGTCGGCGGGCCCGCCACGGTCGACCTGCCCGCTGCGATCGCTGAAGGCCAGTGGGTACTGCTGCGGGACACCCGCGAGGAAAGCCTGCGCATGCAGGTGGTGCTGCGTCAGGACGAACAACAGCAACTGGTGCTCTGCCGCCACTCCGGGCAGCAGCCGCGCAACTACAGTTTCGGCGAGTTCAGCCAGCTTCTAGCCAGCGGCGCGGTTGCTGCCCTGCCCTCAGGCGCCACCTTCAGCCGGGCACTGGCGCATACCGCCGGCGTCCAACCTGCAGCCGCGGCCGCAACGAGAAGCCCCGAGCCATCCCCTGCGCCCACGCCGGCACAAGCGGCGCCGGTCCGGCGCGAGCCGCCGCCTGCTGCACCGGCCGGGAGCAGCGCTCCCCGGGACCTGCCGCTGCCCCCACTGGGCACCTGGCTGGGCTTTCACGATGTGGACCCGCCGCTGCTGGCCAAGCTGGCGATGCACGACGCGGTGCGCCAGCTGATCATCTTCGTCAATCGCAAGGGCATCGAACTGCGCCGGCTCGAGGAGTCCCGGTACATCGCCCTGGTGGAGGACGGGCAGATCGACATTCTGGAAGCGCGCTCCAATTTCCGCGAGGAAGTGGAACGCGCACGCCGCCGGCTGCAGCAACACGGGCCCTAGCCAATGCAGGACACATCTCATAAAAGTGATAACAAAGGGAACCAGGGAATGGATCTGGAACGCAGACACATTCGGCTGCCCGCGAAATACCGGGTGTACATCGAGGCTGACGCTGCCGCAGGAGAAGATAACAGCATCGAGGTCTGCCGCGCGCTGGACGTGTCGCTCAGCGGCCTGCAACTGGAGCTGACCCGGGAATTAGCCCTGAATGCCTATATTCATGTCGGCGTGGAAGCCAGCGGCGCAGCGCCGTTGATCCTGGTTGCAGTGGTGCGCTGGTGCCGTCCGGCAGATGCCGACAGGCCGGACACCTGGCGCGCCGGCCTGGAACTGCAGCCTGACGCCGCCGACTCGGACTACAGCGACTGGCGTCGGCTGCTGGCCCAATTCGACGACTGAGTCAGCGCAGCGAGTGCTCTTCCTCTTCTTCCACCAGTTCGAGCGTGAGGCCGGAACCCGAGGCATAGGCCGCCGCCGGCGCGCTGCCGCCGCCCGCTGCTGACGGCTCAGGCGCCCTGGCCGCGGCTGCGGGCGCACTGCTGACCGGCGCCTCGCCCCTGCCCTCGCGGGCGAACTTGATTTTCAGGCGGACGTTATTGGGCGAGTCGGCGTTGCGCACCGCCTCCTCCTCGCTGATCAGCCCTTCCATGAACAGCTCGAACAGGGCGGTATCGTAGGTCTTCATGCCGGAATCCTCAGATTTCTTCATGACTTCCTTGATACCGTCGATCTGCCCGCGCTGGATCAGGTCGGCCACCAGCGGGGTGCCCAGCAGGACCTCGATCGCGGCGCAGCGCTTGCCGTCCACGGTCGGGATCAGGCGCTGGGAGACGAAGGCCTGCAGGTTCAGCGACAGGTCCATCAGCAGCTGGTGACGGCGCTCCTCGGGGAAAAAGTTGATGATCCGGTCCAGTGCCTGGTTGGCATTGTTGGCGTGCAGGGTGGAAATGCAAAGGTGGCCGGTCTCGGCGAAGGCGATGGCGTGCTCCATGGTTTCGCGGTCGCGGATCTCGCCGATCAGGATCACGTCCGGCGCCTGGCGCAGGGTGTTTTTGAGCGCGTTGTGCCAGTTGCGCGTATCCACCCCCACCTCGCGCTGGTTGATGATGCTCTTCTTGTGGTTGTGGACGTATTCCACCGGGTCCTCGATGGTGACGATATGCCCGTAGCTGTTGGAATTGCGGTAGTCGATCAGCGCCGCCAACGAGGTGGACTTGCCGGAGCCGGTCGCCCCCACGAACAGTACCAGCCCGCGCTTGCGCATGATGACTTCCGGCAGGATCGGCGGCAGGCGCAGGGCCTCCCAGTGGGGAATCTCTGCCACGATGTTGCGGCAGACCATCGCCACTTCGTTGCGCTGCAGGAAAATATTCACCCGGAAGCGCCCGTAGCCGGAGATCGACATGGCCAGGTTCATTTCCAGCTCCTGCTCGAACTCCGCCTGCTGGGTCGGATCCATCACCTCGTAGGCGATTTCCTTGATTTCACCGGGCTTCAGCACCTCGCCGTCGAGCGGTTGCAGCTTGCCCTCGAACTTGGCACAGGGCGGCGCCCCGGTGCTCAGGTACAGGTCGGACCCGTTGCGGCTCGCCAGTGTTTTCAGCCATTCTGTGATTTTCACGCTACATCCCCCTACCTCGGCCCGGCGCAACATCGGCCAGATCACGCGCAAACTGTATCAGGAGGGTAACAACGCTCCCACAGGATTCTGCGAGAAACGCGATTCAGGTCACGCTAGTGGGCGCTGCTGCGGCCAGAACGCGGGGGAATGCGCAAAGCGATGCCGCCGGAGGGCGGCACCAGTGCCTAGTGCAAGGCCAGGTCCTGCCGGTGTTCGTGGAACACGAACTCGAACACCTCACGGAAATTGCGCGCGAAATGCACGTTGATGCCCTCGCGCAGGTAGTCCGGCAGGTCGTCGAAATCCCGCCGGTTGGCGTGCGGCAGGATGATTTCCATGATCTTCGAGCGGCGCGCGGCAATCACCTTTTCCCGGATGCCCCCCACCGGCAGCACCTGGCCGGTCAGGGTCAGCTCGCCGGTCATCGCCAGCGGCCGCCTGATCCGCTCCTTGCGCGCCAGCGAGACCAGCGCGGTGGCCATGGTGATGCCGGCGCTGGGGCCGTCCTTGGGCGTCGCCCCTTCCGGCACGTGCAGGTGCACCATGCTGGTGTCGAAGAAATCCAGGTCGCAGCCGTAATCCTTGAGGTGGGCGACCACGTAGCTGTAGGCGATTTCCGCCGATTCGCGCATGGTCTCCCCGAGCCGCCCGGTCAGCTTGAAGCCGCGATTGAGGGTGTGCACCTGGGAGGACTCTATGGCCAGCGTCGCCCCGCCCATCGCCGTCCAGGCGAGGCCAGTTGCCACACCGAGACCGCGCAGGGGCTTTTCCTGGGAGAACGGCGGCTTGCCGAGCAGGGTCTCGATATCCTTCTTGCCGATGCGCATGTTCCGCTCGTCGCTTTCCAGCATGTGGACGATGGACTTGCGCATGATCCGCGCGAGCTGTTTCTCCAGATTGCGCACCCCGGCCTCGCGGCAATAGGACTCGATCACGTACTTGAGCCCCGCATCGTTGATCTTCAGTTGGGCGCTGGTCAGGCCGTGGCGCTTCAGCAGCTTTGGCCACAGGTGGCGGCGGGCGATGGAAAGTTTTTCCTCCGCCACGTAGCCGGCCAGGCGAATCACCTCCATGCGGTCGAGCAGCGGCCCCGGAATGGTGTCCAGCTGGTTCGCGGTGCACACGAACAGCACCTTGGACAGGTCCACCCGCAGGTCGAGGTAGTGGTCGAGGAATTCCGCGTTCTGCTCGGGGTCCAGCACCTCCAGCAGGGCCGAGGCCGGATCGCCCTGGTAGGAGGCGCCGATCTTGTCGATCTCGTCGAGCATGATCACCGGGTTGGAGACTTCCACTTCCTTCAGGGCCTGCACGAACTTGCCCGGCAGGGCGCCGATATAGGTGCGCCGGTGCCCCTTGATCTCCGCCTCGTCGCGCATGCCGCCGAGGCTGAAGCGGTAGAACTTGCGATCCAGCGCGTGGGCCACGGAGCGGCCGACGCTGGTCTTGCCCACCCCCGGCGGGCCCACCAGCAGCAGGATGGAGCCCGAGATTTCGCCCTTGAAACTGCCCACCGCGAGGAACTCGAGGATGCGCTTCTTGACGTCCTCCAGGCCCTCGTGGTCCTCGTTGAGCACCGCGCGGGCGTGGGCCAGGTCCAGGTTGTCCTCGGAATAGACACCCCAGGGCACCGAGGTGGCCCAGTCCAGGTAATTGCGGGTGACACCGTACTCCGGGGAGCCGGTCTCCAGCACCGACAGCTTGTGCAGTTCGTCGCGAATCCGCTTCGCCACCGGGTCGGGCATGTTCAGGTTGGCGATGCGCGCCTCGAACATCTCCGCATCGGTGGTGCGGTCATCCTTGGAGATGCCCAGTTCCTTTTGAATCACCTTCATCTGCTCGCGCAGGAAGAACTCGCGCTGGTGCTCGCTGACCTTCTCGTTGACCTGGCTGGTGATCCGGCCCTGCAGCTCCGCCACCTCGCGCTCGCGGCGCAGCAGCGCCATCACCTTCTCCATCCGCGAGACCAGCGGCAGGGTCTCCAGCACCTCCTGCAGCTGCTCTCCGTTGGCGGTGGTCAGCGCCGCGGCGAAGTCCGCCAGCATGCTCGGCTGGCCCGGGTTGATACTGGACAGGTACTGTTTGAGTTCCTCGCTGTACAGCGGGTTCAGCGGCAGCAACTCCTTGATTTCCTTGATCAGTGCCATGGCATAGGCGCGCACCTCGTCGGATTCGCGGTCGCCCTGGCTGGACGGGTATTCCACCTGCACCAGGTAGGGCGGCTCCTCGCTAAGCCAGCGCACGATACGGAAGCGGCGGATACCCTGGGCGAGAAACTGCCCCTCGTGCTCCGCCGACACCTGCGGGCGGTACAGGCGCACCACCGTGCCCATGTCCGGGAAGCGGCGGCGGGTGATATCGCGGGAATCCCCCTGCGGCACGTAGCACAGGCCGAGCAGACCGTTGCCGGCCTCGGCCACCCGTTTCAGCGTCTGCGCCCAGACCCGCGGCTCCACCCCCAGCGGCTGCACCTGGCCGGGAAAAAACGGGCGGTTGGGTACCGGTAACAGGTACAGGGTATTGGGCAGTACATCCTCGGCCACCGCCGGGGTGCCGCTGTGCTCGCCGTGGGTGATGACCTCCGGCTCTAACGCGTCGTCCTGTTGGTCCATTGGCTACTCTTTACTGTGGCTGTTATCGCTATATGCGGCTGGGCACGGGCATTTCAAGCGCAATATTGCCACGCCTGCTGTCCACGCCGGCCGCGCGCTGTATACTGGCGCACCGCAAAACTACACCCAACTGTAGACCAACCGAGGACGAAAACGTGCACGTCGAACAGATGTCGGGCGAGCAACTCCAGGCCGAGTTGCAGGCCCTGGAAACCCGATACGCCGAACTGGCTGAACTCAATCTCAAGCTGGACCTGACCCGCGGCAAACCCGGCACCGAGCAGGTGAGCCTGTCCGATGCCCTCGACGGCATCCTCGGCGGCGACTACCGCGCCGCCGACGGCACCGACGCCCGCAACTACGGCGGCCTCGACGGCCTGCCCGAGGCCAAGCAGCTGTTCGCCGGCACCCTCGGCGTCCCCGCCGCGGAACTCCTGATCGGCGGCAACTCCAGCCTCACCCTGATGTACGCCGTGATCGACTTCGCCCTCGGCACCGGCCTGCGCGGCCCGGAATCCGCCTGGGGCAACGAAGACGAGGTCAAATTCCTCTGCCCGGTACCCGGCTACGACCGCCACTTCGCCATCTGCGAACACCTCGGCATCGAGATGATCCCCGTGCCCATGCTCTCCACCGGCCCGGACATGGACATCGTCGAGGAACTGGTCGCCGCCGACCCCGCCATCAAGGGCATCTGGTGCGTCCCCCGCTTCTCCAACCCCACCGGCTGTGTCTACAGCCGCGCCACAGTGGAACGCCTGGCCAGGCTCGGCAGCATCGCCGGGGACAACTTCATCGTGATGTACGACAACGCCTATGCCGTACACACCCTCGACGCGGACGCCGAGGCACTCGCCGACATCCGTGAATTCTGTATCCGCCACAACACCCAGGACTCGGTATTCCAGTTCGGCTCCACCTCCAAGATCACCTTCGCCGGCGCCGGCGTGGCCTACCTCGCCAGCAGCCCGGACAACCTGGCGGCCTTCAAGAAACACCTCGGCTTCCAGACTATCGGCCCGGACAAGGTCAACCAGTTGCGCCACGTGCGCTTCTTCAGGGACGCCGCCGGCATCGCCGCCCACATGGAAAAGCACGCCGCCCTGCTGCGCCCGCGCTTCCAGGCCGTGCTCGATACGCTGGAGAGCGAACTGGCTGGCACCGGCATGGGTGAATGGCTGTCCCCCCGCGGCGGCTACTTCATCTCCTTCAACTCGCGCCCCGGCCTGGCCAGGGAAATCATCCGCCTGGCGGCGGACATCGGCGTGGCCCTGACCCCGGCTGGCGCCACCTTCCCCTACGGCGACGACCCGGCGGACAGCAACATCCGCCTGGCGCCGAGCTACCCCTCGCTGGAGGATGTGCAGGCGACGGCGGAAGCATTCGTGGTGTGTGTGAAGCTGGCGAGCATCAGACAGAAACTCCAGTAACGCCGCTCCCCGGCGGCGTCATTCACAATGTACGCGGGGGTTTTCAGGCGAGGCCAAGCAGGTTAAACTGGAACCCCTATATTTCTCACCACATCACAGGTACGGCGGGTAATGTCTTTCTGGCAGCCCAAATCGGTCCTGCAGCTGGTCCTTTTAGGCTTTTTTGCTGCTGTCGCTCCGCTTTGTATTGCAATCTTTTTTACGGTGCACACGCTCGGCGAACTGGCGAACAATCACCGAGAGGTGACCCGTGTCACGGTTTCTGTTTCACGATTGGGTCAGGAAATTCAACGTGACGTGCTCGAACTTGAGCGTCGCGCCCGCCAGTACATGGCAATCGCGAATACCGAACTCGCAGACTTGTTCGAAAAAGAACGAGAATCATTATCAAGTGAGATCCTGGAATTACAGGCACTACAGGGAAAGCTGCCCTCGGTAAGCCCCGATCTCGAAGGGCTGGGCATACTTCTTGAACGGCTCAAATTTGACTCCGAAGCAGGCGTGAGTTCCGACCTGCTTTCGATAGAATCCGAGTCCTCCATGCAAAGAATTGACCAGACTTTTGTACTGATCAATGAGCGCAGTAACGCAATTCGTACCTGGCTACAGGCATCCGTTGACCGCTTGCTTGAGGCCAATGCCACTGCGTCCGAAGAACTTATCGAGTACCTGTTTCTGCAACTGTCAACATTGGCGGCTGCGACACTGGCGCTCTTGCTGTTTTTCTCCTACTGGATCAGCAGACCCATCAGAAGCTTGATTCAGGAAATACAGCAACTGGGAAGCGAGGGGTTGGGCCACTCGATCGAAATCACCGGGCCGGTGGAGTTGCGCGAACTGGGCAGCAAGCTGGAATGGCTGAGGCAGGAACTGCATGCCACCGAGCAGCAGAAACAAAAGTTCCTGCGCCATGTCTCACATGAGCTGAAAACCCCCCTGGCCAGCTTGCGGGAAGGAACCGATTTACTGTCCGAACAGGTAATTGGCCATCTTTCACAACGGCAGCGAGAAATTGTCGATATCGTGAAGGCCAATGGCAACGAATTGCAGCGACTCATTGAAAACCTGATTGATTTCAATCGGGTCCCCCTGCAACAACTGAGTCTGGAGGAAGTTCAGCTCGAAACCCTGATTGACGAAATTGTTCAGCAATACCGCTTGACTATCGATAACAAAGAGCTCCTACTGAATTCCACCGGATCGGCTTTCACCTGGGTGGCCGATCGCTATCGGCTGCGCACCGCCCTCGATAACCTGCTCTCCAATGCGGTGAATTACACTCCGGAAGGTGGAAGAATCGAGCTTGTGCGGGAAATCAGAAATGCTAATCTGGTTATTGAAGTAGCCAACTCAGGTGAACGTATTCCCACAGCAGACGTAGACAGAGTCTTTGAACCTTTCTTTCAAAGCGCCGCCAAGCGCACGGGCCCAATAAAAGGCTCCGGTATCGGTCTCAGTGTGGCCCGAGAGTGCATGGAAGCGTTGGGAGGCAGCCTCTCAGTGGTTTATCACAGACATTTGCCGGTGTGCTTCAGACTGATATGCCCCGCAATTTAATTGCTCATGCGATATTGCTGGCCTGCATAGCAGGATGTACAACTCCCCAAGTGGAAACCGGCCAGGAGGAAACCCCAAAGAAGGAAACCCGGGCCTGTCGCTGCAGTAAAGTAAGTAATTGGTTGCAGCAGCAACAAACAGTCTCCGCCATGTCTGTCGATGAGGCGGCTGCGGAACTTTCGCGTATCGATAAACCCGAAACCCCCTCGCAGATTTATTACTTCGGATTACTGAATCAGCAGCTCGGCACCTCCGCAGGTGCGATTCGGGCACGGTTCGCCTTTGTCTCCCTGGCGAAGCACGAGGACCTGGACCGACAACAGCGGCAACTCATTGCAATCCTCGAGCACCACAACGCCGAGCGCATTTCCTGGCTCGAATCGCAAACCGAGCTCGAGAGGCAGCGCGACACCGCAGCGGCCCAACTGGGCGAGGCGAACGAGCAAAAGGCCTTGTTGGAGCAAAAGATTGAAGCCCTGACTGAAGTCGAAACCTCGATCAGCACGCGCAAAGAGCTGGAGTGAGGGCGCAGGCATGCAGAGTCAAATTCTTCTGGTGGATGACGACCCCAATCTGCTGAAATTAATGACCATTCGCCTCGAGTCAGAGGGGTATATTGTGCACGGTGCGAGCTCCGCTGAAGAGGCACTGCAACTGCTTCGCAATGAAACCATGGACCTGATGGTCACCGACTTGAGAATGGAAGGTGTCGACGGAATGGAGCTGTTTGAACGGGCGCGCTATTTCTATCCTGGCCTGCCCGTCATCCTGATGTCTGCACATGGCACGATTCCGGAGGCAGTTACCGCGACTCAAAAAGGCGTCTTCGAATTCCTCACCAAACCGGTGGATAAACAAACTCTGCTGTCCACCATTCACGCCGCCCTGGAAAAATCCGGAATATCACAAGGCGATTTCTTTGAGTCCTGGCGGGATCATATTATTACCCGCAGCCCCCTGATAGAGCGCATCCTCAACCAGGTCAAAAAGGTTGCCGATTCCGACGTCAGCATCCTGATTACCGGCGAGAGCGGTACCGGTAAAGAATTGCTGGCAAGAGCCATTCACGACGCCGGCTCGAACCACGCCGGCCCAATGGTGGCGATCAATTGCGGCGCCTTGCCAGAACAACTGCTCGAATCAGAACTCTTCGGCCATGTGAAAGGTGCCTTTACCGGTGCGGTAAGCGAACACACCGGGCTTTTTCGTGCCGCCAACAACGGTACTCTGTTCCTGGATGAGATCGGCGATATGCCGGTAGCACTGCAGGTCAAACTCCTGCGCGCCCTCCAGGAGCGTCGAATTCGCCCGATTGGCAGCACCAGCTCAATACCCATTAACGTTCGGGTTATTTCTGCGACAAACCGCGACCTTGAGCAGGACATGCGCGAAGGGTTGTTCCGGGAAGACCTGTTTTACCGCCTGAATGTGGTAAATTTTCATTTACCTCCACTCGCCGAGCGCGTCGAGGATATCCCGCTACTGGCAAATTATTTCCTGCGCCAAACCAATGCATTTCACATGGGAAGCGTCACCAGCTTTGCCCCGTCGGCCATGGAAATCATGATTCACGCCCGCTGGCCCGGAAACGTGAGACAGCTACACAATGTAGTTCAGCGAACCGCGGCCCTTGCAACGACCCCCGTGATACCCGATAGCCTGGTCCGCGAAGCACTTACCGAAGAGGGCCATTTTCTCCCCTCCCTCAACCAGGCCAGGGAACAGTTTGAGCACGATTACCTGGTCAAGGTCTTGCGCCTCACCAAGGGTTCCGTCGCAGAAGCGGCCGAACTGTCTCGCCGCAACCGCACAGACTTCTACAAACTACTGAAAAGACACAACATCCACCCCAGCCGATTCAAGGAAGAGCATTAGATCAGGCGCAGCGCCAATTGCCAGGCTACCAACATCACGCATGGCGCTGGTATCGCTACTCGCCACTATCCGAGAACAAATCGTCGTAAGCACGCAACAATTTGGGTACCTCGAATTTCCATTCGAGCTCATTGAGGACTCGATTACGGCCGAATTCTCCCATTTGCTTGCACAATTCAGGGTTATCGAGAAGCTGGATTATCTTCTTCGCCAGATCGACTTCATCGTTCTTGGCCGCATATAGTGAGGCCTGCTGGGCCGAAAACCGTCCTTCTGTAAGGTCGAATTGTACAATAGGCTTCGCGAGTGCCATGTATTCCATGATTTTATTCATCGTGGACTTGTCGTTCATTTCATTGGCGACATCCGGATTAACACAGACATCTGCCGTATTCAGCATTTCCAGCAGCTCCTGGTCAGGTACACGCCCGGTAAACGTCACGTACTCAGCTATTCCAAGCTCGATCATGTAATAGCGAAGCTCATCCAGCTCTGTGCCGCTACCGACCAGGCCAAAATGGATGTCACGGCGCCCAAGGTCATGGATAATGTATCTCGCAGCGCGCAGCAGGTAATCGATCCCTTCCTGCTTGCCCATTACCCCCACATAGCCAACCAGGAAGCGTCTTCCCCTCTTCAGCTCCGGCACAGGATCGATGATACGCAAGCGCTGAATCTGCGGCCCGCTGCGCACTACATGCACGTGTTCCGGGTCCATACCACCTCGTTCAACGGCTATTTTTTTGTAGGACTCATTGGTCGCTATCGATACGCTGGCCAGTTTGAAGGTGAGCCGCTCACACCAGATCATCAGCTTCCAAAAGAAATCCCTTCGGCCGAACTTTGCCTCATAGAGCTCGGGATTGATGTCATGGTGGTCGAACAGGAAGCGTTTGCCAAACAGTCGGAAAAACCCACCGACAATAAAGATCAGATCAGGTGGATTACAGGCGTGAATGACGTCAAAGCCACGCGTAAACAGGACCTTGAACGACAGATAAAACTCCCAGAATAAAGCGGTACCGTATTCAAGCAAATAGCCTATTGCACCGTCGGCTTCAAACGGCAGCGAATGCCGAAAGATGTGGATGCCATCGATTACTTCGTGTTTTTTTTCGCAACCGGTGCCGGTTGGGCAAATAATGGAAACCTGGTAGCCATGCTGATGCAAGGTCGTGGCTTCCTGCCAGACTCGTCGGTCAAAGGGCGAAGGCAGGTTTTCGACGATGATCAGGACTTTCCTTTGCTTACCAGCAGATACCATCGTAACCGCTCACTTCAGGACAATTGTCGTTAATTCTCACCAGATCAATAACAACCTGATGTTCCCCTGTCATGTCCAGTACCTGCCTGAAAGCAGAGTCTCCATTCCCTACGACTATTGTCTCTCCGTGCTGCAAGGCCTCCTCCAGGCTATCTACCATGAGTTGTGAAATATGTGGAATTGCATTGAGGATGTAGTCCCGGTTTGCCCCTACCAACTTGGCCAGATTCACATTCCGATCATACAGGCGGAGGTCATAGCCTTTGCCTATCAACCGTTCAATGACTTCTACCAGTGGACTCTCGCGCAGATCATCGGTCCCCGCCTTGAAGCTGAAACCCAGTACCGAAACTTTTTTATTACCTTTCTCCATAATCATGTTCAGGCCGCGCTCGATCTGCTTCTGGTTGCTGGCGAGCACATGACCGATCAGCGGCAACTCGAGATCCAGCGAGCGTGCCTTGTGAACGATGGCACGAATATCCTTGGGAAGGCAGGACCCTCCGAACGCGAAGCCAGGCTTCAAGTAAGCTGAGGACAAATTGAGCTTGCTGTCCCGGGTGAAGATTCCCATTACAGCATGCCCGTCAATACCGGTCGACTTACAGAGGTTGCCAATCTCATTGGCGAAGCAAACCTTGACCGCATGCCAGATATTATCAGTGTATTTTACCATTTCGGCGGTCGCCAGATCGGTCCGGACCAAGGGGCCGTCTATATCCTTGTAGAGTTCGGCCAGTCGGTCACCGCTGGTGAAATCCAATTCACCAATCACCGTCTTGGGTGGATGCCGGTAATCCGCAATAGCAGTTCCTTCTCGCAGAAACTCGGGATTGATACAGACGCCGAAACCCTCACCTGCGATCATTCCGGAAGCTTCCTCGAGAAGTGGTATCACCACACCGCGCATGCTCCCCGGCAACATGGTGCTGCGTACAACGACAATATGGAAGCCCTGTTTTTCCCGAATAGCAGCGCCGATTTGCTCGCAAACGCGACGCACGTAGGTCAGGTCCAGACTCCCATTGGATTGACTGGGAGTGCCCACACAAATGAAGGAAAGATCGGACTCGCGCACTGCAGCCTCTGAATCGCTTGTAGCGGAAAGCCTTCCTGCCTGAACGCTGAGGTGCAACAAATCCGCGAGATCCTTCTCCACGATCGGAGCCTTGCCGGAATTTACCAACTCCACCTTGGACTGGTTTGGATCTACACCGATTACGACGTGCCCATCACTGCTCAGGCAGGCGGCGGACACTACCCCGACATATCCCATTCCAAAAATACTTATTTTCACGATAGTTACGCCCCCTTCCCCAGAATTCTGATGAACGTATCCAGATTCACGCTACCATTGATTTCCTGCTTCCAGCGTATCGTCGGTGCTGGTTTTTTCTCATCGAAAGCTCTTGATATCCACCCTAAAGGAGGGCTTTCGCTCCCGGTAATCAGCTCGGGAGCATCAGTAGCCGATGGCATTTCCATCACCACTGTCACTCCGGAAGGGGCCTCGATGCTGACCCGATTTACACCCGCGTCCGCATCCAGAGAAACCTTGCAGTGTTCACTACAATGCCAGTGCCACTCCAGTTTGTGGTGTCCGCGACACTCGAGAAAATCAACGACATGAATCATCCGTTCACGCTTGCGAAAACTTACTCGACGTCGATGCATCACCGGATCTGGCAACCGCAGGTAACCATCATGCTCTGCCTGCCAGACTTCTTCATTATCACCGAGATGGAATTCAAGGCATTTTGCATTCGCATGCTTCAGCCACATAAAGTTGCCAGCAGAAACGGACTGATCCACGCCGTCCACACGAACTGTATTGTGTGCCGAAGTACCCTTGAAGTAGTTCCTCCACTCTCGCTGCGTGTGGTAGGCGTATGTGCCAGGATCGACCAGAATCTCCTGCCCGGACACGGAAAGAGTGAATGCCAGAGCGTCAGCATGCCCATGTGCCGCGATTGATAAATACCCCAGGGGGCCTGCATCGGCAATCAACCTCACCTCGTCGGCAGTCTCGAACGCATCACCCAGTAGGTAGTACCCGCTCTGTGGAAACGCGCGTTGAACTGGAAGCCCTGCCGCGTCAGCTTGCAACGACCCAAATTCAGTGCTGGCGGCATCGCCCAGCAACCATCTGGTCTTGTCGTCGAAGCCACATCCTTTCGCCTTGAAGTCGCGACGACCGAAAACTACTGCGCCGGTAGCGAGCAGCGATCGGTAAACGTCCCGGGACAACGCAAAATCCACCATTACTGCATCATCCGAATCCCCGATCATGGGAATGGTGCCGGAAACACTCATCATCGAGGCTATGAATTGGAGCATGCTCTCCAATTGCTTCCAGTAGCGATCACTAAACAAAACGGAATTGGCCTTACCGACGACAGCACATAGCAGCAACATGTCTGTGACCTCATGATGGTACCAGATACCCTGCTCCCGATTTCCGCCGTCTTCCGCGTTTTGCAACACGGCTTCCGATTCAAGGCCATCTCTGGCTACCTCCCGCCAATAGGTACTTTCTCGCCAGAGAGGCCAGGTCAGCGCTCCTATGAACAAACCGGCATACTCCCCGAGCAGATGATTGTTCGCGGACGAATACCTGGAAAAGTGTCCCACTATAAAATGTTGATGCTGGTATATCGAGGCCAGCCAGCGGTCGCGAAGATTGGCATGGCTCGACAGCGAAAACATCGCAGATCGGTCACCACCGAGTAGATGCCATGCAAAAGCCCAATTCATCAAACGCAGTCCCAGTTCCAGTGAACTCGACCAATTCACTCCCTTCGGATACGGGTTTTGCGCAATCCAGGAATCGAGCAATGTTGCAGCCCCCTCCAGATACCGCTGCTCGCCAGACAAATGCCAAGCCTGCGCCAAAAAGACCAGCGCGTGATGGCGGTTCGGTTCCCAGAGGTACTTTATATCGCCAACGATCGCCTCATTGCGATAGTCCAGGGTCTTCCCGAACTCCAGCGGAGCACGGGTATCGGTTCTGGGGTCACGATGCCAATCCGGAGGAAAACCGAGAGGCGCCGATTCAAGCGCGAAAACCTTGAAGTAACCTTCCAGAACCCTGTCTGCCCGCGCCAGATACCCGGCCCTACTCTCGCCGAAATTGACCGGGAGTGGATCGACCCAGGGCAATCCGCTCGATCCGACAGGTTCAGCCGGTTCTCCACCTAACCCCAAGCCAATACGACCGAGCCAGCCTCCCGACATCTGTCGAACCCGATAAAGGATCTCGGCAGGATTCATCGCCCTCAGGCGGTTCCATTTCCACTGCAGTGAACTCAAGCTAGAGCACCCTGTAACCCGAAGTTGGAGGCATTACCCGGACAAGTTATACCAGCGGAGTGACAATTGTCATCAGCAAGGAGCGAAAAGGGGCATATACACACTGATTCATCTCGGCGCTATCGCAACGATGGCATGCGGACTGCACACCCCGGATCCACGGGGTTGACCTCACTCTGGATTCGAGAATTCACTTTCCAACGCATTTTCAGTGGAAAGTTTATGATTATTGGTTTAAAAGAAATGGTGTGCCTTTAAAAAATCGGTGCCAGAATTGCCTTCCGACAATACAGAAAACGTTCGCGAGAGATTCTCCCTTTCCGGCGAGGCCGAGATGTGGGACGGAATGTACCGGGAGGCATCCAATACATTTCAATACCATATGCTTCTACGGCGCAATAACGCGCTCAGCTACATTGCGGAACACCATCCGACGTCCGTCAGCTTGCTTGACCTGGGCTGTGGCGCAGGGGTTTTGACAGAAGAACTTCTTAAAAAGGGTTATCGGACACATGCCGTCGATATCTCGATGGACATGCTCCGTCTCGCCGAAATGCGCTGTAGCGCATTTCCCGAAGGTGAGTACCTGCTAGCGCAAGGAGAGTGCTTTCACCTTCCGTTCAGGGACGCTCAATTTGACCTCGTAGTGTGTCTCGGCATGTTCGGCTACTTCAAGGAATCAGATTTGGCATTGCAGGAAATCAATCGTGTTCTACGTCCGGGTGGAACGCTTATCCTCAGTGTAAGAAACAAATACCACGAGGTATTGACAGACCCCTTGCTCAGCGTCAAAAAAGTTATTGCAAAAATCTCGCAGGGTTTTTCCCGCGGCAAACCACGCGGCAAACCAGTAGCGGGAAGCCCCTCGCTGAAAGCTCCGGAAGACCGGCCCACCGGTGCGCACGCAAACGCGAGCGCAATATCTGGTAGCAATTTCATGATACGGATGTTTGAAAAGCCCGGGTATCTTATCGCTGGCGTCACCAGGAACGGTTATGACCTGACCCAGATGGATGGGATCGGTTATGGCTCTCTACGACTGTTTGGCAAGCCAGTGATTCCGGAAAAGGTATCGATATCGCTTAGCAGGTTTTTTGAGCGTATTTTCCGAAAAACCCGCCTTCACTACCTCACTCGCTGGATTGCGGATGTCACAACATATGTATTCATAAAGTCGTGAAACACCCATGAACTCGATTTTAGCTTTTGAATCAGAAACATGCCGACCCACTAGTACAATTTGGGGAAGGCGGAGCTGATACCGAGGGCAGTCCCATGGAATGCCCACACCAGAGGTTTTGAAATCGCTCGATGTCTGAATCGCTCTGCTCAAAATCCGACGTTGAAACCTCGGAGTTCAGGGTAGTCAACCTTTCAGAACTGACTGATCGCACCGCCCTACCAGAACAGTGGTCTGAGTTGCTCACCCGCGCGACTAACCGGAACTTCCTGCAAGATACTCCCTGGGCCGAGGCAGTCTCAAACATCCTGCTGCCCGGCAAACTGAACTATTACGCTGTTTATAATGACATGCGCATAGTGGCAATCGTGCCGCTGCAAAAGGTGAGTTCCGGGATCTGGCCATTCGAATTGCGGTATCTGCTGCTGCCAACGCATACGGACATTTACCTGAATGATATTGTCATTGACCAGGACTATATCGACAAACCGATTCTATGGGAGATCCTGAAACATATCAGGACCAACGAGGGTTTTCGTTGGGATTATTGCAGACTGCGTAAATTTTGCCGTTTTACCGCCCTGCATACCCAGTTAGCGCGTACTGGCGCAAAGCTTCGCCGGGTTGGGGATTATGCTTATGCCCCCTGTAACGACGCACAAGATTATGACTCGTATTCCACAAAAATGTTAAAAAACGTGCGTCGGCTGGCCAACAAGGCTGCCAGGGAAATTGGCCCGATCGAGGTTTCCTGTAGCGAAGATCCGGCATCACGCGAAGCCTTCTACCAGGACTTTCTGGATATCGAGTCGTCTGGCTGGAAGGGTCCCACGGGAAGTGATACCAGTGTCATGTCCTCCGCGGTGGCCTCGGCGTTTTTTCGATCACTTTACACCAGCGACCGTGCGTCGTGGCATGCCCGGGTTTTCCTGCTGAAGTTTGGTGACAAGAAGGCGGCGTCACTGTTGACGATTAAAACCGGGACAGTCTGGTTCGTCCTTAAGACCGGTTATGAAGAACAGTACCGGGATTACGGCCCGGGTAATATCCTGCTACACAAGTTCATCGCGGAAGCTGTGGATGAACCCGAAGTGGAAAAGATCAATCTGACAACCTCACCGCTATGGGCGGACAGGTGGCACTTTCAACGAGAACCGGTCTACGAGACGATCCTTTACAGCAAAAGCCTAGCCGCCTTGGTAAGCCGCATGTATTTCTCCACCAGGAATTTCGTTTCACCGGTGGTCCGTTACTGGCGCGCCCGCAACGGTGCACTGAGGCCCTGGATACAGGGGTAACGATACCCGGGTAATCCGGCGGCTGTACCGCCGAATTCAACCCGTGCGCAAAGCGAGGACTAGCTTGCCCTGCCCCGCCTGAGACCAGCCGCACCCAGAACACCCAGGAGCAGGGTGCACAGGAACCAACCCAGATTACCAAACGTTGGCACAGCTTCGGGTTCCGCCGGCGGCGCACCTGGTGCCGCAGGTGGAGCGGGCGGGGTAACCGGGAGATTGGTAATCTGGAAACCGCCGATGGCATTTGTAGCCACGGCATCCCACGGCAACGCCCCATCCGCATCCTGGAATCGCTGGACGAAGAGTCCACTGGCATCTGCGGCAGTATAGTTGACGAGATTCTGTGTGCAGGTCACGTCAGCCGCGTAAGCGGCCGAGGGGTTGGAAAACCGCACAATCATGCCGCCACCGGGGAAACTGAAATCACTTTCAGCGGTGAACTGCAATTCATAATTTCCCACCACTGCATCGCCAAAAGGATTGGCGGGCGCCTGGGTATTGCTGACTACAGTGGTGTAGGCACCTGCAGCGATATTACCCCCGTTAACCGTGGTGGGAACCATATCGACTTGCAGTGCAATTTCCACGTCGTTAGCCAACCCGGTATCGAAGGCAATGGTATCGCCGGTGGCGATATCGAACGCCGGCAGGTTCTGGTACACGAAACCATAGAAAGGTGGCCAGTTGATACCTATGCCAAAAGGAAAGCAGACGCTTACGGCTGGCGTATTGCCCTCGATGGTCGTGACGGTTTGAGCTTGTGCCGGCAATGCAACGAGTGACACAGCACACAACGCCGCATTTACCACGCTGCGTGGCGAGCGGAAAGACCTTATTTTCATACAATGCCCCTTTGGTAGTCCCTTGTATTTTTCTTCACCTGGCGACAGGTGTGCCCCCGCCTACCAGAATACCCCCGGCTTTTTTCAGCCGATCGTCACTCATTCACGTGGAACCTTCCAGAAGTCCGTTGAGTGGCGTTTTAGCAGCTCACCGGTTTCAGCGTGTATTGGCCAGTTTTTGCGCTTTCGGCCAACCCAGGGGACAAAAACACCACTGGTGAGCCACTTTCCGGCCAGCTCCAAGCCAATACTAGCATACTACCTTTTTCCCGGCGTAAGCCCATTCACTGCCAAAGATTACCGTTCTCAGCAGGCGTTTGGGGAGCCGCGATGCCTGCATCAAACCCGCCTGGAGTAACACGTTCCACGTTGCTGCCAGTCGGCTTTCCTGACCTATCCACCAACATATTCCGGCGCTGGCATGCCATCCGGTAACCAATTGAAGTACCCAAATACTTCTTTTTGCCGATGTTTTTAAAGATGAAAACGCCTTTGCGGGCCCACCATCCGTACGAATTTGTGACCCATGTCACATGGTTAGTGTGTGTTCACTGCATTTCTATACTTTTCTCAAGAAATTCTTTTTAAGAATCATAATAGCCTCATAACATGTCAATAAGGAATTTCTCAGCGGTCGGAAACAAGCGCCACTGGGACGGGGACTGGAATATTTCACGAACTCATTTCCGACGGAGATGAAATAATGAACAGGCATATTATTGAAACACTGAAAACAGGGGCTGCGCTTGCCAGAATCACTGCCGATCTCTGCACCACGAGCGTAATTTCATCAACGAGCAAGCTTCACAGCACTGGGAAATCACCTGCTTCCAGGGTAATCAGGTCGCTGGGAGCGGCGTCGTTCCTGGTCGCATCTGTGCTGCATGCACCACTCTCCAAGGCAAATCTCGATCACGAGTACGATTTCGAGTCGGGCAGTTTCGACGCGGCCTGCATCGGCAACTGCCCTACGGTATCAAACGAGTATTCACGTAGCGGCCGCTACGCGATGCAGTCGACCATTTCCAGTAGCAGTTCCAACAAAAAACTCACCATGGCCGCCATTCCCGGCAACGACAGGTTCATGGAATTCGAGCGCGACTACTGGATCGGCTTCAGTGCCTATCTGCCCCATGGCTGGGAGGTTCCCGGCAAAATGGAGGCGATTGCCACCATTCACCGCAAACCCGACCGCGGCGAAAAGGATTACGCCCTTTTCGCCCTTTACACCGGTAGCGGTGAGTGGGAAGTAGAGAACAGGGCTAACGGCATATCCACCCAGCAATGGACCCTGAACAGCGTTTACGAGGATGTCGGGCGCTGGAGCGACTTTGTCATTCATTACAAGCCCTCCTACCAGTCCTCTGGGATTCTTGAAGTGTGGAAGGATGGCGCCCTGGTAGCGAAACGCACTGGAGCCAACACCGAAAAGGATGATACCGGACCCTATCTGCGGTTGGGCCTCTATAAAGGGCGCTACAACGCACCGGCCAAATCCGTCTACCACGATGACCTTCGCATTGCCTCCGGTCCCTATGCGTCCTATGCGGACGTTGTACCCGGTGGAATATCGACCACTAGCGAAAACACATCCGGCGGCGACAGCACCTCCGGTAGCGATAGCTCCTCCTCCGGTAGTGGCAGCACCTCCATTAGCGATAGCACTTCCGGTAGTGGCAGTACCTCCAGTAGCGATAGCACTTCCGGCGGCGACAACACTTCCGGCGGCACTGGCTCCGCAGAGGAAACGCACACCTTTGAAGAAGGGCTACTCGGCGACCTCGACTGCAGCGGCAACTGCCCACAGGTCAGCACCCGCTATTCACGCAGTGGCAACTATGCGATGGAGTCGACCATCACCAATAACAGCCCCAACATCAAGCGCACCGAAGTGACAATTCGCGGTGCCAAGAAAAAAATGGAATTTGAACGCGACTACTGGATGGGCTTCAGTATTTTCCTGCCCCCGGGCTGGGAAGTGCCGAACAAAATGCAACTCGTGTACCAGATTCACCGCACCAATGACCCCGGTGAAACCGGCGGTCAGCCTCCCTTCGCCATCTATACCGGCACTGGCAACTGGCGCGTTACCAGCCAGGCAGGTAGCGACAAACAGGTCTGGGACCTGAACCCTGTCATGCAGGATGTTGGGCGCTGGGTCGACTGGGTAGTCCATTACAAGCCCAGCAAAGGCAATTCCGGGATCGTCGAGGTGTGGAAAGACGGTACCCTGGTGGCGAGCCGCCGGGGACAGACCACCGAGGACGACCTGGTAGGCCCGTACTCCAAGTGGGGCATCTACAAGGGACAGTATGACTTCGCCCCCATTACTGTCTATCACGACGACATCCGCGTTTCTTCTGGGTCTGGAGCGGGTTACCAGGACGTTGTCCCCCGCTGATAGCGCGGCTCCATAAATATCAATCCACGATCAGCAATGATCGTGGATTTTCCTTTTTAATCTAGCCAGAACGAGTCTGCCCTTGTCGACTCGCATTTTGTTGCCATCTGGAGACAAATTAACCTTCTGATTTTAAAGCTTTTTTTTTGATCGGCCGCCCATCTGTCGCAAATCACTTGATAAATTTGTATCCAAAAACTGACAAACAACCCGTCGATGACCGAAAAATAACATCAAGACATTGTTTTTATTGTTTTTTTTTCACTGTGGCACGTCAAATGCTAGTAGTTCACTAACGTGCAACCAAGCGCACCGTACCCAGGGGCTTCATACGGCCCCAATCAAGTTACACACCCAATTCTACTCAAAGAGGTTCTTCTATGCGGGTCGATTTAATGCCAGTTCATTGGCAGCGAACGCGAAAGGTAATCAAGTCCATTGGATCAGCTGTAGTACTCGCAGCAATTTCGTTTCAGGTTTCCAGTGTCAATGCGGCAGTGGATCACGAGTATGATTTCGAATCGGGAAGTTTCGACGCGAACTGTTCTGGTAACTGTCCAATCGTTGCAAACGATTACTCCCGCAGCGGCCGTTACTCCATGAAGTCGACCATCTCGAATAATAGTTCCAACACCAAGTCCACGATGGCGACTGTCCCGGGGCGCGACAAGTTCATGGAATTCGAGCGCGACTACTGGATCGGCTTCAGCGCCTATCTGCCGCGCGGGTGGGAGGTTCCCGGCAAAATGGAGGCGATTGCCACTATTCATCGCAAGCCCGACAGCGGAGAAAAGGACTACGCCCTGTTCGCCCTATACACCGGCAGCGGTGAGTGGGAAGTCGAAAGCAGGGCTAACGGCATATCCACCAAGCAGTGGACCCTGAACAGCGTCTATGAGGATGTTGGTCGCTGGAGCGACTTTGTCATCCATTACAAGCCCTCCTACCAGTCCTCTGGGATTCTTGAAGTGTGGAAGGATGGCGCCCTGGTAGCGAAACGCACTGGAGCCAACACCGAAAGGGATAATACCGGACCCTATCTGCGACTGGGTCTCTATAAAGGACGCTACGACGCACCGGCTAAAACCGTCTACCACGATGACCTTCGCATTGCCTCCGGCCCCTATGCGTCCTATGCGGACGTCGCGCCCGACGGATCATCTGGCGGTAGTGACAACACCTCCGGCAGTGGCAGTGGCAGTGGCAGCGGCTCCGGTAGCGACAGCACCTCCGGCAGTGGCAGCGGCTCCGGTAGCGACAGCACCTCCGGTAGTGGCAACACTTCGGGCGGCACTGGCTCCGCAGAGGAAACGCACACCTTTGAAGGGGGACAACTCGGCGACCTTGACTGCAGCGGCAACTGCCCACAGGTCAGCACCCGCTATTCACGCAGTGGCAACTACGCGATGGTGTCGACCATTACCAATAACAGTCCCAACACCAAACGCACCGAAGTGACAATTCGCGGTGCCAAGAAAAAAATGGAATTTGAACGCGACTACTGGATGGGCTTCAGCATTTTCCTGCCCCCGGGCTGGGAAGTGCCGAACAAAATGCAACTCGTATACCAGATTCACCGCACCAATGACCCCGGTGAAACCGGCGGTCAGCCCCCCTTCGCCATCTATACCGGCACTGGCAACTGGCGCATTACCAGCCAGGCAGGTAGCGTCAAACAGGTCTGGGATCTGAACTCTGTCATGCAGGATGTTGGGCGCTGGGTCGACTGGGTAGTCCATTACAGGCCCAGCAAAGGCAATTCCGGGATCGTCGAGGTGTGGAAAGACGGTAAGCTGGTGGCGAGCCGCCGGGGACAGACCACCGAGAACGACCAGATAGGCCCCTACTCCAAGTGGGGTATCTACAAGGGAGCGTATGACTTCGCGCCCATTACTGTCTACCACGACGATATCCGCGTTTCCTCCGGGTCTGGAGCCGGTTACCAGGACGTCGCCCCCCGCTGATAATGCAGCTCAATAAATATCAATCCACGATCATTGCTGATCGTGGATTGATATTCCGCCCAAAATGAACCAATACAACTTTCTCGTCGATCCATCCAGTTGCCATCTGGCGACACTCTAACTGCATGAATTTAAATTGATTTTTGCGGAACACTATCATTCCTGTCTGCCAGCACCGACTAGAGCAAGCAATAAGCATCCGATTTAGGCCAAAATTTCTCAGATTAAACTTATAACGATTTGTTTTATATGAATATTTTTTTATCTGGCACGAGTTTGGCTTAGGAGAGTCAGACGCCACATTCGGGCCCGGTAGTTTGATCTCGCGTGGCAACCCCGTAATCACATCATGTATTTGTCTTATACGAGGAACTACGCATGATTTTGGCATTACCATCGGCTATTTACCGTAAACTGAGCGTTCTAACCGCATCTCTCGTAATGGCAACTCTAACCCTGCAGTCAAACTCTGCCGCAGCCGCGGTGGATTATGAACACAACTTCAACTCAGGAAAGTTCTCCATGACCTGCAGCGGCAACTGTCCCAAGGTCAGCAGCCGCTATTCTCGTCGAGGAGGCTACGCCATGGAGTCCACCATCAGTAATTCGAGCAGCAATAAAAAGCGTACCGAAGCCATCCTCCCCGGTAAAATTGGCAAAATGCAGTTCGGCCGCGATTACTGGATCGGCTTCAGCATCTACCTGCCTGCCGGCTGGACAGTTCCAAACAAAATGGAAATTCTTGCACAAATCCACCGCACCCCAGACAAGGGCGAGGCCGGTGGCCAACCACCAGTCGCGATTTACTCCGGCTCGGGAGAATGGAAAGTTACCAGCCAGGAATGGGGTGGCAAGCAGGATTGGCTGTTGAATAGTGTCTACGAAGATGTCGGCCGCTGGACCGACTTTGTGATTCACTATCGCCCCTCCTACACTTCAAACGGCATTCTGGAAGTCTGGAAAGACGGCGCCCTGGTTGCAAAGCGCAGCGGAGCGAACACTGCGAAAGACGCTATCGGTCCGTACTTTAAGATGGGTATCTACAAGGGAACCTACAGCGCCCCTACCAAGACCGTTTACCACGACGAACTGCGTATTGCGTCCGGGCCCTACGCCAGTTATGCAGACGTAGCTCCTCGGTAGTAGGCACTAACTTTCACAAATGCCTGCTTTTTCTATCAGAAAGCAGGCATTCACCTCCTCAGTAATTTTTGCTGCAGTTCGCAAGCGCACGGGGCTTAGCCTACCCCGTCGACCCCTGCCCCCTGGAATTCTTCAGAATCGAATCCTCCTTTCATCGTGACATCTCTGGTCACGTAAATGATCATGATATCTTAGTCAGCACCAAGACTTTCTCTGAACGCTTTGCAGTATCCGCTTGAATGTCCGCGGCCCTCAGACAACTGGGTAGAGAACTGACGACTATTCCATTATTCCAAGCCTCTATCAGCAATTCCGAACTTCCAACTCCTACCACAGATGGATAGTGACCATTGGTTCTGCATCAAATACGCCCCAGGAGTGAAACTGATGGCTTATCCAATCCCTCCACCCTACGAGTGGGGCTCGCTTACAGTAAGTACCAGTTCTATTGTTCATAGATTTAATCCTTCAGAAATCAAGAACCTATCCTGTAAACTTCCTTAATAGAACTCCCATCAAACTTAAACTTGATGATCAATATGGTGTAACCATTCAGTATCTATATGGAATCAAACAGCAGTTCATTGCATTTGTGCCGAGAACTAACGCACATACTGAATAGGAATTTAGGGAAGCACTATACGTTCAAATCCAATCTGGGCTGCTACAGTATCAAGTTCACAAAACAATACTCTCGGTTGACAGCGGTGTGAACCGTGGTTGAGCACTGGATTCTTTCTTCTACTGAGTCATATTTTTTAACTCTCTAGAACGACAAATTCCAGGGGTTCATCGGCAGGGAAAAACTGCACTATCTTTCAAGGGCACCAAGTAAGATGAAAATGGCTTTTCACATCGGGTATCACAAGACAGCCACCAGTTGGCTCCAAAAGGCTTACTTTCCAAGCCATCCCGAAGTTGACTTGCTTTGCAACTCGAGTGCTCCATGGAATGACCCGTTTCTTCACTATCTGATTTCAACTCCAGAGCTCAAATTCGACGCTCACGAAGCCCAACGCCGACTCTATTCACAGCAAAGCTCTGATTCCAGTGACAGGAAGCGGAAGATAGGACTGGTTTCAGCTGAACGACTTTCAGGTTTCCCACTTTCTGGAGGCTTTGACAGCGTCCATATAGCACACAGAATTCACAAAGTTGCCGCAGACGCGAAGATTATTATCGTGGTCCGGGAACAGTCCGACATGATCAGTTCCGTATACAAACAAATGGTTGGTGAGGGCTTCTCGGGTACTCTTGAACAAATGCTAAATCGTCCCAGTTGGAAAACAGCGGGTTTTAATCTCGCCTTTTACGAATTCGATCTGCTGGTTCGATTGTATTTGGATCTATTTGGAAATGATCAAGTACTGGTACTATCCTATGAATCCTTTCGAGAGGCACCAGACAAGTTTGTTAGCCAATTATGTGACTTCCTGGAAATCAGTAAGCTCAGTCCGCCAGCTGAAAATAAAATCGTCAATCAGGGCATGTCGACGGCCAGCATGAGGATGATTCGGCGCCTTAACCCTATCCGTGAAACTGAGTTTAACCCCTATCCAGCGATAAAGTTGCCGCCAGGGATTTTCGAATTTATCTACAAATCTCATCGAGCCATTGATCGTCGCCAACTTCAGCTAATGAGCGATGACCTACGGTCTGAATTGCAGGATTACTATCGCAGTTCCAATATTCAATTACACCAATTGACAGGCATAAAGTTGACGGATAGAGCAACCTCTGACCCAGAAAATATCTAGGGCGAATAACAGTGAAATACTTATATCTACTGTTGATTTACGCATTTTCGAATGACCTATTTTCTTTTCTACCAGAGGATATTCTTCCCGGGGGATTCGACCTTTCCGACATTGGTATTCTTTTACTTTTAATCGGAATACTAGTTATATTTCTTAAAGAGAAGGATTTCAGCATCCTGTTCAATCCCTATACAACTCTTGTTGTTATCCTGTTCTTCCTAATCGCTATTGAAGCCGGCATCGCTTCAATCAACTATAACCAATCCATCATAAGCGGTGTGATCAGCACTCGTCGGTACTGGTACTATTTGACGTTAATCCCTTTTATTTTTTGGCTAAAGGATGTCAAAAGCGTCGAAATTTTTCTGGAACTTCTAAGCACTGTCGCCCTGGTAATTTTTATCCTGTCAATCGTTAATTATATAACGCCTGTTGTGTTTCAACATGAGTGGGCTGCGGGGCACCATAAGCGTGCTGGCGTAGTGCGCGCGTTTATTCCTGCGATGGATCTACTAACTTTTACAACTTTTTGGCAATTTGTACTTTGGCTCGAAGTTGAGGAAAAAAAGTCAAAATCCCTAATAAAAACAGGGATTTTTTATGGCGCACATGTATTCAGACAATCACGCGGTCGGCTCATAACCCTCACGGCGGTAATGCTAGGTCTCTTGATCTACAAACGTAAATTCAAGGCATTTTTTCTTGCGGCATTTCTCGCGTCCATTGGGTTTTTTGTACTTCAATACACCATGGAACAAAACATCATGGAGTACGCTTTCGCTTCAACAGTCGAAGATATATCGGAGAATACTGGCACGTGGGAAGGCCGACTGGAAAATATACAAAGTGATGTCGATCATTTTCTGAATCACATATGGATAGGCAGCGGGGCAGTTGCCCTTCGACTTTCGGAGGGGGGCGGATTTTCCTCACAGGAAATGGACAGGCTAGAGGAAATTGCAAATACAGCAGACCTGGGTTACACGAGATGGCTAAAAAGTTTTGGACTGGCAGGAGTCTTGTGGCTAGGAGCATTATTCTATTTTGCAATTAGGGACTGTATTCGTGCATCCAGTCTGGCCACAAAGCAAGCGAGAATCATCCCCCTGTTTGTATCCACTTATTTTGTCTTTGTGGCGATTTCCTCAGTTACCCTCAATCACTTTCAATTCCCGCCAAGAATTATGGTCCTGTGTCTTTGCTTCGCTGCGTTAACCCGAATCCAATGGGAAGCTATTCGAAAAGCTTCATCAAATAATAACGCGCCGCTTCACGACAATGGCGACATTGATACAAACGCAGTTAAGCCTTATTAAAGGAAAACAATTCATTCAGATATTTTTTACAATTTTTATTCCACTCATAACTACCTGCTTAGAAAAGGTCCATGATGCAAGCAATTACCATCGTAACTCTCAGCACCAATGAAACTGCGGGCATCAGGAGTGTCATTGAGAATTACCTCGTATCTGGCCTCTATGATTCATACGAGCATCACTGGATAAAAACGCACGATAATGTTTCAGCAATTGAAAAAATTCGAATATTCATAGTCTCTATATTTCAGCTGTTGGGGGTTATCAGGAAAAAACCGATTCTTCATATCCACACTTCCAGCCGTGGAAGTTTTCTCAGAAAGGCAATTCTCGCAAGGATCGGAAGCTTGTTTGGCAGCAAAACGATCCTGCATTTACACGGCTCCGAATTCAAGGAGTTTTATGAAGGATCCAACAAGCTGGCAAAGAAGGCGATTCGATATACTTTTGATCATGCCGATTGTGTCATCGTGCTCTCGGAAAGCTGGAAGGTTTTCGTTTCGTCGATATCCATTAATCCCAACATTGAAGTCGTTAACAATTTTGTCAAAGAGGTCCAATGCAGTCGCCGGGTTGGGGCGGAGGATGGAGTGAATCTACTATTTATGGGGAGACTAGGTAAACGCAAAGGTGTATACGATCTCATCGACGCGATGGAATTGGTTTCGCGTGAGGTCGACAATTGCAAAGTCTATCTTTGTGGCGACGGAGAATTGGAGGAGGTCAAAGCCAGAATTGGAGAAAAAGGGCTTCAGGAGGTTTGCCTGGTCGAGGGATGGGTAGGACCGGAAGCGAAGCCAGGATATTTCTCTTTGGCCGATGTTTTTGTCCTGCTTTCCTATAATGAGGGGCTTCCCATGTCGATTCTGGAGGCAATGTCCTCCGGTGTGGCGATACTGACGACCCCCGTGGGCGGAATCCCGGAAGTAATTCGCCCAAACCAGAACGGAATGTTGGTCGAAGCTGGCAATGTAGCGGAAATTTCCAGAAGTATCATAGAGTTAAGTCGTGACCGCGAGAATCGCACCCGGCTCGGCAGGGCGGCGCGAAGCGATTATCTTCAATCGTACTGCCCAGATGCAATTCTTCCCAAACTGCACAATATATATACTAGACTAAACAAAGGTGGATAGAGGTGTGACAGGTGGTGGTTTCTACCCGGCATTGGACTGTACTCAGACTCAGGTGCCTGATAACCGCCTCAATGTTATCGCTGTTCACATTTCACGGCAGTGATGTACGCGCGCAGCTTTACGTAAGGAACTGGGAAAGCGGATCACTCAACGACACCTGCAGTGGCAACTGCCCAAGAGTCACCTCCGAGATAGCGCGTCACGGCCAGTATTCATTAAAATCGTCGATCAATCGCTTGATCAGCCCCAATAGTTTTCGCACCGAATTAACAAAGCCAGGATTCCCCGGTAATTTTCAGTATCGCACCAATTATTGGATAGGGTTTAGTACATATCTACCCGAGGACTGGGAGGTTCCCCATAGATTTGAACTGATAGCGCAGATCCACGCCGCACCAGATCCCGGTGAACGACAACGAAGTCCGGTCCTGGGAATTTATACCGGCTCTGGTCGCTGGAAAATACAATCGCGCTGGGAAAAGGGAAGGGCCGACTGGATTTTGGATCAAAGAATAATCGACGATGTAGGTCGTTGGGTAGACTGGGTCATCCGATACCGGCCTTCATGGCAGGATGATGGAATTATGGAGGTATGGAAGGATGGAATAAAAGTCGCCAGCTATTTGGGGCCAAATACCTATGAAGACAATGTCGGCCCCTATCTGAAGATCGGTCTTTACCTGAACTGGAGGGACAGAAGCTGCTGTCAGGGCACGTCACCCTTAAAGTATATTTATCATGACGAATTGAGGATTGGAATTGGCCCCGAGTTCACGTATCAAGACGTGGCTCCTGACCGTGTAGGGCGCTAATTGGCAACCACTAACAGAAGGGCTGACGTATTTTCACTGAATCGAATGGCTATCCGGTGTGTGCGGAAATCTCCCCATATAATTATTCAACCTGGGCCGTGAAAAGTAAATGAAGAGTGCATTTCTCCAATTGACCTATACGCTGGCCTATTGCCTCGGAATTATCGGCTTGTTCTATAAATTTAATCGTCGGCCGATAGTCGTTTCTTATCACAACATCATTCCAGACGCATCGTTCGACGAACACTCGCACTTCCTGGGCGGAGACCACCGGGTTTCTGAATTTGAAAGGCACATGGAGATCATTACCGGAAAATTAGAGGTCGTTAACGAGCTAGTCCCCGGCAAAGTACTCATTACCTTCGACGACGGGTACAAAAACAACCTCACGATTGCAGAGCCAATTCTTCGTCGACATGGAATCAACGCGACATTTTTTGTTCCCGCCTGTTATTTCGAGTCTTCAGACATACTCTGGATAGACAAAATATTGATGTGGATATCTTTCGTGCCCACGGGAAGTTACCTTTTGGCGGGTAAGTTGTACAACCTGGATTCAACTAGTAGTCGACGTAATACCTGGAATGAATTGTGGAGACTACTACTGGACGATTATTCTGTGAAATCCGGGCTAATTGAAGAAATGCAAAAGCAGTGTACTTTTGAAGAAATTCCAATTGATAAAGACTATTTCGACGCGCGCTTCCAGGCACTTAGCGATGACGATATGGAAAGCCTTAAAAAGGCTGGCAACAAAATAGCCTGTCATTCGTACAACCACGACATTCTGGCCAAGTTGTCTCCCGAGGAGCTATTTGGCAATTTTGAAAAATGTCAGGCTTTTCGTTCAAACTTTAACGTCAGTTGGTATAGCTATCCTTTCGGTAGAGACAGTGAAGTCACCGATGTTGTAGTGGAAACATGCAAGAATTTCGGATATTCATACGCCTTCATGAATATTGATGGCAAAGGATCCGAGCGTTACAGAATGACTCGAGTAAATATGCCGAATTCCGGAAACAAGGCATTAATTCACGCCAAACTGAGTGGCTTCGAGGCTTTTTTAAAGGAACTCCTGCCGACGTGATTGTCCAACTCCTGGATCAGTTCAATCATAAGATAAAAGAGTACGCACAGGAATTTGGTCCGGACACTACGCCCGACTGTGACGAACTGGCTGAATTCGCCGCTGCAACCTCCGCTCGTCCGAGAATCACAGTTTTAATTGAGCAAGAAGCCTGCAAAGGTATGTTCAGTGGCGTCCTGGAACGAAACAGAATTGCCGGACTTTCCCTCTTCGTCTATGGCGCTTTAGGCCAGGGCTTCTACGATTACTCCAGGATCCATCACGCTCCAGATTATCGTAATAGATTATTAACCGAACTGAAAAAGGATGCGAAGCGTGCCGGAGCGGATTGTATCTATATGCAAGCGGCGCTATTAGATGATTCTTCAGATTTGCTATCGGGCCACTTATCGCATGTACCGACTCGTATTTTCAGGGCGGAAAAATCCGAAAACGGATTCTCGGAATTGCTCAAGAAAAAGAGTGTAAGGCGGCATGTTAACAAGGCCAGGCGAGAACTGGGATACACATGCGAACATTTCACCGCCACGAGCATTCAGGCGTCTGATATCGATAGCATGGGACGCATGCATATAGAGACTCGCAGATTTCACAACAACGACAGCGACTTCAAAAGACCCGAAACCCTCAGTCGTTACATGAGTAGTCTCGAGAACAGGGTACTTACCAGGATTTCTGTTGGTGACGAAGTGCTGGGTTATCACTACGGACTTGTGTTCGGCACAACCATGATTTGGCATACTCCTGTCATAAACATCAAATACCTCGATTACTCCCCGTTAGAAATACTCCTATTTGAGGTTCTTTCCTATTGTGATGCGGAGTCATTCGAGGTGTTCGATCTGGGCGTTGGAGATGAGCCATACAAAGCCCGCTTTTCTAACGACCTGCGCTCTGCTTACGATGTGCTGATACCAATCTCATTGAAAGGAAAACTGGCGAGTACACTCAAGTTGGCGCAACAGCGCTTTGCGCTAAGAAAACACGCAGAAGCAGGAACGCGCTGGCTGAGCAAAAGCATTCCATCCCGGCAGTATGTATCTTCTGGCACGCAAATATTTATGGTTCCAGACACTATAAGTAACAATAGTGACTCGGGAGATTTAATGCTTATTGAAGCTTTTTCCAGTCTTGTGGAATTTTACAGGTCTGTTGGGATGCCAATAGACCGTGAAGATTATTCAAGAATTCGGGAAGGCGGTCGTCTATGCGTCTTTGAAAGCTCTTCAGGCCCCAATAATCTCATATCCTATTGTTGGGCGTTCGAAGCTAATTCAATATCGGCATTGGCGCACAATGCGCAGTCAGAATTCCAGGAACAGGTTCTGCTTAGTGACTTCAACTCGATCGACGGCGTTGAGTCTTGCGAAATCGTTTCGCTCTGTGCCAAAACGACAGAACATTTTTCCACCCAGGGGAAGGCCTGTCGAATTAAGGTGACATGCACCAAACTGTCAAATCTGCTGACTGGCGCTGGGTTTTCGCGCGAAACCAAAAAAGCCACACTATGACAAGCGTGGCTCCAGCAGCTCTGTGTATATTTTTTCAAGTTTTTCTGCGTTTTTTTCAATAGAGTATTCGGAATTTAGCCGTTCATTTCCTAATCGCCCCATACTTTCAGCCTTTTCCGAATCGTCCAAAAGGCTTGCTACGCGCTTCGCCAGCAACTCTAACCCAGAGTTTTCCACTACATATCCATCAATTCCATCTCGAATGATCTCGCTGGACGCCGAATGCTCGCCCAGGGCTACGACGGGGATTGATGCTGCAAACGCTTCCAAAATAACCAGACCGAAGGCCTCCAGTCGAGACGTCATGGCCAGCAATTTCATTCGAGGCAAAATTCTCCTCGCTTCTGGCTGATAACCGAGAAATATGACAACTTGCTCAAGTCCCCGGTTTCTAACTTCGGCTTGTAAATCCTCAAGCATGGGCCCATCGCCAATCACCACAAACCTGACTTCAGGGTGAGTCTGATGAAGCAGTTCCGCCATATCGACAAAAATGTCTACGCCCTTCTCGGGGACCAACCTGCCTAAAAAGCCGACCAACGGAGCGTCAGGAAGATTTTCCCCGGGATCGTGTATTTCACCATTTAACTCACAGTCGAGAACAGCGGTTAAGGGTATACCGTTATGCACGACGTCAATCCGATCGCAAATTCGTTGACTTCGCTGCCGCATTAGGCGCCCCATGTAATCTGAAATCGCGATAAATCGGTCAATATTGCCAGCGAAAAAAGTATACAGAAGAAAGGAGGCAAACTCGCCTTTAAGAAATCGCCCACCATGTTCGGTATACGCCACTGGACACCGTTGAAAAGCTAGCGTCGCGTTAAAGATGATGTTATTTGCATGCGAATGGATAATCTGGTGGTTTCCTTGCCGAAGAAATTTCAATATCGGCGCAAAAAACTTGAAATCGGATCCGCTCTTCATGCCCATATAGCTCACCTGAACCGGCAGTGCTGACAACTGATCTGACAAGGGGCCCGGGGAACTCAAAACAAGCAATCTACAATCGTGATTCCGGCATTGCACTGCTAGCAAATCGATCAGGTAACGTTGTATTCCCCCTTGCCCGAGATCCCAGCAAACATGGAGTATCTTCATGTCGTTGTTGGCACAGATATCAGGGATTTGAAGATTGCCTGCTTTTCTAACGCGGTCTCATGGAAGCCCAAAACTTTAGGTATGAACAGTGCCGGTATCAACAAGTACCAGACAATGCGAATAATTCTTTCATACCACCAGAGAGCACGCCGACCGAACATCTCCTCCACATAAATCCGGCTACTTTTGTAGCCATACATGGCCTTTACATTGGTTACCTTCTTCGCGCTCGCGCCGCCTTCGTGGTAAATTTTAGCAGCGTCCAGTATTATGACTCGCAAGCCCCTGTCCCAGGCATTCTTGCAAAGAAGCGTATCTTCAAAGTACATGAATATTCGCCTGTCCAGAGGTTCGTCTCCATCGAACACGTTGCGCCGCACCAGCAGATAAGCCCCGCTGATCCAGTCGACTTCACAGCCCGTCTGCCCGTCCTTCAACAGCACCGACCTGCGTTGTTTCCCACGAACGCCCTTACCGGATTTTCGAATAAGATCGATCGAGTAATCCTTTATCAAGCTCAATATAGAAGGAAAACCGAAACAGGCCATGACTTCACGATTGCCAGTGGAAATCATTCTTCCCGACAGAACCCCGATACTTGGATCTGATTCCATGACATTAAACAAGGTAAGAAGCGAAGAATCGATAAACATTGCATCGCTATTGAGCAGTAACAAATATCTTCCAGAACTCACTGCAGCCGCCTGGTTCACCGCCTGAGCAAAACCCATATTTTCCTGATTCTCAATTAACTGAACCTCAGGAAAGTTTGTGGACACGAAGTCACAAGTGCCATCGGATGACGCGTTATCAACTATTATCGTTTCGAACTCGACCTGCTTGGGCAAAAATTCGTATATCGAAGAAATACACTTTCCTATCAACTCTCTGGTGTTCCAACTCACCACCAGAATGCTGATTAAACATGACGATTTATTCACGTTCTTATCCAAGCCAATCGACCGCCCATATCATTTCAATCAAATCGCAGACCTTGAATTCCAACTACTGAGATCCAGGCCGAACTCAGTTTCCAGCCGTGAATTCACATTTTCAAAGCATTGCGCCAGGTGTTTCATCACCAATTTTTCGTCGTCGTCGATAGTAGGAAGCACTCCAACATTAGCGGACCGGTATAAAGTTCCAAGAAATTTTCTGGCCTTTTCGCTTTTGATATAGGGACTCATCAATCGCTTTACTCGGTGTACTGCCTGATGTTTTACACGATACGAACGATTTTCCACGGTGAAATTGTAGTCTATGTAAAACGAAGGATCTAACCCGAGATCTGATGCCAGGGAGCACATAAATTTTTGCGGATTGATCCTAAAGTCCTCGAGCAAATATATTCCAATGTCCCGATGGTCGAAGTGTTCCCGCCATAACAAAAGGTAATTCACATATGAACTATGTGCTATTGCATTATTTAATATAAAGCGATTCGAAAACGGCACTCGTTCCTGGAGCAGCCGTTCCACAAAACTCGTGAAAGTGAGTTCTTTATCAATTATACCCAGGTTATTTTGGGCAAATCTGTAAAGCGAATAGACCCGCTCTTCAGGTCGCCTAAGTACAAAGATTATCTTTGGCTTAAGGGGCCATTGAGGGATTGATTCAAGTGGTGTTCTCTGATAGAGGTAATCCGGCGTCGCTTCCAAGCGGTACTTCCCGCTATGTTCCTCGTAACCGGAAAAAAATCGTGCGTAACCTGATACCCCCTGCTCCCCTATATTCCAATCTTTCCGAAAAAGCGGATACCCCCTATCCATAAGGAAATACGTTTCCTTGACGGAGGAAGCGTATATTTGCGGGTGATCTTTAAGATGGTTGAATATTGAAGTCGTTCCACATTTAGGCGCACCAGCCAAAATAATGTGGGGTAAAAATCCTGAACTTTTAACGACTCCCATTTATGCGATACCTTTGTCTAAATTACTGAACAGCGAAATTCAATATTCAGTCATTTCAAAAATCTGCCCCTGGAACCTTCTTCCCTTTAACCAATAATGAATCTAATTCGACCCAAACACTTTTAATTGCACGAAAACCAAATAACAAAACGAAAATAAGGTACAGAGTCGTAAAAACAGCGCCGTGAATTCCCACACTATACGGCAATTGTAGCCATGATTCCGGATAGAGCCCTTCAAGAGCTTTCACTGAAACCCAACTGCACAACATTGCCCCCAGTGGTGCAACGTAAAATACAAACAACCTTTTTACAGGGAAGTTTATAAGTCGTTTTGTGAAATACAGTAACATCACGAAAAATGCCAACTGCCCAGAAGCCCAACCTAATGTAAATGCCTGCAATCCAAAACTCACTAGCGCCAATGCCATTACCACACTAGCTGCGACCTGCACGGCACTTGAGAATAATAGGCTGCCAGGGTGGCCTTTGGCCTTAAGTAACGCGGGCAACGTAAGTACTGCTAAACGAACCAAACCACTCAGCGCTACTATTTGGCAAATCATGCCAGCCTCTTTCCATTTTTCACCAAATATCAAAATGGTGATTTCTCCGCCAAAAAACATGAACAGCCCCATCGCCGGGAAGCCAATTAGCGCTGCAATACGTGTTATGAAAAAACTACTTTCAACGAGACGATTTATATCACTCTGCATACGCGAAAATGCAGCGAATGCGACTCTACTTATAGTGACCCTTGAAATATCAATTATAACCTCAATAATACGACGTCCAATTTCATAAACGCCAAGTGATGAAATTCCGAAAAGCTGTCCTATCAAAAAGCGATCTGTGTTAGAAGCTACGAAATTGAGAAAATTTACTCCCAGAATACGTGATGAATAATGCCAGAGGTCTTGAAAAGATGATTTAGAAAATTTTAGTGCTGGAAACCAGCGTGTGACCCAGTAGAGGACAAGGAATTCAACAAATTTCGACGTTAATTGCTGACCAACAAGGCTCCAGACTCCAAAACCATTCAGTGCCATTGTTACACCCACCGCAGCACCACTAAACGTTGATAAAACGTTACGAATGGCTAGACTACGAAACTTGAGATTGCGAATCAGCAACCCTTGCTGTACACGTGAAAGCGACAAGGGAATAATACCAATAGCCAACCACCAAATAATTTGTACAATCTCCGGTTCGTTACTCCATTCGGCTGCAATTGGGGCAATTAAAACGGAGACAGCGAAGGCTATAACGCCTAGAGCTGCAGCGGTCCAGTATGCGGTGTCCTTTTCTATATCCAAAAGGTGTTTACGCTGAACAACCACATCTGTCACACCCACTTTAACGAAGAGTTCAAGAAAGGAAATATAGACTCCAGCCAGCGCAACCAGACCAAATTCTTCTTTGGAAAGCACTCTCGCCAATACGAGAAAACTGGCGAGATTAACTACCCGAGTTCCAAATGTTTCCGCTGTCGACCAAATAACACCGGAAAGAGCTTTCCGCCCCAAGGTTCCCATACATGTCACATGTGAAGTTTGATTTAACTAACTTTAGGTGGATTGACTGGCAGTAACTGAATGCCTGATCTTAATTTTTCAGGTGTTACGCCTGCTAGACCAACCACCCCTCCAGATCTTGACCAATCATGTTTTGTAGTAGAGCTATGTCCTCTGCGTAATCAGCAAGCAGCCTCTTTCGTAACTCAAGTGGCACCACAAGATCAGCGCCAGATCTCTCGTTCCAGTGGAGTATTTTCTCGCGCAACCCTAATCTTATCTTGTCATTTGGCAGCAAAATCCTGATGACTTTTTTGTACCAACCCTCGTTAAGAATCAAATGCAGGAAATGAACGTTTCTGGGAACAGCGGCTCTATGGAATTTTTCTTCCGGAACTATTATCTTTTCAGTGGGATTCAGGCCCAGAAACTTCAGGCAATGAGCCAGTTCCTCAGTCGGTCTGCTCGCAAGTTTATCTGACAGGATAAAGTGCATCTGTGACGGTTTGACAATCCGAAAGAATCGTTCTAGCTGCCTCGCGTACAGACCGCGGTCAAAATAACTGTACTGCATGCGATGCCAATCATCTCGAATAATCCTTTCGGGTTCCGCCTCCAGGGCCTCTTCAAATGAAAGGTCCTCAAAGCCACGCCTGTAAGTCATGAGATAATGTGAAAACGCTCTGTCTACCGGGTTCCGAAATAGAAAAATGAACTTGAGAGCCGAGATATCGAAATGCTTCTCAATGCGTTCGAGACCTCGTTCAAAGTACATGTACTCGGGGTCAATCTCTCCGACCAAAGGTTCACCTTGCCATCGATCAAAAAATTCCCGCTCGTAATAATCGATCCCCTTCGAGTAAATTTCATTGTTTACAAAATACTTCGTTTCTTTCTGTTCCGGTAGGTAAATCTCCGGGTGAACCCGGAGATACTCGTGCAATGACGTGGTGCCACATTTCTGAGCTCCGACTACAAAAAAATTGGGTAACAACTCGTCATCCTCAACTCTCGAAAAACCAACTTAGTGTACGACGGCTTCCATTTTCGTGAGCGTTAATTACGGCTTTTCACGTCGCCGACCAAAAGGCGAATCTCACCCTCTGAGAAAAATCGTGCTGTATCTTCGCAGCTTGTCGCTCTTAAAGAACAGATAGGGTTCTCTTCCATAGTAGTATCTCCACCAGGCTGGTGAGAGATGTAACCGCGCATGCTGATAGATTTCCTTGTGTTTGAACTCGAGTGGCTGAAGGCCAACCTCTGTCGTCAATCTTGCACGCAGGTCCGGGTTCATACCATCGATAAAAACCGCTGACCGCTCCTTTGCTGTGCTTATTACGTTATAAAACGCTGTCGTTGTCATTTCGTTGCTCATATGACAAAACACATTTTGTGCACACACAATATCGGCGAGTTCGTATTCTTCTGACAGCTTCCCGGAAATAATATCGCTGCAGGAAAAACTGACATGCTTGCTCAGACCCGGTTTAACCGTATAGCAATCACCAGTCCTATCAAATGTCTTTTCCAGAAACAGTAAGGGAATCGGCAATCCCTGCGTGATCTGCTGCAGAGAAAATCTCGCCAGCTTTGCTTCTTCAACTTTATCACTATGTAGATCTGAGCAGTTGATATGGAAGTCCAATCCAGGGAACGCGTGCACAAGAACCGAAGCCATGGTATAGGCTTCTGCCCCACTTGAACCGGCAAAAATATTGATAATCAACTTTCCAGGATTACGTCCTTGCAACAGGTATTGGACTACAGGTCCGACGAGTGCCTCAAGCTGTCCCGGCGAGCGATAAAATGAAGTATGGGTGTGATGGTTGTTTCTTTCGGCTTCAGCGGTAAGTTGCCTGTGCCTTTTTTGCCCATAAGGATAAAGCAGCAAATCATAAAGAATGTTTCGTTTAATGTACCTGGCGCTACGCCACAGCATTCCCGTAGAATCCGGGTTAATAATTGGTCCGGGATATGTGCCTCTTCCCTCATTTATCGCAGTCACGGCAGACTCACCAACTCGATATAGCCGTTCAAACACACTGTTAGCAAGTATGCTGAATCACCAATATTAAACTCCAGACTCAAGTTGGAAGGCCTCTGAACTTATTAATGGCGTACTGACTATAGTGCTGCAGAAACGGCCTCAGATCATCCATCGCAAATGTCGCATGTACCCGTTTTCCCCGGATTGAACGAAGCCATTCTATATAACCAATTTTACCCAGCTTTTTCAGCTCTCTAGCCGCAACGAAATCCTGCTTCAGACGGAGCCACACGACCCCGTCTTCCCAGTCGTTGAATTTGGGGCCGGGAATATCCAGAACGTCACAATACGCAATGTAAGGCAAATCTACCCCACAACCTGAACTGATTCCTGTTGTATTTACCGGACGGGTATTTATTTCGATGAGCTTATGTTGATCACTTTTTTTATCGTATTTAAACTCAATACCAACAATTCCGTTATAATTCGCGCGCTGCATCAGTTGGCGGGCCTGGCGTTCAACTATATCGTGGTGACATGACACAGTAGATGTGCAATACCCAAAGTCAATTGGGTGCTGGCGCAGCTTGCTTCTCACACAATATGCCATCAAATCACTATCGGCCCCACAATATCCGATAACCGTTAGTAGATTTGTATCGTCTCCGCCTATGATTTCCTGAATCATCAACTGACCATCGGCCTCGGCAATGCGGGTGTATTCCCTAACAAGCTCTTCTGGTGAATTGACGGTGAATGCCTTCTTGTTTTTCGAAACGCTACCGTACTCCTGCAATCTCCACTTTTGCGCGACAAGCGGTTTGATCGCATAGGGAAAGTTTTTCAGTTTCCCGGCAAGCGACTCTACTTCCTCCAGGGATTCCGGGCAGTACGTTTCCGGGATAGGAACACCGGCCGACTCGGCGAGTCGATATTGCTTGAGTTTGTCACGCATTCGCTTCATTGATTGACTGTCGGGATTAACCAGCCTGAAGTGCGCCGAAAGGGCCTCATAATGATCGGCAATAAACATTGAACAGTCATCAGAAGCGGGGATGAGGACTTTCTCTCCCTCGTATTTCTGAACCAGTTCAGTGAGAAAATTCAGCAGATCTTCCTCTGATGAATACTGATTCGGGCAGATTTCGACCGCTGAAACGTACTTCGAACAAAGACTGGTATCCAGCGCATTCGGGTGTAGACGGACAACCCTCACCCCCCGCCGCCCCAGTGAACGAGTGATAGCGAGTGCGATAAGGCTATGAGCTTTATCATTAGCGGTTCGCGTTGCATTGGACTCATGCGTCATCACAAAGGCTGTTGCGGTCGACATAGGGTATGCTTTCCAGTAAATCTGTTTATTATGCAGCGTATACCATGCCCTTCATGATCAAACGTGCAGTCCGCTCGATACTCGCTTTACAAACGCTAAGCCCCTGGTTGGTATCTTCCAGTTCAACAGACACCTCCAGAAGGCCTTCTGGATGTCCAATGCAGATTCGTGGGTTCATAGAATTTGCCGGGGCCAGTTGTTGAATTATCGTACCTTCGATAGCCGATGCCGTACAACAGCATATCGCCCCGGATACCGCGTAGGCGTGATGAACTCCCTGTGGATTGACAATCCTCGCCTCGATGTCGCAATTGGAAAAGCCGGAATCGCCTGGCAAATCTTTAACCAGAGCGACCTTCACCTGTCCGGTGTGGATTTCCAATCCTGGATTCAGGCGATTGATCTGATCGCAGACATGCCTCCTGACCAATTCCACATTCGATCTCAAATCCCTGTTGCCGTTCAGGCTCTCAACCGACTCACTGCCAGACAAGCCAAACTGGCTGGCCTTCAGAAACGCATAAATCGCTCCTGCATCCACAACAGAATACTCTAATTCAAGACCATTGATACTGAGCCATTCTATCGGCCTATGTGTCGGCAATATTTTTGAAGTAGCCCTGCCTCCTGATGACAAAAACGTCAATTTGACACTTGTGTTTTTTCCACCAACTCCTGCGTCAAAATCATCGTGTATGGCATGGATAATACCGCCGGAGTTCACATTGTAGATTCTAATTGCGTTTCCGATTGCTTCCGGTTTGAGCAAGTCCAGGTGGAATGCTGCCAAACCGACTCCGGAAGCGAGATTACCGCACATGATTCCATAATTGATTTCACTACAGCCCAATCTGACCTCGCCCGACAAATAGGAGACATCGCTCCCCTCCACGAGATTTCGAGCCGACAGTATTGCCACCTTGCTGGTTAAAGGGTCCCCTCCACCAAGACCATCGATCTGGCGTGAGTCCGGACTGCCGAAAATGCTGCATATCACCGAATCGCGGTCGCTCGGGTTCGAGGGCAGATCTTCGCCGCGCAGGTAAATTCCTTTAGAAGTGCCTCCACGAACAATTACACACGGAATTTTCATGATTGCGCCCTCTTGTAACACGAATAGTTGGATTACTCGTAAACGACTTCATGACGCCAAGTGTGCTCGCCCCCAAGGTCCCAGTATACCTGTACTGAAAATGTGATTCTAAAATCCTGACACTTAACGTGAACTGGTTCATCGCTAATTCCAGATTTCTGCAGTTTTGGCTCTGGTACCGATATTTTCCTGGCCCTTGGACCTACACACGCACAGGTCTAGCGCCGGGGAATATCTATCCTGACGTACTTATCTCGTGCATAAACAGGTGTAATCCATTGAGCAAAAGTGCCACTGCTGCCACAACCGTTATTCGCTCGACAGTTTTTTCACCCCGTGCCAACAGATATTCGCAAGCATAGAACAAAACAAATATTCTGAATACATACCTTATGACCGGGGTAATCTGACTCATGTCAGCTAACAGAAATGGGGCCAGGAATACACAGGACAACACAACCAGCAGGTCTTCCGTATTTGCGCCAAAATAGGTCCGGCGTGTAATTCGAATCGACAATGCCAACAGTAGTATCAGAACAACAAGGCCACCATCGATTAGCAGGTTGATATTTTTGCCTGCCACCGATTCGATCAGGCTGTAAGACAGGATTATCGTGGCCAGGTAACTGGCGAGTCGCCCCCAGCCGACAGGCCACCTCACACGTATGGGAAGCGGGAGCAAAAGAAATACACCTAACGCCAGGCTCAGGTACGCCAGGCTCCCTCCACTGAATATCGAGGTACCGGCGGCAAGAAAAAAGTATCCGGCGATAAACAGGCCGACAATTTTACCCGTGTAAGGATGGAGAAAACTCAATCGGCGAAAGAAAATGTTTCGGCGATATCCTCGATCATTGATTTCCTGCGAATCGTGTGCTCTCCATCCAGTTTTATGCCCCACGTAAAGAATTCCCAGGATGAGACTAACAAACAAGATGTAGAATCCCATGGCGATCACATCACTACTGAATCGCAGCAGGTAGGCGCTACACAATAATATCGCCTGCAAAAAGTAAATGAGTGCTACGACTTCGTAGTGATAAAAGCCCAATTTTGCAATCTGGTGATGGAAATGCTCTCTATCAGGACCTGGAAGTGGTAGCTTTTTCCTGATTCGCACCGGGACAACCTGCAAAATATCCATAACAGGGATACCCAGTATGATAAGCGGTAGCAAAGGGGTATAAGACGCCATCGCGTTCTGACTGACCGTAATTGAAAGCCAGGCAAGCGTGAAGCCGAGAAACTGGCTTCCCGCATCCCCCATAAAAATTGAAGCGGGATGTGTATTGAAACGAAGGAAACCCACCAGCGCAGCCATAACTGATATTGACACGGCTGCAACCTGTGAATTTGAAGACTGAATGGCGAGGATAAAAAGTAAAATTAGTGCCGCGAACGTAGTCCCGGCTGCCAATCCATCCATTCCATCGGAGAAATTTACGCCGTTAATCACCCCGAGCACGAAGACAAAAGTCACTACATTGCAGAACCAGGCGGGGCTATCAGGCAATAGCGGAAGATCGCCAATCACCATACCGCCACTCATTGCAACGATAACCCCGATAGCCTGGCCAAACAGTTTTTGCGCCGGACGGAGTTCGGAAAAATCATCCCACAAACCGAACCCTATTATAAGCATGCAGGAAATCAGGTAACTGCTAAGTGAAAGATCCAGCGGCAGCAAAATCAGCAAGGACAGAGACGCCCCCGCAATTATTCCCAACCCACCACTCCGAGGCACAATTACATCGTGTAGCTTACGCTCACTGCCTGCGGGGTCATCAACCAGCTTAAAGCGACCAGAATAGCGAATCAGCAAAGGCATCAGCGCTAGCGTAATCAGCAGAGAAAACAGGAAACTGTAGAGATAAAGTACTTTCATACGCTCAAACAATAGTGCAGTTTGAAGCGGGGTTACAATAGAAATAGGGACTTAGTATAAATAATACAAAATTCTAGCTTTAACTAGTATAAAAGGGTGATTGGCATAGCATTCCAGATTAATTCTTAGTGATTCAGTCCATGCTAAATCAATAGCCCTTTAACTATTTTCTTAGCAATGCCTTTAGTTTTCGCTTTACGATGCCAATCGATCCTAAATTTAGCTCTTCCCGTCCACCGGACGCGGTCAGAAATTGGGTACCATGCTTTTCTTTTCGCTGATCCCCGCGCGCGACCGTGTAGTAATACAATGCCAGGGAAAGTCTGGACCTATCTTCTGGACAGGTCAGTGGCTCTGGATGCCCATGAAAACTGGTGGGGGTTGTTGTAAAGATGGCCATGCGATTGAAAGTCGGCAAAATTTTGGTAACACAAGAATGCTTTTTCTCATCCCATAGCTCAAAGTGCCCCCCGTATTCCTCCTTCCAGTCTTTATTCAGGTAAATCAATAAGTTAATACGCCTATTGACCTGCATTAACCTGTGATGATTAAAGTCAACGTGAACACCCAACTTCCCCCCCCTTGGGATTTTATGCAGGCCTCCGCCAAATAGATAGGGGTCTGGAATCAGTCCTTGAATACCTGTTAACCGCTCCAAGAACCTGATGAATGGCTCTGAATTAAGATTATGAATAAACGCCCTTGACACTGGCTGGAGAGCAATGTCATGGCTCATTTGATATTTTTTTTCATATTTGGTTTTGAATTCGGTCCATGTTTTCTCTCCCGCCTCAAATTCTTTGATAATTTCATCCAACAACGCTGGATCGAATACATCATCAAATACGCCATGGGCAAAAGGAATCGCACTCTTATAGCCGTCAGCGAACCTCTCAGAAATTTCATTCAGTTTGTCATATGGAAGGAACTCGTTATGACTAAGGTTGAACATACTCACGCCCCTACTTCGAAGAATTTCCGAGAATTGATAAGGCCTTGTACCCGACCGTTAAAAGCGGAGAGGGCCGCTTTATACTACCACTGCTAACGCGGTAGCTCTTGACAGACAGGCGAACATAGTTTGTAGGCTACTGACTTTTCTCAAACGAGACAAGCGGAAAACGCTATCCTATTCCGGTTCAGGCCCCCATGAATTTTGTCTCCACGCCACCAGTTCTTATAACATGGGAATGATCAATTTCCGGAAGAAAAAGCGAATTCGTCAATAATCTCTCTTCAATGCAATACACTCTTGATTAGTCGTGATTGTGCCAACCATAATGATAAAGAATTCCTTTTTGACTCTTCTAATGCAAGGAAAATGAAAAAATTCATTATTCTCACAATGCCACGATCTGGTTCTACTTATATACGGTTATGGCTCAACAATCACCCTGAAGTACGCTGCCATGGGGAGGTTTTTTTGAGAACTTATCCTGCATTGGATGGATACAGGCACTTTACCGAAAGTCACAAAAAGAGGTATTTCCTAACAAAGTGCTTTGGCAATCCAGCAATGTCTCGAGTTTCTTATAATCTGCCCCTGGCCAGACTAACCCAGGAATATTTGACATCCTTATTCTCAAATCCAGAGCACAGCGCTCCCTTCACTGAATTTGGCAAAGGGCGTATTTATAATCCTCAAGTCAGCCACGATAGTGAAAAGGCAGTGGGATTTAAGTTAATGTACCAGCAACTGCTAGATTTTCGCTGCCTTTTTAAGTGGATTAATTCAGATGACATCAAAATTATATTGTTAACCCGAGATAATCTCCTGGAAATGTATATTTCCAATCTGATGATGGTGAAACGAGGAATAGCACACACATCTAGCAAGCAGTTAGTCGATAAAATCCATATATCTCCGAAAAAAGCATGTCGCGCAATGGCAAAAATGGAACACAACGCTAGCAAAATGCGGGATCAATTTGAGTCAGAAAAGGTTCTTGAGATTACCTATGAGGAGTTTTTCAAGCAACACGAGTCCTGTGCTTCACGAATATGGTCTTTTTTGGGGGTAGATGCCCAAAACGTCACCTCTCCTTCACTGAAAAAGATCAGTTCTCACAGGGTAGACGAAAAGGTCAAAAACTATAAGGAACTCGCTGATGCCCTGTCGGGCACCCCATATGAGCGATTTCTGGATGAGCCAGTCGCACAGTAAGCCAGATCAAGGGAGGCTAATTTACTACTTTCAGAAGATCTATTTTATTTTGTGTAATCACCTCTTCGCGCACCTGTTCCCGAGCAGGATCTGATTCAATCCCGGGTCTATGGATACCCCCAATCTGTTTCCACTGAACAACCTTGAGAACTATGCTCAGGTCTATGACTTTCAACCCGAGGCCAAAGGCAGCAACAAGACATCCGTCGCACAGCGTATTGATAATTCTCGGTATGCCTCCGCTGTAATAATAAATTGCCAGCGTTGCACTGACTTCAAAAATTTCCGGAGAACCACCGACGGCTTCGAGCCGATAGTAAATGTAGCTCATAGTCTCCAGTTTGTTCAGGGGACCGAGCCTGTACTCAGCAGATACCCTTTGGGCAAGTTGTGACATTGAAGGGTCGTAGAACATTTCCAGCAGCTCCGGCTGCCCGACAAGAATGACTTGCAGTAATTGCATTTTGTCAGCATTGATATTGGTGAGTAGGCGCAGGGACTCCAGGTCCAGTTTGGTCATGTTTTGCGCTTCGTCAACAATCACCAGAGTCCGCTTGCCCTTTGCGTACTCGTCTACCAGAAAGTCCTGCAATGTCCGCAGCAACATGCCCTCTTCATTACTGCTGAAAGGTATTCTGAATGCGTTAATGATCCAACTGAGCAGAGTTCCATAGGATTCGTGCGGAGTACTGATCAGTCCGACCGTCAGGGAGTCGTAGTTTGTGCGAGAAAGCAGATGCCGCAGAAGCGTTGTCTTGCCGGCACCTACCTCTCCGGTGATGACAGTGATACCGACCTGCTCAAGAAGCCCGAACTCGAGCATATTGTAGGCTTCAAGGTGCTGGCTCGAAAAATATATCGACTCCGACTCCGGTATTAGGGAGAACGGCTTTTCACTGAGCCCGAAGAAACTCGTATACATACAGCTGCCTATTCGCTAGCGAACCTTGTTGAGGATGACGCCCATCAATGGTTCGTCTTTCAGTAACTTCAGGCAGCGTTTTATTTCATCAGGTCGATTTTCGCCGTCCTCCACTACCAGAAGACAACTATCAACGCTCGGCGCAAAAACCATTGCGTCGTCATTGCGCAGTAGTGGCGGCAAATCGAATATTATGATCCGATCCGGATATCGGCCGATGATTTCCGACATGAAATTGTTCATCGCAGGAGAAGATAACAATTCGGAGGCATTTAGCTCCTGTGGTAGTCCCGGCAGTATCACCAGCCGGGGATATCCGGGATTGAACAGAATATTTTCGAGGGGCTCCCCGTTGGTGAGGTGATCGACAATACCCTTATCAATCTCCACACCCAAAGTTCGATGAATACTGGGATTGCGCAAATCTACGTCCACCAGCATCACCGTCTGGTTGACTTCCTGCGAAATACTCACTGCGAGATTGATTGCGGTAAGCGTCTTTCCCGCGCCCTCATGCGGACTGGTGATTGCGAGAGTTCTCCATCCACCGCGTTTCATCTTACTCAGTACATGGCTGCGCAGCTGCCGGTAGGACTCGACCCTGGCGTCTTCGCTCTCTGCCGCAATCACCCTGTTACGCGCCAGACGACTCTTATCCAATTTGATGGTTCTCGTCCGGGTATAGTCCACCCGCACCGACTCCCGCCGCCTGGAAGCCCTGCTATCCATAACGCCCATGCCGGGAGCCAGCGCCTTTTCTCGCTGCGGGGCAGTGCTTTCATTACCGTTCGGCGAAGAAACGCCCTGCCCCGGTGCCGGTGTATTTCCAATCGAGCCCTCACGCTGTTCTCGCGCTTTCTCGATCGCCCTCTGCAGGTAGTCCATGCGCTAGACCTCAAACGAATGTTTTGTAACGATTCTATTCGCTAATGACTGAATACAATGTCCACATATACCACAAGGGCTATGACTCCGGCCATCGCCAACATGGAGTACAGGTAGAATCGCTGGCGCCTGGAGATATCGATATCGTTATCTATATAGGGGATGGACACCAGAGGCTCCTGTCCCAGAATGGCAGTGAGCTCACTGACTCCATGTACCGCAGCGTCAGTAAATTCACGTAATGCCGCCGCTCCCACCCCTGCCCCGAGCGCAACGACAAACCCGATGAAGATAATAGCAGGCCGATTGGGCTTTATGGGCCGCATGGGATAGGCTGGTGGCTCTATCAAAGCGAACCGCTCACCTTTTTGCTCCTGCTCCAGATTCTTGGCCACCATGGCATCGCGTTGTTTGGCCTTGATTTCCCGATACTCCACCGTCGCGTTATCGTAATCCCGCAATAGAGCCTGGTATTCCATTTCAACCTGGGGCGCCTGTTTAATTAAACCCTGATAATGGTCAATCTGCGCCTTGAGGTCACTCAGCCGGGCGCTAAGCGTATTGATTTCTGAATTGGTGGTATCCAGTTGAGTCTGTAGCAAAACATAAGCCGGGTTGTCTGCTGCGACTTCCTGGCCTCCCGAATTTGACAATCTCGCCGCCCTGACGCTCTCCTCGAGTTGCGCAATCAGGCGCTTTGTGCTCTGCACTTCCTGGTGATTTTCATTGTAGCGAGTCAGCAATTCAGCGAGGTATTGCTTCTGCTCTTCAAGTTGGCGCTGCAGGTCTTGCGTATCGGTACCCACCCCCAACTGGTCCTGTAACACCTTGATTTCCCGCTCCAGCCGGATGATGTCGGGGTGGTTGTCCTGGTAGATGGAAGCCTTGTGACGGTATTCGGATTGAAGCGCCTTGAGTCGATCAGCATCGCTCATCACTACATCGCCAGTAGCGAGCACGACCGGAGCGGAACGACTGACCTGTGACATCTGTGAAGAAATTTCAATCCTCCGCTTCACCAGTTCCTGAATACGCGTTTCCAGGTCGGAACCCTCTCTCTCCATACGTTCGAGTGCCGAAAGATTGTATTGATACAATTGAGGCAGGCTGCCTTCATTTGCCGACTTGAACGCTGCCAGGCGATTTTCAAGTTCCAGGAGTTCAGCGTTGAGGCGCTCGGCTTCGGTGGCGAGGAATTCTGCGGTACTCGCTACCTGCTCGGTTCGCTCGCGACGATTCTCGCTCAAAAACAGGGTCACCAGTTCATCGGCGATCTTCTGTGCGGTTTCGGGCTGGGGATTTTCGAAAGAGAGCGTAAAGGCGATGGTGGCGTTGGTAGAACGACCACTCCGCGGATCGATCACTTCTGCACTCACAAGGTCCAACCCGACGTTGTCTCTGAATTTTTGTGCCAGCACCCTCTTGGGGAGTTTCGTAGCTGTGTCGCTCTGCGCTTCTGGGCTGTTCTTCGCGCCTGATTCATCCTGTTGATACAAATTGAACTTTTTGATGATGCGAGTAATGTTTTCGGTCGTAAGTACCCTGCGGCTTATCACCTGCACCCGCTGGTCCGCATAACTGGTAATGGTAGATTGAACGAAATCCTTGGGCACCGCCTGCTCTTCGATCAGGATAATCGCTTCCGAACGGTAAACTGGCGGTATTACCAGCGCGATTATTACTGCCAGGGAGAAAATCGATACAAGGGGGAGAAGCAGCCATATTTTTCGCCGCTTCAGCATGTTCAGGTAATCCTGCGGAGTCTTTACCAGATACGGCTTCTCGTCCATCAACCTGCAACCCTCCGGTTACCTTGACCACACTGACTTCTGGGGCCGGAAGACCAGACTGAGATAGACTGCATTGGAATCGGCGCTATCTGGATCCAGATCTCTATCCTGGTAGGAGAACTGATACCGCCCCGATACATACCACGCCTCTGTAATCCGATAATCCAGACCGAGACTCAACCTCGCAAAGTCACGGTCGTTTTTAATACGGTCATCCAGCGCGCCCCGCTGCCCTACGGTCAGCTCCGATTCAAAATTACTGCGCTCGGTTACCCGGTAGCGATAGACCAAACCCAGCAGGTTCTCCTCCACCATCGTACCATTGGAACTGGGGCTGGGTTCACTCTTGATTTGCCCGCGGAAAAAGTGACGCTCGCCACGGTAATTTACCGTAGCGCGCAAATACAAACTATCATCATCTGAATCATCGGGGGGGGCAATTGGCAGGTTGGTTGAGTAGTCAGTACTCGACGACACCCAGCCAATCAGCAAGGTTGTTGTTGTTCGCTCGGAGAGATCGGAGTCGAATCCGGCTTGTAGCCCAGCGCCATCGGTCGAAACGGTTATATCCCCATCATTTTCGTATCGGCTGGCAAACCCCTGCAAACGTAAGCGGGTTCGCTCCGTCCACTGGTTGATCCATCCCGCGTAACCCGAGACAAAGTCGAAATCCTGAAAGAAATCTGAATCGTACTGCACATCCCGATAGTCTATCCCTGCAGTAAGCCCGTTTTTCTCAGTGAAAAAATGTGACCCGGAGGCCCCAACCGTGGCCATCTCGCGTCGAACGGCTTCCAGCCCGACCACACCGGTATCGAGGAATTCACTACTGCGGGTGGAATCGCGGGTATAGCCTGCATAGCCATTGAACTCGCTACGCTCGAACTTGTACTCCATATCTCCGCGCAGAAACTGGTCGTCACTGTCATACTCTTCGACATCGTACTTGGAAAACTTTAGTTCACCCTGGAGGGACGTTTTCAGTCGCTCATCCTCCGTGGCAAACGTCGCGGGGATTGTCAGTTGTCCACCCGAGATACTGACCTCGTTGTCCGGTGTCAACCGGACGTTGTCATTGTATTCGTAACCGGCTTCTACGCCGTATTCGAGCGAGTACTGATCCGCATAAGAAATTGTACTCAGTAGCGCAGCCACCCCTGAGAGAACTACCGGAATGTGGCGACGGATGAATTTGCTAACTGCCAGGCTAAAATTTTTCATGGCACAACCACCACGTCTCTGCTGTTTAATATAATATTTGAGGCGAGGTCCTCCCCGCTTTCGACTTTACTGTACCGAAAGGGGATCGCTACCTGGTTACCGTCACGACTACGGCGCAGTATACGAATGTCGTTCTGGGCCGCAAAGGGATTCAGGCCACCCGCCAACGCCAGTGCCTGTATGACGTCGGTATCGCTGGTAATGACGTATTCGCCTGGCCTGATCACCTTTCCAATAACGTAGATCTTGTTTCCGCTGACACTGGCCAGTGAGACTACAACCCTGGGAGGGTCTTTCATGTACTTTTGCAACGCTGCGGCTATTTTATCGGCCACTTGTTCGGGTGTTGCGGCACTGGTATCGATCTCACCTGCCATGGGCAAGCTGATTTTCCCATCGGGCCGCACCAGGACCTCCTGGCTCAGGCTGTCCTCGTTCCACACATCGATGCGTAACATATCCCCAGGATTGACGGTGTACGGTGATGCGATGACACTGAGACAACAGGTCAAGAACGCAAAAAGTAGACTTGCTCGAAAGCCTATTCTATTTAACATGGCCACCCCCCCATCCAAGTACATCAAATCTTAGTACACTTACCAAGGGATTGGGCAAGATTGATTACTGCAGATAAATCACAATCAGACCACGCCTCACGTGAACCCAGATCACACAAGGTAGCGAGTTATACCACCTAGTCAGCGCCAACGCCGATACAGAAGACGGCGTAATTGCAGAAGCCAAGGACTGACATCAGCAGGCCTGGTCAGGTCGATATCTTCAGCCACCATGCCGACACGCCGCATCCACCTGTCAGTGTCGCCAACACAATCCACCTGTTTCGAGGCATCAGCAGAAAAAACTGCGGTGCCCGCACTGCCCGACCGAATCGCAAGCGCGCTCGGCACCTGACTATTCGTTACCGGATCCCGCAGACATGGAAGGCCGCCGACGCGCGACAACTCCGAAACCAAGAAGCACGGATAACGCCAGCCATATTACGTTCAGTGTAGTATCATCTTTCCTTGCCTGCACAGCACTGTCGCTGCCCCCTCCTCCAACGACACCGGAAACCGGATCTGCAACGTCCAGGTCATTAGTCTGGAGCTCGACATTGGCGATCAGCAACTGTCCGCTGGTCGGGTTTGAATCGGAATAGATACGCTGACCATCTGAGCCAATGGTACCGGAATCGAAACCGGATGCGACACTGACTGAAGAGCCAACCGAACGATCCGACTCCGCGGGATGTCCGAAAGTCGACGAATCAGGATTTTCAGCTTGTACGGGCATCAAGCCCAAAAATGAAGTCAACGTGCCAACGGCCAAGACCGCGCGTGCACCTCTGTTCCCTATGAAAAAGCTCATGGAACTCACCTTGTACCTTGCCCTTGATTACTGCACTGCCGATAAATTTTTTACTTGCAGTCAGGACGTAAACTAATCCCTCAGCTATTGGATAGGTTTAGCACAAGATGGATATCCTGCTCGGAATTGATCGCCATCTTTCCAAATTTTCACGGAACTGTGAGGCGGGTCACAGTTTTGCTCTGGCATACTCTCCTGGACAGAGAGATGATTAGCGGCTAGCCTCAAAATGGCTCATACAATTGCTGGCGTGGGCATATGGGTTCAGACTGATGACGGTGAACAGGAAGGGTCAGAGCCTATCCATGCCAATTAGACGTAGACGAGAGCGATCGGTGATAGCGGGCTGGATGACTGGATGCGGTGAGCTTTAATCCTCTCCGCCAGACTGCGGCGGACCCGCCGAAAACGGGAAGCTGGCAATATTGCTGCCGGGGGCGGCAGGCTTGAAATCCGACACTTTGACCGATCCCTCTTTCTCCACCTCGTCGATCCGGATAATCGACTGCAGCGGAATATAGGACCGCGCCACGCCACTGAACTCGTGCTTCAGCTTTTCCTCGCTCGGGTCTACCAGAATCTGCGAGCGCTCCCCGAAGACGAACTCCTCGACCTCGATAAAGCCCCACATGTCACTCTGGTAAATCTGGCGCGCGAAGACCTCGAACACCTGGCCTCCATTCTGGAAAATCACCTTGTAGACGGGTTGAGCTGGCATGGACTCCTCGTAGCGTGGTATCGCTCGCCTGCGGCGCAGGCACCACCGGATTTGGGGGGGCGGCAATAGTACCACCATCAGGGCGAAATACCAGCCTGAATGCCGCGCCGGCACTGGGCTTTAACGGCCCCAGCCGGTATAATCGCGCCCCTTTTCCCAGAGTACGCCCACAGGCGGCGAACAGCAAACCCGGTGAGCAGGAAACTTTACATCCAGACCCACGGCTGCCAGATGAACGAATACGACTCCGCTCGTATGCGCGACCTGCTGGGCGAGTCCCACGACCTGGAGACCACGGAAAACCCCGAGGAAGCCGACGTCCTGCTGCTAAACACCTGTTCCATAAGGGAAAAAGCCCAGGAGAAAGTCTTCCACCAGCTCGGCCGCTGGAAGCACCTGAAGCAGAAGAACCCCGACCTCATCATCGGCGTCGGCGGCTGCGTGGCCAGCCAGGAAGGCGAGGCCATCGGCAAGCGCGCGCCCTACGTGGACATCGTCTTCGGCCCGCAGACCCTGCACCGCCTGCCGGAAATGATCGACCAGCGCAACGCCCAAAGCGGGCCCGGCGGCACCATCGTGGTGGACATCAGCTTCCCCGAGATCGAGAAATTCGACCGCCTGCCCGAACCCAAGGTCGAGGGTCCTACAGCCTTCGTCTCCATCATGGAAGGCTGTTCCAAGTACTGCACCTTCTGCGTGGTGCCCTACACACGCGGCGAGGAAGTCTCCCGGCCGCTGGACGACGTGATCGCCGAGATCGCGCATCTGGCCGCGGGCGGGGTGCGCGAGGTCAACCTGTTGGGCCAGAACGTCAACGCCTTCCGCGGCGCGACCCACGACGGCCAGGTCGCCGATTTCGCCGAACTGCTGCACTACGTGGCGAAGATTCCCGGCATCGAGCGCATCCGCTACACCACCTCCCACCCGGTGGAGTTCTCCGACGCCCTGATCGACGCCTACGCGGACATCCCCCAGCTGGTGGACCACCTGCACCTGCCGGTGCAGAGCGGCTCGGACCGGGTACTGGCGGCGATGAAACGCAGCCACACCGCGCTGGAATACAAGTCCAAGATTCGCCGTTTGCGCAAGATCCGCCCCGATATCAGCATTTCCTCGGATTTTATCGTCGGTTTCCCCGGAGAAACCGAGGCGGACTTCGCCGCGACGATGAAGCTGATCGAGGATATCGGCTTCGACACCTCCTTCAGCTTCGTCTACAGCGCCCGCCCGGGTACCCCGGCCTCGGACCTCCCGGACGATACCCCGGAAGAGGTGAAAAAGCAGCGCCTGCAAATCCTGCAGACCCGCATTATCCAGCACGCCCAGTCCATCAGCCGGCGCATGGTGGGTACGCGGCAGCGCATCCTGGTGACCGGGGTCTCGAAAAAGGACCCGGGGCAGCTGCAGGGGCGCACCGAGAACAACCGCGTGGTCAACTTCCACTGCGACGACCTCTCACTGATCGGCGGCTTCGCCGATGTCGATATACTCGAAGCCCTGCCCAACTCCCTGCGCGGTGTGCTCGCCGCCTGACTTGATGCCGACCTGGTTTGAACAGTGCATCGGCATTGCCGGTGCTTCCGGCTTGGCTGGCGGGTTTTGTCTGCACAGTTCCTCAGGCGCGCCTGGGTGTATTCGGACCGTAGGGAGCATCCGGCTCGTGAGAGGTGTTGATGCAGGTGATTGCCACTGGAACCGTGTGGCGACATGGATGTCGCCACCCGAGCCTGCACACGGACGTGCGCTTTTTGGCGTGTTCCAGTGGCAATCACCTGCATCAGCGCCGGGTAATGTGCTCCAATATTTCCGAATCCCTACGGGAGAGCATCCCCAAAACCAGCCCCGAATCGACCAAACCAAGCGGTTGACGCAGCCAGATTCCGAGTTATCCTTTAAGCCTATACACACTGCCCGCATGGGCCCCAGACCAGATTGACTAGCGAACCTCCTTCACAGAGCCCGGCTCCCGAGCCGGTCGACACACAGCTCCTGACCCTCGAACCCAATGACCCGCGTCATCTGGCCATGCTCTGCGGCCAGCTGGACCGTCATTTGCGGCAGATCGAGGAGCGCCTGGGCGTGCGCATCCACAACCGCGGCAACGAGTTCCGGGTCAATGGGCCGGAACCCCAGGCGACGGCGGCGAAGCACCTGCTGCGCCAGCTGTACGCCGAGATCTGCCAGGGCATCGGTCTGTCGCCGGAATCCCTGCACCTGCACCTGAACCAGGCGGGCCTGGAATCCCTGGCGGAAGCCGCGGAGTCCGAGGCGGCCACCGACGCGATCCAGGTGATCCGCACCCGCCGCGCGGCGATCAAGCCGCGGGGCAAGAACCAGCTCGGTTACGTGCGCGCGATCAAGCACTGCGACATCAACTTCGGCATCGGCCCGGCGGGCACCGGCAAGACTTACCTGGCGGTGGCCTGCGCGGTGGAAGCGCTGCTGGAGGAGAAGGTGCGCCGCATCCTGCTGGTGCGCCCGGCGGTGGAAGCGGGCGAGAAGCTCGGCTTCCTGCCCGGCGACCTGGCGCAGAAGATCGACCCCTACCTGCGCCCGCTCTACGACGCCCTCTACGAGATGCTCGGTTTCGAGACGGTCAACAAGTACATCGAGCGCAGCATCATCGAGGTGGCGCCCCTCGCGTTCATGCGCGGGCGCACGCTGAACAATGCGTTCATCATCCTCGACGAGGCGCAGAACACCACCCGTGAGCAGATGAAGATGTTCCTCACCCGGATCGGCTTCGGCTCCACCGCGGTGATCACCGGCGACGCCACCCAGATCGACCTGCCGCGGGGCGCCCAGTCAGGGCTGACCCACGCCGGCAATATCCTGCGCGACGTGGACGGCATCAGTTTCACCTGGTTCGCCAACAAGGACGTGGTTCGCCACCCGCTGGTACAGCGCATCGTGGAAGCCTACGAAGTCCACGAGGACAAGGCCACGCCGCTGGACGCCCCCCGGGACGCCCCGCGCGAAAAGCGCAAGCCGTGAACCTGCAACTCGACATCCAGAAAGCCAGCACCGAGCCGACTCCCGACGAGGAGGACATACGGCGCTGGATCACCTGTGCCCTGGCCGGACGCCGCAGTGCCGACAGTGAAATCAGCCTGCGCCTCGTGGACAGCGAGGAAATGGCCGAGCTGAACGGCACCTACCGCGGCAAGCACGGGCCCACCAACGTACTCTCCTTCCCGGCGGACCTGCCCGCGGAACTCGAATTGCCGCTGCTGGGCGATATCGTGATCTGTGTGCCGGTGGTGGCCGCGGAGGCCGCCGAACAGGGCAAGCCCCTGCAGGCCCACTGGGCGCACATGGCGGTGCACGGCACGCTGCACCTGCTCGGCTACGACCACATCGACGACGACGAAGCGTGCGAGATGGAAGGCCTGGAGACGGCCATTCTCGCGGAACTCAACTTTCCCTGTCCCTACCGGGACGAGCACTGCACGGAGCAAACGGGCGCATGAGCGACGACCACTCAGGCAACGACAATGGCGAGAAGTCCTGGCTGGACAAGATCAGCCAGATTTTTTCCAGCGAGCCGCGTACCCGGAGCGACCTCGAGGGCGTGCTGGCGGTCGCCGCGGAGAACGAGGTCATCGACCCCGACGCCCGCAGCATCATGGAGGGCGCCATGCAGGTCAGCGACATGCAGGTGCGCGACATCATGATTCCCCGCGCGCAGATGGAGCTGATCAAGGCCGATTCCAGCCTCGAGGACCTGCTGCCGCAGATCATCCGCTCCGCCCACTCCCGCTACCCGGTGATCGGCGAGAGCCCCGACGACATCCTCGGCATCCTGCTGGCCAAGGACCTGCTGCCGCAGATCCTCAACAAGGACCACAGCGAGTTTCGCATCGAGGACCTGCTGCGCCCCGCGGTGGTGGTACCGGAGAGCAAGCGCCTCAACGTACTGCTGCGCGAGTTCCGCGAGAACCGCAACCACATGGCGATCGTCATCGACGAGTACGGCGGCGTCGCCGGCCTGGTCACCATCGAGGACGTGCTGGAGGAGATCGTCGGCGAAATCGAGGACGAGACCGACGTGGAGGAAGACCGCTTCATCCGCAAGATCTCGGACGACGACTTCTTCGTCAAGGCGCTGACTCCGATCGAGGATTTCAACGACTACTTCGACGCCCGCTTCAGCGACGATGAATTCGACACCATCGGCGGGCTGGTGATCCAGGCCCTCGGCCACATGCCCGCGCGCAACGAGATCGCCGTGATCGAGGACTACGAATTCAAGGTCATCAACGCCGACCAGCGCAAGATCCACAGCCTGCGCATGCGTCCGCTGCGCCAGTAAGCGCGACCTGTGTCTGTATTGCGAGACCGGCTGCTGACCTTCCTGGTCGCGCCGCTGGCCGGTGCGCTCGTCACCCTGTCGCTGGCGCCCTTCAACCTGTGGCCCGCCGGCATCGTCAGCTGCGGCCTGCTGGCCTGGCTGCTCAGCACCTGCAGCCCGCGGGTCGCGCTGCTGCGCGGCTGGTGCTATGGCTTCGGCCTGTTCGGCAGCGGGGCCTCCTGGGTCTACGTCAGCATCCACGTCTACGGCTATGCCTCGGTGCCGCTGGCGACCCTGCTCACCGCCCTGTTCTGCGCCGGCCTGGCGCTGGTTCACGCCCTGTTCGGCTGGACCTACGCCCGCTACGTGCGCCCACTGCCCGGCGGCATGCTGCTCGGGTTCCCCCTGCTCTGGGTGATTTTCGAGTGGCTGCGGGGCTGGATTTTCACCGGCTTCCCCTGGCTCTACCTGGGCTACGCCCACACCGATACCTGGATTGCCGGCTGGGCGCCGATCGGCGGCGTCTTCTTCCTCTCCTTCATCTGCGCGATCACCGGCACCATCGTCTTCCTCGCCTGGCGCAGCCGGCAACCGATGACCATCGCGACCTATGCGGTGATCGGGGTCACCCTGTGGGCGGGCGGGGCGGTACTGCGCCCCATCGAATGGGTGGTGCCGGCCAGTCCGGATCCCATGGCCGTGGCGATCGTCCAGCCCAATGTCCCCCAGGAGCACAAGTGGGACCGGCGCTATTACCGCGACATCCTGGGCCAGCTGAAACGTGCAACCATGCCCCTGCTGGGCAGCGACATCGTGGTCTGGCCGGAGGCTGCAGTACCCAACTTCTACCAGGACGCGCGCGAGTTCATCGACCCGATCGCCGGGCAGGCGGCGCTGCTGGATACCACCCTGATCACGGGCATTCCCTACCGCGACAGCGATGGCAGCTACTACAACAGCATCATTGCCCTGGGCGGCGGCGAGGGGGTCTACTTCAAGCACCACCTGGTGCCCTTCGGCGAATATGTCCCGCTGGAAGACCTGTTGCGCGGCCTGATCGCCTTCTTCGATCTGCCGATGTCCAGTTTCAGCGGCGGCCCACGCAAGCAGGAGGCGCTGCGCGCGGGCGCTTTCCGGGTGGCGCCGTCAATCTGCTACGAGATTGTCTACCCGGAGCAGGTCTCCTGGGGCGCTCGCCGTGCGGACCTGCTGGTCACAGTGAGCAACGACAGCTGGTTCGGCCACAGTATCGGCCCGCTGCAACACTTGCAGATGGCGCAGATGCGGGCGCTGGAGAACGGCCGCTACCTGATTCGCGGCACCAACAACGGGGTCTCGGCGATCATCGACCATCGCGGGCGGATTGTGGCGCAGTCGGAGCAGTTCGTTTCGACTGTGCTGACGGGCCAGGTAGAGCCGATGCTGGGCAAGACGCCCTTCGGCAGTTTCGGCACGCATCCGATTGTGCTGACCTGTTTTGTGGGCTTGCTGCTGATGTACCTGCTGTATGTGGGGCTTTGGCGGGATAACGATTCGGACTCTGACTGAGTCCGGAGTTGTGGTTTTGCGGTCCTGATCCCTCACTCTCGAAAGTATTTAATCCGGATACTGTGACTCTTATCTGGGCGAGCTCCGAACCCGGGCCGCAGAGCTGGTATTGCCCCGCCGTACCGCCAAAAAGCGCACATCCATGTGCAGGCTCGGCCTCCCGGAGCGCCGGCCGGTCCATCCATGTCCTCGGACGCCCCGGCGAGGCAATACCAGCTCTACGTCCCTCCCTTTCGCGGGAACCCGATTTAAGGCGCCCTGTACGCCCCGCCCAACCTGTTGATCCCCGGTGTACATGCCGCAGGAACCCCGGATTTACCCAATCCCTGTTCGGAACCGGGCATTCCAGCCCGCATTGGCCCAGTTTGAACCTTGTGCCGCAGGTAGAGTGTGAAGCGGAACCTGCCTGATGGAACCGTGTGGCGACAGGACGTCGCCACCCGAGCCTGCACAGGGACGTGCGCTTTTTGGCGTGTTCCAGCAGGCAGGTTCCGTTTCACGCTCGGCGGCAGAACCCACAGGCCAGAAAATCGAGCTGAGCCAAATTTCGCCGCACTGGTCAATTACTGGTAGAATCCGGCGCTTGATTTCGCCCCCTGCACCACCCTCACCGGGTCGGTGCCGGCACCCGATGGAACGTCTGACGACCCCTATCTCACGAGACGCACAACCCAAACATGGACCAGCAATACGACCCCAAGGCCCTGGAAGCCCAGGCCCAGCAACACTGGAATGACAGCGACAGCTTTGCTGTGGACGCCGATGCGTCCCGGGAAAAGTTCTACTGCCTGGCCATGTTCCCCTACCCCAGCGGCAAGCTGCACATGGGCCATGTGCGCAACTACACCATCACCGATGTGATCGCCCGCTACCAGCGCATGCTGGGCAAGAACGTGCTGCACCCGATGGGCTGGGACGCCTTCGGCCTGCCGGCGGAGAACGCCGCGATCCAGAACAGGACGGCGCCGGCGAAGTGGACCTACAGCAATATCGACTACATGAAGTCCCAGCTGAAAAGCCTGGGCTTCGGCTTTGACTGGAACCGCGAACTGGCCACCTGCCAGCCCAACTACTACAAGTGGGAGCAGTGGTTCTTCACCCGCCTCTACGAGAAGGGGTTGGTGTACAAGAAGATGGCCACGGTGAACTGGGACCCGGTGGACCAGACAGTGCTGGCCAACGAGCAGGTGGTCGATGGTCGCGGCTGGCGCTCGGGTGCGCTGGTGGAGCGCAAGGAGATTCCCCAGTGGTTCATCAAGATCACTGACTACGCCAACGAACTGCTCACCAGCCTCGACCAGTTGCCCGACTGGCCGGAGCAGGTGCGCACGATGCAGAAGAACTGGATCGGCAAGTCCCGCGGCGTGGAGATGACCTTCGACCTGGCCACGCCGGTGGACGGCCACGGCGCCTTCGACGTCTACACCACCCGGCCGGATACGCTGATGGGGGTCACCTATGTGAGCCTCGCGGCGGAGCACCCGATCAGCCTGGCGCTGGCGGCGGACAACGCCGCGCTGGCGTCATTTATCGAGGAGTGCAAGACCAACTCGGTGGCCGAGGCCGACATGGCGACCATGGAGAAAAAGGGCATGGACACCGGCCTGCGCGCGGTGCACCCGCTCACCGGCGAGGAAGTGCCGGTGTGGGTCGCCAACTACGTGCTGATGGACTACGGTTCCGGCGCGGTGATGGCGGTGCCGGCCCACGACGAGCGCGACTTCGCCTTCGCCAACAAGTACGGCCTGCGGATCCAGCAGGTGATCGCCAGCACGGACAACAAGGACGCTGCCTTCGATTCCGCCAACTGGCAGGAATGGTACGCCCGCAAGACCGACATCCAGCTGGTCAATTCCGGCGAGTTCGACAATCTCAACTTCAAGAAGGCCTTTGACGCCATCGCCAAAGCCCTGGCCGACAAGGGCAAGGGGGCGGTCAAGACCAACTTCCGCCTGCGCGACTGGGGGGTCTCCCGACAGCGTTACTGGGGCGCGCCGATACCCATGCTCAACCTGCCCGAAGGCGGCGAGATCCCGGTGCCCCTGGACAGGCTGCCGGTGCTGCTGCCGGAGGACGTGGTGATGGACGGCACCAGCAGCCCGATCAAGGCGGACCCGGAATGGCGCAAGGCGGACTGGTACGCCGCCGGCGCCGAGCACGAGACCGACACCTTCGACACCTTTATGGAGTCGAGCTGGTACTACGCCCGCTACACCTGCCCGGATTTCGCCGAGGGCATGCTGGATTCCGAGCGCGCCAACTACTGGCTGCCGGTGGACCAGTATGTGGGCGGTATCGAACACGCCATCCTGCACCTGCTCTACGCCCGCTTTTTCCACAAGCTGATGCGCGACGAGGGCCTGGTGAGCAGCGACGAGCCCTTCAAGCGCCTGCTCTGCCAGGGCATGGTGCTGGCCGACTCCTTCTACAAGCAGAACGCCGACGGCAGCAAGAGCTGGTTCAACCCGGCGGACGTACTGCTGGAGCGCGACGACAAGGGCAAGGTGGTCAGCGCCTCGCACCCCGAGGCGGGCGCGCTGGAAATGGGCGGCATGACCAAGATGTCCAAGTCCAAGAACAATGGCATCGACCCGCAGACCGCGGTCGACCAGTACGGCGCCGACACCGTGCGCCTGTTCACCATGTTCGCCGCGCCGCCGGAACAGACCCTGGAGTGGTCCGACTCCGGCGTCGAGGGCGCCAGCCGCTTCCTGCGCCGGCTGTGGAAACTGGCCGCGGGGCTGGTAGCCGCCGGGCCGGTAGCCGCGCTGGATACCGCGGCACTGGACGGCCCGCAGAAGGACGCCCGGCGCAAGATCCACGAGACCATCGCCAAGGTCAGCGACGACTACGGCCGCCGCCAGACCTTCAACACCGCCATCGCCGCGGTGATGGAGCTGAGCAACGAACTCGGCCGCCTCGACGCCAGCGAACAGGGCCGCGCGGTGCTGGCGGAAGGCCTGCGTGCGGTGGTGCTGATGCTCAACCCGATCGTGCCGCACATCTGCCACGCCCTTTGGGCGCAGCTCGGCGGCGCGGGCGATGTCCTCGACGCGCCCTGGCCCGCAGTGGATGAAAGCGCCCTGGTGCGCGACAGCCTGGAAGTGGTGGTGCAGGTTAACGGCAAGGTGCGGGCGAAGATGGACGTGCCCGCGGATGCCGACAAGGCCGCCCTGGAAGCTGCCGCCCTGGCCCAGGACAACGTCCAGCGCTTCATCGACGGCGCCACGGTCCGCAAGGTGATTGTGGTGCCGGGCAAATTGGTTAATATTGTCGCCAACTGACCTGACCGGGATTCCCATGCTGCGCCACACCGCTACCGCCACCCTGCTGTTCCTCACCCTGTTCCTGGGGGCCTGCGGCTTCCACCTGCGCGGCACCGGCGAGGGCATCACGGTCGCCGACGAGTGGCGTTCCATGTACCTCGACACCGGCAACCCCAACAGCGAGTTCAGCCGCGAGATCAGGGCGCGCTTCGCCGCCAACGGCATCGTCTGGGCGGACAAGCGCGAGGACGCCAACTACACGTTAATCCTCGGCCCCGAGCGTTTCAGCCAGAAGAACCTGTCGCTCAACGCCGAGGCCCGGGCCGCGGAGTTCGAACTGACCCTGGCCTCCACATTCTCGGTGCGCGACGACAAGGGTAAGCAGGTGATGCCCAACGCCAACGCCAGCGTGCTCAAGCAGATGGAAAACGACCCGCGCAACGTGGTGGGCAAGGCGGAGGAAATCCGTATCCTGCGCGCGGAAATGCGCACCGAGCTGGCCCAGCAGATCATGCGCCGGATCGCCTTCTTCGCGGCCAGCCAGGACGCCTGATGCGCCTCTACCCGGAAAAGCTTTCCGGACACCTGCAACAACAACTGCTGCCCGTCTACCTGATCAGCGGGGAAGAACCCCTGCTGGTCCAGGAGTGCTGCGACGCCGTGCGCGCGGCCGCCCGCGCCGCCGGCTGCACCGAACGCGAAATCATCGACACCGACACCAATGGCTTCGACTGGAACCAGTTGCCCGCGAGCGCCGCGGGCATGTCGCTGTTCGGCGACCGCAAGCTGGTGGAACTGCGCCTGCCCAGCGGCAAGCCGGGCGCCGAGGGCAGCAAGGCGCTGCTCGAATACCTCGAAGTAAGCAGCGGCAGCGAGGACATCCTGCTGGTCGTCGCCGGCAAGATCGACCGCCAGTCCACCAACAGCAAGTGGTACAAGGCGCTGGACGGCGCCGGCGCGACCATCCAGGTATGGCCGGTGAAGGCCCAGGAACTGCCCCGCTGGCTGCAACAGCGCCTGCACGCCGCCGGCCTCGAGATCGACCGGGACGCGCTGCAACTGCTCAGCGACCGGGTGGAGGGCAACCTGCTGGCCGCGGTGCAGGAGGTGGAGAAGCTGAAACTGCTGGCCGAGGACGGCCGGGTTAGCGCCAGCACTGTCACCGGGGCGGTCTCCGACAACGCCCGCTACAACATTTTCGACATGGCCGACCGCGCCCTCGCCGGCGATGCCGCCAGCAGCGTTAAGATGCTGCGCGGCCTGCGCGCCGAGGGCACCGAGGCCACCGTCGCCCTGTGGTCCCTGCTCAAGGACATCCGCACCCTGCAGCAGGCCCGCAGCGCGGTCGACAAGGGCCAGCGTCCGCAGCAGGCACTGTCCGACCTGCGGGTGTTCCAGAACCGCCTGGGCCTGATGCAGTCGGCGCTGGAGCGCCACAACCGCGGCTCCCTGATCCGCCTGCTGAGCCAGGCCGCCGCGGCGGATGGCGCCATCAAGGGCGCCGGCGGCGGCAAGCCCTGGGACCAGCTGGAAAACCTGGCGCTGGCGCTCGCCCGCCGCGGCTGAGCGATATCTGCCACCCCAGGGGCTTTTCTCCTGGGTCACGCCCCAAGCCACATCCATACAACCCCTTCAACGGCCGGGGCTGAACACTGGCTCATGTGGCTCCCGCACCGTTTCACACCCTACCTGTGGCGCAAGATTCCAACTGAACCGGCATCTTTTCCACCTGTCGCCTTATCAGGCAGGCCCCCCGGCTTTCTGCACTTTTTCGCTTGCCTTATCCATACAGCCCAACTACTGTACATACATACACTGTTCAAGCATACAGCTAACGCGGTTTTACAAAACAGACGAGGTAAGGCCATGAACGAAGCACTGCAAGAAATCATCGGTCGCCGGGACACCTGGCGCGGCATCCTGCCCGGCCATTCCGCCAACAGCGCACGCCACTGGCACGAGGACACCCTGCCCACCGGCTACAGCACCCTGAACGCCCAGCTGCAGCACGGCGGCTGGCCCCTGGACAGCACCATCGAGATGCTCAGCGACGGCTGCGGCCTCGGCGCCATGGGCCTGTTCCTGCCGGCCATGCAGAGCCTCAGCGCCGAGGGGCGCTGGCAGGTCTTTATCGCCCCGCCCTTCATCCCCTATGCCCCCCTGCTCAAGGCCCGCGGTATCGACACCGGGCAGATTCTCCTGGTCCACCCGAAGAACCGCGAGGACCTGCTCTGGGCCACCGAACAGGCCCTGCGCAGCAGCACGTCCAGCGCCGTGTTCAGCTGGCTGGGGGCGGGTGATTACAGCTACGGGGAACTGCGCAAGCTGCAACTGGCCGCCGCCGGCGGCGACAGCCTCGCCGTCCTGTTCCGCGCCAACCAGGCCGCCAGCAACAGCGCCCCCGCTGGCCTGCGCCTGCAGATGCGCGCCTACCGCCAGGTCCATATCCTGAAACAGCGCGGCGGCAACCAGCAGGTGGATGTCGACCTGCCCCCGGCGGAGGACATCCCCGAGCAGCCGCAGCTGTGGGAACTGCCCGCCGTTCCGGTCGAGAGCCCCCGGGTACAACTCTCCTTCGCCTGATTGCCCCCAGCGAACCCGGGGCTGTCACGGTACTGGCGGAATTTGCAGCCGCCGGCCCGGCACCCCCGCCAACCCCGCCCCGGCTCCCGACGCTCAACCGCGGGGCCGGCTCGCGGGCATCACGCCTGGATGGCGAAATCGCCCCGACTAACCCGCCCCCCTCCTAGTCCACGGCAATTTGCTGAAGTTTTCCGCTTAGATCATTTGATGGATGCCACCCGCAGCCATTTTTCCGAAAATGCACCGCACATCCCAATGGAACGCAGGCCGCGACCGCTGGTGTGAACACACCCACCGCGACAGCCCGGCAGCCCGGCAGCCATCAGCTGGCATGCGTCAATCTGCACATTAGTAATAACGATAGAGCGGAGCAGAGCCCGATGAATTCCAAGCAGCCATTACTGACAGACGATATCGACAAACTGGTCAAGTTGCCGGTTGACGCCTACATCTCCGAGGCCTACGCCAGGGATGAGAAGGACAGCCTGTGGAAAAAGACCTGGCAGGTCGCCTGCAGGGAGGAGGAAATCCCGCGCGTCGGCAACTACTACACCTACGAAATCCTCGACCAGTCGGTCATCGTGGTCCGCTCGGGGGAAGACGAAATCTCCGCCTACTACAACGCCTGCCAGCACCGCGGCCGGCAGCTGACCGAGGGCTGCGGGCACGCCGGGCGCTTCCATTGCAAATATCACGGCTGGCAATGGCACCTGAACGGCGAGATCGCCAGCATCTATGAGCGGGAGGACTGGGGTGACGCCCTCAGGGATGAGGATGTGCGCCTGCCACGGCTCAAGGTCGGCCGCTGGGGCGGCTTCGTCTTCATCAACTTCGACCCCGATTGCGAATCGCTGGAATCCTTCCTGGAAACAGTGCCTTTTTATCTCGACCAGTTCGAAATCGGCAAAATGCGCTACAAGTGGCGCAAGTGGACCCGCGTGGCCTGCAACTGGAAAGTGGGCATCGAGGCATTCAACGAGGGCTACCACGCCCGCACTACCCACCCCATGCTCTCGCGCTGGGGCGGCGCGGTCGTATGGAGCGGCGCCCAGGGCCGCCACAGCAACCTCGGGCACCTCGGCGGCAGCGGCGGCATCGGCACCAACATCGGCGACAGGGACAAGGTCGATCCCCGGGAGATCGCGCTGGGCGTGGCGCAGCAGATGAAGGAAGTCTGCAACGCGAACACCACCGACACGATTATCGAGGCTGCCCGACAGGCCCGCGACACCCTGCCGCCAACCGCAACGGCCCTGGAAGTCAGCGCGACAGTGATGCAGATCGCCCGCAAGATCGACCGCGAACGCGGCGTGGAATGGCCCGTCATCGACCCCGAGAAATACCTGCTGGCGGGGATCAACTGGAACATCTTCCCCAATACCATCATCCTGCCCAACGCCACGTTCTGCATGGGCTTCCGTATTCGCCCCGATGGCTACAACCCGGACAGTTGCATATTCGAGGTGTTCAACCTCGAACGCTTCCCCGCGGGCCAGGAACCGGAGGTAGACAACGTCTACCTCGAGGAACTGACCAGTGAGCACTGGGGCCTGTTGCTGTCCCAGGACTTCGGCAATATGCCTTTTGTGCAGAAGGGCCTGAAGTCCGACGGGCTGTCCTCCATCAAGCCCAACCCCTTCTGGGAGCTTTCGGTGATCAACTTCCGCAGGGCACTCGCCGAATACATGGGCTACGGCGGTCCCGAACCCCTGCATGAAGAATAGCCATGGCCGGCGCCGGCCGTCCGATCCGGCCCTCCCGGGCCGGCTGCCGGTAACTGTTTCCCTTGCACAGGCTCCGCGAAAGAGTAAAGTTTCCCCAGGAATTCACGGGGCCGTACCCGGGTGATCGCATCACTATCACCCGGAGTCGACAGGCCGGGGAGCGGGGAGACTTGCGGATGTCAGCCAGCCTTGAGCGGGTCATACTGGAGCTGTACGGGAGCCTGATCGAAACCCCGCCCTGGGAGTCCTTCCTGAAAATCCTCGAGGACTACTTCGAGTGCCGCAGCTGCGCCCTGCTGCTGCGTACGCCAAACCGCGGCGATGCGGGGCTCCTCGTCTCCGAGACCCGCGGCCTGACCGGATCATCCCTGATGATCGAGGCATTCCACGATTCCCCTTTTCTCCACCTGCCCGACCAGCAGACCTATATATTGAGCCGGATGATGCCGGCGGAGGAATTCAGGAAAAAGCACAAGCGGCACTACGAGTACAACCAGCGTCTCGGCACGATCGACATCCTGGCGCTCAACCTCACCCACCAACAATCCGGGATGTCGTTCCGCTTCCGCATCCTGCGCTCCGAAGGATCCGAGCCCTTTGGCGACCGGGAACTGGAGGCGATGGAGAAGCTGCTGCCCCACCTGAACATCGCAACGGGCATCTATGCGCGGCTGGTGCAGCAGCAACAGCAGATCTGCATCTCCGATGAAACCTCGACCCGGCTCGGGCTGGGCATGGTCGTGCTGCGCCGCGATGGCCAGGTAGTCACCCTCAACCCGGCGGCGGAATCGATCCTGAAATCCGCCAGGGACCTGTACGTGCAGGGCGGCCAGCTGCACTGCGCGCACCGGAAGGATTCGGAGAAACTGGCCGAGGGCCTGCGACTGCTGGCGGGCGATTGCGCGGCGGACGCGGAATACAGTTTCCGGATCACCGCCAGCGATGGCAACTCCAGCTGGCTGCTGACGCTGCAGCGCAACGAGATACCGCAGGAGTTCCGCGACGACCAGTCGGACACCATTTCCGTGCTGATCCGCAATTCACGCCAGAGAACCACTATCACCCCGGAACAACTGGAGCAGTTACTCGACCTGACGCCCGCCGAGGCGCTGCTCGCCGCGCGGCTTGTCCAGGGGGACAGCCTGGTCGAGGCCGCCGAGACCCTGGGGCGTTCGCGCTCGACCGTGCGCGCGCAACTGGCCGCCATTTTCGCCAAGACCGGTGTTCATAAGCAGCACCAGCTGATCAGCCATATCATGCAGGTCGGCAGCGAGCTGTGGCTCTAGGCTGCGCTAGAAGCCGATATCCAGGGTCGGCGAATTGAACCCACTGTTGACCACCTGTGAAGCGCTGGCCAGGGTGTTCGCATCCAGCCCCGCCAGGTAGCCGTCGATCAGGCGCTGGTAGTTGCTGATCATACCCTCGCCAGGCAGGCCGTCTCCGCCGCATGCGCGGTTTGTCTCATGGCTCGTCTCCCTCGCGGTAAAGTGACCGCAGCGGATACTGCCGTTGCGCTCAACCGGCCTCGCTCAGCGGAATCCGGCGGCAGTGGTATTCGGCGAGATTGATGTCCGCTGTGTACTGCCGGTAGACGGCCAGGCGCCAGGGTGAGTTCAGGATCACCCGGCCCGCCTTGTTCTTGTACCAGCTGGTCACGCCGGGATGGGACCAGACCAGGTGCCGGTGCTCCTCATCGACCTTCGCGTTGTAGGCCTCATAGGGTTCGCGCCTGACTTCCAGTTCATCCCAGTCGTTTTCCAGCATTTCGCGCAGCGCCTCACAGACGTAGCGGACCTGGCATTCACTGTGGAAGAAGGCGCTGCCGCCGTGGGCCAGGTTGGTGTTGGGACCGTACAGGACAAAAAAGTTGGGAAAGTCCGGTACGGTGATGCCCAGGTGCGCCCGCGGGTTGTCATCGCCCCAGCGCTCGCGCAGGGTAACACCGCTGCGCCCCCTGATCTCCATTGGGCCGAGCATGCGATGGGCTTCGAAGCCGGTGGCCAGCACGATCACATCCGCCTCGATCTTGCGCCCGTCGACCACGACCCCGTCCGGCTCGATGCGCTCGACCCCCGCATTGATCAACTCGACTTCCGGGCGGCAGAGCATCCGGTACCAGTTGTTGTCGCGCAGCATGCGCTTGCCGAAGGGCGGGTAGTCCGGAATGGTCTTTCCCAGCAGGTCGGTGCGCTCGCCGACCTCCGACTTCGCATAGGCGATGAGTTCCTCGCGCATGCTGGCGTTTTCGGCGTTCAGGGAATGTTGCGGATCGCTCCACGCGGGGTCGATCTTGAGGGTGTCGTAGAAGCCGTCCGAGGCGGCCCAGAAAAGCCCGAAGCGGAACCAGTCGAGGTAATAGGGAATGTTCCTGGTCGCCCAGGTCACGGCCTCGGGCACCTGTTCGTGGTACATCGGGTGCTTGATGATCCAGTGCTTCGAGCGCTGCACAATGGTCAGTGACCCCACCTCGTCGACAATCGCCGGGCCGACCTGGATGCCGGTGGCGCCCGTGCCGATCATCACCACCTTTTTGCCCTTCAGGTCGACGCTGTGATCCCAGCGCGCAGTGTGGAACATCGGGCCCTCGAAGCTTTCCAGGCCGGGGAAGCGGGGAATCGCCGGGCGGTTGAGCGCACCCACCGCACTGACGAAGGCCCTGGCCTCCAGCAGTTCCTCCGCCCCGTCCGCCTTGCGGCAGTGGACCGCCCAGCTACAGGAGTCCTCCCGGTACTCGGCACTGACAATCTCCTCGTTGAAGCGGATATGCTCGCGGAGACCGAACTCGTCTGCAATACGCTCGAGATAGGCCTGTATTTCCGCGCCCTTGCTGAAAAACTCGGGCCAGTCCGGGTTCGGCATCAGCGAGAACGAATAGAAATGGCAGGGGGTATCCACACCGATGCCCGGGTAGGAGTTTTCGTACCAGGTGCCGCCGAGATTGGCGTTTTTCTCGATGATCGTGAACGGAATCCCGGCCTGCTTCAGCCGTACACCCATGACCAGGCCGGAGAAACCGGCCCCCGCGATGACCACCTCGAACTCCTGTTTGCGCCTGGCCGGGACTTCCTTGCGCCAGCTGACGGCCCGGTAGTCCCGCCCGCCGAAACAGGTTTCCTCGAAGAAGATCGGCACGTACATGTCCGGAACCTCGGCGCCGCAGGCGGCGTTCATCATTGCCTTGAGTTCGGCGGTCGGGGGGTCCTGGTGCACCACGCCACCGCGCTCGGCGAGGCCCTCGATCGCCTCCACCAGGCCGCTTCGAATCTGCGCCTGCAACTCCTGGGGAATGTCCTGCTGGTAATCCCAGCCGCCGTGGACGTAGGGACGCACCTTGTCCAGGTAGCTTTTGTCGCCGGTCAGGTGAACGTAACTCATCAACAGGGGCACGATATGCGCCCCTGCCACGTTTTTCCTCAGAGCGACGGGGTCCGCCGCGGCCCTGCCCAGCTGTTCGTTGATGTCGTTGTTCATGGAATTGCTACTCCCTGTCGACCACTGCCTGTAAGCGCCTTATTCGAAGATCCCGCTATCATTGCGGGGATTGGCAAGTACTATGGATCACATTATAACTGACGAATAGTCATTTTTTAAATAATCGACAATAAATTGATCTAGCGCAATAAATCAAATTAATAGCCTATTATTCACCAATTAACAGAGATACCCAGGCCATACCTGAACTCATTTACTGAATAGGCGTCAGCTATATAAATACCAATCCAGCCCTACCCCTCCGCAAAAGCCACCATTCAGGCGACGCTGCTGGCCCCGCCACCACTGCCCGCGATACAGGCGGCGGTCTCCCTGGCAGATTGCCCGTCGTAGCCCACAGCCACCACACGGGCTCCCGCGGTGGCCAGGACCAGGGCGATGCTGCGCCCGATACCGGCTCCCGCCCCGGTTACCAGCGCGGTCTTTCCGCCAAGTTCCAGTGGCGAGCCTGCGGGCGGTGAAGGGACGGGCAGGGTCATGACAACTCCTGAGTGTCGGGTTGGGCTGGGGTGGCGGCGCGCTGGTGACGCCGGGCCGATGGGTGTCAGCGGCCGGACCTGCGCGTAAAACCGCGAAGAAAAAACCGGGTTTGCCGGGAAAACCGGGCAAACCCGGAAGCCTGCCAGGGCGGCAGGTCCTGGATGAAGCGTTACAGCTCGAGGTCCGCACGCAGGCCCCAGGTCACCGGGGGCCCATAGGAGACACCGCTCGCCAGGGGCGTCTCCAGCAGACTCTGCAGCACGTCCTCATCCGTCAGGTTGTTGCCCCAGAGCGCCATGCGCAGCCGGGGGAATGCCGCCGGGGTAAACGACAATTCGGCATCGACGGTGGTGTAGGAATCCTGCGCGATCGACCCGGTGAGCTCCAGGTTATAGCCGTCGTTGTAATAGGCCGCGGCGAAAAAGCCGAACTCTCCCAGCCCGGTATTCACCGAGTAGCTGGCGTTGATGAATCCGGTGTATTCCGGAGCCCTGATCAGGTCGCTGTCGCTGGCGTCAAAATCCACGGTGACGTTACCGCCGAGGGGCGACCACCGGTAGGCGGTAGCACCCGGGAACGAGTCGTAGGAGGCATCCAGGTAGGACAGGCCGGCCATGAACGTCAGGCCGGGAATTGCCTGCCACGTGGCGTTGAATTCACCCCCGGTCATGCTCGCCTCGGCGGCGTTGTCGTAGATATAGTTGGGCGCCTCGTACCGGGCCACCTGGAGGTCCTGGTACTCGTAGTAGAACAGCGCTGCCGACAGGCTGAGCGTGTCGCCCACTTCGCCCTTGTAGCCCACCTCATAGGCGGTAATCTCTTCGGGCTCCACCGGCGGCTCCTCGGCAGCGGCCACGCTGAGGTAACCGCTCTTGAACCCCTCACTGTAACTCGCGTACAGGTTGGCGTCGTCCGAAATGGCGTAGGTCAGCGTCGCCCTGGGCGTGAACTGGCTGAACGAGGCGGTGTTGTAGGGTGAGTCGACAACCACGGATGATCGGGTGTCCGGCCAGTTCGACGCCACATCCTGCTTCTCCTCGCTGTAGCGGCCGCCCACGGTAAGCTGCCAGCGCTCTGCCAGGTCATAGGTGACTTCGGCGTAGGCGGCATAGATTTCCTTCTCGATATAGCCCCAGGTGTACTGGATCGGGGTCAGCAGCGCCTCGCTCTCGCTGACCGCCGGGGCCGGCCCCGGGTTGAAGGCATAGGTGAAGGTGTTGGGGACGTATTCTTCCTTGCCCTGCATGTAAAACAGGCCGCCGCTGAATTGCCAGTTGCCGAACTGCTCGGAGACGAAGTTCAGTTCCTGCACGAAGAACTCCTGCTCCAGCTCCACCGTGACATTGGCCATGTGGAAAAAGGAGTAGTCGACGTCCACCGCCATCGCCACATCGGACTCGGTGTAGGAGGTGGTACTGCTCAGGGTGCCGAAATCCAGGTCGAATTCGGCGAGCAGGCTGCTTCCCCAGGTGCTGTTGTCGGTATCCACCTTCCGGCTGGTCGAGGTTTCATCCCAGTCCGGCTCGGGCACGTCGTATCCCGGGGGCAGCGCGGCGGCGGCCAGGTAGCCCACCGAGCGGTTGTCGTAAGCCAGCCCGCTGTAGGGACTGCTGTCCTTGCGCTCCGCGCTGTAGCCCGACAGCGTAAGCTCGATCCTGTCCGTGGGCTGGAACAGCAACTTGCCGCGAACCAGCGACGAGCGCAGCCCCTTGTCCTCACCGCCGTAGACCAGGTCGTCGCGGAAGCCATCGCGGTCATGACTGGAGACGGCGACGCTGACCGCCAGGGCGTCGGCAAGCGGCGTGGTGTAGTAGCCGTTGATATTGACGTCGTTGTAATTGCCATAGCCGGCGCTGAGCCGCCCGCCGGATTCCTCCAGGCTGGGAGAGACCGTCGTGATGATAATCGCGCCGCCGGTCGCGTTCTGGCCGTACAGGGTGCCCTGCGGGCCCTTCAGTACCTGCACCTGCTCCGCGTCCGGCAAGTCCATCATTTGCCCGGGCTGCGAGGGCATATAGACGCCGTCCAGGTACAGGGCCACGTTGGAGCTGTCGCCGGCGCTGGAACCCTGGGAGGACACCCCGCGCAGCGAGGGCTGCATGAAGCCGCCGTTATAGACCATTTCCAGTCCGGGTGTGACCCGCACCAGGTCCTGTGTCGAGGTGATACCCGAGCGCAGCAGTTCCTCGGAGGACAGCGCGGTAATCGAGATCGGCACGTCGACAAGACGCTCCTCGCGGCGCTGCGCCGTCACCAGGACGGTTTCCAGTACGCCCTGGCTGGCGGCGGGTTCCGACACCGGGGATGTGTCCTGGCCCGCCACCATGCCGCTGTAGGTGCCGGCGGCGATGCCCGTGACCAGTATCGTGTTCAGGGTAGGTTTGATGCGCATGTTATTCTCCAACTCCAGGTGATTATTATCTGTTTACAGCCTGTCCTTGCCCCGGCGCCAGCCACCGATGTGGGGTGCTGACACCGGGGCGCGGACGATTACCCACCGCCCCTCACGAGGCGCCCGGGATACCTGCCGGTATGCTTGCCATTGCGATAGGTCACTTCGCCAGACACGATGGTCGCGTCGTAGCCATCCGCCTGCTGCGCCAGTCGGCGCCCCCCGGCGGGGAGATCAAAGGCGGTACGCGGTGCGTACAGGCGCAGGCTGTTCATGTCGATGACGTTCAGGTCGGCTTTCCGGCCGATCTCGATACGCCCGCGGTCATCCAGGCCGACGGCGGCGGCCGGGTCGGCGGCCAGTTTTTTTATCGCCAGGGGCAGCGGCACGTTCTTGGCGGCATCGGCATGGTTGACCCAGTGGGTGAGGAAATAGGTCGGGTAGGCGGCGTCGCAGACCATGGAGTAATGCGCCCCCCCGTCGCCGAGCCCCAGCACCGTGTGCTCGGCGTGCAGCAGCAATTCGCCAACGCCCTCGAAACGGTCTCCGTCGCGGTTGGCTGAAGGGCGGTACAACAGCGCATGACCGTCGTCCTTCAACAGTTCGTCGTAGATCACTTCCATCGGGTCCAGGCCTGCCTGCCTGGCCCGGCTGGCGATACTGTCTTCCATCGCCGGGTGATAGTTGGGCGGATCGCCCAGCGGGAACAGCCAGTTGGTGTCCTCGACGACCGTCCTGAAATAATCGTGGGGATCGTCGGCCTGTTCGGAGAGCAGGCGCTGGCGCATCCGCGGATCGCGCATGGCGGCGACTTTTTCCGCCAAAGGAAGCTGCTCCAGTTCGCGGAAGCTGGGGTGGAAGGCGAAGGGATGCAGCGACACATCGAGCCCGACAAGAATCCCCACCGGCCGCGGGATAACCTGGCCCTGCACCGCGTTGCCATTCGCGTTCAGGGTCTTCAATCCCGCCAGCACCTCGCGCCAGGCCTCCGGCTGGTCCGCGCTCTTCAACAGGGAGAAGGTCAGCGGGCGCGCGCAGGTCTCGGCGATCCGGGTGAGGAAGGCAATCTGCTCCGGGGCGGTCTGCCGGGCGTCGCACAACAGCTCGAAAACGCCGCTACCGGCCTCCCGCAAACCTTCGGCCAGCGCCAGCACTTCGCGCTCATCCACAGTGACGGACGGCGCCAGGCGGCCGTCGCGAAAGCGGTGGGCCATGTTGCGGGTAGTCGACACGCCGATGGCGCCGGCCCGGATCGCCTCGGTGGTGAGTTCCCGCATCCGCGCCAGTTCCTGGTCGGTGGCCGGCTCACCGCGCGCGCCCGATTCGCCCATTACATAGACCCGCAGCGGGTTGTGCGGCAGTTGCGCGGCAAAGTCGATATCGGCGCGGCGCTGGTCGAGCGCATCCATGTACTCGGGAAAGGTTTCCCAGTTCCAGGGAATCCCCTCGAGCATGGTCTCCATCGGCACATCCTCGACGCCCTCCATCAGCTGCATGACCAGTTCGTGCTGGTCGGGCGCCACCGGTGCAAAGCCCACCCCGCAGTTACCCATGACGACAGTGGTGACGCCGTGACCGGAGGAGGGTTTCAGGGTGTTTTCCCAGGTAATCTGGCCGTCGTAATGGGTGTGGATGTCGACGAAGCCGGGGGTGACGATACGGTCCCGCGCGTCCAGTTCTTCCCGGCCGCGGCCAGCGACCTGCCCTATCGCCACGATCCTGCCGTCGCGCACGGCGACGTCCGCGGTAAACGGCTCGCCGCCGGAGCCGTCACAGACCAGCCCGCCGCGGACCACCAGGTCAAAATTATTATCAGTCATGTTCATTGCACACTCTGTCCCCTGCCGCTGCCCGGCAGGTAAAAGTTTTATATTTCGATTTTTTCCAGTTCCCCGGTTTCCCAGCGCAAACGCCGCCCCAACTTGTAGTCGCCGCTGATCGTGGTGCGGTACATCACGCGCTCCTCGTCGACGGGTATCCCGGTGGCGCAATGCAACACGCGCCAGTTGTCCCAGAGCACCATGTCGCCCGGTTGCCAGGCGTGGTAATAGGCATAGTCCTCGCTGGCGCAGTAACTGGCGACCTCGGTGAGCAGTGCCTCACCCTCCGGCCCCCCGAGTTCATAGATGCCCTGTGCGAAGCCGGGCGAGAAATTCAACACCTTGCGACCGCTTTCCTTCTGCACATAGACCAGCGGGTGCAGCACCAGGGGGCGCTGGTACACCCGCTTGATAATCTCGTTGAAGGATCTCGCGCCGCGGATGAACCGCACCTGCCTGAAACCGGCAAAGCGGGAGTTCGCCAGGTTGATATCCGGGGAATAGACCACGTGCAAGTCCGCGATCCGGTGGCGGAGTTCTTCCGGCAGGCGCTCGTAGGCCAGGATCTGGTCGAGGAATCCGGTTTTACCGCCGTGCTGCGAAAGCTGCTTCGGGCGCAGTACGCCGCCGCGATTGATCGCATCGGTGTAGATCAGGTCGGTGTGCCAGGGCACCCAGCCGCCGAGACACTCGCCGTCGACCTCGTAGCAGGTGCCGTTGTCGGGAAAGTACTTGATCTCCACCAGTTCCGGATGGTTTTCCACCCAGGTCTCCGGGTAGGGAAAATGCTCCAGTTCGCCGATGCACTTGCTGATTTCCAGCTGCATCTCGTGCGTGTCCTCACCGCGGAAATAGATCACCCCCGCCTGCACCAGCAGCGCGTTGACCGCCGACCGGACGGCCTGGTCTTCGAGGTGTTCGCGGTTCAGGCCGCGGACCTCGGCGCCAAAGGGCAGGTCCGGCTTGAGGGGTACCAGCTCGACACCGTCCAGTTGAGCGAGGATATTCATTGTCAGGTCTTTTCTCCGTGAGACTTCACCTGCCGTCCAGGCGGATAGCCACACCCGATGTTGTTAATTATTCCCCGGTGCTTACGGCCTTGCCGACGGACCGGGCTGTCGGAATGTGGGCGCAGTGTTGCAAATGGCCCCGCGGGTCACATCGGCCAAATGATCTACGCCGGAAAAATCCCTCGCCGCGAGTCCATGGGGGGGGCCGTGCTGCGCACATCCGCCGCCAGCAGGGGAGCGCTCCCCCCTCTCACCGCCGGGCCAGCGGCCTCTCACGAATGCTATGCTTTGCGGCACTTATGGCGGTGGCAGGTGTCGGAGGTCCATGTGAACGGCGACGAATGGCTGACTGAATACGGTGTTACCATCGGCGTGGGCGCCCTGATCCTGCTGATGGTTTACATTGTCTGGGATCTCGCCCGGCGCAGCCGCGCCGGCAAGTTCGGTACCCTGATCCTGTACATTGCCCTGGCCATGGGCGTGCTCGGGTTCGTCGTGAAGGTCGTAATTACCCTGGTCATGGAAGCGGAGGGCGTAGGATGAACAACATAAAACTGCAGATCGGCGATATCACTGGCGCGCAAGTCGACGCCATCATCAATGCCGCCAACGAGGTCATGCTCGGCGGCGGGGGCGTGGACGGCGCCATCCACCGGGCCGCGGGCCCCGAGCTGAAGGCGGCCTGCCAGGAGGTTCCCGCCATCGACGGCATCCGCTGCCCCACCGGCGAAGCGCGCATCACTCCCGCCGGGAAACTGCCGGCGAATTACGTCATCCACACGGTCGGCCCGGTCTTCAGGCAGTCCAGCCAGCCGGCCATCCTGCTCGCCGCCGCCTACCGCAACAGCCTGCGCCTGGCCCTGGAGCATGACTGCAGAACCGTAGCCGCCCCGGCGGTATCCTGCGGGGTATACGGCTATCCCGTCGACCAGGCCGCGCGCATCGCCCTCGATACCTGCGCCGCCTCCGAGTTCGCCCCGCTGGAGATCACCTTCTACCTTTTCGACCAGGGCGTGTTCGATATCTGGGACACCGCCTACCGCCAGCGCCCCTGAGCCACGGCGCCGGGCCTGGCCCGGCGCTTGATACCCCCCACCGCCCTCGCGCGCTTTCGCGGCGCTGGACAAGCCGCGCCCAATCACAAATACTGTATATATGAACAGTATAATGGCCGCAATATCCCCCGCAAACCGGGCCTCCCGGGCAGGCCCGCCGTGAGCCTGTGGCTGTGCCTGCGCTTCGAGCGACTGCCCCTGGAATGCCTGAGCCACGCGGAAGACCGCGCGGTCATCGTGCTGGAACGGCAGCGGGTGCTGCGCGCCAACGACTACGCCGCGGCCCTGGGGATTCGCGCGGGCATGGGCGTGGCCACGCTGCGCGCAATGGCGGGCGATGAGCCCTGCCAGCTGCTGGAGCGGGATCGCGAGGCCGAGGCCCGCAGCCTGCAGCGCCTGTGCTGCTGGGCCTACAGCATCACCCCCAGCCTGTTCAGCTACCGGGAGGACTGCCTGCAACTGGAGATCAGCGGCTGCCTGGCCCTGTTCCGGGGACTGTCCCCCCTGCTCGCGGAGGCGGCCAGCGGCATCGCCAGCCGCGGTTTCCAGGCCCACCGCGCCCTCGCACCCACGCCCACCGCCGCCTGGCTGCTCTCCCACGCGGACGAAAGCGTCGCCATGGACAGCGGCGCGGCGCTGCCACAACGGCTGGCGGGGCTGCCGCTGGCGCTGCTGGAGGATTTCAGCACTACCGTGGACGCCCTGCGCCGCGCGGGACTGCACAGCTTCGGCGATATCCTCGCCCTGCCGCCCGCCGCGCTGGGGCGTCGCTGCGGCGCCGAATTCCGCGACTTCCTGCAGCGGGCACTGGGCCAGAGGGAGGACCGGCGGGCCGACTACCAGCCGCCCCCGGCCTTCAGCGACGAATACTGGTTCGGCTACGAGGTGCGCGCCAACGGCGAGCTGAACCCGGCACTGCAACTACTGCTGCAGTCCCTGTGCCGCTTCCTGCGCAACACCCAGCTGCAGACCGGGGAAATCCAGTGGCAGCTGCTGGGCGTCGACCGCTCCCTGCGCGAGATCCGGGTGCGCAGCAGCTGCCGCCACAGCGACTGGGAAAACTGGTACCAGCTCACCCGCGTCCGCATCGAGCGCCTGGCCCTCAGCACCGGGGTGGAGGGCATCACCCTGAACTGCAGCGAACTGCACAGCGGCGAACTGGAGCACAGCGACCTGTTCGCCCCGCGCAAGCAACGCGAGCCGCTGGCGGGCCTGCTGGACCGCCTGCGCAACCGCCTCGGCCTGCAGGCGGTGGAAACCATCGGCTGCCGCGACGAGCACCTGCCGGAATGCGCCCTGCACGTCGGCAACGCCCGGCCCGCCGACGCCCCGGTGGACGACTGCGCCCAGCGCCCTTTCTGGCTGCTGCCCAGCCCCCAGCCCCTGGGCGAGCACCGCGAGCGCCTGCGCTGGCAGGGCAGGCTGCAACTGCTGTACGGACCGGAGCGCATCGAGGACAACTGGTGGCTGGAACCGGTCAGCCGGGATTACTACATCGCCCGGGGGGAGCAGGGCCAGTATTACTGGGTATTTCGCGATCGGCTGGCCCGCGGGTGGTTTATACATGGTATCTTTGCCTGAAGCCGGGATCGTTCAGGTGGCCACACCTGGAACAGCGTTGCGCAGCCTGAATTCAGGCAGGAATCCGAGGAGTGGATGGCTCCCAAGCCGGGATAGCCGCAACCGGCACAAACAACCCGGCAACCAACAAGAACCTCAGGTTAGAATGCGCTTTCTAACCCGATACACGAAAATAGGCCTGTGCCCGCAACCCAGGTAGCAAGACCGCAATGGAAATGAGAAAACTGCTGGTGGTCCACGACCCCAACCGGGAAGAACAACCGGCGCTGGAGATAGCCGCCAGGATCGCCGGGGATATCGGCGCCCGCATACTGCTGTTCGGCTGCATCCACAGCGAAGTCTCCGGGGCCGAATACGAGAACGAGGAAGTCAAGCGCCTGCTGCGGGAGCACAAGGCCCGCCTGGACGCCCTGCTGGAGCCGGTCGCGGCAATGGGCGTCGAGGTCAGCTCGGAAGTGGACTGGGACAAGGACTGGCACCACGCCATCGTGCGCGCCGCGGCCCGGGATTTTGCCGACATCGTGTTCAAGACCTCGCTGCGCAACCCGCGCCGGCGCGTGTTGAAGTTCACCGGGGATTCCATCCTGATCCGCGAGTGCCTGTGCCCGGTACTGCTGATCAAGCGGGCGGAGCAGCGGGAGACCTCTACCATCCTCGCCGCCATCGACATCAAGGCGAAGAACCCTAACTACCAGAAACTGAACCAGCACGTGATCGAGTTCAGCCGCCGGGTGGTCGCCACCCTGCAGGCGGACGTACACATCGTCAACGCCTTCCCGGATTTCCGCCTGGTGCCGGACCGCGCCGAGATCGTGGAGCAGACCGGGGTGCCCAGCGACCATGTGCACATCAAGCTGGGCGCGCCGGACAAGGTGATTGTCGACGTGGCGAAGAACATCGATGCCAGCCTGGTGGTGGTGGGCAACTCCCACCGCTCGGGCCTGGCGGCCCTGCTGCACGGCAACACCGCGGAGAAAATCCTCGGCAAACTGCAGTGCAATGTCCTCGCCATGCCCTAGCCAGGAGCTACAGGTAACAGCGGGACAAGAGCCACCATCCACCAAGCAGCCGTCGCGCCCCCTGCACACTGGCGGGGACTTCAATCCCCGCCGGCTGCAACGGCACAACACAACCATAAGAGCCAGACAACATGACTGAACCACAATGGGTCCCCGGGGACGAATCGGGCCTGCAGATTCCGGCCAGCGTCAGTGCATTGAGGGAAGGGGGCGCTGAGTTCCTCACCACTGCGTTTCACGCCTCCGGCGCACTGGCGGCGAGCAACCGGGTGGTCCGGGTCACCCAGGCCGAGGAGTGCTTCGGCGGCGGCACCGGCAGCAAGATGCTGCTGGCCGTAGCATACGAACACCCGCAGGAAGACCTGCCGGAACAGCTGTTCGTTAAGTTCTCGCGCAATTTCGACGACCCCAGCCGGGACCGCAGCCGCCACCTGATGGTCTCGGAAATCCAGTTCGCCGCGCTGTCGCGCACCCCGGGTTTTCCCATCCGCGTGGCGCAGTGCATGTTCGCCGATTTCTACGCGGAGACCGGCACCGGCCTGATCATTACCGAACGGGTGCCCTTCGACACCCAGGGCAACGAGCCGGCCTACGCCAAGTGCCTGGACTACACCGTGCCCGAGCCACTGGAACACTACCGGGCGATCGTCCGCGCGCTGGCCCGGCTTTCCGGCAGCTACAAGGCGGGCAGCCTGCACCCGGGCTTCTACCAGCGCTTCCCCTACGACGCGGAAACCAGCATTGCCCGGGAAAAATTCATCTACGACGCCGCGCAGACCGAGCGCCGCGCCCTGCGGGTCTGCGAGTTCATCACCCGCTACCCGCAACTGTTCCCGGACAACCTGCGCGATCCCGCCTTCCTCGCCCGCTTCCCCGCCGAGGCGCTGGCCTTCCACGCCCGCGGCGACGCCGTGCGCCGGCTGATCTTCAGCGAGATGGACCTGATCTCCCTGTGCCACTGGAATGCCAATATCGACAACGCCTGGTTCTGGCGCAACGGGGAGGGTGAGCTCGAGTGCGGTCTTCTCGACTGGGGCCACGTGGGCCAGATGAGCGTGGCGCAGACCATCTACGGCGGCTTCAGCGGCGCGGAAAATGACCTCTGGGACGACCACCTGGAGGATATCGTGGCGACCTTCGCCGACGAATACGCGCGCTGTGGCGGCCCGCAACTCGACCCGGTCCAGTTACAGGAGCACGTACTGCTGATGACCGGCTGGATGGGCATCGCCTACCTGATGGACTACCCATCGGTACTGGAAAAGCGGGTGGAGAATCTGGCCGGCGTCAGCGACTACCGGGATGCGCCGATTCGCGACAACGAGGACGCGCGAGTGCCGCTGCACATGCTCAGCATGTTCCTCAACCAGTGGCAGACCCGGGATATCGGCGGCCTCGCCGAGCGCCTGCTGGACGCCCATAGCCCCACTGCCCGCAGCGCCTGACGCGGGCATCGCCAGCGCGGGGAAAGCCCGCTCAGGTTTCCATGGACCTGGCGAACAGGACCACCAGCAGCATCAACAACGCCAGCGCCGCATAGGCGCCGGCCCGCCAGGGCTGGCGCCTGTCACCGGCCGGTTCCCAGGCCAGGCGCGCCGCCATCGCCGCCTGCAGCATGTAGTAGAACGCGAACACCCGCGAGGCCAGCGCGACCACCTCGAAGATATTGCTGACCCACATCAGCAGCACCGCGAGAACGGCGATCACCAGGTAACTGAGATGGGCCGGGACACGCTGGTGCGACTCCCGTTCCACCACCCCGCCCGCGCCGATGGTGTCGGCAATCGCCGCGCTGAACTGGCTCATCGCCGCCGCGACCACCAGCATCAGCGGCAGGACCGGGGTTATGCGCGCGGACAGGCCGATGATCGCGGTTTCCTGCGGCGGCTCCCCGGCCAGCGGTCCCATCAGCGGCATCGCCAGGGCGACAAAGGCGACATAGATCACCCCTGCCAGCACCTGCGCCAGCAGCATGGAACGCACCCGCAGGTCTGCCGCATAGCTGTTGCCGAGGTAGCGCGAGGTCTCGAAGCCCTGCACGATCAGCAACATCCCGCCCAGTTCCCGCAGGCTCAGCCACCAGTCGGTCCCCGGTTCAGGTAAAGCAGACAGGTCGTAGCCGTTGCGCACGTCGAAATGCACCATGCCGACCAGCAGCGCCGCGATGATCGACAGCTTGATGGTGACGGAATATTCCTCCAGCCGCTCCAGCCCCGAAAGGCCCCGGCGCAGGCCGTACAGGCCGATAAAAGCCAGCACCAGGGTGGCCAGCAGGTCCGCATTGAAGGGCGTGTACAGGTGGATTCCGCTGAGGACAAAACCGCTCATCAGGCGGATGTAGAAGGTGATGGACACGATGAAGGCGGCGGCCAGGGACAGGTCCGAGGTGTGCGCGAGCACCCGCATGACAGTGTCGGCGGGCGGCCTGTCGTGGCGAATGATGAAGCGCAGCGCGTCACCCAGGCACAGGGACAACAGGACGATCGCGGTGATGGCGAGCACGGAAAAAGGTCCGGCAATGCCCGCCAGCAGCGGCACCACCACCAGGAAGCCACTGCCGATGATCGACGCCAGCGGCGTCACCGTGGCGCGCCAGAAGGGCGCATCGCGCACCCCGCGCTGCAACATCAGCAGCACGATCACTGTGGCGAGCGCCACCAGTGCGCCATCGAACAGGGAAAAATCGGCTGTCGCCATCACCTCCACCAGGGTCGGGCCGCGGCGCTGAACCCAGGCCACCACCCTGTCATCATACCCGCAAACCACGGTACTCGTGCGCATTCGCGATGGTGCTTTTGGTTAATGAGGTTGGCGGGAATCGTGATTGTCCGTCCGGGCCAATCCTCTAGCATCCCACACAGCAAATCCTTTATTCGCCAACAACGATAATTAGCGCGGGAGAACACGGTATGCGGGATGTGATGCACTACTCTGTAGCGGGGGACATCGCCGTCTTCGGCATCGACAACCCTCCGGTCAATGGGCTGTCCCAGGCGGTGCGCGCGGGCCTGCAGGCCGCTTTCCAGCGGGCCCTCGAAGACACCACGGTCGACGCCATCGTCATACACTCCTGCACCGGCAGTTTTTCCGCCGGCGCCGATATCGCCGAGTTTGCCAGCGGCAACTTCAATACGCAGCCCGAACTGCCCGCCCTGCTGGAGGCGATCGAGGCAAGCCCCAAGCTGGTGATCGCCGCCATCGACGGCATGGCCCTGGGCGGCGGACTCGAACTGGCCCTGGCCTGTGATTACCGCATTGCCGCCAGCGCAGCAAAACTCGGACTGCCCGAGGTCAGCCTCGGCATCCTGCCCGGCGCCGGGGGCACCCAGCGCCTGCCGCGCCTGGCGGATCCTGCAACAGCGCTGGAAATGATTGTCTCCGGCAGGCCGGTCACCGCGCAGGCAGCCAGCGAGGCGGGCTTTGTCGACCGCCTGCATACCGCGGACACGCCACTGCTGGACGCGGCCGTCAGCTACGCCCGGGAGTTGCTGGCAGCCAACGCGCCGCGGCTCAGCTGTTCCGAGATGCTCATCGACACCGCCGCTCTCCCGGCGGATTTCTTCACCGACCGGCGCCTGGAAGCCGCCCGCAGACAGCGTGGCTTCCAGGCGCCCCAGCGCTGTATCGATGCCGTGGAGGCGGCCTGCACCCTGCCCTTCGCCGACGGCCTGGCGCGCGAGCGCGCACTGTTTGCCCAGTGCGTGACCAGCCCCCAGGCGCGGGCGCAGCAGCATGTCTTCTTCGCCGAGCGCGCCGCCGCCCGCATTCCCGGGGTCGGCGCCGATACCCCGCCGCGCGACATCGCCAGGGTCGCGGTGATCGGCGCGGGGACCATGGGCGGCGGCATCGCCATGAACTTCATCAATGCGGGAATTCCCACGGTCCTGCTGGACCTCAGCGAGGAATCCCTGCAGCGCGGCCTCGACGCCATCCGCAACAACTACGCGATCAGCGTCAGCAAGGGACGCCTGGACGCGTCCAGGGTCGAGCAGTGCCTGGGCCTGTTGCAGGCGACCACGCAATACGCGGATATCGCCGACGCCGACTTGGTGATCGAAGCGGTGTTTGAACGCTTGGACATCAAGCAGAACGTGTTCCGCACCCTGGACGAGGTGTGCAAGCCCGGCGCCATCCTCGCCAGCAATACCTCGACCCTGGACCTCGACGCCATCGCCGCCGTCACCTCGCGGCCGCAGGATGTCATCGGCCTGCACTTCTTCAGTCCGGCCAACGTCATGCGCCTGCTGGAGGTGGTGCGCGGCGCGAGGACCGCCCCGGATGTCATCGCCAGCGCCCAAAAAGTTGCCCGGCGCATCGGCAAGCTGCCAGTGGTGGTCGGTGTCTGCTTCGGTTTCGTCGGCAACCGCATGCTCGAACCCTATGGCCGGGAAGCCATGCGCATGCTGCTGGAGGGCGCCAGTCCGGCACAGATCGACCGGGTGCTGACGGACTTCGGCCTGGCCATGGGCCTGTGCAGCATGAGCGACCTCGCCGGCATCGACGTCAGCTACCTGACCCGCCAGGGCAACCGGGCCGCCATTGCCCACGACCCCGGCTACGGCTTCATCGGCGACCGCCTGTATGAAAAAGGCCACTACGGGCAGAAGACCGGCCAGGGTTTCTATCTCTACGCGGGGCGCCAGCGCAGCGAGAACCCCGAAGTAGAGGAAATTGCCGCAACCGCTGCCGCTGAACTGGGTATCGCCCGGCGCGAGATCAGCGAGGAGGAAATTCTCGAGCGCTGCCTGTTCCCCCTGGTCAACGAGGGCGCGCGCATCCTCGAGGAAGGTATCGCCTGCCGCGCCAGTGACTGCGACCTCATCTACGTCAATGGCTACGGATTTCCCGCCTGGCGTGGCGGCCCCATGCACTATGCTGATGAGACCGGCCTGGATGTGATCCTGGCGGGCATGCAGCACTACCGTGACCAGTTGGGCGAGTACGGCGCCATGTGGTTCGAACCCGCGCCGCTGCTCGAACGCCTGGTCGCCGAGGGCGGGACCTTCCGCGATTTCGACCGCGGCGCTGAAATCGACAAGCGCTAACCCAGACAAAGGATACTACCGTGAGAGAAGCAGCCATCGTTTCCACCGCGCGCACCCCCATCGGGCGCGCCTTCAGGGGATCACTCAACAACATCAAGTCGCCGACCCTGACCGCCCACGCGATCCGCCACGCGGTGCAGCGCGCCGGCGTGGAAGGCGCCGAAATAGAGGATGTGATCATCGGTGCCGTACTCACCATGGGCACGGCGGGCATGAACGTCGCCCGGCTCTCGGCGCTGGCCGCGGGCCTGCCCGACACGGTCTCCGGCCAGACCATGGACCGCCAGTGCTCCTCCGGCCTGATGGCCATCGCCACCGCCGCCAAGCAGATCATCGTCGACGGCATGGACGTGGTGGTGGCCGGGGGCCAGGACAATATCTCGGCGGTACAGCTGCCCTATTTCGACGCGGTGGCCAAAGCCGCGGACGCCAATGTCATCGCCCGGGCGGAACACGCCTACATGCCGATGCTGCAAACGGCGGAGTTCGTCGCCCGGAAATACGGCATCAGCCGCGAGGCCCAGGATGCTTATGCCCTGTCCTCCCAGCAGCGCACCGCGGCCGGCCAGCAGGCCGGCGCCTTCGACGAGGAGATCGTCCCGATCACCGCCACCCAGGCCGTTGCGGACAAGGAAAGCGGCGAGGTCAGCTTCCGTGAAGTGACCCTGTCGAAGGACGAAGGCAACCGCCCGGAGACCACCCTCGACAACCTGCAGGGCCTGAACCCGGTGATCGAGGGCGGCTGCGTTACCGCCGGCAACGCCAGCCAGCTTTCCGACGGCGCCTCAGCCTGTGTCCTGATGGAGGCGAAGCTGGCGGAGCAGCGCGGCCTGCAGCCGCTGGGTTTTTACCGCGGCATGACCGTGGTGGGCAATGCGCCGGAGGAAATGGGTATCGGGCCCATCTATGCGATCCCGAAACTGCTCAAACAACACGGGCTCGGCATCAACGACATCGGCCTGTGGGAGCTCAACGAGGCCTTCGCCTGCCAGGTGCTGTACTGCCGCGACCACCTCGGCATCGACCCGGATATCTACAACGTCAACGGCGGCAGTATCGCCATCGGCCATCCCTACGGCATGACCGGCGCCCGGCTCGCCGGCCACGCCCTGATCGAAGGCAGGCGCCGCGGCGCGCGCTACGTAGTCGTCAGCATGTGCGTTGGCGGCGGCATGGGCGCCGCCGGACTCTTCGAGGTGGCGCTCTAACAAGCCTTTCCCAGTTCCATCCGGATCACCCGCCGCCGAATGCCGGCGGCAGGTGATTAAACGGCATCACAGGAGACTTCCATGCCTGACTACAAAGCCCCCCTGCGCGACATGCGCTTCGCCATGTACGAAGTGCTCGACTTCGAGAACCACTACCAGGCACTGCCCGGGGCGGCGGATACCTCCCGCGAGTTGCTGGACGCGGTGCTCGAGGAAGCCGCCAAATTCGCCGAGCAGGTGGTCAGCCCGATCGATGCCACAGGCGACCGCGAGGGCTGCCAGTGGAACGAAGGCGCAGTCACCGCCCCCGCCGCCTTCAGGGCGGCATTCGACCAGTTCGTGGAAAGCGGCTGGCCGGCGCTCGCCCAGGACCCCGCCTGGGGCGGCCAGGGCCTGCCTGCCTCGCAGGGCGCGGCATTCTATGAAATGCTCGCCAGCGCCAGCCATGCCTGGTCGATGTACCCCAGCCTCACCTGGGGCGCGATCAAGACCATTACCGCCCACGCGCCGGAGGACCTGCAGCAACGCTACCTGCCCAAGCTCGTCAGCGGCCGCTGGTCCGGCACCATGTGCCTCACCGAGGCCCACTGCGGTTCCGACCTGGGCCTGCTGCGCACCCGGGCCAGCGACAATGGCGACGGCAGCTATAACATTAGCGGCAGCAAGATTTTCATCTCCTCCGGCGACCATGACATGGTCGACAACATCGTCCACGTGGTACTGGCCCGCCTGCCGGACGCCCCGGAAGGGGTCAAGGGCATCTCCCTGTTCCTGGTACCCAAACTGTGGGTGGACGAGGACGGCAACTGCGGTGAGCCGAACGGGGTGAGCTGTGGTTCCATCGAACACAAGATGGGCATTCACGGCAATTCCACCTGCGTGATGAATTTCGATGCCGCCCGCGGCTACCTGATCAGTGCGCCGCACAAGGGCATGAGCGCGATGTTCACGTTCATCAACGAATCCCGGCTCGGCGTGGCCCAGCAGGCCCACGGTCACATCGAGGCGTCCTTCCAGGGCGCGCTCGCCTATGCTCGCGAACGCCTGCAGATGCGCGCGCCAGTACGGGTCCTGCCGGACCAGCCCGCGGACCCGATCATCGTGCACCCGGACGTCCGGCGCATGCTGCTGACCCAGAAAGCCTTCGCCGAGGGCGGGCGACTGCTGAACTACTACTGCGCCAAACTGGTGGATATCGCCCACGGCAGCGACGATGCCGAATCGGTCCAGCGCGCGGAAACCGAACTGGCCCTGCTCACCCCCATCGCCAAGGGCTTCATTACCGAGGCGGCGATGGAAGCGACCACCCTGGGGGTGCAGGTCCTTGGCGGCCACGGCTATATCAGCGAGTGGGGCATGGAACAGCGCTACCGGGATGCGCGGATTACCGCGATCTACGAAGGGACCAACGGCATCCAGGCCCTGGACCTGCTGGGCCGCAAGATCGTCGCCAGCGGCGGCGCCATCATGCAGCCCTTCTTCGCCCATATCGATACCTTCTGCCGCGACGACCACGGCGCGGCAGTGGCGCCGCTGGTAACACGACTCGAAGCGGCACTGGCTCTGTGGCGTACCCTCACCAGCGAGGTGCAGGCGGGGGCGATGCAGGACCCCGACACCATCGGCGCCGCGTCCTTCGACTACCTGATGCTGGCGGGCTATACCACCCTGGCCTACTTCCTCGCCCGCGGCGCCGCGGTGGCCAGTGCGGCACTGGCCAGCGGCAGCAGCGAAACGGACTACTACGCAAGCCGGCTGGCTATCGCCAATTTTTACTTCCAGCGCATTCTGCCGCGCACAACGGGACTTGCCGAATCCATGCGTTCCGGCGCCGCCAACGTGATGGAGGTGCCGGCGGAATTGCTCGGCTAAAGGGACGTAATGATCCGGTAAAGCGCCCGTCACCCGGGCGCTTTTTACATTCACTCTTCTTACATTCAACCGCCGGGAAAAATGCCCGCCTCACCCCACCTCACGGCAAAGGGCGGCGGGACCGGGCGCTCACGGACGGTTGCGCCCCAGTTCGTCGTGGCTGCTGACCCATTCCTCGGATACCACCGCGGCGCCCAGTGAAATCTCGCCGCACAGCACGGTCGCCGCGATGATTTCCGCGAGTTTTTTCGCCTTGCCCTTGCCGTAGCAATCCATCACCTGCAGGCATTCCTTCTGGGTGGCCAGGCCCGTGCCGCCGCCGTAGGTGGCGACGATCAGTGAAGGCAGGGTCACCGAGTAATAGTAGTCGCCTGCGGGCGTCACTTCTGCGAAGACCAGGCTGGCGTGGGATTCCGCGACGTTGGCCTCGTCCTGGCCGGTGGCGATGAACACGGCGGCGATGCCGTTGGCCGGATGCACGCCGTTGTGCACCGCGCCGGCCATCAGGCCACCGAGTTGCGAGGTCTTGCGCGCGGCATACATCGCTTCCGGTGTAGTGCGCAGGCGCTGCTCCACCAGTTGCCGCGGCAGGGTGACCTCGGCGATCACCCGCTTGCCGCGACTGCGCAGGGTGTTGAGCTGGGAGTGCTTCTTGTCCGTATCCATGTTGCCGGACAGGAACCAGTGACTGATGGTTCCGGGGTAATGCTGGCGAATCCACTGGCAGGCCGCGTAGGTAGCCTTGCCGGTCATGTTCTGTCCCGCCGCGTCGCCGGTCGTGAAGTTGAAACGCAGGTAGCGCATGCGGCTGGCAGCGTACTGCTCGATATCGCGCAGGCGGCCGCTGCGGGTGGTCGCTTCTGCCGCGGCGCGAATCGCCTCGAAATTGGCGGTCACCCAGTCGCCAAAGTCCCGCGCGCCACGGGCGTCCTCGAACACGAATACCGGCGAACGTTGCATGGCGTCGTCGACGACCGTAGTGGTGATGCCCCCGGCTTCGCGGGTAATACCCATGCCGCGACTGTAACTGGCGATCAGGGTGCCCTCGGTCGTCGTCATCGGCACGTAAAAATCGCCCTGGGCGTGTTCGCCGTTGACCCGCAACGGTCCCGCGAACCCGAGTGGCAATTGCACCACGCCGGTAAAGTTCTCGATATTCCCGGGCAGGATAGCCGGGTCAAAGGAGTACTGCGCGGTGTGTTCCAGGCTGACGCCACAGCGCTGTTCGATGAACTCGCGGCGCCGTTGCGCCGCTGCGCGCGTGTAATCGTTGTCCGCGTCGCGCGGAATTCTGTCTGGGGACATGGTTTTTATTCTCCGGAAATATCAGCGTAAAAAAATCGCCTGGATCAGGCGGAGGAATCCGTCGTTACCAGCAGGCGCTCCAGGCCTTCGCGCAGGACTCCGTCGATCGGCACCGGGCGATTGCTCTCACGGTCGACAAATACGTGGGTAAAGGTGCCGTGGGCACTGGCCTCCTGGCTGCCGGCACGGAATATGGCAATACCGTACTGCACCGAGGAATTGCCGATACGATTGACCCGCAGCCCGCCCTCGAGATGCTGGGGAAACGCCAGCGCGCTGACGTAGTTGCACTCGGAATGCACCACGAAACCAATGCGCTCACCCGCATGGATGTCGAGGCCGCACTCGCGGATCAGGAAACTGTTGGCGACCGTATCGAAGTAGGAATAGTAGGTCACGTTGTTCACGTGGCCGTAGATATCGTTGTCCATCCAGCGTGTGGCCAGCGCCAGGTACCAGCGGTAATTCCCGCGCTGCCGGGGATCGGGAAGTTGGTGACTCATCGTAGTGTCTCTTGCTATCAGTAGGCGGCCCGGTAAATTGCCAGCGCATCGGCGACTTCCAGCAGCCGCGGGTTATTCACCAGCAGGCGTTGCTGCTGCAGCGCCTCGAGCGCCAGCCGGGGCAGGTCTGCCTCGGGCACCTTTGCCGCCGCGAGGTTCGCCGGCAGCGATAGGTCGTCGATCAATTCGACAAAATAATCCGCCAGTTGTGCGGCGCGCGCCAGCGTGTCTTGCGCCAGCATTTTCCGCGGCACCAGCAACTGCGCCAGTTCAGCGTACTCGTTCGCCGCCGCCTGCGCATTGAACCGCAGCACATGGGGCAACACCAGCGAATTACTCAGCCCGTGGGGGATGTGATAGTTGCCGCCGAGCGGATACGCCAGCGCGTGTACCGCGGCGACCGGCGCGTTGGCAAAGGCCTGGCCCGCCAGGCAGGCGCCCAGCAGCATGGCCTGGCGCGCAGGAAGATCTTCGCCCTCATGAGTCGCCCTGCGGATATTCCCACCCAGCAGGCGCAGTGCCTCGCGGGCCAGCAGGTCGCTATAGGGGTTTTTGCGCAGCGCGCTGGTGTAGGCTTCCACCGCGTGCACCATCGCGTCTACCCCGGTCATGGCGGTAATCGCCGGCGGCAGTCCGAGCGTGAGCTGCGCATCCAGCAGCGCGACATCCGGGTAGAGCGTATCGGAAACCACCCCGGTTTTGGTCGTCTCGCCAGTGGTAACTATGGCCACCGCAGTCACCTCGGAGCCGGTACCCGCAGTGGTGGGCACCAACACCAGGGGAAGCCGCGGCCCGTGTGCCTGGTCGACGCCATAGACCGCCTGCAAGGCCTCGCCGGAACCCGCCAGCAGCGCCACCAGTTTCGCGGTATCCAGCGAACTGCCGCCGCCCAGGCCGATCACGCCATCCACCCGCGCGGCCAGCGCCAGGTCACGCGCCGCGGTAATCACCTGCTCCGGCGGGTCGACGGCGACATCGGCAAAGGTGACGCAGGCGAGCCCCGCCGCGCCCAGCAGCGATTCCAGCCGGTCGGCCATACCGAGTTGCTGTATGCCAGGATCGGTTACCAACAGCGGCCGGCGCACGCCGAGTCGCTGGCAGATCGCGCCTATGCGTTGCAGTCCACCGACTTCGCTGATAATCGAACGGCTGGTATTAAAGGTAAAGTTGTCCATCCGCAGGGCTCCCGGGACAGCACCAGTCAATCGGTTTGCTGTCGGTCCTGCGAAATTCTAGGGAAAGGGCCACCCGGTAAAAATGGCGATAACGGCCATTTCAGTTAACCAAAAGCGCCGTCCGGCTCAATGGCCGGATGCCGACACCGGTTCCGCGGCGCGATACTGGCCGGGGGTCACCCCGGTCCACTTCTTGAATGCGCGGAAGAAGACGCTGACTTCATCGAAGCCGAGCCGCTCGGCGATTTCCCGGTTGCTGATGTCCGAGCAGGCCAGGAAATGCAATGCGGCCTCCATGCGGCACTCGTCCTTGAGCCGCTGGAACGAGGTGCCTTCACCCTGCAGGTGTCGGCGCAACGTCGTCACCGACATGTTGAGGCGCTCGGCCACCTTGTCCGCGCACAGCGCGCTGTCGCCGAGGTACTGGTTGAGCAGCACCTTCACCCGCGCCTGGGTCGACTGGCCGCTCTCGATATTGATGATCAGGCCGTAGGGGGCCAGGCGCAGGAAATCCTCCAGGCTCTCCTCGGTCTGCACTACCGGAAAATCGAGGTAACTGGCGGGAAATTCGAAACCGTTGAAACCGGCGTCGAAGACCAGTTCGCCGGTGGTGAACTGGGCCATCTCCCAGTGCTGCCCGGGCCGCGGAAAGGTAAAGAACGTACGGTCGGTTTTCAGCTCACTGCCGATCAACCAGCTCCAGTGCCGCTGCCAGACCGCCAGCGTCGTACGCAACATGACCGGCTGCGCCGCGAGGATCATCGCCTCGATTTCCTCGCGGTTGTTGCGGTGCAGGGGAGCGAGCCGCACCCGGGCCCTGTCGCCCTCTTCCTCCAGTTTGACGCTGACCTGGAAACCGCGGCAGACCAGACCGAAATCCCAGGCCCGCAGCAGGGCCTGGCGCAGCGTCCTGGCGTGCACCATCAACAGTGACAGCAGGCGGAAAGAGCCGTGTGGAATACTGCCGCCACTCAACATACCGAACCACTCGTCGTGCATGACGGCGATGGCCCGGCGATAGAGATTGCCGTAACGCAGGGCGGAAAAATAGCGCCGGTCCTCGAGTTCCTCCGGGGTGATACCCGCCTCCTCGAGCAGGCGCGCAGTGTCATAGCCGCGGGCCGCCACGACTTCCAGCAGGGTGGTGATATAGCTTGTCGGTATTGTTATCTCTTGCTGCGACATCGCGCCTCCTGTCGCGACCCGTACCGGGCCAACGGGTCGGTCACCGAGAGCATAATGCCCCGACTCGGGCTGGATGTAAAAGCGGTGCGAGCGCGGCCATTTTGGTAACTGATGATGGCGGGAATTGTTATTTTCGGTTCAAAACGCCTGGGATACGCTGCCTGTCATTCCGGGTTAACCGCCTGCCCGGTGCGCCAGAGCCACCAGTGGAAAAAGCGCGCGGGCAGGTCCGGACTCAATAATAAATAAGGGAGATTGCCATGCACCGCCAGCACTCGCGTTCCACTTCACTGCCGCCCACCCGGCAAACCAGCCTGTACCGGCTCACCACACTGGCGCTCGCCGGCAGCCTGGCCGCCATCCAGGTCGCGCCCGCCCAGGCGCAGCAAGTTCGCCGCAACGCCACCCAGGTCATGCTCGAGGAAGTCGTGGTAACCGCGCGCAAGCGGGAGGAGGGGTCACAGTCCGTCCCCCTGTCGATCTCCGCGTTTGGCAACGAACAGATCGAGGCACTGAAGGTGCGCGACCTGCAAAGCCTGTCGGTGCGGATGCCGAATGTCGCGCTGGATGACACCGCCTCCGCGCGCGGCTACGCCAACTTTTCCATTCGCGGGCTCGGTATCAACAGCTCGATTGTATCCATCGATCCCACGGTCGGGGTGTTTGTCGACGGCGTCTACATGGGCATGTCCGCGGGCATGGTGTTCGACGTCTTCGACCTGGAGCGCATCGAGGTGTTGCGCGGGCCCCAGGGCACGCTGTTCGGCCGCAACGTCACCGGCGGCGCCGTACTGATATCCACGGCCAAGCCCGGTGAGAGTTTCGCGGGCGAGGTACGCGCCGCCGTAGACGGCGGCGACCAGGGCGGCCTTAACAGCTACCTGATGGGCACGGCTGGCGGCCCGGTCACCGACACCATCGCAGGCAAGTTCACCGCCTACTACAACAAGGACGAAGGCTGGTTCGAGAACGAGTACACCGGGGACCATTTCGGCGAGGTCGAACAGGTCATGTACCGCGGTGTGGGCGTCTGGACGCCCACCGACCGCACCGAAGTCGTCCTGCGTTACCAGCACTCGGAAAATGACAGCGATGGCCCCGCCGGCCAGAACCACACCAACGGCTCCGGGGTCCCCGGCTACTTCGCCAACTTCGACCGCGACAGCCACGACCTGTCCATCGACGAGGAAGGCTTCTACAACACCGAGACCGATTTCCTGACCCTGGAACTGAACCAGGGCGTGGACTTCGGCAACGGCACCATTACCAATATCTTCGGCTGGCGCACCTACGACGCCAAGAGCCTGGGCGATATCGACTCGCAGCCGGTCTGGCTGTTCCACTCCCGCTCCTGGACCGAAGCCGAGCAGTACAGCAACGAATTGCGCTATACAGGCACCTTTGGCGAGCGCGCCAGCGTCACCACCGGTATCTACTATTTCACCAACGACGTCGACTACCACGAGCGCCGCCAGTTGCTTGGCATCGCCACCGGCGGCGCCATCCCGGCGGTCCAGTTCGACGGCGGCGGCTACTACAGCGTCGATACCTGGGCGGGTTTCGCCGCCGTCGATTACGACCTGACTGAAAGCTGGATTCTCAACCTCGGCCTGCGCTACACCTACGAAGAGAAAGAGGCCAGGGTCGCATCGCTGGTCTACAACATCGCCTACCCCGGTGAGGCGACCTGCAACCTGGTCGACCCCGCCCCGGGTGAAGCCCGCTGCAATACCGATTTCGAGGACAGCGACAGCTGGAACAGCTGGTCGCCCAAGGTCGGCCTGACCTGGGAACTGAGCGACACGGCGCGCCTCTACGGTCACTGGACCCGCGGCTACCGCTCCGGCGGCTACAACCTGCGCAACACCTCACCCTACCCGCAGGATGTACCCGGCCCCTTCGATGAGGAAACCGTGGACAGCTACGAAATCGGCTACAAATCCGAGTTCAGCCGCGGTCGCCTGAATGCCGCCGTGTTCTATAACGAGGTGTCGGACATGCAGCGGGAACTCAACTTCCCCGGCCCGATCGGCGTCATCCAGGTGGTCCGCAATACTGCCGATGCCGATATCCTTGGCCTGGAATTCGAAGGCGGCTTCGCCCTCACCGACAGCCTGCTGGCGAGCGCATCACTCGGCTGGATCGACGCCGAGTACAGCAAGGTCACCGCCGACCTCAACCGCGACGGCGTCATCGACGGTGCGGACAAGGCCCTCGACCTGCCCCGCGCCGCGGAATGGACCTACACCGTGGGCCTGAACCACGAGCTGGAGCTGGGCAGCTGGGGCTACCTGAGTTCCCGCCTGAGCTACGCCTACCGTGATGACTCGGCCTACACCGACGACAACCTCGGCTACCTGCTCGACCAGGAAATTCTCGATGCCGGCGTCGACTTCCATTCAGCCAACGGTCACTGGACTGTCGGCATCTACGGCAACAACCTGCTGGACGACGTGAAACACGGCGGCGACACGCAGCTGCCGGACACCATCTCCGGCGTTCCCACCGGCGGCACCTTCGCACCGCTGGCCAAGGGCCGGGTGTACGGACTGCAGGTCGATTACAAGTTCTTCTGACCCCGCCACGCGCCGGGCGTGCCTGCCATGCCCGGCGCCTTCAACGGAAAGCACCGTGATACCACAACCGACACTACTGGAACTTCTCCACAGTGCGTGGGACCGCTACGGCGACAAGCCCGCCTTCCACTGCCTCGGCAGGAGCCTGGCTTACCGGGAACTGGACGAACTGAGCGCGGCGCTGTGTGCCTACCTGCAGCACCGCACCGGCCTGCAACCGGGTGACCGGGTTGCGATTCAGTTGCCCAACCTGCTGCAGTACCCGGTGGCGGTCTACGCCGCACTGCGCGCCGGCCTGGTGATCGTCAACACCAACCCGCTGTATACGCCGCGCGAACTACAGCACCAGTACCACGACGCCGGCGTGAAGGCAGTCATCACCCTGGAGGGTCTCGAGGAGCAGGCGCGCACCGCGCTGCCCGGGCACAGCACGGAACTGGTGATCACCACCGCGCCCACGGACCTGCACACGCCGCTGGAGTGCATGGATGCCAACAACCACATCCCGGGTCCCGTCCGCCCCCTGCGGCAAGTGCTCGCCGCAGGGCGGCAGCTCGAGCCCATCCCCTTTGCGCCCGCACCCGATGACCTCGCGCTGCTGCAGTACACCGGCGGCACCACCGGCGTGGCCAAGGGCGCCATGCTCAGCCACCGCAACCTGGCGGCCAATGTCGCGCAAATCACCGAGCATGCCGCGGAGTCGTTCCTGGAGGGGCAGGAAATCTACGTGGCGCCGCTACCGCTCTACCATATCTACGCGTTCAACCTGAACTGCCTGGCGCTGCCCTCCCGCGGCGGGGCCAGTATCCTGGTGCCCAATCCTCGCGATATCGACGCCTTTATCGAGGCCATCCGGCTACACCCCTTTACCGGCTTCGTCGGCATCAACACCCTGTTCACCGCCCTGTGCCGCCACCCGGGTTTTCGCCAGCTGGATTTCAGCCACCTGCGCAGCACAGCCGCCGGCGGTATGGCCCTGGGCGAGTGCGTGGCGCGGCAGTGGCAGTCGCTTACCGGTGTCGAGGTCGGCGAGGGCTATGGCATGACGGAAACCGCTCCGGTGATCGCCAGCAATCCGCGGCCCGGCATCCAGCCGGGCACCGTCGGCAAGCCGGTCCCGCAGACCGAGGTGAAGGTGATCGACAGCGACGGACTGGCGCTGGCACACGGTGAGTCCGGCGAGCTCTGCGTGCGCGGCCCCCAGGTCATGCAGGGCTACTGGCAACGGCCGGAAGCGACCGCGGAGGTGCTGGACAGCGAGGGCTGGCTGCGTACCGGTGACGTCGCGATCATCCAGCCCGACGGCTATATCCGTATCGTCGACCGCCTCAAGGACGTGATCGTGGTCTCTGGCTTCAATGTCTACCCCCACGAGGTGGAGGAAGTGGCATCGGCCTATCCCGGGGTTTTGGAGTGCGCGGCGATCAGCGTTGCCAGCGACACCAGCGGCGAAGCGGTGAAACTCTACCTCGTCGCCCAGGACGCACAACTGGATACCGAAGACCTGCGCCGTTACCTGCGCCAGCACCTCGCGGCCTACAAGGTTCCGACCCAGTACGAACTGCGGCTGGAGCTGCCCAAGAGCAACGTCGGCAAGATCCTGCGCCGGGAATTGCGATGACACACGGAGCGTCCTGCAGCTCCACTTCGTGCGAACCGGTCGGGGCCGGTTCGCACGCTTTTTTTATTCCCCGCCATACACACGGAATACAGGCACGATGACTCTGAACAGCTTTGCCAACCGCACAGTCCTGATCACCGGCGCGGCGGGCGGCTTCGGCAGCCTGCTGGCGGAGGAACTCGCCAGCGCCGGCGCGCGCCTCTGCCTCAGCGACTACGACAGCAGCGGACTGGAAGCCGTGGTCGACGCCCTGCGCAGCCGCGGTGCGCAGGTGTTTGGGGTGGTGAGCGACGTCAGCAAGGAACTGCAGGTCCGGCAGATGGTGGAGCGCTGCGTGACGGAGTTCGGCCGGCTCGATATCGCCGTCAACAACGCCGGCCTGTCGGCCCCCATGAAGGCGCTGGTGGACACCACCGAGGCGGACCTGGACCGGAACTTCGCGGTCAACGCCAAGGGCGTGTTCTTCGGCATGAAATACCAGATAGTGCAGATGCTTGCCCAGGGCGGGGGCATCATCCTCAACGTGGCCTCCAAGGCAGGACTCGGCGGAGCGCCCAAACTCGCCGCCTATTGCGCGGCCAAACACGCGGTAGTCGGCCTGTCCCGCACCGCGGCCATCGAATATGCCGCAAAGGGAATCCGCGTCAACGCCATCTGCCCCTACTACAGCCCCACCCCCCTGGTCACTGAGGGCATAGACCCGGCGACCCGGGAAATGCTGGCCCGCGGCACCCCCATGAAGCGGCTGGGTGAACCCGGGGAAATCGTCCAGGCGATGCTGGCGCTGATCGCACCGGAAAACAGCTACCTCAACGGCCAGGCGCTGGCGGTGGACGGCGGCGCCTCGGCGTTCTAGGATCGCACCCCACCCGGCCCGACATGCCTGCGCCCCTTAGCGTGGCTGCGCTATCCCGACCACCGGCGCGAATTCAAACATGGACCACGTGCCAGACCTGTTCACGCGCCGGGCATTTGCCCTTCAGGCCGCCCTCCACCACCTGGTCATCGAGCAGCGCCAGACTATAGCGCTCGCCATAGTGCTGCCGCAGGACTTGCTCATCGATGGAGAACGGCGGGCCGGGCATGGCCGCCTGGTCGTAGACCAGCGTCACCAGCAGTTGCGGTGCGCCGGCGGACAGGGCCGGCAGGTGCCCGGTGTAGCGGCTGCGCAGGGGCTCCGGCAGGGCGACCAGCGCGGCGCGGTCATAGACGAAATCCACCGCGCCGGTTGCGGCCGGTGTCAGTTCGAAAATATCGCCGACAAAAATGTCCAGCCCCTGCGCCCGGTAACAGCGCAGCGCAGCGCTGTCGTCGATCTCCGGATCGATGGCGAGTGCGGCGAACAACTGCTGGACCGCGCTCTCCACCAGTTCCACAGCGACAACCCGGTAGCCGGCACCGAGCAGCCAGGCAATATCCAGCGACTTGCCGCACAGCGGCACGAGGACCCTGGCGCCCGGCGGGGGCGCTACTTGGGGGAACAAGCGCAGCAACAGGGGATTCGGTGCATCGAGGTGAAAACCCAGTTCACCGCTGCTCCATTTCGCGTTCCAGTAGCCGGGTTCCATGTCAGGTCTCCTTCGATCGTTTTGCCAGCAGCGCATCCAGGCGGTTGGCGAACTGCTGCCGGTCGCGCTGGCTGTAGGCCTGGGGCCCCGCGGAATCGATACCGCTGGAGCGCATGGTTTCCATGAAGTCGCGCATGTTCAGCCGCGACTTGATGTTGTCGGCGGTGTAACGCTCGCCGCGGGGGGTCAGTACGTAGGCCTGCTTGTCGATGACCTCCGCGGCCAGCGGAATGTCCGAGGTGATGACGAGGTCCCCCGCCTGCGCCCGCCTGACGATCTCGTCGTCGGCGACATCGAAACCGGAGGGCACCTGCAGCATCCTGATATGCGCTGTGGCCGGCACCTGGATCGCCTGGTTGGCCACCAGCGTCAGGCTGACTCCGGTGCGCTCTGCGGCGCGAAACAGGATTTCACGCACGACGACCGGGCAGGCATCGGCGTCGACCCATATATGCATTGGCTGATCTCGTTCAGGTACTGGCGGAAATGCCGGCCATTATCCCACATTTGCGAACCATCGGCCGGGATTGCCGCACCCGGCAGAACGCCATGCAGGATAACGGAGCGGATCAGCCGGCCAGGTAGCCGGCGATAAAGTCACCCCAGGGAGGATGCTCGGCGGGATTCCAGACCGACGCGATATGCGCCTGCGCCCGTTCCAGCGGCCAGCCCAGGTGCTGGAAGGCGTAAATTGCGTAGAATGCCGACGCCCGGTAGTTGGCGGCGCAGTGCACCAGGACCTTGCGGCCCTGCAGGGCCTGCATGGCCTGGACGAAATCCGCATAGTCGCGCGCTGTCGGGCGGGCGAAATCCACCGGGATACTGTGGTATTCCAGGCCCTGGCCCCGGACCAGGTCCTGCTCGCTGGGCAGCGCAAACTCACTGTCGTGGGGCAACAGGTTGACCACGGCCTCATACCCGGCGTCACCCAGGGTCTGCAACTGCTCCGCGGTCAACAGACCCGCGGTGGCCGTGGCGGGGTCGATCCCGACAAAATTGTATGCCTGCTCTACGCTCATAAGCTGCCGATATCTCTCCGACGTCCGTACTCGCCCCGCCCCGGGTTTGCTCAGGGGGCGCAGCGCACGGGTATAATCCGGTGCTTCAGCTGCCGGCCAGATCCCGGCGCCCGGTATCGCACCATCGAACCCGGGATTTTCCCGCCGGCGCCGGCCAACTGCCACCCGACTATAATCGCGTTAACCGGCAAATGAAATGGCCCGGCAGGCCCGTATAGTCCCCCAGCGGAGGTCCATGAAAGAACGCTCCCCATCCGCCGCGATTCTGCTGACCGCGCTGTTCCTTACGCTCACGGCCAACGCCACCTTTTTCGTGGAGAGCAGCAGGGTTTACCCGCCGGGGGAACACTACGCTTTCCTGGCCTCCCTTGCCCTCGTCCTGCTCAGCGCCACCGTATTCGCCATGGCGATGCTAGCGCTGGTACTGCCACTGCGACTGGTACTCAGTGCCTTCCTGTTGATGGCCGCGGCCGCCAGCTACTTTACCGACCACTTCGGCGTGATCATCAGCAGCGAGATGCTGCAAAACGCCCTGCAAACCGACGCCGCGGAAGTCCGCGACCTGGTGACCCTTCCCTTCATCCTGAGAATGGTGTTCCTCGGTATCCTGCCCGCGGCCCTGGTGTGGAAACTGGCCCTCCTGCAAAGCACATGGCAGCAGCGGCTTGTCCGCAGCGGCGGACTGGGGCTGGCGTCCCTGTGTCTTTCCGCTATCGTGATTTTCGGCTTCAGTGAAAGCTACGCGGGCTTCTTTCGCCAGCACAAGGCCCTGCGCACCTACACCAACCCGCTCACGCCGCTGTATTCAGCAATCCGCTACGCTGTGGAGCGGGCGGAGGATACCTCGCCACAACAACTGGCGAAGACCGCGGCCGACGCGCATGTGGCGGAAGAGGCAACAGAAGACCGCGAGCTGGTCATACTGGTTGTAGGGGAAACCGCCAGGCGCGATCGCTTCGCCCTGAACGGCTACGCGCGGGATACCAACCCGGAGCTGTCGCGGGAAACCCGGCTGGTCAGCTACGACAACATCGTATCCTGCGGCACATCCACCGCCATCTCCGTACCCTGTATATTTTCAGAGGCCGGCCACGATGACTTTACGGTGGAAGGAGCCCGGCAGCAGGAGAACATCCTGGATATCCTGCAACGCGCGGGCGTGAGCATACTGTGGCGCGACAACAACTCCAGCTCGAAAGGCGTCGCCGACCGGGTGAACTACCAGGACTTCCGCCATCCGGACAACAACCCGGTCTGCGACAGCGAATGCCGCGATGTCGGCATGCTCTCCGGCCTCCAGGAATACATCGACAGCCAGCCGGGGGACATCCTCATCGTCCTACACCAGATGGGCAATCACGGCCCGGCCTATTTTCGGCGCTACCCGCCTGAATTCGAATACTTTACCCCGGCCTGCCAGGCCAAAGACCTCTCCGAATGTTCCAGGGAAGAGATCGACAATGCCTACGACAACGCCATCCGCTACACCGACTATTTCCTGTCCCGGGTGATTCAATTACTGAAACACAACACCCCGGCCTACGAAACGGCCATGCTGTATGTGAGCGACCACGGTGAGTCCCTCGGGGAACACGGGCTCTACCTGCACGGCGCGCCCTGGTTCATCGCCCCGCAGGAGCAGGTGGCGGTACCGGTGATCCTGTGGCTGGGAGAGTCAGCGGATATCGACCTGCAGGACGCCCTGGCGCTAAAAGACCAGCGCAACTCCCACGATGCGATTTTCTATTCGCTCCTGGCCGCCTTCGAGATTGAAACCCGCGAACTGGAGCCCGGCGGCACCCTGTTCGCCGGCCCGCGCCCCTGATCCGCCGGGGCTGTCAGGGCGCGCTGCCGCCGAGCGCCTGGCGCACCTCCGCCGGGCTCAGCCCCTCGATTGCAACCACCTTGTTCGGCGAACTGCCGCCAGAAACAATCGCCAGCGCGCTTTCCTGCAGCCCCAGTTCGCGGGACAGCAGCCTGAGCAAAGCGGCATTGGCCTTGCCCTTCTCCGGCGGCGCGGACAGGCGCACCTTCAGCCGGTCGTCCAGCCAGCCGGCAATGCCCGAGCTCGACGCCCCGGGTACAACCTTTACTTTCAGCTTTGCGCTAGCGCCCATGCCCGACTCCGGAAGCGGGATGCTTTTACGCCGGGGATTACCGACACCTTGAGAACCGCCTATTGCAGCGCGACCCGCTGCCCCGTGGTCTTGTAGTACCCGTAGACGACAAAGCACAGCGACAGCAGCTGCTGCCCCATGAGTATATGCTTTTCCTGCAGCAGCATCAGGGACGCCATGCTGACATTCATGAGCATGAAAAACAGCCAGCCACCGGGGTTGTTCCTGGCCAGGAGGTAGCTGCCCAGGAGAAAGCCGAACATGACCCCTATCTCCAGCAACTGGGAGAGCGAGGTAAGGCCGCCGTGGTGATACAGGCTGACCAGCACGCCGAACGCCAGCGAGCCGTAGGTACAGACGGAAACCACCCGGTTGAACAGCCGGTTGACCCGCTGGTGGTCGTGAATGGTGTTGTAGAGACCCAGCAGCATGGCGGGAATACCGCCCGCCTCGATCGACGCGGCTATCCAGTCATGCTTCCCGACCAGGATAATGACCCAGGCCGGAACGCCGACGATATAGATGGCCCAGCCGGCGATTTTCAGCTGCCGCCGGAGCGACGCCTCCTGGCCGACCGACACGGCAAATAAAATCTTGTTCGACAGGTAGCAAAGGCCACCCCACAGCTGTAATGCCAAATCCATAAAACAGAACTGTTCCAAGCGGGAAAAAGAGCCCCAAAGGGGTGCAGGTAACCAGGGTATCGCGACCAAAGGAGTGATTTCAGCAACATCTATGCCATAGCGTTCCGGCAGGAAGACCGCTGGAGAAAACCCGCCGATTGGCAGGTCGCTTCAGTCGAAGGTGATATCAATGGAGATATTCTTTCCGATCAGAAACAGGTAAACCAGGCTGGCCACCATCAGGAACAGGGGAATTCTCAGGTTTTTCTGTCGCACCGCAAAATACAGTTGCGCCAACGGCGGCAGTAGCAGGTTCAGCAACCCGCGGAGCACGGACACCCTCACGCCGAGGACCACTGACCACAGCCAGGAGGCGACAAACACCGCCATTACCACCACACCCACGACTGCAACACCTCTGGCGACACGGCGCCGATCGTTAGCGGGAAATCAACCTCGCGAATCTACACCGCGGTACCCGCCAATGCCAGTGCAAGTCCGCCTAGATCAGGAACTTGTACAGGGCGTAGATCGCGCTTACACCGATGATCAGGATAATGATACGGCCTATTCCGGTATCCGCCTCGGGCACCTGGTGGCCGCCGTCCCCCGTCTCGGACTCACAATAGCCATCGACTAGCTCCTTGGCTTCCTTGAGCCCGATCCCATGGGCTTTGCGCAGCAATTTCACTGCGGAAACCTTTCTGTTGGCTTCAATTTCCGCGATAACTTCAGGGGGCAGGTCCATCGACGGGGCCTCACTTCAACTGGTTATTGGCACAATATGCCCTGGCGTCGGGCAGTTTATGCCCTTTATTTTCTCACCGCCTGCAGGTTGCTCGTTTCTGAACTGGCACCTGCCCACGCTAGCCGTGGACCCACTTCTCCATTCCGGGGCGGTTGGCAGGCCTGCTCCTGAAACCAAATTTTTCATACAGGGGAGCCACTCCCTCGGCGGCCATCAGGCCAATAAATGCACCCGGTGTCGCCCTCGCCAATATTAACTGATTCAGCTTATCCATGATGTCACGGCCGACGCCGCGGCCCCGGTACTCCGGCAACACGACAATGTCCTGGACATAAAAATAGATATGGCCATCGCCCACTACACGGCCCATGCCGATCACTTCGCCATCCACCAGGGCGCAGACAAAAAAGATCGTCGCCTGCAACCCGGCTTCGGCGCTGTCCCGGTCGTGGTTATGCCAGCCCACCGCGGATCGCAGGCCCTGGTACTCATCAACGGATGCGAACCTCTCAACGATTTTGCAGTTCATCGTAACCTCCCTGTTTCCCATTACTTCAAGGATGAAAATCGCCAGTGATTTTCGATAGCCACACACCTCATGAAGCGGATTTCACATGATCTTGATCGCCATGTCCTCCAGGGTGTTGGCGGTAACGTGCATGCGTTTTGCGATTTCCTTCAACTGCGCCAGGATATCCTTGTGAATGATGATGTGCTTGAAGTCGTCCTGTTGCAGCAACTGCGCAACGTGCCGGGCGCGGAATTCCACCAGCAGGTCATACTTATCATGAATCAATCCGATATCGGGCAATTGCTTCCTGGAGAGTTGCCTGAAGCCGTCTTCCAGCAGGCTCGCCATATCCCTGAGCAGTTCGAAAATATCGCGATAAGCATCCAGCTCCTGTTTATTGTGATACGCGTCCACTTCAACTGCGAAGTGCTTGACGCTTAGCGCAATCCAGTCGAGTTGGGTGATAAATCGGAAAATGGATTCCTTGTCATAGGGCGCAATAAAGACGTCCAGCAGCTCCTTCATGTTTTTTTCCTTGATCGCCCTGGTTTCGTCGGTCTTGGCGCCGATGGCACTGAAAGCCTGCTCGTCATGGAGAATGTAGGCGGCGTGGAGATCCTGCACGATCTTCCTCGTGGCCGAGGTCTGTGCCAGCAGCGCCGCTGCGAGGTCCACATCTTTTGGCAGAACGAATTTCTGGATAAATCCCATGATCACCCCCACAGTTTGAGGAACACGAAACAATACAGCCAGCCCAGGGATATGGACACCGGCACATTCAAAAACCACCCCGCGACGATGCCCCGCGCGGTTTGCCACCTCACATGCTGCGGTTTTTCCGCCGCGCCATTACCCAGCAGGGTCGCCGTCACAACCTGGGTAGTAGAAGTGGGAGCGCCGATCATCGTGGCAATGCTGTTTACCAGCGCAGAGCCCAGTTGATTGGCCACCGAGTGAATGACCTTCACGTGAAACAGGCCGAAGCCCAGTGTCTTGATAATACGCCAGCCGCCAAACATGGTCCCCAGGGTAATGGCTGACGCACACAGGGCGATCGCCCACACCGGAATTGAAAACTCGGTAGTGACGCCACTGGCGAGCAGAATCATACCGATAACCGCCATGCCCTTCTGCGCATCATTGGCCCCATGGGAAAAACCGAGCCACGCCACACTCACATACTGGGAGACCACAAAGAATCTGGCGACCTTCACCGTGGCCCGGCGCAACAGGAAAAAAATCAGTTTCATCACCAGGAAGCCGATAACAAAGCCAAAGAAGGGCGACACAAACAGGCCCGCCACGACCTTCATGATTCCCTCCAGCCGACCGTGCTGCAAGGCCTCAATACCCCAGGTGATATGCGCGCTGCCTACGCAGTACAAACCCGCACCCACCAGCCCGCCGGCAAGGGAATTGGAGGATGAGGAGGGAAAACCCAGGCGCCAGGTGACCAGATTGTAGGACACGGCGGCCAGCAGGGCGGCAATAACCAGGCTTTCCCCTTCGATGGTCGATGCCGCGCTCAAATCCACAAAGGTACCAACCGTATCCGCTACCGCCAGACCCACGGTAAACGGCGCAACAAAGGTAAAGAAGGTCACGATACCGATGGCCACGCCCGGTTTCATGGCGCGCGAAGCGATCGCCGTGGCCACCATATCGGCGGCGTCGTGGAAGCCGTTGGTAAAATCGAACACAGCCACCAGCACCACCACCAGGACCAGTAATACGGTTACCAGATCCATCACTTGTTCTCGGTGGAATTGAGTTCAGTAATAATGTAGACGAAAGGAGACGGTGACTAACAGGAAATGTGCCACGAGAGATTCAATGGCAGCCTGCGGAGTCGCTTGTGGCTGGCCTGCTCAGGCAATCAACCCGTTAGTGGCCAGCCAGGCAAAGTAGAGCGCCAGGCCGAAAACGGAGTGAATAACCAGATTTTGCAGCCTGACGACATTGGGCCTTGGCGCTTTGGATGCGCAAACCCCCAACCCCAGCCCGGGCTGCAAGATGAACCACGGTGATACGACAGTCACCAGACCAAAAACCCAGCCTGAGAGCAAAGTGGGCTCGTTTCCGAGCGCAAGGATTACAATTGCCGTGTACAACAAGGCATAGGCTATACCTATCAGGTAATGGAATACCCAGCCCAGCGCCAGTTCATGCTTTACCGGGGCAGCGGCGCTTATTGGATCATGAACAAATACCCCGCGCGGAACATGCCCCAGCCAACGCCCAACCATTGACCAGTTGGTGGTCGGTGTCCCCAGAAGTTTGTGCGACAGAGCGGCCCACAGATCAATCGCTACTGTGGCGACGACGCCAAGCACCAGAATGTGAATTATCAGCTCCATGACAGTGATATAAACCCTGAAAATGGACTATGCCTACCGCTCCAGGCAGGGTAGCGCGTCAGCGTGTACCGGCGCCGCAGCGCCCTTGCTGGCATGTTTTACCAGGAGCACTTGACGGCATGCAGTTCACTGCCTGCCACCTCCTGCATACTTTTAAATACCCAGTTATTAGCCGATGAAAAATTGGCCACCAGCGGCCCCAGATTGAGCAAAATTTCGGCGGCCTTTTCCCAGCTAACCGGGGTTTTTCTCACAACAGTTTCCAGGGAGGAAACACACGTAACAGGGTTTAGCCGTTCAGCAGTGATGATTGATTCGATAAGTGCCGACCTGTAAATGCTCATCCCGTCGCTGGTTTGGCTTGCATCATTATCAATCCTGAAGACCATCTTATGCCTTGTGTTCTCTGGATCGAGAAAGGTGACACTTAGGGAAGCTCCATCCTTGCACACACCCAGAGAAACGATGTCTTTAACCTCGGTATGCACTTTTACTCCTGACGCCTACAACAGTGATTGGCACACGCGCAGCGTGTGACAATCCCATTGCTTGTAATTGTTAGGCAAATGCCGCATTAACCCAATACCTCTGGGTTTAGTTGCCAAACAGAATAGTTGAGTGCCGACGCGAAGATCACCCATAGCAAATATGGAACCAGTAGTGCGCCTGCTAATGGCTTGATGCGCCAAAACGAAATGAGCGTTGCGATGAGAAGCGTAAAAAGTAGAAGAATATCTGCAAAGGCCAGCGCTCCGCGGTGCCAACCAAAGAAAAGCCAGCTCCACAGCGCGTTGAATGCGAGTTGCGCTAAAAAAATAATGAGCGCGGATTGGGCTGCACGAAAGCCGCCGATACGCCAAATTAGCCAAGCAGCAATACCCATTAATGCATATAGGGCCGTCCAGACTGGCCCAAAGAGCCAAGAAGGAGGAGCCCAATCGGGACGTATGAGTTGTGCATAGAACGAGCCGGCGTGAATTGATGCGGCAGCACCAATGGCTGCAGCAAAAAAGACAACCACCAGCCAGCAAACAAAACCGGTAACTTGGTACTGTTTTGTAAGCTGCTGCATCTGGACTCCGATTTTTCCTAACGCCTCAGGCTGGGGCCCGCGTTAGCGGGTCCCGCGCCTAAGGCGCCTTGCAGCCCTGACTTGCTATGCGTGTTTTTACTTACAGTGGTTTCACATTGTTTGCGCAAGGGCCTTTTTGACCTTGGCCCACTTCATAACTTACCTTTTGACCATCGTTCAAGGATTTATAACCACTAACCTGGATTTCAGAGTGATGGACAAACAAATCTTTTCCACCATCATCAGGGGTAATAAATCCAAAACCCTTGTCTGCATTAAACCATTTAACTGTACCTGTACTCATATCTTGTAATCTTCATTTATGGTGAGTTGAAAAAAATCCAGTCCACTATCACCATCGTGGAACTAGCATCGGGTAATTCGCATAACGACAAAAGCTGCGCGGCGAAGCCGCCTGCAGCCTTTACTTGTCAGGGGCGTGTTCAAGGCGCTCGGCCAGCCATACTTTGATGATGGACTGACGAGTAACTCCCAACCTGGCCGCCTCTCTATCGAGAGATACGATCATCCATTCGGGGAAATCTACGTTTACTCTACGCGGAGTCTGGTTCGGCCGTTTCAGGCTAGAAAGGTCCAAATCATCAATTATGTCTTCCTTGCCCTGGTCGAACTTTTTGTCGAAACCTTTAGCTTTCATAGAGTTCTACCTCAGCCTTTCGAGACCGCCTGACCGAAATTAATCGAATCGCCTCATCTCGATATGCAAAAACGGCGGACCAGTACTGCCCGTTGAAACGAGCAATTACGATGGATCTTGGTTCATCATCAGACCTTGCGGCCAACTCCACCAAGTTCGGGTCATCCCACAGGAGTTGACCCTGTTCAAAATCGATCCCATGCTTCTTGAGAGCAAATGCGCTCTTTCTTCGGTCGTACTGGAACTTCATCGTGGTATAGAAAATATACCATAATGGAGGCTGTGACAAGAGGTGGAATGTGCGGGAGGAGCCCCTAATGCTTCAAGCAGGGGCCGGCGTTAGCCGGTCCCGGCGCGAAGCGCCCTTGCTGCCTTGACTTGTTAAGTGCTACCACAAATTTACGTCCTTGTGTTCATTTGAAACCCACCTTTCCATGGCAGCAGTTGCAACGATACTAGCCACCGCAACTCCTATTCCATAAATTGCGATGATAGTGCCACCAATAATTCCCGTTATTCCTGCAAAATGGCCAGACATACCCGTGTCCTGTGAAGACAAGATGTCTGCAGAATCAAAAAAGATAAAACAACCGCTTGCACTCAAACATGCACCTATAATCACACCGGAAATTCTAGAAATATTTTTATTCATAGGTGGCTTACTAGAATTGCGCAGTCTATTCCGCCATACGAGCGCAATTAAACATACAACCCCCAGTAGCACCCATGCGATGATCATCGCGCCTGCACTTAACAGTTAAGTACATTGACGGGGCTAATTGTCACACATTCCTTGTTTGTCACCATTCCTGCTCCCCGAATTAGAAGTACTTCCCAAAAAATCAGTTACTTAGCATAGATCACTATTCAATTAGCCAAAACAATAGACGCCGCCATTCTGTAATTTCCATCAAATCCGGCCACGAAAATCGCATTCTCACTTTTTATTTTTTCTTGTGAATCATGTAGATAATGCTCTTCCTGGCAATATCCTGCTTCCAATTCCCCTGAAAAAGCCGATTGACCCACCATCACCTAGATGTACTGTATATAAAAACAGCACATCTAGGAGTGCCAAAATGGACGACATACGACAACCCATCCCCCTGGGATCGACAAAATTCACACATCTGCTGCGGCAGGACATGCGTGACAAAGGATATTCCTACCAGACCGAAAAAACCTATATGCACTGGATCAAACGATTCATCTACTTCCATCACAAAGCACATCCCCGCACTATGGGTGCGGAGCACATCAACCAGTTCCTGAGCCACCTGGGTTGCCAGCGTGACTGTTCGCCTGGGACACAACGCATTGCGCTGAATGCGCTCATCTACCTTTACCGCAAATCCCTGGGTGTTGACCTTGAGCCCCTGGACTTCGAGAAGGCACGACACAAACGCCGGCTTCCGGTAGTACTCAGCCACAGTGAAGTACAGCATATCCTGGCTGAACTCAGCGGCAGCTATCACTTGATGGTTTCATTGCTTTACGGGGCGGGCCTTAGACAGAACGAACTGCTCAGCCTCAGGGTCAAGGACGTCGATTTTGAGCTCAATACTCTGACAGTTCGCTCGGGAAAGGGGGATAAGGATCGCACGACGCTGCTTCCGCAAAGCTTGCACGATGCGCTTCATCGACAAATCGCCTCAGTTGCCACGCTGCACCGGCGTGATATCGAGGATGGCTATGGCGAGGTCTATCTTCCCCATGCCCTGGCGCGCAAATACCCGGGTGCGGACCGCGAAATCGGCTGGCAGTTTCTCTTTCCTTCTACCTGTATCGGTACTTGCCCCCGCTCCGGGGTGATGCGGCGCCATCATCTTCACCATACTTCGTTGCGCAAACATGTAACCCGGGCTCGCCGGGCCGCCGGTATTACCAAGCACGTGAAGTGCCATACGTTCCGCCACAGTTTCGCCACCCGGCTGCTACAGAAAGGCTATGACATTCGCACCATCCAGAAGCTTCTCGGCCACAGCGATGTAAAAACCACGGAAATCTACACCCACGTCCTCGGCCGTGGTGCGATGGGTGTCATCAGCCCGGTGGATGAGTAAAGGCAGCACGGTTGATGGCTATATTTGACGGAACACAAATACTGTATAAGTATACAGTTTATGTCAAGCTATGCCGAACTTCACTGCCTGAGCTGCTACAGCTTCCTGCGCGGCGCTTCCCATCCCCACGAACTGGTGGAACGGGCAGCCGCGCTCGGCTACGCGGCGCTGGCAATAACAGACGAGTGTTCCCTGGCGGGTATCGTCAAGGCACACGTGGCAGCGCGGGAGGTCGGCCTGAAATTGATTGTCGGCAGCGAATTTAAACTGGAGGAAGGCCTGCGCCTGCTTGCCCTGGTGCCCTCGCGGGCGGCGTATTCGGAACTGTCCGGCCTTATCACGCTGGCGCGCCGTCGCAGCCCCAAAGGTGAATACCGGTTGGCCCTGCGCGATGTGATATTTCACCTGAAGCGCTGCCTGCTGGTTCTCCTGCCCCATGGCAGCGAAGGCGAAGAAGACTACTGCAGGCAGTTGGCCCGCCTTTGCAAGGATCGGCTGTGGCTCGGCTTCAGCCACCAGTTGGGCAACAATGCGGCCTCGCGTTTCCTGCAGGTCCAGCAACTGTCCTCCGCACTGCAGGTTCCCCTGGTCGCCTGTGGCGACGTGCGCATGCACGTGGCGGCGCGCAAGCCGCTGCACGATGTCTTCACCGCGCTGCACCACAACACCAGCATCGGTCAGCTCGGCCGGCGGCGGCTGGCCAACAGCCAGGGCCACCTGCGCCCGGTGGAGCGCATCGCCTCGCTCTACCCTCCCGCCCTGCTGGCCGAATCCCTGCGCATTGCCGCCCTGTGCCAGTTCAGCCTGGAGGAACTGCGCTACGAATACCCCGAGGAAGTGGTACCCGAAGGCTGCGATGCCAGCAGCTACCTGCGCCAGTTGGTGGACGCAGGCGCCGCCTCCCGCTGGCCGGATGGCGTGCCGGAAGCCATACAGCAGCGCATCGATACGGAACTGGCACTGGTCGGGGAGCTCCGCTACGAGTACTACTTCCTCACCGTCCACGACATCGTCCGCTTCGCCCGCGAACGCGACATCCTCTGCCAGGGCCGCGGTTCGGCGGCCAATTCGGTGGTCTGCTACTGCCTCGGCATTACCGAGGTCTCCCCGCAGCAGATCTCCCTGCTGTTCGAACGCTTCATATCAAGGGAGCGGGACGAACCGCCGGACATCGATGTCGACTTCGAGCACCAGCGCCGGGAAGAGGTCATCCAGTACATCTACGGCAAGTACACCCGCCGCCGCGCCGCGCTGGCGGCCACGGTCATTACCTACCGCGCGCGCAGCGCGGTGCGCGATGTGGGCAAGGCCCTGGGGCTGGACCCGGTCTTCGTCGACGACCTCGCCAGGTCCATGGCCTGGTGGGACCGCACCGGCGACCTCGCCAAACGCTTCCAGGAACAGGGCGTCGCCGAGCACAGCAAACAGGCCGGACTGTTCTATGCGCTGGTCCAGCAAATTCTCGGCTTTCCCCGCCACCTCTCCCAGCACGTGGGCGGCTTCGTCATCACCCGCAGCCCCATCTCCACGCTGGTGCCGGTGGAAAACGCCAGCATGGACGAGCGCACGGTCATCCAGTGGGACAAGGAAGACATCGAATCCCTGGGCCTGCTGAAGGTAGATATCCTCGCCCTCGGCATGCTCTCCGCAATCCGCAAAAGCCTGCGCATGGTGCACCGCTACTGCCCGCAAATCCGCAGTATTGCCGACGTACCGAAAGATGACCAGTCGACCTACCGCATGCTGCAGCAGGCGGACACCATCGGCGTGTTCCAGATCGAATCGCGGGCGCAGATGTCCATGCTGCCGCGGCTAAAGCCGGCCTGTTTCTACGACCTGGTGATCCAGGTCGCCATCGTGCGCCCCGGCCCCATCCAGGGCGACATGGTGCACCCCTACCTGCGCCGCCGCCAGGGCCAGGAAGCGGTCAGCTATCCCTCGGATGACATCCGCTGCGTACTCGAAAGCACCCTCGGCGTACCCATCTTCCAGGAGCAGGTGATCAAGCTGGCGATGGTCGCGGCGGGTTTCTCCGGCGGCGAGGCGGACCAGCTGCGCCGCGCCATCGCCAACTGGGGACGCAACAGCAAGCTGCTCACCTTCGAACAGAAACTGACCCAGGGCATGATCGAGCGCGGCTACGACGCCGATTTCGCCCGCCGCCTGTTCGACCAGATCAAGGGCTTCGCCGGTTACGGTTTCCCGGAATCCCACTCGGCCAGTTTCGCCCTGCTCGCCTATGTCTCGGCCTGGCTCAAGCGCCATCACCCCGCCGCTTTCTATACCGGCCTGCTGAACAGCCAGCCGATGGGTTTCTACTCCCCCTCCCAACTGGTGCAGGATGCCCGGCGCCACGGAGTGGTGGTCCTGCCGGTGGATGCCAACCTCAGTGAATGGGAACACCAGCTGCTCGAACACACAACGCCCACCGCACCTGCAGCCGGGGATTTTCCCCCGGGCAATCACGCTATCCGGCTCGGCCTGTGCCTGGTGCGGGGGCTGAGCCGCGAGGGCGCCCTGCGGCTGGTAGAGGCCCGGGCCCAGGCCCCCTTTCGCCAGGTCAGCGACCTGCGCCGCCGGGCGCACCTGGACAAGCGCGACATGGAAGCGCTGGCGGACGCCAATGCCCTGGCCGCCCTCTCCGGCCACCGCCACCAGGCCCAGTGGCAAATCATGGCGCTGGAAGCCCCGCGCCCGCTATTGCGGGAAGAGGAGTTCCAGGGCGGCCGCTACTTCGACGACGGCATACAGCTCCCCGCCCCGGCGGTGGCGGAGGATGTGTTCTCGGATTACCGCGCCACCGGCCTGAACCTGGGCGCCCACCCCCTCAGCCTGCTGCGCGGCCAGCCGCCCTTCGACCGCTGCAAGCGCCACGCGGACCTCGCCCACATCGGCAACCACCGCTTCGTGCGCATCGCCGGGCTGGTCACCTGCCGGCAGCGCCCGGGCAGCGCCGCGGGGGTGGTGTTCCTCACCCTGGAGGACGAGACCGGCAACAGCAATGTGGTGGTCTGGAAACAGACCCAGGAACGTTTTCGCCAGGCCCTGCTGGGCGGCCAGCTGCTGCTGGTCACCGGCACCGTGGAATGCAAGGACGGCGTCATCCACGTGATTGCCGGCCGGCTGGAGGACCACACCCATGCCCTCAACGCCCTCAATATCAAATCCCGGGATTTCCACTAGACTGAGGGCAGCGGTACCCCTACGACTTTCCGAAGGAGAGACAGGATGCACCCGACTATAACCGGAACACTATCCGCAATTACCCTCGCGCTACTGGCTGCCGCGCAGGCCAGCGGTGAAACCCTGGACGACAAGATCGCACGGGCCCGTTCAGCGGCGCCCGCCGCCGTCAGCGCCGACGCCACCATCATGGTGGACGGCAAGGTGGCGGTTGAAGGCAGCAACGGCTGGACCTGCATGCCGGACACCATGCCGAACGACGGCGCCGCCATGTGCAACGATGCCGTATGGATGAAAATGATGCAGGCGATGGGCAGCAAGAGTGACTTCACCACCGACGAGGTGGGCATTTCCTACATGCTGCAGGGCGACCCGGAGGGCCACGGTGTAAGTAACTCGGACCCCTTCCACCCGGACCCGAACAACGCCCCGGACTACGTGGAAACCGGGCCGCACCTGATGATCGTGGTGCCCAAGGCACTGCTCAAGGGCATCACCAACGACCCATCAGGCGGTGGTCCCTACGTGATGTGGGGCGACACACCCTATGCCCATATCATGGTGCCGGTAGCGGAGTAGTTGTTGGCGATAGCGTTGGTGTTGGTGTTGGCGCTGGAAAAGGCCAGGATTCCTGGCCTCGCTGACATTGTGCCCAGCGCACTGGCACGGGCGTGGAATTCACCGCAAGTACGCGGCGGCCTGAATTACAGCTCCTTAAAATAGATGAGCTCGTAGTCCCGGTAGCCCGCCTCGCGGTAAAAGTCGCCGGCGCCCGCATTGGCGGCGAGGGAGGTCACCTGCACGCTGGCAATCCCCAGAGATTGCAGGTAGGCCTCGGCCTGCGCCATCAGCGCAGCCGCCGCACCGTGCCGGCGGCTGCGCTCTTCGACGAAGAGGTCGGTGACGATTCCGTAGGTCTTGTAGCGCTCGTACAGGTGGCGGGCGCCGGGGTACTCCGAGCCCACCATTACCACCACGAAGCCGACGGGACTGCCGTCCATCTCGGCAACATACACCCGGCCACGCTGCTGCTCACAGCAATCCAGCAGGTGGTCGAAATGTTCGGCGGCAATCTCGTCGCCGGGTGGGCGGGAGTGGTGCAGCGCCCGCTCGCAATCCTGCAGGCGCGCCATCATTGCCACCACTGCCTGCCGGTGCCTTTCCCCACGGTAATCGACGACCTCCAGCACCGGCCTACACCGCCTGCTGCTGGCCGCGGAAAAACATCACGGTCATCAGGATCATCCCCAGCAACACGGCAATCGAGGACAGGGCCAGCACCGGGTCGATACTCTCCGGCGCCACGAACATGCCGTACAGCAAAAACAGCCCGAGGGAGAGAACCAACACGCCCGCCTGGTGCAACACAAACTGCAGCGAGGACAATTTCGAGCGCACATCCCCCAGCCACAACTTGTAGCAAAGGCCGTAAACAAAAGACACCACAAAACCCGCGAGCATGATATGCGCGTGGGTGACCAACTGCCCGTGGTTCTTGGTAGCCGCCATGTAGATGCCCAGCAGCAGGCCGGCGATGGCGTAGAACAATGCTGAAATCACATACATCCTGCTCATACAGAACAAACCTCGAAGGTAGACGAAAAACGCCCCTGCGGATGCGGGGGCGCCAGTTAGGGGGAAGATAACCAGCCTCTCCCCCTTCCTGAATATAGCAGTTCTCCGGGCACCCTATATAAGCACAGATACATGCCGCCAGGCGCCCTCGCGGCCTGGCAAACGGCAGGGATTGCTGCGGCGCGAGCCGGGAGGAGCAGGAGCAGGAGCAGGAGCAGGAGCAGGAGCAGGAGCAGGAGCAGGTCAGCATGCACATCGCTCTGTGACCATTCTGTAACAATATTATTGCAAGATGCCCACAACCGCAGAGGCCTGAAAGGAGCCCCATGCAAGCGCAGAGGCCTGGAACCCCCAGTGCGGCGATCACCGCCACCATCACCCGCAACGGCGACCGGCCGCTGCATCACGTCGATGCACGCTACCTCTCATGGTCTATCGATATTTCCGTGTTCGCCGGGGGCTTCTGGTGGGAGGGCACCACCCGGGCACGCCGGGGCATCGGCACCAGCCGGCTTGCCCCGCTCTCGCTCAAGGGCAAGAAATTCAACCGGCTGGTTGCCGCGCTCGGCCCCGCCTACCTGCGCATCGGCGGCAGCGAGGCCGACAAGATTCACTATTTCGATTCCCCCCCCGGTGAGAGCAACAGCCTGGTGCTCAGCCGTGAGCAGTGGGATGCGCTGCACACGTTTTTGCAGCGCCACGACCTGAAACTGTTTTTTACCTTCAAGTACGGCCTGTTCCGCCGCCAGCAGCACGGCCGCTGGGGCGGCGGCGAAGTCGAGCAACTGCTGCAGTACTCGCGGGAGCGGGGCTACCGCATCGACGTGTTCGAACTGGGTAACGAACTGAACGCCTACTGGGCCTTCCACGGCCTGCGCGCGCAACCCGGCGCCAAAAACCTCGCCCGGGACTACCGCACCTTCAAGGTCCTGGTGCGCCGCTACTATCCCGAAGCGCGCGTTTGCGGGCCGGGCAGCGCCTTCTGGCCGCGGCTCGGGGAGACCATCCGGCCGATCAGCAACATCACCCCGAAATTCCTGCGCGAACTGGCGGGGGAGCTGGATATCGTCGACTGGCACTTCTACCCCTTCCAGAGCGAGCGCAGCCCGCTGCGCACCCTGCGCGCACGCCGCCGGCGCATGGTCGACCCGGCCAGTTTCGAGTACTTCGACCGCTACAGCCGGCAGCTGGCGGACCTGCGCAACCGGCTGCAGCCGCAGGCCGATATCTGGACCGGGGAGACCGGGTCCGCACAGTGCGGCGGCCAGCCCTATCGCTCCGATCGCTGGGTCTCCGGTTTCTGGTGGGCGGACCAGCTCGGCCAGGGCGCCCGGCTGGGCCAGAAAGTGATGGTGCGGCAGGCGCTGGTGGGCGGCGATTACGGCCTCATCGACCGCCTCAGCCTGAAGCCCCGGCCCGACTACTGGGTGAGCTGGATGTGGCGGCAGATGATGGGCACGGCGGTCTACCCGGTCAGCAGTTCGCTGCCCCATATCCGCGCCTACCTGCACGGCGCCGCCAGCGGCGACGGCCTGTGCCTGTTGCTGATCAACCTCGCGGCGCAACCGGCGGAACTGGCCCTGCAGGGCTTCGGCCCGGTCGGCCGCCGCTACACGCTGACGGCGAAATACCTGACCAGTCGCAAGCTGCGCATCAACGGGATCAAGCCGAAGTTGCGCAGCGGCGAGCTTGCGCTGGCCGACTTCCCGCCGGCCAGCGGCGCGGCGACACTGCCCGCCTACAGTATCAGCTTCTGGGAAATCCCCGGCGCGGCGCCGGGTCAGTACTCCACCAGTTCGATCTCGATTCCGTCGGGGTCGTAGAAATACAGCCGGCGACCCGGGTCGTAGGATTCCTCGCCCTTGATCTCCACCCCCATGTCCCACAGCTGGGCGCGGTAGCTGTCGAGGTCGTCCACCTCGAAACCGAGGTGGTTGAAACCGACCAGCGCATAGTCTTGCGGTGCCCGGCCCGGCTCGCCGGACTCGAACAGCGACAGGTAGGTGATGTCGTCGCCGATGTGGGCGGCGCGCCGGCCGGCGCCGGTGAGCCCTTCCCAGCGCACCTTGCCGCCGAGCAGGCGCAGGTAGAAAGCGACGCTGGCGTCGAGGTTGCTGACGGTGATGTTGGCATGTTCGATACGCATGGCATGTCCTCCTCTGTTTGCGTACACCGCCAGAGTACTGTGAGGCCAACGATATATCGCCTAAACTGCCAATATATTGACGGAATGCTAATCCGGGAAACCACCATGTCCGAACACGACCACGTCGCCGGCTACCTCGCCGAGAATATCGCCACCCTGCGCAGGCGCCGCGAATTGAGCCAGGAAAAACTCGCGGAGCTGGCGCAGATTCCGCGCTCCACCATCACCCACATGGAATCCGGCAGCGGCAATCCCTCGCTGACCAACCTGTGCAAGCTGGCGGCGGCGCTCGGGGTCAGCATCGAAACCCTGCTATCGAGGCCGCGCAAGGCCAGCAGCCTGCTGAAGAAAGATGCCGTGCCGGTGGAAAAACGCGGCAACGGCAAGGTGCAGGTGCACAAGCTGATGCCGGACAAGGTGCGCGGTATCGAGATCGACCGCATGGTTTTTACCGCGGGCGGTTCCATGGCGGGCAAGCCCCACCTGCAGGGCACCAAGGAATACCTGGTCACCCTGGAGGGTTGCGTGTCGGTGTCGGTAGACGGGGTGACCTGGCAGGTGGAAGCCGGCGATGTGCTCGCCTTTCCCGGCGACCAGAAACACGGCTATCGCAATTCCGGCAAGGGACCCGCGCAGGCCCTGAGCATCGTCCTGCCACTGCCCTACCCGACGGGCGGCTAGGGCTGGAGCTCGCACAGCGAAGCCGGACCCGGCATCGCTGTGTGCCTGGTTACCTACGGCGCCTGGCTGAAGAAATCCCAGATCACTTCCGCGGCGTCGAACTCGTGGCTGGTCGGCCCCAGCAGCAGCGGCAGGCTGAACGTCGGGTTGGGAACCGTGTGGCCGCCACCGATCACGCTGACCAGTTCCACCGTAGCCCGCCCCGGCGCCAGCCAGCGTTCGACTTCCACGGTGGTGCCATCTTCCGGCACGCGATCCGGCCAACGCGCGGTTTCCGGCGCACCGCCGTAACCGGCCAGTTCCGCCCAGTAGCGGCCGGTCTCCTGCATAGAGCGCACCGGGCCGCGGCTGTCGTCGCCGAGGATTTCCACCATGCCGCCGTTGTAGGGGTTCACCGGGTCCTCCGTGCCGTTGATCACCATGACCGATACCGCCTCGCCGGATTCCGCGCAACCGAGGTTCTCTGCCCTGGGCAGGTTGGCGGCCATGGGCGCGATACCGCGCACCAGGTCCGGCGCCTCCAGGGCCAGGCGGAAGGCCATGTGGCCGCCATTGGACAGGCCGGTGGCATACACCCGTTGCGGGTCTGCGCCGAAACGCTGCTCCAGTTCCGCCGCCAGTTGGCGCAGGAAGCCCACGTCGTCGATGTTTTCCCGGTTGGCGGCATAGCTGGCGCTGGCCCGGCAGTCGTTCCAGTGCCCCTGGTAACCGTCCGGATACACCGCGATGTAGCCGGCGCGCTCGGCTTCCACGTCAAAGCTGTAGAAACTCATGACGCGCATATCGTTCCCGCTGCCCTGGGAACCGTGCAGCACGAAGACCACGGGCGGATGGGTGCCCAGCGATGACGGCACATAGGCCCGCCAGGTGCGCTGCTTGCCCGCGTGCTCGATAGCCCCGACCTCCATCTGCCCGGCCAGTGCGGGCGGATCGATCACGTCGTAACGCAGGAACCACCAGCCGAGCAGGGAGATGCTGATCAGCGCCAGCACGAAGACCAGCGCAAGGAGTTTCAGGATTCGGGACATAGTTGTTGTTCTCCCGGGCAGGCCGCCCGTTTCACTTCAGTTTTCCGTACAGGTCGTACTCGGTAAATACCGCCTGGAGTTTACTGTCGTTACCGGAATCGCGCTGCCAGTTGCCGTGCTTGAGCGACCCGGCCTGCGAGCCTTCGATGGTGAGAAAGCGCTCCTTCCAGTCGCGCGGATCGTCCAGCCGGGCGCACAGCACACCGTTTTTCAGGCTCATCGCTTTCAGCCAGATGTCATCGGCACCGGGGCTCAGGCGCATGAACTGGTCGCGGTTCAAAACCTCGGCAGCCAGGGCGCCGGGAAAATACAGCACGCCGCAGACGCCGGTGGGAAACACCAGCGCGGATGGCGCGCCCCCGGCAGGGTTGGTCTGCCAGGACTGGTAGGGGGTCGGCCGCCCCTGCCGGTCGAGCGCCATGGTGTGGGCGCGGTGGGCATGGATGCAGTCGGGCCGCGCCAGCCACGCTTGGTACAGTTCTTCCACCATGTCCGGCGGATAGAGCATGTCGTCGTCCACGGTGACAATCAGGCTCCGCGGGCAACTCTCCAGGGCGTGGATGATCTTCTGGTAGGCGCCGATGTTTTCATCGCGAATCTCGATTTCCAGGCCCCTGGCCTGCTGCCGCTGCAGCAGCGCCGGGATGCCCCCGGCGGGAATATCCCCGGGGGACAGCCAGAGCACGATCCGGTCCGGAGGCAGGGACTGCTGCAGCAGGCTTTCGATCACCAGGTAGAGGTCGCGCATGCGCGGGGCATAGGAGGTCAGCGACACCACGATCTCGTGCCTGGCGTCGTTGCCGACACCGACCCGTGTGCTGGACAGCGCCTGCTGCTGCAACAGCGCGCTGTGCACCATCGACTTCAACTTGCGATTGTTGTTGCGGTCGTGCTGCTTCAGGCGGCGCTTGGCGAAGTAACTGATCATTCCCTATTCCTGCGTCCGGTTCGCGGGTCCTGCAGTATACGCGCCAGGCGACCCGCGCAGGGTGAGCGCGAGCTGGCCGCCGGCGACCAGGCTGAAAACGTAAATACCCGTCTGGTAGTACATGTAAGATTCAAACATATTTACCACCAGCCAGTAGCACCCGAAGGCCAGCCAGAACCAGAAAAAATCCCCGTCGAGGGCGCCGCTGCGACGGGCCTCGCGCACGCAGCGGGTGACATATGCGAGCAAGGCGACGAATATCGCCAGGCCAGCCAGGCCAAAGTTGACCAGGGTCCCGAGGTAGCTGTTGTGCAGGTGGCGGAAGCGCTCGTGCTCCGCCTTGCTCAAGCCGGGCGTCGCCCGCACCACCTCGCCGCGGCCATTGCCGCCCCAGCCAAACAGCGGCCGCTGGACGATCCAGTCGACGGCCTCGCGCCAGGTGTACAACCGCACCCGGATACTTTCGGTCTCCGTCGAGTCCGCATTCTGCAGCTGTACGTCGGGCTGCAGGGCCGACAGGTCACCGACCCGCTGGGCGACGATACCGCTGCCTAGCACCAGCAACACCAGGAGGGCGGCCGCCAGCCCCAGCCGGGTGCGCCAGCCCAGCGCCAGCAGACGCGCCAGGTAGCTGCGCCGGCGCTGGGTGCCGATGACACAGGCGAACAGGAGGCTGGTGAGGAGCAGCGCCAGCAGCAGCGCCACCCAGATGGCCCGGGTCTGGGCGATGATCACGAACAGCGCCGTCACCAGCAGCGCCAGCAGGTACAGCGGGCGCGTCCAGCGCCTGCCGGCGCTGGCGGAAAAGCGCCAGTAGCGCGGCAGGAAGGCGGCCAATCCCAGCACCGCCACCCCGAACAGCATGCCGGTGTGCTGGGAATTGACCAGGCCGAATTCGATGCGGCTGCCACGCAGGCCGTTGCGGATTTCCTGCCAACCCTCACCGCAGAGCCACGGCGCCAGCAGCAGCACGGCGAGGCCGCAGCCCCAGAGGCCAAACACCCCGCGCGGGCTGGCGGGCGCGAACATCGCCACCGGAATGAGAAAGAACCAGGCGGCGAGGCGCTCGACCTTGGGGGAGCTTTCGGCAATCTCCGGCGACAGCCACAGGCACATCACCCAGCTCACCAGCTGGGTCAGAACCGCCAGGAAAAACAGCCGGGTGACAAAGGTGTAGCGCAGGGGATGGCGGAACCAGGCGATAGCCACGGCCGCCATCAGTACCATCAGCTGGCCGGCGTAGTCCGCCGGTTTGTCGGTGAACAGCCGGGTCAGGGTGTAGGCGAGCAGTAACAGCTGTCCAGAGCGGAAAAACCACGTGGGCAGGCGGGTGGCCTCATCGCGCACGCTGTTCCTCCTCCAGCCAGCCGTGATAGCCGAAGTCCTCGGGCGTGTCGCGCTTGTCCAGTTGCTCGCGAATGGTGTCCTCGAGCGCCGTGATGCGGCGGCGCGCCTTGCGCCGGGCCAGGCCGCGGCAGTAGCTGGCCAGCGGCAGCAGGTCCGGCCAGCCGAGGCCGTCGATGACCCACAGGCGCAGCGGATTGCCGCCGGCACACTGCACCACGAGGTTGTGGGACAGCAGCTTGCGCGAGGGCATGCCCGCGGCGCTCCAGGCGGCGCCGAATTCCGCCAGCACGCGCTCGAGGGCGGCGTCCCTGCCGCGCTGCCACAGGTATTGCTTCAGGGTGACCGCGATGAGCCCGTCGTCGTCGCGCACCAGGTCCTGGCAGAGCCCCGCGCCGAACTCGGTTTCCACCCAGCCGTGCAGCCGGGGAATCATGCTGAAGGCGGCTTCGCCCACCGAGCGCTGGATCGCCGCGTAGACCCCGGCTTCCTCGCGGTTGTCGTCAAAACTGGACAGCGGCTTGAGGTTTTTCGGAAAACCGCTCTCGCCGCGCTTGATCGCGGGGCTGCGGTCGGGGCGCAGCACCTTGATGCAACGCCCGCTGTCGCGCGGATCGACAAAGCACAGGCGGTTGCCGCCGCGGCTGAAGGCCGCCGCTTCGCCGCCCAGCATCACCTTCGCACTCACCTGCTCAATCACCTTTTATTCACCCGTTTTTCAACCCCGGCGCTCTGCCGCCAGCTTGCGGAACAGCTCGGCGTAGCGCGCCAGGATCACCGATTCCGCAAACTGCTCGCGGTAACAGCGCGCGCCGGACCCGGCCATGGTCCGGGCCGCTGCCGGGTCGGCCAGCGACTGCCGGATCGCGGCGGCCAGCGCGGGCGCGTCGTCGATGGGCGTCAGCAGGCCGCTCTGGCCGTCGTCAATCAATTCCTCCGGCCCCTGGGAGCGGGTCGCCACCACCGGGCACTGCCGGAACCAGGCCTCGAGGATGATATTGCCCAGGCCCTCATGGCGGGAGGAACAGACAAACAGGTCCGCGCTGTGCATCAGCGCGCCGACATCGTCGCGCCAGCCGAGAAAGCGCACCCGCTCGCCGATGCCGAGCGCCCCGGCCTGCTCGCGCAGCGCGGCGTCCTCGGGGCCGACGCCGGCGAGGCAGAGCACCGCGTCCGGTACCTGCGCCAGCGCGTCGAGCAGCACGTCGAAGCCCTTGTTGCGGTGCAGGCGGCCGGCGGCCAGCAGCAGCGGCACGCCCTCGGCCACACCGAGTTCGCTGCGCGGCACCGGCGCGCGCAGCGTTTCGTCGACAAAATTGGGGATGCACTGCACCCGCGCCGCGGGCATGCCGCCGCGCACCAGGTGATCGCAGATGCCCTGGGTGTTGCCGATCCAGAAATCCGCGTGGCGGTAGTACTTGAGGTCGTAGTAATGCCCGAGGCGGCAGGCAAGCCGGTAATCCCCGCGCGGGGTGAGGATCGAGGCGCGGTTCATCCAGGTGAGCACCACATCCGGGGCGGAGGCTTGCAAGGCGCGGCGGTAGCGCCAGTGGTCGAGCACATCGAGGCGGCCGCCGAAGCGGAAGCTGCGCAGGTCCACCCCCGCCGCGCGCAGCTGGGCACTGCGCGCCGGGTAATCGCGGGTGAAGGCCACCTGGTCGATACCGGCCACCTGCTCGAAACCGGCCACCAGCCGGGTGTAGAAACTCTCGGCGCCGCCGTGCTCGGCGCCGGCCATCACCTGCGCTACCCGGATATCACTGCTCATGCGTCGCGGCACCAGGCGTAGTCGTGGCTGAAGGGCAATTGCAGGCTGGCCTCGACGATATAGCGGGCGTAGAGCCGGCTGTTGATCTCAGCGTGGAAAAACGCCCGCCCCCGCGCGGCCCACTCGCGGCGCATGGCGTCGTCCGCGGCGAACTGTCGCACCTGGCCCAGCAGCTCTTCCGGGCTGTTGAAATAGACCATGCTCTCGGCGGGCATCAGGCTGGCGAAATCGCCGCTGGCGTGGGTGAACGTCAACAGGCCGTTGCCGACCATCTGCGCCATGCGCGCCGAGGAATACCAGTGCAGTCCCTCCTGGCGATTCAGGTTGAGGCCCATCTTGCTGTCGGCCAGCGCCTCGTCGTAGTCGCGGCCCCAGACACCGGGCGTGCCGAAGCTGCCCGGGGTGTAGAAATTGATGTCCGCGCCAAGGTTATCCTTCAGGTAACGCACGGTCTTGCCGCGCTCGGTGTAATCCTCGGACTTGCTGCAAAAGATCAGGTCGTGGCCCTGGTCGGAGCGCAGCGAGGCGTCCGCGCTCTCGATGGCCGGGTCCACCGGGTTGGGCATGTGCCACAGCCGCGCGCGCTTGCCGGCAAAGCGCGCCAGTTCGCGCGCGCCGGTGGAGACGAACATGGCGTCCACCACCTCGCAGCGGTGCGCGATCTTGGCGGCGTTCTCCGGCACGAACAGCGGGTCGTTGTTGGCCCCGGCAATCACCAGGCCGGGGACGATCCCGCGCATGGCCTCGAGGGTTTCGTTGCGGATGATGTCGCAGTGGCCGACGATCACCAGTTGCGGGGCAAAGGCCTCGACGGTTTCCAGCAGGCGCCGGTTGGAAGCTTTTACACCCAGGTCGCGGATACCGAAGGGCGCCTCGAAAGCCGCCACGTCGCGGTCGGAGAAACCGCGCACAAAGTAGTCGTTTTTCACCAGCCCGAAATACAGCTTCTGCGCCCAGCTGACCCGGGTCTGGCCGTACTTGCGCAATTGCTGGTGGGCTACGTGCAGGATTCGCATGTTGATTGCTTTCGCTCCTATGTCCGCTGTGCCGCCAGCGGCCCGGCCCGTTGGTCGAGCAGCGACTGGTAGACCCCGAGCGTCGCCTCCACTTGCGCCTGCAGGGTGAAGCCCGCGTCCAGGTTTACGGCGGGCGGCGCCGCCAGGAAACGCCGTGCGGTGTCCGCCAGCCGCTGCAGGTCGTCCTTCGGCACCAGCCCCTGGGGAAAACAGGCGCGCAGGGATTCCGCCGGCCCGCCCTCGTCCCAGGCCAGCACCGGACGGCCCACGGCGAGGGCTTCGATCACCGTGCGGCCGAAGGGCTCGGCGTGCCGGGAAAGGTTACACACCAGGGTGGATACGGCATACAGCTCGGCCATATCGGCGCGGTGGCCGAGGAAGGTAATGTCGGCGTCGAGGCCCAGAGTGTGCACGCGGCGCTCCAGTTCCTCGCGGTAGCTCTCCTTGCCGGGATCGCCCTCGCCGACGATCACACCGTGGCAATGCACCCCCGCGGCCCGCAGCAGGGCCATCAGCTGCAGGAATTCCAGCTGCCCTTTCCAGCGGGTGAGGCGTCCGGGCATCAGTAGAAGCGGCACGCCCTGTAATCGCGGGTGCTGTGAGAAAAAGGCGTCGCGCCACGCGGCGTCGGGAACGAAGCCGGCAGGAAACTGGCCGGTGTCCACACCGCGATGGATGCGGGTGATGCGCGCGGGGTCGATACGCGGGTAATTTTCTTCGATGTAATCGCGCACATTGTCCGAAATCGCGATCACCCGGTCGCCGCAGCCCATGATCTCGCTGTAGCGGCTGACCGAGTAGAGGCCGTGGAACGTCGAGACCAGCGCCGGCCGCTGCGCCCGCGGACGCCGGCCGACGGCCAGCCAGGTCATCCACGCCGGGATGCGCGAGCGGACATGAATAATGTCGGGGGCCAGTTCGTCGAGCCGCCTGCGCAGTCCGGGCACCTTGAACAGGGAGGCCAGCGACTTGCGGTGCACCGGGTAGGCGACATGCCGGCTGCCCTCGGCTTCCAGCTGCGCCACCAGCCGCCCGCCGTTGGACATCACCAGCGAGTCGTGGCCGCGGCACACCAGCTCGCGGGCGAGGTCCAGCGTACCGCGCTCGACACCGCCGCTCTCGAGATTGGGCAGAACCTGTAGGACTCTCATTATTGGTGGCGCCGGGCCCCACTCATCCATTGCGTGAGGTATTGTGCCACACGCCCGGCTTCATCGAGAGTCCCGGCGCCGACGGGCATGTCACCCGCTGCCTGGAGTCCTTCGAGGTCAGTCACCGCGCCTTCCTGTAGCAGGGCATCCAGGCCCCGGCTGACCCGGGACTCGCCGAGCCGCGGCACCGCCAGCACGCCCACCCGGGCGCCCGCGGTCATTGCCTCGTAGACCATCGAGGCGCTGTCCTCGGTAATCCAGATCACCCCGCATGCAGCCATCTGCCGGCGCAGCCAGTCGCGGTCGGTCTGTGCAAACGGCGTAAAAGCGAAATCCGCCGAGGCCAACTGTGCCAATTGGCTGTCGAGGGAGTCCGGCGTCCGTCGGGAAGTGGTCACCTGCCAGCGCACAGCGGGCAGCAGCGCGCGCAGTTGCCCGACCTGCTCAAGGATGGCGCTGTCACTCCAGCCGTGGTGCTTGGAGGGGCCGCCAAGCAACAACAGCCCGGACTGCGGATCGGCGCCAGCGCCGGGACGGATATCGTTGAGCATGCCCCGGGTCGTCAGCACCCGCGACGAGGGCGCGACACTGTCGTGTTCCGGGATCACGCACAGGTCGAACAGGAAACGCGGCAGGCTGGGTTTCATCAGTACCACCAACTTCGCCTTGCTGGACCACTTCAGGCGCAGCCCGGCCCAGTGGGTACGATGGCCGGCGGCGAGGATCAGGTCCGGCAGGGGCACCGGCCCGGGCACGTCCGCGCTGACATCCAGCCAGCTGGTCACTACCGGCTGCAATTCGCCAAGGGCCTGCGCCAGCCCCGCCAGCTGCGTGCGGTGTCCGGGTTTGCCGTCGGTGACGCAACAGAGGTTCAGGGGCCGCACAGTCTCTCGTCTCCGGATCATCGCCCCTGCGCGCCCCCCGTTTCCTGCACGCATGCGGTTCGCGGGGGGGCGCGCTGGGGCAACCAGGGCTTACAGCGGCGAACGCCCCTTGCCCGCGGCGATCCGCATGCGCAGGGCGTTGAGCTTGATAAAGCCCGCCGCATCCTGCTGGTTGTAGGCGCCGGCGTCATCCTCGAAGGTGGCGATGCTGGCGTCGAACAGGCTGTCGTCGGACTTGCGGCCGACCACGATGACGTTGCCCTTGTAGAGCTTCACGCGCACCACGCCGTTCACCACCTGCTGCGAGTCGTCGATGGCGGTCTGCAGCATCTTGCGCTCCGGGCTCCACCAGTAGCCGTTGTAGATCATCTGCGCGTAGCGCGGCATCAGGTCGTCCTTCAGGTGGGCCACTTCGCGGTCCAGGGTGATCGACTCGATGGCCCGGTGGGCGCGCAGCATGATGGTGCCGCCGGGGGTCTCGTAGCAGCCGCGGGACTTCATGCCGACGTAGCGGTTCTCGACGATGTCGAGGCGGCCGACGCCGTTGGCGCCGCCCAGCTTGTTGAGGGTTTCCAGCACCGTCGCCGGGCTCATGCGCTCGCCGTCGATGGCGACGATATCGCCTTTTTCATAGGTCAGCTCGACGTAGGTCGGGCTGTCCGGGGCGGCTTCCGGGCTGACGCTCCAGCGCCACATGTCTTCCTCGGCCTCGGCCCAGGGGTCTTCCAGCAGGTCGCCCTCATAGGAGATGTGCAGCAGGTTGGCGTCCATGGAGTACGGCGACTTCTTCTGCGCCTTGGCGAAGTCCACCGGGATGTTGCGCTCGCGGCAGTAGTTCATCAGGGTCTCACGGGAAGTGAGGTCCCACTCGCGCCAGGGCGCGATCACCCGGATACCGGGCTTCAGCGCGTAGGCGCCCAGCTCGAAGCGCACCTGGTCGTTGCCCTTGCCGGTGGCGCCGTGGGAGATGGCGTCGGCACCGGTCTCGTTGGCGATCTCGATCAGCCGCTTGGCGATCAGCGGGCGGGCGATGGAGGTGCCGAGGAGGTACTCGCCCTCGTAGATGGTGTTGGCGCGGAACATGGGGAACACGAAGTCGCGCACGAATTCCTCGCGCAGGTCGTCGATGTAGATTTCCTTGACGCCCATGGCCTCGGCCTTGGCGCGCGCGGGCTCGACTTCCTCGCCCTGGCCGATATCGGCGGTAAAGGTGACGACCTCGCACTCGTAGGTGTCCTGCAACCAGCGTACGATGACCGAGGTATCCAGGCCGCCGGAATAGGCGAGCACGACCTTGTTCACGTCTGACATGACTTGCTCCGTGGGTTTGCTTTGAAAAGGGGGCGTATTCTACTGTAGTGCCGCTTGGAATTCACTTGTGGTTTATTGGGACTTAGTAGCCGGAGGGGACTTCGCAACCCGGAGCGGCTACCGGATTACCCCTCGCCGGGACCGCCAAAAAGCGCACATCCATGTGCAGGCTCGGCCTCGGACATCCATGTCCTCGGACGCCCCGTCGAGGGGTAATCCGGCATCCACTCCTGCTTGAGTGCCAGCGAATCGGCATCAGGGTAATAAATGACCAGTATGGCTGTGAAGAGGACTGAGTACGGCATGTGGCCCCCGGAAAACGTCTGAGGCCATGGATGGCCGAAGCCGAGCTGCCATGGATGGCGCTTTTGCGGTTTTCAGGGGGCCACATGCCGTACTCAGGCCGACTATCGAAGTCCCAGCCGCGCCAACGCCAAACTACAGACACTGGGTCCCCCGTGGACCAGGCGGGACTGACCCAAAGCGGGAAATCCTGTAGCATGGCACCCACTCCCTGCTGGACTTAACACCCGTGACCGAACTGACCATTACCCGCCCCGACGACTGGCACGTACACCTGCGCGACGGCGCCGCCCTCGGGCTCACCTGCGCCGACATGGCGCGCTATTTCGGCCGGGTCATCGTCATGCCCAACCTGACCCCGCCGGTGACCACCGTGGCGGAGGCCGGGGCCTACCGCGAGCGCATTCTGGCGGCGATGGCCGGTCTGCCGCGGCAGTTCGAGCCGTTGATGACCCTGTACCTGACCGACCGCACCGACGCGGCGGAGATCCAGCGGGCGGCGGACTGCGATTTCGTGCACGCGGTGAAACTCTACCCGGCGGGCGCGACCACCAACTCGGACGCCGGGGTGGCGCAGCTGGACGCGCTCTACCCGACACTGGAGGCCATGGAGAAGGCCGACCTGCCGCTGCTGGTGCACGGTGAGGTGACCGATGCGGAAATCGACATTTTCGACCGGGAGAAAGTCTTCATCGACCGCCACCTGGAGCCGATTACCCGGCGCTTCCCCGGGCTGCGGGTGGTGTTCGAGCACATCACCACGGCGGACGCGGTGGCCTTCGTCGAGACCAGCGGGGCGCAGGTGGCGGCGACGATCACCGCCCACCACCTGATGTTCAACCGCAATGACATGCTGGTTGGCGGGGTGCGTCCCCATTATTACTGCCTGCCGATTCTCAAACGCAACATTCACCAGCAGGCGCTGGTCCGGGCGGCGGTATCGGGGAACAGCAAGTTTTTCCTCGGCACCGACTCGGCGCCCCACGCCCGCCACCGCAAGGAAACCGACTGCGGCTGTGCCGGGGTCTACAGCGGCCACGCGGCGATCGAGTTCTACGCCGGGGTGTTCGAGGGCGAGAACGCGCTGGACAAACTGGAGGGCTTCGCCTCCCATTACGGCGCGGATTTCTACCGCCTGCCGCGCAATGGCGACAGCATTACCCTGCGCCGGGAGAGCTGGCCGGTGCCGGCTGAATTGCAGCTGGGCGAGGACGCGCTGACGCCGCTGTACGCCGGGCAGGACCTGCCCTGGCAGGTGGTCGGCTGAGGTCGGGCGCATGGGCGAAGAGAGCATCCACAGAATCCGTGACCGCTTTCGCGGTTTCCTGCCGATCGTCATCGACCTGGAGACCGGCGGCTTCAACGCCCGCACCGATGCGATCCTGGAGGTCGCGGCGACCATTGTGCGCATGGACGAGGACGGGGTCCTGGCGGTCCACCGCACCCTGGATTTTCACGTCAAACCCTTCGAGGGCGCCAATATCGAGAAATCCGCGCTGGATTTCACCGGCATCGATCCCTGGCACCCCTTCCGGGACGCGGTGGACGAGGCCGAGGTCCTGGCGGAACTGTTCCGGGCGGTGCGCAAGGAAATCCGCGAGCAGGATTGCACCCGGGCGATCATGGTGGCGCACAACGCGCACTTCGACGCCGGTTTCATCAACGCGGCGGTGGAGCGCTGCGACATCAAGCGCAACCCCTTCCACCCCTTCACCTTCTTCGATACCGCGACGCTCTCGGGCCTGGCCTATGGCCAGACGGTGCTGGCCAAGGCCTGCGCCGAGGCGGGTATCGATTTCGACAACAGCGAGGCCCACTCCGCGGCCTACGACGCCGAGCGCACGGCCGAACTGTTCTGTGAGATCGTCAATCGCTGGCGGGAATCCGGCGGCTGGATGCCGGATTTCGGTTAGACTCCTGATCGGGATACCGTGCACTCCTGATACCGCGCACTGAACCCGCAAGCGCAGGCCGTGTGCTGTCCGGAAATGCGGTTTCGAATCCGGACGCTCCCTGTGCCGAGGGCTTCCAGCGTAAAGCACCCCCAATGGGAGTCAAAACGCCTTCGAGCATTGGGGGTGCTTTACGCTGGGAGCCCGGGTCGCGACTGCCTGACCCGAGACTCGACGGTCGACGGTCGACGGTCGACGGTCGACGGTCTGGGACCGCATGCGCGACCCCGCCCGCATCAGTTGAGCAGGAACTTGACCGGAATCAGCATGTAATAGCTGTTCGCGCCTTTCTCGGAAAGAAATTCCGCCTTGGCTACCGGGGTGAGTTCCGGGAACGGTGACGCGCCTTTCACGGCGTCCAGCGCGGCCTCGTCGAGCAGGTCGCGGCCCGAGGAGGCCTCGAGCGCGATATCCATCAAGCGGCCATTGCTGTCGACCTGGGCGAGGATTTCCACCTGCCCCTGCCATTCGCGCTTGATCGCCCGCTTGGGATACTTCACGGACTTGAACACCCGGGTCATCACGCTGGCGATGTACTGGTTGAGTTGTTGCTGGTATTCGCGGTCATCGAGGGAATCCACCCAGACATCCTCCTCGCTGCGCGTATCCGCCGCCAGTTCCGCCTCGGGCTCGGCCTGCGGCTCCGGCTCAGCCGCCGCCAGCGCGGGCGCCGCCTCGGGCACGCTAGCCTCGGCGACCACTGCAGCTGCGGCGACAGTCTCCACGGCCGGTTCCGCCGCTTGCGCCACGGGCGCAGGTTCTTCGGCCTCGGGTTCCGCAGCCGCGACAACCTCGGGCTCCGGCGCGGGCTGGGCCGGGGCTTGCGCCGGCACCTGGGCGGCGGGTTGCGCAGCGGCGGCACCCGCGGACCACGCCGCAATCGCCTGGCGACGCTGCTCCAGCGGAATCAGGGATTCATAGCGCAACTGGACACCGTCATCCAGCTTGCCCGACAACAGGCTGTCGCGCATCAGGCTGGAGGCGGAATCACCGATCCAGCCCTGCACCAGGTAGTTGAATACCTCGGCGCCGGACAGCGTTACCAGTTCCACGTCGTTCAGGCTGAAAACCGTATTGCCGGCTTCGCTCAGGGCGATCTCGAACTGGTCGCCGCTCTGCAGCGCGCCCTTGAGGTGCTGCTTGAGGGTTTCGAGGCCATCGATCACCGCTTCGGATGCCCGCTGTCCCGCTCCTACTTCCGCCTGCAGCAGGATGGTGCCGGAGAGGCCGCGGTCACTGATGCGCCGGGTCGCGATGCGGTATTGCATGGCTGCCGGCGGCGCCAGGCTGGTACCGCCCGGGGGATTGCCACTCGGGGTAAGCAGGCCGGCAATGTAGATATCGCGGGCCGTATCGGTATACACCGCCAGTCCGGCCAGCTGCAGGTTCTGCGCAGCCAGCAGGCGGGGACAGGTCAGAAGCAACAGGGCCAGCAACGCGCAGGCCAGGCGTTTTCTATGCAGGTACATGGTTCGTCCCGTCTTATATCTTCTTATGCATGGATGGGTGCAAAGGTGCAACAGGGGGAATCAGTCCTCAAGCAGATTCCGCCCAAAATGCTACTCAATTCGCTTTTTTTTCCAACAGCGCAACTAAGTTGCAGTGCGATCGCGAACCATCCGGGCAAGTAATTTGCACTGCGCCGCAGCTATTCTGCAAAGTGCGGAACCTGATCACAAAAACAGCACCTCGTGGTTTTCAAGTGGAAAAACCCCACTAATACTCTGTCGTGTCATGACGCCAAAAGCCTCGCGCTTTGCCCAGGGCAAGCGGGGAAGAAAGGAGAGATAAGAGCCATGCCTCAAGATCAGAACAGCACGAAACGCCGTGTGCTGCTTGTCGACGACGACAAGATCATTCGGCTGAAGGCGACAAAAATGCTGGAGCAGTGCGGCTGTGAAGTCGCCACCGCGGAGAACGGCTGGGACGCGGTGACCAAGCTGGAAGACGTCAAACCCGACCTCATTCTCCTCGACATCACCATGGAGCCGCTGGACGGCTTCAAGACCCTGACGCTGATCCGCGCCAGTCGCGGCGAATATGCCGAAGTTCCAGTGGTGATGCTCAGTTCCCACGACGACGTATTCACCATGGGCAAATCCAAGGACCGCGGCTGCTCCGCCTACCTGGAAAAGCCGCTGGACATGACCGCACTGAAGCAGGTCCTGCAGGAATTCCTCTCTATCCGGGTGGCCGTGTAATGAGCTGCGACGCTTTCCAGCAGCTGCTGGACATGAGCCAGCTGATCCGCGAGGAGGCCGCCCCGGTCCCCGCGACCCAGCAGAAAATCAAGGACTGGCACGGCGCCGCCGTGAGCATCCTCGGCACCCGCTGTGTGATCAGCGCGGATGAAACCCGCCGCATCGTCGACGTCCCGGAAACCATCCCGGTACCCGGCGTGAAGCCCTGGGTCAGGGGCATTGCCAACATCGGGGGCCGCGTCGTGGCGATCTCGGACCTCTCCTCCTATCTCTCCGGCGGCAACCGGAAATCCCAGGGGCGCCAGGCGCTGATCGTCAATGGCCGCGGTATCCACACCGGCCTGCTGATCGATGAATGCTTCGGCGGCATCCGCCTCTCTTCCGAGGAACTGCGGACCGACAGGAACGTGGCACAGGAACTCAGCGCATTTGTCCGCGGCGTGTTCGCCACCGAGGACGGGGACTATGCCCTGTTCGACACCAACCGACTTTTAACAAACGCCGATTTCGCGCAAGCCGGCGTCATCACATCCAGCTAGGGCAGGAGTAGTCCAATGAAAGCAACGATAATGAAACAACGGGGACGCGTCGATTCTGTACTGATGCTGTCGGGTATCGGCCTGGTTACCGCGGTGGCGGCGCTCGGCGTGAACATGTGGCAGATGTCCCTGAGCTCCGGGCACGATGAAGTCTATCGCAACACCGCGTCCGACCTGCGGGTGATCGCCCAGGACATCAACCTCGAATCCCGCGAGGCCTTTTCCGGTAATCCCGCCGCGTTTACCAAGTTGACGACGTCGCGCAAGGCCTTCCCCACGGAACTGGCCGTCCTGCGCGACGGCAACGAGGAAGTTCCCGCCGCCGGCGATTCCATGCAGCCCTATGTTTCCAGCATCGAGAAACAGTGGAATACGGTCGCCGCCGACGTCGACGCCATTCTCAAGGCGCAGAAGCGCATTCTGTTCGTCCGCGACGTATCGCAGAACCTGAACGCCAACATCAAGACGATCCAGGCCTACTTCGCCGACATGGTGGACATCCTCGGCGGCGCCAACGTCTCCAGCGAAACCCTGCTGGCCGCCCAGCAACAGCTCTGGCTGATTGAGCGGATCGGCCGCAACATCGACCGCATCCTCGCCGGTGGCGAAGACGCCACCGCCGCGGCCGAGGAATTCAAGCAGGACGCCCTGCTCTTCCAGCGCAACATGGAAGGCATGCGCAACGGTGACCGCGGCCGCGGCATCGACCGCCTGCAGAGCGCCGCAGCACTGGAAACCCTTGACCTGGCCGAGAGCCTCTACGCCCAGGTCAGCGGCTCGGTCAACGACATCTATGACGCCCACCAGGAAATTGTCCGTGCGGCACAGGCATCTGACGATATCGCCGACACCGCGCCCAACCTGAGCGTGGCGACCGGCAATGCCATGGTCCACGTGGACCAGCTGGCCGGCAGCCGCACCTTCTCCGGCACCCTGGCCACCATCCTCGGCGTGATTTCCCTGCTGCTGCTGGCGGTCATCGGCTTCCGCTTCAACGGCACCCGCGCCCAGGAGCGCCAGGCGCAGCAACAGGCGCACGCCATGGAAAACGAGGTACAGCAGAAGGTACGCGAGATCCAGCCGCTGGCGGAGGGCAACCTGTCCCGCGACCTGTCCGAAACCCAGGGTATCACCGCGCCGATTGCCATCGCGGTCAACCAGTTGCTCGACTGGATGCGCTCGGTGGTGAAATCCGTGAACAGTTCATCCGAACAGGTTCGCGCGGCGGTAGACGAATCTTCCAAGGCAGCCAGCGACGTAAAAGGCAGCCTGGAGGAAGTGGGTAGCATCGTGGCCGACACCGCGTCGACCTCGGTAGAACTGCGCGAAATCAACAGCCACATGTCCGAACTGGCGGAAACCACCGAGAAAGCCTCCAACGAGGCGGTATCGGCGGCCCGCGAAGGTGACGTCGGCATTGAAACCCTGATGGTGTCGGTTGAGGAAATCCGCGAGTCGCAGCAGACCGTGGCGAAAACCTCCAAGCGCCTGGGTGACGATATCGAAATCGTGGCCGACCTGCTGTTCCGTATCCGCGAGGTTGCGAACGCGATTTCCACCCTGGCGATGAACACCCGTATCGAGGCAGCGTCGCAAACCGGTGAAGGCGGCCAGCGTTTCGCGGGTATTGCCGACGAGACCGGTAAACTGGCCAACCAGACCAACGAAATTGTACAGGAAGCGGACCGCGCGATTCGCTCGGTATCCAACCGGATGGCGGAATCCAACCGCAACATGGAAGGCGCCACCCAGTCGCTGGTGAAACTGTCCAGCATCGCCGCCGACGTACGCGAGCGCTTCGGCCACATTCTCTCCCTCAGCGAGAATGCGCGGAACTACATGGCGGACATGCGCGACCAGATCCAGCAGTCCAGCAACTCGTCTTCCCACGTAACCGAGTCGGTAAGCGACATCCTGAGCAAAACCCTGCAAACCCAGCGCGCCGCGGACCGGATGGAATCCGCCACCAACGACCTGCGCAGCCTGTTCGACCGCCTGCGCGAAGACACCCAGCGCTTCAAGCTGTCCGATGACGGCGCGGAACCGCGCGCGGCCCAGCGCCCCACCGTGGTACCCCCGGTGGACGTCAAGGTCTCCCAGGCCAGGGCGGGCGGCAACCAGGACTTCAGCCAGGACCTGACCCAGAAGGCGAGCTGAAGCTCGCCCCCTGGGCCGGAAGTATAAGCGCACGCAGACCGAAGCTACCGGATAACAGCCATGACACAATTTGTTGACTTCGTCGCCCTGGGTTGGGTGGAGAAAAACCTGCGGGGGGAGATGGATGCAGCGCGTCGCAGCCTGCACCACTACCAGCGCGAGCCGGAGGAAAACCAGCATCTGCGCGATGCCGGCCGATTCATCCACTCCGCGACCGGGGCCCTGCGGCTGTGCTCCCTCGAACCGGCAGCCATGCTGTCCGAGGAAGTTGAGAAAGTCCTGCAGCTGTTACATGACGGCGTGATCAGCGGCGACGCCCGCAAGGCCGCAATGACCGAACTGGTTGCCGCGATCGAGGCATTGCCGGCCTACCTGGCCACCGTGCGCTCCAAGCGCGAAGTCACCCCGGCCAGCATTGCCAACGTGGTCAACGACCTGCGCAAGGCCAGCCAGCGCCCCATCCTGCCGGAGTCGCTGTTCTTCGACCCGCCCCTGACCGAGGGGCTGGGTGTGAGCAAGGTTGCGGTCACCACGGACGACAACCTCTGCCAGTTCGCCACGCAGGCCAGGGACCTCTGGCAGAACCACGCGAAGGCCGCCCTGAAAGGCAGCCGCGGCGGTCTCCAGCAGATGCGCTACCTCGCCGATCGCGCCACCGGAGTGCTCGCTGGCAGCTACATGGAACCCTGCTGCCGTGCTTTCGGCCTGCTGGCCGCGGATATGGCCGACAAGGGCCTGCAGGTGGACGAAGCGATTGCCGCGGTGTTCAGTTTCTTCGAGGAGTTTTTTGCGGACCTGGAAACCCGGGGATTTGCCGCCCTGCAGGCAGTGGCGCCGCAGAACCACCTCAAGCACATGCTCTACTACATCGGCCGGGCTGAACAGCGCTCCGCCGAGGCCCAGGACCTGCTCGATACCTTCGGCATCGACAACGTCGATCACTATATCCAGGTCGCGGAAGGCCGCATGATCCAGGAGGACGACCTGCTGGACGCACTCGGCCAGACCCTGGAGCAGCTCAAATCCATCATGAGTTTCCTCTCCTCGCCGCAGGAAAAGATCTGTGCCAGCAATACCGTCCTGGCGGAGAAAATCGTTCCCAACCTGCTGCAGGTGGGTATGCAGTTGCACGTAATCGGCCTCGGTGAACTGGCCTCCAACGTCAACCTGCAGTACAAGACCCTGTCCGTATTCGCCCAGCGCGACAAGCCCACACCACCGGCAGAACTGGTGGACTTCGGCGGTGCCCTCAGCGCAATTCGCGACGAAATCGAATTCAAGCTCAAGCACGGCCTCTCCGCAGTAGGCAACGCCGCGACCCTGGACCTGGAGAGCGCCATTACCCGCCAGGTATCCAGCTGCCTGCAGGAGATGAAAAGCGGGCTGAACCGCGAACTCGCACGGCAGGGCCTGGAAGCCATGATCGAAGCGGGGGCCATCGCCATCCAGCCCGGCCCCGGCAGCCTGCGCCCGATCTACCGCGCGGCCCGCCTGATTGCCACCGTGGACCTGATGCAGTCCATCGACCAGTGGGAACACACCGGCTATCCGGACCCGGAGAGCGCCCTGGCCGTGGCCCACGGCCTGCTCGGGCAACTGAACGAGGGCAACCATATCGCGGTTGCCGCCAATCACCTCGAGCAGGTGATCTCGGTACTCAGCATGATGGGGGAGAAACAGCGCGAGCGGGATATCCTGCGCAAGTGCACCGGTTTCATTAACGGCTCGATTGCCCTCGGCGGCATCGTGCCGGACGAATCCCTCCAGTGTTTCACCCAGGTCATTGCCGCGCTGGAGCAGTACCTCGAGTGTCGCAGCGAAGATCCCTGGAGCAACCCGGAACAACATTTGCAGCGCGCCGAATCGCGCGCGGCCAGGCTGGTTTCCTACCTGTCCCAGCGTACCAACCGCAACCGCCCCGAAGGCAACGTGGTGGAATTTGGCGAAAAGCCCGCGGAAAAACGCCCGCAGCTGCATGAGCATGCGCCTGTGGAACTGCAAACGACCACCACCGGGCCTGCCAGCGACGCCGCCCCGCTTACTGCGGATGATGCGGAATCCTTCACCGTGACCGAGGAAGGCATACTCAGTGATGGAGAGACTGCGGCGCAGACGGAGGCAGCCCCCGGTGCCAGCGAGGCTCCCGTGGCGGCCACCGGCGGCGACCTGCCCTGGCGCGACGCCCTGGCCAGCTGGAGCGCAATGGACGTCACGCGTCCCGCCGAGCCGCTGCCGGAGGGTCCGGAACACGAAATCGATCGCGAACTGCTCGAATGTTTTGTCGAGGAGTTCGGCGAATACCTTGGCAAACTCAACGAGTCGGCCGAACAGCTGCATGCCGATCCCCTCAACGCCGGGGCGATCAAGGACATCCGGGTGGTATTCCACACCCTCAAGGGCAGCGCGCGCACCATTGACCTCGGTGCCTTTGGCGACTTCATGTACGACCTGGAGCGTATCTTCAACAACCTGCGCGACGGTTTGTTGCAGGGCAGCGCAGAGCTGGCGGAGCTGGTGCTGGCGGTGAGCCGCCGCCTGCCCTATTACGCCGGACTGATCGGTGGCTGCGTCCCCCTGCTGGGCGAGGACTTTGCGATTCCCGCGACCATCGCCCGGGCAATCGAGGACAGGCAGCTCAGTGACAGCATGACCGTCAGCGTGGCTGGCACCGCCGCAGTGGCAGCCGATAATGCGGTGAGCGAGGAAACCGGCGAAGCAGTCGAGTCGATCGAGTTCGTCGAGAGCGACAGCGAGGAAATAATCCTCGAGGTGATTGCCGGCGAAAACGCAGTGGAAATTGCCGCAGACGCAGACAGAGAGGCCGAGACCGAGGTTGATGCCTCTGCTGGCGCCGAACCCGAAGTACCTGCGGAGGAATCCTTCGACTACAGCGTGGAGCTGTGGAGCAGCGCAGACAGCCTCACCCTGCTCACCGCCATTCACCGCACGCTGGCCGCACACCAGCCGGCACCGCGCCGGGAAGAGATCGAGCATGCGGAAATGGTCGCCGCGGCCGCCATTCCGGCGATGCTGGAACTGCGCGACAAACAGCTGGTCGAGATCGGCGTCGACAATGCCGGCTATTTCCTCGAACTCACCGGCATGCAGCACCTCGCCAGCGGTTCGGTCTACGGGCTGGAAGAACGGGCCGATGGCGTCATGGACCGGATCAGCCTCTCGGCAGAGAGCCTGGAGTCGCTGGAGACCTACCTCGGCACCATCGAGGACAACCCGGCCCTGGAGCACCTGCACAACTGCGCGCTGCGCCTGCTGCAGGCCGCCCTGTCACTGGCCGAAGTAACGCCGCTCGAACAGGAACCCCGGGAAGAGCAGGTAGCTCCGCTGCCGGACAACGTCGTCGCCCTGCGCCACAGTACCCAGGACGTGGACAGCCACGAATACGTGGTCGAGGAGATCGACGACGAACTGCTCGACCTGTTTATCGAGACCCTGGTGGAATATACCGAATCCACCGATGCCGCCATGGTGGCCATGGCCATGGGTGAAACCAACGCCCTGCGCGATCTCAAGAACACCCTGCACACGGTGAAAGGTGCCGCCAACTCCATCGGCCTGCGCCAGTTCGGCGCGCTGGTACACGATTTCGAAAGCCGCATCGCGGACCTCGAATACGCCGAGAAGAAGGACGAAAAGGCGATCCAGCACAGCATCGATGCGCTGGTCGCGGAATTCAACGAAGCGGCACAGTTCGTCACCCGCAACCGGGCCGACTACGATGAAACCGCTCTGGCCGAGGAAGCCGCGGCCGGCGACCTTGAAGGCGCCGGTGGCGAGCGGGCCGCAGCGAGCGACGGCGATCACGCGGAAGGCGACAAGCGGCTGTCCACCCTGCGCATCGAGACCACCCGGGTCGACCACCTGCTCGACATGGGCCTCGAAGTCAGCATGGGCAACGTGCGCTGCCGCCAGGCCCTCGACCGCGCCTCCCAGGACCGCGGCGAAATCAACGCCCTGGCCCGCCGCATCCAGGCCCTGGTCGACCAACTCTCGCTGCAACTGGACACCGAGATCCAGGCCAAGACCGAAATCATGTCCGAGGACCAGCACTTCGACCCGCTGGAAATGGACCGCATCACCGAGAAACAGGCCATGGCGGCCATCCTGCGCGAGGCGGCATTCGACCTGCAGGAAGAATCCCGCGAGATGGGCCTGCACCTCGACAGCGCGATCCGCGAGGTGCAGAGCACCAGCCGCCTGCTGCAATCCAGCCAGAGCGACCTGCGGCAGATGCGCCTGGTCAGCTTCTCGCGCCTCGGCCCGGGCTTCCGCCGCCTGGTGCACCAGGTCAGCCGGCAGCTCGGCAAACAGGTGGAATTCGATTTCAACTGCGGCGACGGCGGCCTCGATGTCACGGTCTTCGAACAGATCCGCACCGCGCTGGAACACATGCTGCGCAACTCCATCGACCACGGCATCGCCAGCCCGGAGGAGCGCAAGGCCCAGGGCAAGCGCGACACCGGCAAGGTACAGCTGTCGATCACCCGCCGCGGCTCCGAATTCGTCATCCGCCTGCTCGACGATGGCAACGGCATCGATCCGGACAGGTTGCGCAGGAAGGCACTGGACCTCGGTATCCTTGCCGGCAATGACGACATCAGCGATGAAGAGGCGCTGCGGCTGGTATTCCACTCCGGCCTCTCGACCGCCCAGCAGGTGACCGACGTCTCCGGTCGCGGCGTGGGGATGGACGTGGTGCACCAGTCAATCACCCAGTCCGGCGGCACCATCGAGATCCAGTCCAAGCCGGGGTTCTATACCCAGTTCGAGATCCGCGTCCCGGCCAGCATCATGGTCAACGAAGCGCTGCTCGCCACCCTGGGCGAGGAACAGATCGCGATTCCGCTGACCTCGCTGCGCGGTTCCGAATACTACCGCCGCGACAAGGTACTGGCGCTACTCGACAACCCGGAGTCGCGCCTGCAATTCCGCGGCCAGGACTACGAGGTGCGCTACCTCGGTACAGTGCGCGGCACGATGCCCCCGCCGACCGTGGAAACACTGCCCGATTTTTCACCGGCGCTGTTTGCCCAGCTCGGCCGGCGGCGCGTCGCCTTCTTCGCCGATGCCCTGGACACCGCGGAAGACCTGGTAATCCGCAGCCTCGGCGCCCAGTTTACCGGGGTACCGGGGGTCGCCGGCGGCGCGGTGAAATCCGATGGCCAGCCCGTGCTCGCGCTCGACCTCAACGAATTCATCGCGCAGGTCGACTACGCGGACAACCTGGCCGGCGGCAACAACTCGAAACAGGACGAGAAACTGCTGGTCCTGTGTGTCGACGACTCGGTGATGATGCGCCGCACCTACGAGAAGCGTCTCGGCAGCATCGGCTACAACGTGGTGACCGCGGTGGATGGCGAGGACGCCCTCGACTACCTGTCCCAGGCACCGCGCGCCCCCGACTTCATCTTCACCGACCTGGAAATGCCTAAGATGAACGGTTTCGACTTTATCGCCAACCTGCGCCGGGTACCCGATTTCGCCCACATCCCGACGGTGGTGGTGTCCTCGCGCGACGCCGACAAGCACCGCTCGGAAGCCGATCGGGTCGGCGCCACGGACTTCATGGCCAAGGGCAACAACAGCGCCGAGGGCATGCAGGCCATGATCAACCGCTACCTGCTCCAGGTGCCTGAAGCACTGGTAAGCTGAGGAATTCGCAATGAACACCGACGACAACACTATCCTCGATATCGCCACCCTGCCGCTGGCCGATGGCCGGCAGGTGGCGGTACCACTGCTGGCACTGGCTGAAGTGCAACAGTACAGCGGGGGAAGCGCCGGCGAAGAGGGCCTCGGCTGCCTGCAATGGCGGGGGCACGAACTGCCGGTGCAATCACTGGAAGAATTCTGCGGGCTGGCGCCACAGCCGCGGGAAAACCTGGTCACCGTAGGAATCTTCCGCGGCCGCGAGGGCGGCCCCGAACAGTTCCGGGCACTGGCCTTTTGCGGGCTCGCCGCACACCGCCAGTTGAATGCGGCGGATATGCAGCCCGTGGAAACGCCGGAGGAAGGCAATTTCACCGCGGCGGCAATGATCGGTGAGCAGACCTACCTGATACCCGACCTGCCGGAGTTACTGTTCGCCTGAGGCGAACGGCCGGTAAGCGCTAGGCGCCGTCGGCCTGCTCCCCGAGTTGCTGGATATAGGCGAAACGGTTGGGATAGAGCCTGCGAACCCAGTCGACCACCTTGGGCAGGTCGAGCACGCCGGTCTCCATGACGAAATAGCGCCTCGCCCCGCGGTCGTGGTTGAACACCACGCCATCGTGGTCGCGCAGGCGATTCTTCACGTAATGCAGGGTGCGTTCGCTGCAATCGGTTGCCTCGCACAGGATATCCGGGTTGTCCGAATTGGCCATGTGCAGGGCCACCAGCACCAGGTACTTGCGATAGGGGCTTTTCGCTGGAACCGGTTCCAGTGGGAAATTGCTTTCCTTGTGTCCACTGCGTTCCCCACCACTTGCAACGGACCGGTATTCACTATCTTCCATGAGTATGTTGTTCATGACGGACCTTCTCTGGTAGCTCGTCCACTCGCCTAAACGACCGCGGCGTTTTTCAGTTTTATGCGCGGTTTTTCAACAGGCTACCTAAATTACCCGGCGACCGGCCCAGGTCAAGGGCCTCGCGGCGGATTTCTGCAGGTTTCTGCAACTTTTCCGGCCAAACGGGTCAATCCTGGCCGCTTATCTGGTTGAGCAACCGGTCCAGCTCCCCCATTACCTGCTCGATGTCGTCGGCGCCGAGCAACTGGTACTTGATGTGCTCACCCAGCGGCAGCACCTGGGCGAGGGTCCAGGCGACCTGCCAGGGGTCGCCGTAATCCACCGACAGGTTCATGCTCTCAAGATGCGGATGGGTCTGCAGGTTGCGCAGCAGGTCGACCAGCGGCTGCCAGCGCGGCTGCATCTGCGCCGGCGGGGGCGCCGGGCGCAGCGCGATCTCGCCGATCAACAGGCCGTCGGGCTGGACTTCCGTGGCAAACAGGTCGAAACGTTCACCGCCTTCGATAGTCACCCCGAGCAGGCCGTCAGGTAACTGGTCCCAGTCCACGATGCGCGCGAGCGTGCCCCAGTCGCCCAGCTCCGGCGCCGCGCGGCCGCGCTCGGCGACCTCGCTGCCCCGGCGAATCCACACCACGCCAAAGGGCTGACCCTCGCGCATGGAATCGCGCACCAGGGTGAGGTAACGCTGCTCGAAAATCCGCAGTGGCTGGTGCCCGCCGGGCATCAACACCGCGCCAAGCGGGAACAGGGGAAGGCGCGTCACACCGGTCTCCCCGGCACCGGTGCGGTGGCAAACTCCATCTCGGTCAGCAGGCGCAGCGCCTCGCCGCGCCGGCTGCCGCAAAACGCCGGCTCCGGCTGGAAATCCGCACAGGCCTGCGGGCGCCGCGGGTCGCCGAACAGCGCGCAGCGCAGGGATGCGTCGAGGTGCACACAGCGCTCGCCGGCGGCCTTGCCCGCCGGCATGCCGTAGTAGGGGCGGGTTATCGAGGGGGCGATACAGCAGGCCCCGCAGTGCCGGCGACAGTCCATGTCAGCGCCCCGGGCCCAGCGGCTTGCACAGGACGATCAGCACGGGCAGCAGCAGCAGCGCGCCCAGTACCGCCACGATCATCGCCAGCACGGTGAGCAGGCCGAAGTAGATGCTCGGCGTGAAGTTGGACAGGGTCAGCGTGGAGAAGCCGATGATCACCGTGAGTGTCGTGTAGTACATCGCCCGGCCGATACTGCTGTGGCAGCGGTGCAGCGCGGCGCGGTAGTCGTTGTCCACGGGGAACTCCCGCATATAGCGGTGCACGTAGTGGATGCAGTCGTCCACGCCGATGCCGACGACGATCGCGGCGATGGTGATGGTCATGATATCCAGCGGAATGCCCACCAGGCCCATCACCCCCAGCACCAGGCCGGCCGCCAGCAGGTTGGGGGCGAGGGCGATCAGCGCCAGGGTGAGCGAGCGGAACAGCAGCAGGAACATCAACAGGATGGCGATGAATACCGCCCCGAGGGTGAGTATCTGCGAGCGGAACAGGCTCTGCAGCACGTCGTTGTAAAGCACCAGCATACCGGTGAGGTTGAGACGCTCCGGCGCAATGCCAATTCCCTCCACCAGGTAGTGGTGCAACTGCTTCAGGAACTGGTCCCGGCGCAGGGAGCGGCTGGTCTCCATTACCCGCACGCTGATCCGCGCCTCTTCGCTGTCGGGGGAAAAATACGGCTCGACCAGCATATGCTTTACGTCGCCGGGCAGGCTTTTCTGCACGAGGGCCAGCTCGACGCTACCGATATCGTTGCCCAGCAGGCGCTTCACCACCGCGAAGGTCGTGGAGAGTGAAAGGACCTTGCCGGTTTCCGCCAGGGAGTCGACATAGTCGTGTACCGTGTCGATTTCACGCATGCCCTGCAGGCTGAACCAGTAACTGGGCTGGAAGTTTTCCGCGGCGGGTGCGGAGAAGTCCGCAGCGTCATCGGCGAACTCGTCGTCCCAGCCAGCGCCGCTGGCAGCGGGAGCCGCCGCGGCGAAATCGTCGGCGTCCTCGGCAAAGGGGTCGTCCTCGGCCACCGGTTGCGCTGCGCCGGGCCCGGTTTCCGGCGCCAGGCCGGGCAGCGGCGCGCCCTCCTCCGGCGCGGTAATCAGGATATCCAGCGGTATGGTGCCGCCGAGCGCCGCGTCCAGCAATTCCATGCCCTGGTAGATTTCCGTCGACTCGTGGAAGTAGTCGATAAAGCGGTTTTCCACCTGCAGGCGGCTGACCCCGACACCCACCAGGACCAGCAACAGCAGCGAGGCCACCACGATGGCCCTGCCATGGCGGTCGGCTATCCGGCCAAAGGCGGCGGTAACCGTCGGGTCGGAACCGGCGTGACGGCGGGCCCGGTCGATCGACCAGACCAGGATCAGGCAGGGCACCAGGATGAAGGACAGAACCAGCCCCACCGCGATACCCACGGTCATCATCCAGCCGAAATCGATCACCGGCTGGATGCCGGACACCACCAGTGAAACGAAGGCCACCACCGTGGTCAGCGCGGTGTATATACAGGGCACCGCCATCAGGCGCATGGCCTCGGACACCCGCGAGAACAGCGCCGAATCCGGCTCCGCCGCGTGCAATTCGCGGTAACGGACGATCAGGTGAATACACACGGCGAGGGTGATAATCAGCAGCACCGCGACGAAATTCGAGGAAATCACCGTCATCCGCCAATCGAGGGCGGCCAGCAGGCCGAGCATAAGAACCACGGTGGCGCCGCAGGTAATGATCGGAATCGCCACCCAGCGCACCCGGCGGAAAATCACCGCCAGGACCAGCACCATGATGACCAGGATGGCGCTGCCGAAAGTCACCAGGTCGCTGCGGACGAAGCTGACCATATCCGCCGCGATCATCGGCACCCCGCCGACGAACAGGCGGGCCTGGCTTGCGTGGCCCGCGACCACGGCGCGCACCTTTTCCACCAGTTCGCTGTGGGCCTGGAGGATTTCGCCGGAACGCTGCTTGTAGCGCTGTTCGACGTCGTGCAGTTCGGTCCAGCCCTCGGCCGGCAGGGTGTGGGCGTCGCGCAGGTCGCGCAATTCCGTGCGCCGCTGCAACAGCGCATCGGCGCTGTGGTCGCGCAGCAGGTTAACCTGCACCGCGGTGACCGAGCCATCGCGGCTCACCAGCAGGTCGGCATAGATGGGGCTGGTGGTGAATTCCTTCAGGGCCAGGCTTCGGTCGACACCGGGATCCCTGAGGCTCGGCAGTGGGTCCCCGGAAGTGACGTCGCGCAGGCTGACCGGCGGGCTTTCCAGCAGCGGTACGTCGAGTACGGTAACCACCGAGGACACCCCCGGCAGCGCGCGCAATTCACCCGCCAGGCTGTCCAGCCCCTGCAGGGATGCGTCGCCCAGCAATTCGCCCGGCGGCTGCCAGGTGATGACCAGGAACTCCTCGGTGGCGTAGCGCTCGCTGGCCTCGCGGAACAGCTTGAGCGCCGGGTCGCCCTGCAACATCAGGGAATCCGCAGAGGCGTCGATGCGGATTTTCGGCACCTGGGTCAGCGCGGCAATGACCAGCAGCGCCACCAGCACCAGCCAGGTTTTCGGGTGGCGCAGCACCAGCCACTGGTAGCCGCTGAAAATATGGTCGTTCATGCACGTTGCTCCAGTGCCGCCAGCAACTTGCCGTGGATACCACCAAAGCCACCATTGCTCATCACCACTACCCGGTCGCCGCTGCGGGCTTCCGCGCTTACCGCGTCGACCAGGGCGTCGATATCGCGGAGCAGGTCCGCCGGTACCGGGCTAGTGTCGATCACCTGTTTCAGCGACCAGTCGAGGCCTTCCGGCTGGTACCAGAAAACGCGATCCGCAGCCGCGGTGGACGATGCCAGCCGCGCCCGGTGCTCGCCCATGCGCATGGTGTTGGAGCGCGGTTCGATCAGGGCGATCAGGCGTCCCTCGCCACCGCGGGCGCGCATGCCCTCCAGGGTGGTCGCTATCGCCGTGGGATGGTGGGCGAAGTCGTCGTAGACCTCGATGCCCGCCACCGTGCCCAGCAGTTCGAGTCGCCGCTTCACTCCCTCGAAAAGGGCCATGGCCTCGGCGCTGACCGCCAGCGGCACGCCGACATGGTGCGCCGCGGCCGCGGCGACCAGGGCATTCTCGAGATTGTGGCGACCGCAGTAACGCCAGCTCACCTGCGCGCGCGCGCCGGCCGGCGCGACCAGTTCGAAGGACGAGGCATCGGCGGCCAGCAGCTGCGCGCGCCAGTCGGCCTCGCCATCGATGGCAGTGGTGGTGCGCGGCGTCCAGCAGCCCTGCGCCAGGGTCGCGGCGATGGCGTCGTGGCCGGCCGGGTGCACGATCATGCCCGCGCCGGGCACCGTGCGCACCAGGTGGTGGAACTGGCGCTGGATGGCGGCGAGGTCGGGAAAGATATCGGCGTGGTCGAACTCGAGGTTGTTGATCACCAGGGTCCGCGGCCGGTAGTGCACGAACTTGGAACGCTTGTCGAAGAAGGCGGTGTCGTACTCGTCCGCCTCGACCACGAAGAAGTCGGTGTCGCCGCGGCGGGCGGAGATGCCGAAGTTACCGGGCACGCCGCCGATCAGGAAGCCCGGGGCCATGCCGGCGTAATCCAGTATCCAGGCCAGCAGGCTGCTGCTGGTGGTCTTGCCGTGGGTGCCGGAAACCGCCAGCACCCACTTGTCCTGCAGCACGTTCTCGGCCAGCCACTGGGGACCCGAGGTATAGCGGAGCCCGGCATCGAGCATGTATTCGACGGCCGGGTTGCCGCGGGTCATGGCGTTGCCCACCACCACGCAGTCGGGGGCGGGCTGCAGGTGCTCGGGCGCGTAGCCTTCCTGCAGGGTAATGCCGGCGGCCTCGAGCTGGGTGCTCATGGGCGGGTAGACGTTGGCATCGGAGCCGGAGACGGTGTAGCCCTGTTCCCTGGCCAGCAGGGCGATTCCCCCCATGAAGGTCCCGCAGATTCCCAGGATATGTATGTGGCCTTTCAAACAGCTGTCTCCATTCAGTGGCGGCACATGTTAGCACGCGTATTCGGGAGGCCACAGGCGTTGGCGGTGTACTTTGCAGGGATTGGTAGTTTCACAGTTGTCCGGAGACGGAAGCCGCATTGTATCGTGCTGGTTTTTACACTTCGACCGCACAGTTGGGGGGGGAGCGCTGTAGCCCGGCCCGGAGCCACAAAATTTCTGCATCGGAAAGCGCTGGCCACCCAATCAGGGCTGACGAAATTTGATCGCCCCCATGATTCCCGTATCATACGCGGGAGTTGCCCGAGCCAATTCCCTACCGAGACAATCCCGATGCCCAAGAAAAACGCGTTCTACGCTCAATCCGGTGGCGTGACCGCCGTCATCAACGCCTCTGCCTGTGGCGTCATCGAGACCGCGCGCAAGCACCGCGGCAAGATCGGCAAGGTACTGGCGGGGCGCAACGGGATTATCGGCGCACTGCGCGAGGAGCTGATCGACACCAGCAAGGAAAGCAGCAAGGCGATCCACGGCCTGATGACCACACCGTCCGGTGCTTTCGGTTCCTGCCGCCACAAGATGAAGAGCCTGGAGGAGAACCGCGCCGAGTACGAGCGCCTGATCGAGGTGTTCGCTGCGCACGATATCGGTTACTTCTTTTATAACGGCGGCGGCGACTCCGCCGACACCTGCCTCAAGGTGTCCCAGCTCAGCGAGTCCATGGGCTACCCGCTGCAGGCGATTCACGTTCCCAAGACCATCGACAACGACCTGCCCCTGACCGACAACTGCCCGGGCTTCGGGTCGGTGGCCAAGTACGTGGCGATTTCCACCCGCGAGGCGGCGCTGGATGTCGCCTCCATGTGCGAGTCGTCAACCAAGGTGTTCATCCTCGAGGTGATGGGCCGCCACGCGGGCTGGATTGCCGCGGCATCCGGGCTTGCCGCCGAGAAGGAGGGGGACGCGCCGCATATCATCCTGTTCCCGGAAATTGCCTTCAACCGCGAGAAATTCCTCAAGCGGGTGCAAAGCACGGTGAAGAAGTACGGCTACTGCGTGGTGGTGGCCTCCGAGGGCGCCCAGTACAAGGACGGCACCTTCCTCTCCGAATCCGGCCTGCGCGACGCCTTCGGCCACGCCCAGTTGGGCGGGCTGGCGCCGATGCTGGCGCAAATGATCAAGGACGAGCTCGGTTACAAGTACCACTGGGCGGTGGCCGACTACCTGCAGCGGGCAGCGCGGCATATCGCCTCGCAGACCGACCTCGACCAGGCCTACGCGGTGGGCGAAGCGGCAGTGGAAATGGCGCTGGCGGGCAAGAACTCGGTCATGCCCGCGATCCAGCGCGGCACGGGCAAGCGCTACAGCTGGAAGATCGTCGAGGCTCCCCTGGACAAGGTGGCCAATGTCGAGAAGATGATGCCGCGCAGCTACATCAGCCGCGATGGGTTCAATATTACCGATGCCGCCCGCGACTACCTCGAGCCCCTGATCCAGGGCGAGGCCTACCCCGGCTACCGCCGCGGCATGCCCGAGTACGTCACCCTGAAGAACCAGCTGGTGCCAAAACGCCTGAAGACCCGATTCAAGCTGTAAGCACCGCCGCCGAGTAACGGCAAATCCGGCAGCACAACCCGGAAATTCCTGCTCTCCCGGCAGTGAAAATTCCCCGGGAGCGGGGATTTCAGGGCGCAAAGCCGGTACAATGCGCGCCACTTGAGGAGCCCGCAGCGCGGGCGTTATCCCCTTTTTCCGGAGGAACACCCATGTACAGCAATCGCGATTTCAACCGCTGGCGCCGTCACCCCTGGCACGGCCTGCACGCCCGCAACAACGAGTCCCCCGAGGACATCGTTAACGTCTACATCGAAATGACTCCCGATGACGTCGTGAAGTACGAGCTGGACAAGGCTTCCGGCTTCCTGATGGTCGACCGCCCCCAGCGCACCACCTCCAGCCCGCCCGCGCTGTACGGCTTCATTCCCCGCACCTACTGTGCCGAGGAAGTGGCCAAGCGCTGCCCGGACGCCGCCGAAGCTGACGGCGACCCGCTGGATATCTGCGTGTTCTCCGAGCGCCACATCACCCGTGCCGACATCATCCTGAAGGCCCGCGTGGTTGGCGGTATCCAGATGATCGACGGCGGCGAAGCCGACGACAAGATCGTCGCGGTACTCGAAGGCGACAACATCTGGGGCGACGTGCAGGACATCACCGACCTGCCCAGCATCAAGGCGGAGCGCCTGCAGCACTACTTCTCCACCTACAAGATGATTCCCGGCAAGAACGTCGACATCAAGGTCGACTACGTCTACGGCCGCGAGGAAGCCCTGAAGGTGATCGCCGCTGCCGAGAAAGACTACTGGAACCACTACGGCCACCTGCACGAGCAGGCCAAGGGCTAAGCGTTCCCCCACGAGTGCCTGCCCCGGGCGGGCACTCGTCTCCCTTCCGGCCCCACCGCATTACTTCCCCACTGCCGCAACACCTGCCACAGGTTTCACGCCGCCAACGCTCAGGACTGCGGACACCAGCCCGCGGGCACTGCCACATAGCGCACCAGCAGGGCGTCGAGTTCCGCTTCGACGGCATCCAGCAATTCCAGTTCGCCGCGCCAGCAGTCCAGCAACACCTGCGGGGACACACGGCTCTCGCAGTAGCGCGCCGCCGGCGCAAAGGAAAGGTGCCAGCGCTCGGGGGCAACGCCGCCGCGATCCTCGTTATAGGGGCGGTAAAAGCCCCGGGATTCACCCTGCGCCATCCGCTGGTCGAGCCAGTCGTGCAGGGGGGCGAAGGGACCCGGTGCCCAGACCTCCTGCGGGGACAGCTGGACCGCGTAGTCCGGGGCTACCGCCGCAGCATCGTAGACATCGAGATCGGTACCCCAGTGGTGCCTGGAAGTCCCCGGCAGGGCGGAGAAGCGCAGGATGGCCCGCAGTTTTTCCGCCGGGCCGAGCGCGGCGAGGTCGACGGGCTGGCCGGCGTCGTCGTGCACCGGTCGTAGGCCGCGCGCCTTGCCGTTGAAAATTGCCAGCTGGCGCTCGAAGGAGCGGAAACTGCTGGCGATGGCGAGGTCAAATCCCGCCTCCCGGGCGTCCGCCTGCAGCAAGGCGAAGGCCCGCGCGGCTGCGGGTTGCAGGCGATGCTCACCGGCGACGTCCACCAGATGGGAGGCGTCGCGCCCGGTCAGTTGCGCCGGGGTCAGGATTTCATTCACCGCCGCTTACCGGGTCGAGGGTAAACGGCAGCGGGCGCGCCAGCTGGATTCCCTGCGGGGTGACATCGGCGCCCCAGGCCAGCACCTCGACCCCCTCCGCGATTCCCTGCTGCAGCGCGTCGCGATAGGCCGGGTCGATCGCGCCGGCGGCGCTGACCCGCTTGATGCCGGTGTGGAAGACACAGAAAAACAGCAGCGCCCGGGTATCCCCGCCGGCGACCAGTGCCAGTTCGCGGATATGCTTGCGGCCGCGCTCGCTGACCGCATCGGGGAACAGGCCCTGGCCATCCGCCACACACAGGGTGACGCACTTCACTTCCACGAACACGCGCCCGGCGCTGCCCTCCAGCAGCAGGTCGGCCCGGCTGCCCTCGCCGTACTTCACCTCGCGGCGGATATCCGGGTAGGCCTCGAAACCGGGGATCACCCCCTGTTCGAACGCCGCCTGCACCACCTTGTTGGCGCGCGCCGAGTGGATGCAGGCCATCCCCGCCGCGGTCTCCACCAGCTCCCAGGTATAGGGGTACTTGCGGGTGCGGGAGGCAGAATGCGAGAGCCACACCCGGCTGCCGGGCTCCGCACAGCCGGTCATGGCGCCGGTGTTGGGGCAGTGCACGGTGATTTGCTCGCCGCTGTCCAGTTGCACGTCGGCGAGGAAGCGCTTGTAGCGGCGCAACAGGCGACCGCTGGCAAGACCGTCCACCGCAGCTTGGGGTTGTGTCATGAATCGAGGGCTCCCGCGGGTTTCGGGCATTCTAGCAATCGCCGGAAACGGGGCAAACCGGTCTCTGCAACGCCCCCGCAAAGCCGTTGAAAAACAGTGGCGTAGCCCGCATGAATCTGGTAGTTTCTCCGCCCTCGACTGGCGGCTGGATGCAACGACCGCCGGTTTACTGTGAGTATTGTGTCGTTTGTTTTACCGTATGGGACAAAACCATGCCGAAAGCAGCCAAGAAACCTGCCGCTAAATCCGCTTCTGACTTCAAGAACTTCACGCCCTACAAGCCAAAGAAGGGTGAGGAGTACATGAACGACGAGCAAAAGGACCATTTCCGGGCGATTCTGCTCAACTGGAAATCCGAACTGATGCAGGAAGTCGACCGCACCGTTACCCATATGAAGGACGAAGCGGCCAACTTCCCCGATCCCGCCGACCGCGCGACCCAGGAAGAAGAGTTCAGCCTTGAACTCCGCACCCGCGATCGCGAGCGCAAGCTGATCAAGAAAATCGACTCCACCATGGAGCGCATCGACCAGGACGACTACGGCTACTGCGATGCCTGCGGTATCGAGATCGGCATCAAGCGCCTGGAAGCCCGTCCCACCGCCAGCCTCTGCATCGATTGCAAGACCCTGGACGAAATCAAGGAACGCCAGGAACTGGGCTGAGGCGCCTTGCCTGATTCCCAGCCCGGCTACCGGGGGCGTTTCGCCCCCTCCCCCACCGGACCGCTTCATCTCGGCTCGCTGATCGCCGCCCTCGCCAGTTACCTGGAGGCTCGCCGCCACGGCGGCGCCTGGCTGGTGCGCATGGAAGACCTCGACCCGCCCCGGGAGGAACCCGGCGCCGCCGCCAGCATTCTCGACGCCCTGGCCGCCCACGGCCTGCACCCGGATGAGGACATTCTCTGGCAGAGCGCGCGCCACGCCGCCTACGACGCCGCACTGCAGACCCTGGGTAGCCGCGGCCTGCTGTTTCGCTGCGACTGTACCCGCGCCATGCTGGGACCCGGCGGCGCCTGCGGCGGCCGCTGCGCGCCGCGCCAGTCCGCCATCGGCGAACACCATGCCCTGCGCATCCGGGTTCCGGACAACACCGTCATCCACTTCCGCGACGGCCTGCAGGGCGAATTCAGCGAACGCCTCGACGCCGCGCTCCCGGATTTCGTCCTGCGCCGCAAGGACGGCCTCTACGCCTACCAGCTGGCGGTCGTCGTGGACGACGGCTTCCAGGATATCACCCATATCGTGCGCGGCTCGGACCTGCTCGACTCCACTGCCCGCCAGCTCTACCTGCAGGCCTGCCTCGGCCTGCCGCACCCGCACTACCTGCACCTGCCGGTGATCACCCATGCCGACGGGCAAAAGCTGAGCAAACAGAATCACGCGCCACCCCTGGTCGCCGCACAGGCGGGGAACAACCTGCGCCAGGCGCTGGACTTTCTCAACCAGCCGCAACCACCCGCCGCGTTGCGCGACTGTGACGGCATTCTCGCCAGCGCCTGCGCCAACTGGAACCCGGCCGCCCTGCCCCCGGTGCTGGGCATGCCCGGCCCCCGCGACGCGCGCTGATGCACGCCGGCATCGACGATCGCGGCTTTACCCCCCGCATACCCTTGAGTAGTATCCCCCTAGCCATCGCCAGCCGGGACCACTAAACCCATGTATATCAACCGCATGCTGGTACTGGCGCTGATCCTCGCCCTGCTTTGCTATCCGGTCGCCAAGGACTGGCTGAGCGCCGACTACAGCGCCTGGTACCGTTACTACTTCCTCTGGATCTGCGTGGTGCTGGTGACCTGGTGGGCCAACCGCTCGAGGAACCCGGATGAGCTCTAGCCTGACGCAGGTCCTGCTGCTCGTCGCCCTGTTTCTCGCCAGCCTGTTCGCGGTCGCCCTGCTGGCGGACCGCGGCGGTATTTCCCGGCGCATCTCCCACCACCCGGCCACCTACATTCTCTCGCTGGGCGTGTTCGCGGGGGCAATGGCCAGCAATGGCGTGCTCGAACTGGCCCACCGCTATGGCTACAACTTTTTCCTCTACTACACCGGGGTGGGCCTGCTGTTCGTGTTCTCGACTCTGCTGCTGATGCCCCTGCTGCGCCTTTCACGGGTTTACCAGCTGGCGTCCCTGGCGGACCTGCTGACCTTCCGCTTCCGCAGCGCCCGGGTCGGCGCCGCGGTCACTGTCGCCATGTGCATCGCGCTGATGCCGCTGCTGGCATTGCAGATCCAGGCCCTCGGCGACAGCATCCAGCAACTCGGCAGCCGCTTTCCCGGCACCGGCGCGGAAACCCTCAACCACCGCAGCGCCGCCCTGCTGACCTGTGTGGTCATGAGCGCCTTCGCCATGCTGTTCGGCGCCCGCAACATCTCCGCCCAGGAACGCAACGTGGGCCTGGTGGCGGCGATGGCCTTCGCCTCGCTGGTCAAGCTGATCGCCCTGCTGCTGCTGGGCGCGATCGCGGTTTTCACCGTCTTCGGCGGTTTCCCGGAAATGCAGCAGTGGTTGCGGGAAGCGCCCGCCGCGCACGAGCAACTGACCCGCAACCTGCCGATCCAGAACGCCCATGCCTTCCTGTTGCTGTTTTTCGCCGGCGGCCTGTGCATGCCCCACGTGTTCCACATGCTGTTCGCGGAGAATACCGACAGCCGGGACCTGCGGATCGCCTCCTGGGCCATTCCACTGTACCTGATGCTGTTAAGCCTGCCGGTACTGCCGCTGGCATGGGCGGGTCTGCGGCTGGACCTCGCCGGTGCCGGCAACCTGGAGTATGTCGGGCTGCTGCTCGGCGAGTACCTCGACTCGCCACTGGTCAGCGTACTGGCTTTCCTGGCCACCCTCTCGGCGGCCAGTGCCGCGATCGTGGTCGCCACCCTGGCGCTGGCCAACATGTGCCTGAACCACCTGATCCTGCCCTCCCGGCTGCTCAACCTGAGCCAGGACAGCGATATCTATCGCCACCTGCGCTGGCTGCGGCGGGCCCTGATCGTCATCCTCATCGCCGGCGCCTACTTCTCCTATCTCGGGCTGGACGGCCGGCAGAACCTGATGGGGCTGGCCTACCTGGCGTTTTCCGGCACGCTGCATTTCCTGCCGGGCCTGGTCGCCACGCCCTACTGGCCCCACGCCAATCGCAGCGGGCTGCTGGCAGGCCTGTGGGGCGGGCTGATCGTGTGGTTCGTCGCCGTCCTGCTGCCGGTGACCCGCGGCTATACCCCGGGCATCGCCGAGGCGCTGGCACCCTGGCTCCCGGGCGTGGGCAACGACGCCTGGGCCATTGCCAGCATCCTGGCACTCGCCGTGAACGTGACCCTGTTCATCATCGTCTCCCTGCTGGCGCCCACCAGCGACGAGGAGCGGGTCGCCGCCGAGATCTGCTCCATGGACGACCTCAACCGGCCGGTGCGCCAGTTGCTGCCCCTGGTCAACGCCGGTGAGTTCGTCGAACTGCTGCGCCCCGCCCTCGGCGAGCGCACCGCCCAGGCCGAGGTGCACAAGGCCCTCGGCGAGCTGCAGTTCGCGGAAGACGAGGCGCGCCCCTACGCCCTGCGCCGGCTGCGCCGCCGCATCGAGGCCAATCTCTCCGGCCTGCTGGGTCCCGCGGTGGCCCACAACATCATCGAACGTTGCATCCCGATCCAGTCGGGCGGCACCGAGGACATCACCCTGATCGAGCGCTTCCTCGACACGCAGGTGCAGTTCACCGGCCTCGCCGCGGACCTCGACGCCCTGCGCCGCCGCTACCGGGAAACCCTCGACACCCTGCCCGTGGGACTGTGCTCGATGGGCTCCGACGGCGAGATGCTGATGTGGAACCGCGCCATGGTGCGCCTGACCGACATCACCGCGCCGGACGTGCTCGGGGCGCTGGTCGACACCCTGCCGGCACCCTGGGGCAAGCTGCTGTCGGAATTCCGCGCCGGCGACAGCGACGCCCTGCTCAAGGCCGAAGTGAAAGCGGGCGACGAAGGCCACCGCTGGGTCAGCCTGCACAAATCGGTCACCGCCGAAGGGGACACCATGCTGCTGGTGGAGGACATCACCGACTACGAGCGCATGGAGGAAGAACTCCTGCACAACGAGCGCCTGGCCTCCATCGGCCGCCTGTCCGCGGGCGTTGCCCACGAGATCGGCAACCCGGTGACCGCCATCGCCTGCCTCGCGCAGAACCTGGAGTACGCCGAGAGCAACGATGAAGTCCGCTTCACCGCCCAGGACATCCTGCGGCAGACGGAGCGGGTGTCGCGGATCGTCGACTCCCTGGTCAACTTCTCCCACGCGGGCTCCCAGGCGGCGGACCTGGAGTTGAAGCCCTGCAACCTCGCGGACTGCGTCGACGAGGCGGTGCACCTGCTCAGCCTCGATCGCGAAGCGCCGCCGATCCAGTTCAGCAACCTCTGCGACCGCGAGGTCGTGGTGCTGGCTGACAGCCAGCTGCTGCTGCAGGTTTTCATCAACCTGCTCGGCAACGCCCGCGACGCCTGCAACGGGGAGGGGCGGGTCCAGGTGCGCTCCTACCTGCAGGACGAGCGGGTGCTGGTCGACGTCGAGGACAACGGACACGGCATCCCCGCGGCACTGCAGAGCCAGATCTTCGAGCCCTTCTTCACGACCAAGGATCCCGGCGCCGGCACCGGGCTCGGGCTGTCACTGGTCTACAGCATCATGGACGACCTCGGCGGTTCGGTGCAGCTCACCAGCCCGCTGCACAGCGGTGCACATCCGGGCAGCCGGTTTACCCTGACACTGGCCGCCGCCAGCTATGGCGAGGCCTTTGAGGTGTAACCGCAGGCCCCATTTTGCCCGCAAACTGGCATATTCTTCCCACGAGGAGTATCTTCGATAATCCCTGAATTCCGGGTACCCAAGCATGCAGAAAATTCTCGTTGTCGAAGACGAGTCCGTCATTCGCACCGCCCTACATCGTCTGCTGGAGCGCAATGGCTACCAGGTGAACGAAGCGGGCTCCGTCCACCAGGCCGAAACGGACTTTAACCTCGAGGAATTCGACCTCATAATTTCCGACCTGCGCCTGCCCGGCGCGCCGGGAACCGACCTGATAAAGAAGGCCGGGGAAGTGCCGGTACTGATCATGACCAGTTACGCCAGCCTGCGCTCGGCGGTGGATTCCATGCGCATGGGCGCGGTGGATTACATCGCCAAGCCCTTTGACCACGGCGACATGGTCAACGCGGTGCAGCGGATTATTGCGGATCACCCAACACCGCGCGCCCAGCAGGAAAAGGCCGCCCGCAACCGTCCCCGCGACGAGGCCCCGGGCACCGGCCTGGTGGGCAATTGCCAGGCCATGCAGACCATGTTCGAACAGTTGCAGCGTATGGCGCCCACGGAGTCCACGGTGCTGGTACTCGGTGAGACCGGCACCGGCAAGGAACTGGTGGCGCGCAATGTCCACCGGCTCAGCCGGCGGGCCGACAAGACCCTGATCTGCGTCAACTGCGCGGCCATCCCGGAAACCCTGATCGAATCCGAACTGTTCGGCTACGAGAAAGGTGCATTCACCGGGGCCAACGCCAGCCGCATGGGCCTGATCGAAGCCGCCGATGGCGGCACCCTGTTCCTCGATGAAATCGGGGAGCTGCCGATGGAAGCCCAGGCGCGCCTGCTGCGCTTCATCCAGGAGGGCGAAATCCGCCGTATCGGCTCGGTGCACTCACGCAAGGTCGATGTACGGCTGATCTGCGCCACCCACCGCAACCTGCCGCAGCTGGCCACCAACGGCCTGTTCCGCCAGGACCTTTACTACCGCATCAACGTACTGCGCCTGCTGCTGCCGCCCCTGCGCGAACGCGGCAAGGACATCCTGCACCTGGCGGAGCACATGCTGCAGATCCAGGCGCAGAAACTCGGCAAACCGGAAATGTACCTGTCTCCCAGGGCGATCCAGGCCATCACCACCTACCAGTGGCCCGGCAACGTCCGGGAACTCGAGCACGCCATCGAACGGGCGGCGGTTCTCGCCGACGACGACGAGATCGACAACGAGAACCTGGGTATCGACCTCGAACTGGTCAACGTCAACCGCCTGCGCGGCGACAGCAGCCCCAGCAAGCCGCCCAGCAGCGAGCGCAAGAGCAGCGCCAGTGAACCCCAGGAAGACCTCTCCCTGGAGGATTATTTCCAGCACTTCGTGCTGGAGCACCAGGACTCAATGAGCGAAACCGAACTGGCGCAGAAACTCGGCATCAGCCGCAAATGCCTGTGGGAACGCCGCCAGCGCTTCGGCATTCCGCGCAGCAAATCCGGCACCCAACCGCGTCGCCGGCGGGCCTCTGTGGATGGCTGAAGGGCGTTACCCTCGCTTGGATCGGTTACGAATCGCAGGGTAATTAGGTAACAAAACCAAAAAACTAGCACTCGCTCACACAAGTCAAAAATATACATCTTATTGTTTTTATTGATTTTTCTTATTTCTGGCACGCACACTGCTATCTATGGGGCAGTGTGACAAATAAAAATAACAAGCACGATTAATAAAAATAACAGACATCACTATGGACCTGGATGGGGAGGGAAACTTCCCCTTCAATTTATTAGAGGTCCGACAATTACTGGCGAGACAGTTGTCTCCCGATGTTGTCGACACAAAAAATCAGAACAACTTTCGACGTTTAGACATCGATAGTTGCGTGACTAATAATAAAAACACGATAGAAATAACAATAACACTGCGCACCAGACCTGGATGGGGAAGACTATGTCTTCCCCTTCGTTCATTTGGGGCCCGGCAAAAGCGACCGCGACACCTCTGAGACCTGTGGTACACTGCGACCCGGCTCACCAGCACCAAGGACCAGGCGTACACTCCCTTGAAAGTCATCCCCCGGGACCAGCACTGCATTTCGCGCAAGAACATCAGCGACAGCGCACTGAAAGTCATGGCGCGACTGCGCAGCGAGGGCTACCAGGCCTATCTCGTTGGCGGCGCCGTGCGGGACCTGCTGCTGGGTGGCCATCCCAAGGATTTCGACGTGGCGACCGACGCCACCCCGGAAGTCGTCCACGGCCTGTTCCGCAACTCGCGCATCATCGGCCGCCGCTTCCGCATCGTGCATGTGCGCTTTGGCCGGGAAATCATTGAGGTCACCACCTTCCGCGGTCACCACGACAACGGCGACGACCGCGGCTCGGAACACAGCGGCAAGCACGCCCGGCAATCGGAAAAGGGCCTGCTGCTGCGCGACAACGTCTTCGGCACCCTGGAAGAAGATGCCGTACGCCGCGACCTGACCGTCAACGCCCTGTACTACGATGCCGGCAGCTTCGAGGTGCTGGACCACGTCGACGGCCTGCCGGACCTCGAGCAGCGCCTTATCCATATCATCGGCGACCCGGCCCAGCGCTACCGCGAAGACCCGGTGCGCATGCTGCGGGTCCTGCGCTTCGCGGCGAAGCTGGATTTTGATATCGAGCGCGGCACCGCCGCCGCCATCCCCGCCTGCGCGCCACTGCTGCGGGAAATTCCCTCCGCGCGCCTGTTCGACGAATTCCTCAAGCTGTTCCTCAGCGGCTATGCCACCGCCACCCTGGAGCAGCTGCTGCGCCACGACCTGCTGCAATACCTGTTCCCGGAGGCCGACGCCATCCTGCAGCGCGACCCCGCGGCCCTGGCCCTGGTGCGGGCGGCCATGCGCAACACCGACCAGCGTATCGCCGAGGACAAACCGGTCACCCCGGCCTTCCTCTTCGCTGCCCTGCTGTGGCCGGTAACCCGCGACCTCGCCCAGCGCCTCGAGGCCGCCGGCGAGCCGCCGGTTCCCGCCCTGCACAGCGCCGCCCAGCAGGTAATCGCGGATGCTGTCCAGCACGTCGCCATTCCGCGCCGCTTCAGCCAGCCGATGCGCGAGATCTGGGAATTCCAGCTGCGCCTCGTCCGCAAGAAGGGCAAGAAGGCCATGGAACTGGCCGGACACCGCCGCTTTCGCGCCGCCTACGATTTCCTCCTGCTGCGCGAGCAGGCCGGGGAAGACACCGGCGGTCTGGGCGCCTGGTGGACCGAGTTCCAGCAGCAGAACCCGGACATCAAGCCACTGCCCGGTGGCGAGGACGTCGAGCGCCCCGCGCCCCGGCGGCGCCGCCCGCGCAGACGCCGCAATAACGCCAATTCATGATTCCTGCCTACATCGCCCTGGGCAGCAACCTGGGCAATCCGCTGGCGCAGCTACAGCGAGCCGCCGGCGCACTCGACAAGCTGCCGGGCACCCGGCTCGCCGCCTGCTCGCCGCTCTACCGCAGCGCCGCGGTGGGACCGGGGGAGCAGCCGGACTACCTCAACGCCGTCGTGCGCCTGGACACCGACCTGCAGCCACTGGCGCTGCTCGACGCGCTGCAGGCCATCGAAGCGGCCCAGGGCCGGGAGCGCGAGGTCCGCTGGGGCGCGCGAACCCTGGACCTCGATTTACTGCTGTATGGGGCGCAGCGCATCGACGAACCGCGACTCACGGTGCCCCATCCGCGCATGACCCAGCGGGCGTTCGTCCTCTACCCGCTCGCCGCTGTCGCGGGTGCGAATTTGCTACTGCCCAACGGCGAGGAACTTGGTAAATTACTAGCGACCTGCCCCCCGGAGGGCCTGCAGCGGACCACGCTGTCCCTGCGGGAGACTCCCGGGAGCACGGCGCGCGCCAGCGACCGGCGGCAGGCACCTGGAAACGGCCCGGATGCGGGGGACAAAGGCCATTAACATCGATTCCAAGGGGCGCAAGCGGCCCTCCTACATCGCCGTGGAAGGACCGATTGGCGTGGGCAAGACCACTCTCGCCAAGCGGCTCGCCGCCAGCTTCAACTACGAGATCCTGCTGGAGGAAGCGGAACAGAACCCCTTCCTGGAACGCTTTTACCGCAACCGCGAGCAGGCGGCGCTGGCCACCCAGCTGTTCTTCCTGTTCCAGCGGGCGCAGAAAATCCAGGACCTGCGCCAGACCGACATCTTCGAACCGGTGCGCGTGGCCGACTTCCTGATCGAGAAAGACCCGCTGTTCGCGCGCATCAATCTCGACCGCGAGGAGTACCAGCTCTACGAGAAGGTCTACCAGCAGCTCACCATCGACGCCCCGCAGCCGGACCTGGTGATCTACCTGCAGGCCTCTACCGATGTGCTGCTTTCGCGCATCGAGGCCCGCGGCCTGCCCGCCGAACAGGGGATCGAGCGCAGCTACCTGGAGCGCCTGAACGAAGTGTACAGTGAGTTCTTTCTATATTACGATGGCGCACCTCTGCTGATCGTCAACGCCAGTGAAATCGACCTGGCCAACGGCGACAGGGACTACAATCACCTGGTGGATTACCTGCTGGACATTCGCAGCGGTCGCCACTACTTCAACCCGACCTTTTTTGGCTAGCACGGGGCGGCTCATGGGCAAAGTCACCGTCAGTACCCTGAAGAACATGAAAGCCTCAGGGGAAAAGTTTGTCTGCATCACGGCCTATGACGCCACCTTCGCCCGCCTGATCGGCGCGGCCGGGGCTGAAACCATCCTGGTCGGCGACTCCCTCGGCAACGTGGTCCAGGGCCACGACAGCACGATCCCCGTGACCATCGAGCACATGGCCTACCACACCGAGTGCGTGTCGCGCGCCGCGGTCGATTCGCTGGTCATCGCCGACCTGCCCTTCATGACCTATACCACCCCCGAGCAGACCATGGTCAACGCCACCCGCCTGATGCAGGCCGGGGCGCAGATGGTCAAGATGGAAGGCGGCGTGTGGCTGTCCGACAGTATCAGCATGCTGGTCGAGCGCGGCATCCCGGTCTGCGCCCACCTCGGCCTGACCCCCCAGTCGGTCAACGTCTTCGGCGGCTACCGGGTACAAGGCCGCACGCCCAAGGGCGCCAAGTCGATTCTCGCCGACGCGGTGGAAATCCAGGATGCCGGCGCCAGCCTGCTGGTGCTCGAATGCATCCCCCAGGATCTCGCCGCGGACATCAGCACCAAACTGGACATCCCGGTGATCGGAATCGGCGCCGGCCCGGGCACCGACGCCCAGGTCCTGGTAATGCACGACCTGCTCGGCCTGTCCGACCACACCCCTCGCTTCGTGCAGAACTTCATGGTCGGCCAGGATTCCGTGCAGTCGGCCATCAAAGCCTTCGTCGATGCCGTCAAGTCAGGCGAATACCCGCGCGACGAGCACAGCTACACGTAAGCAAGTACTCACACACTGGAATTCCCCCAGAGCCCGTCCGGCGCCCTGGGCGGGTAACACTTTTGTTGCAATTAGCACGCCCAGACCCTCGCCACACTGACTTTTGTTACAGGCAGCGCTTCCATAGGTAACAAAGAGTGTGAATTATTCATAAAATGCTATTGCCCGTAGTTGGGGCATGGTGCATACTCCCCCTCCCGCCGAAAGCACTGTTTTGGGCAGGGTTACTCAACCACCGTGAACATGGGTTTAGCGTCACCATTTCATCCCCAGGGGAGAAGGTAGATATGCGAACTTGCACTTCCAGCAGCCAGTTACAGGCCGCTTTGCAACGTGCCCGCAGTGAAGGCCAAAGCATCGGTTTCGTTCCCACCATGGGCAACCTGCACGAAGGCCATCTCGACCTCGTGCGCAAGGCCCGCGGCCTTTGCGATGTCGTCGTCGTTTCAATCTTCGTCAACCCGCTGCAATTCGGGCCCAACGAAGACTTCGATTCGTACCCGCGCACCCTCACCGCCGACAAGGAGAAGTTGTTCGCCGAAGGCGTGCAGTTCCTCTACGCGCCCGGTGTGGAAGACGTCTACCCGGATGGCATGGAAGCGCAGACCGTGGTCAGCGTTCCCGACCTCGGCGACACCCTCTGTGGCGCCAGCCGCCCGGGCCATTTCGATGGCGTGACCACGGTGGTCAACAAGCTGCTCAACCTGGTGCGTCCGGACGCCGCCATCTTCGGCGAGAAGGACTTCCAACAGCTCTCCATCGTGCGCAAGATGGTCAGGGACCTGTGCATTCCGGTGCAGATTGTCGGTGTCGCGACCACCCGCGACGAGGACGGCCTGGCCAAGAGTTCGCGCAACGGCTACCTGAGCAAGCAGGAACGGCGCGTCGCCCCCCTGCTCCACCAGACGCTGGCCAACTGCCGCGACGCCATTGCCTGCGGTTTCGACAACTTCCTGCAACTGGAATCCCACGCCCGGATGAACCTGCTGAAAGCGGGCTTCGAACCGGACTACTTCGCCATTCGCGACGCCCGCACCCTGCGGCCGGTCACCGACGCAACCGAGGAGGTGGCCATCCTGGTCGCCGCCCGGCTCGGCAAGACCCGCCTGATCGACAATGTGCGGCTGTCGCTGAACCCGGTATCCGACTGGGGCATGCTGGCTGACGGGTGAGTTGAACTCACCCGTTTTTCCGCAACGTACTTCTTCAATCCCCTATTATCCAACTCACTACTGGCGTAGCGCTTGGCCGTCAAGTATGGCCCGGCATGGTGCCGCTTGTAGTGCGTAGCTCTGCTTGCCGAGCGCGAAACGGGAGGGGAGGCTCGGATCAATATCGCCGAACCCCACGAAAGAAAAAGCCCACCAGCACAAACCCGGCAAGTGCTTGAATTGCAGACCTCGCTCCGTATCATCGTCACTCCACCACCGACGATTTAGGGATCGATAACAATGCATGAATTCCCCGTCCACCCGGTCCCCGCGAACTTCAGCGACGCCCATATCAACGCGGACCAGTACCGGGACCTGTATCGCCGCTC
>NZ_JBLWFK010000007.1:0-209241 GCF_048323675.1 Haliea sp. E17
AAGGCCCTGGCCGAGTGCCCGGACGTGCACACCTGCCTGGTGGTGCGCCGCACCGGCGGCGCGGTGGCCTGGAACGCCGACCACGATGTCTGGTACGACGAACTGGTGGACAGCCAGGACAATGACTGCGCACCGGAGTCCATGCCCGCCGAGGCGCCGCTGTTCATCCTGTATACCTCCGGTTCCACCGGCAAGCCCAAGGGCGTGCTGCACACCACCGGCGGCTACCTGCTGCAGAGCGCGATGACCTTCAAGTACGCCTTCGACTACCGCGAGGGCGAGGTCTACTGGTGCACCGCCGATGTCGGCTGGGTCACCGGCCACAGCTACATCGTCTACGGCCCGCTGGCCTGCGGCGCCACCTCGCTGATGTTCGAGGGCGTGCCCACCTACCCGGACCACAGCCGCTGCTGGAACGTGGTGGACAAGCACCAGGTCAATATCTTCTACACCGCCCCCACCGCCATCCGCGCCCTGCACGCGGAGGGCGACGGCCCGGTGAAGAAAACCTCCCGGGCCAGCCTGCGCCTGCTCGGCAGCGTCGGCGAGCCGATCAACCCGGAAGCCTGGGAGTGGTACTACCGCACCGTGGGCGATTCGCGCTGCCCGATCGTCGACACCTGGTGGCAGACCGAGACCGGCGCCCACATGATCACCCCGCTGCCCGGGGCCACACCGCTGAAGCCCGGCTCCGCCAGCTTCCCCTTCTTCGGGGTGGACGTGGCGCTGCTGGACGAGCAGGGCAAGGAGATCGAGGGCCCCGGCGCGGGTTACCTGGTGGTAAAAGCCTCCTGGCCGGCACAGATCCGTTCGGTCTACGGCGACCACCAGCGCATGGTGGACACCTACTTCAAGAACTACCCCGGCTACTACTTCACCGGTGACGGGGCGACCCGCGACGCCGACGGCTACTACTGGATCACCGGGCGGGTGGACGACGTGCTCAACGTCTCCGGCCACCGCATGGGCACGGCGGAGGTGGAGAGCGCGCTGGTGCTCCACGAGGACGTGGCGGAAGCCGCGGTGGTGGGCTTCCCCCACGACATCAAGGGCCAGGGTATCTACGCCTATGTCACCCTGATGCACGGCAAGGAGCCCAGTGACGCCCTGCGCAAGGAGCTGGTGGACATGTGCATCCAGGAGATCGGCCCGATCGCCAAGCCGGACGTGATCCAGTGGGCGCCGGACCTGCCGAAGACCCGCTCGGGCAAGATCATGCGGCGCATCCTGCGCAAGATTGCGGAGAACGAGCTGGGGTCGCTGGGGGATACCAGTACGCTGGCCGATCCTTCGGTGGTCGACAAGCTGATTGCCAACCGGCCAGTCTGAACTGCCTTCCAGGACTGTTCCTGTCCTACGTGAAAAGCGGAGCCCTGGATGCGGGCTCCGGTCTTGGGGGAAAAGCGGTGCCTTGAACCCGGACTCCGCTCCCACACCCCGCCCACGGCTCGAAGGACTTTTTACTCACCGTGGGCGGGGTGTGGGAGCGAAGCCCTCGTCACCAGTGAATTCGACTCTTTACCCCTGAACCTGAACCTGGCGGAATTACGCGCGGAAAGAGCAAGCGCAGGCGCCTGTTCCGTGCGTCGAGTTAAAAGTCTTTCGAGTAAGCACGGGACAGGCGCCTGCGCTTGCGTGACCGAAGCCACCCCACCAGACAACAGGAATCATCCCGCAAAGGCCTTTGACCAGAGGTCATCCATCGTTTAGCGTCAGCGAAAACCAGAACGAGCACTGCGCCATGCCCCTCGAACGCCTGTTGCAGCACATCACCCCGCTGTTCATCGCAATTGGCCTGGCGTCCTGCGCCCATGCTCCTGCCCCGGTGACGCCGGGGGTATCGCTGGAACTGGCGCAACAGCGGCGCGCGCAACTGGACGACGTGCATTACGCGCTGTTCCTCTCGCTGCCGGCTGATCCCGAGGCGCCGATACCGGGGCGGATGGCGATCAGCTTTACACTTGCCAATGGCGGCCAGCCCCTGCAGCTCGATTTTCGTGAAGACCCTGCGCTGATCGGCGGGGTGACGGTTAACGGCGCCTTGTCGTCCTGGCGCTTCGAGGCGGAGCACCTGGTGATTCCACAGGCCGAGCTCAAGCGCGGTAACAACACGGTGGAAGTCACGTTCAACGCCGGTTCCAGTTCGCTCAATCGCAACCCGGATTATCTCTACACACTATTCGTGCCGGACCGCGCCCGCACGGCATTCCCGCTGTTCGACCAGCCGGACATCAAGGCCACCTGGGATCTCACCCTGGAACTGCCCCGGGACTGGCGGGCGATCTCCGCCGGACCGCTGCTGGAAGAGCGCGTCGAAGGTGAGCGCAAGACCCTGCGCTTTGATACCTCGGACCTGCTCAGCTCCTACCTGTTTTCGTTTGTTGCCGGGCGCTTCGAGGCGGAAACCCGAGAGGTGGGCGGGCGGCAGATGACCCTGCTGTACCGCGAGCCGGACGCCGAAAAGTTCGCCCGCAATATCGACGAGATTTTCCGCCTGCACGGCCAGGCGCTGGCCTGGCTGGAGGACTATACGGGCATCGATTTTCCCTTCCAGAAGCTGGACTTCGCCGCCATCCCCGCTTTCCAGTACGGTGGCATGGAGCATGTGGGCGCCATTCAGTACAACGCCGGAGCGCTGTTCCTGGAGGAGGCGCCTTCCGATGGCCAGTTGCTCGATCGCGCCAACCTGATCGCCCACGAGGTCGCGCACATGTGGTTCGGCGACCTGGTGACTATGCGCTGGTTCGACGATGTCTGGACCAAGGAAGTGTTTGCCAATTTCATGGCGGCGAAGATCGTCAACCCGGCCTTTCCGCAGGTCGACCACGAATTGAACTTCCTGGTCAGCCACTACCCCAGTGCCTATTCGGTCGACCGCAGTGCCGGCGCCAACCCGATCCGCCAGCCGCTGGCCAACCTCAACGACGCCGGGCAGATGTACGGGTCGATCATCTACCACAAGGCGCCGATCATGATGCGCCAGCTGGAATTACTGCTGGGCGAAGAGGCGTTTCACCAGGGGATGCGTAACTACCTGCGCACCTACGCCTATGGCAACGCGGACTGGCCGGCGCTGATCGCGATCCTGGATGAACTGACGGATTACGACCTCGCCGCCTGGAGCGGGGTCTGGGTCAACACGCCCGGGCGGCCGGAGTTCAGGCTCGCCGGAAACTCCACGGCGCCGCAACTTGAGCAGATCGATCCGGCGGGTGAGGGCCGGCTCTGGCCGCAGCGCTTTTCGCTGCTGACGCTCGGCGCCCAGGGGCAGGAGGAGTTCTCCCTGCTCACCGAGGATGCCCTGACACCGCTCCCCGAGGGACTGGCTGCTACAGGGGGGTTCCAGCTATTCAGCGCTGACGGCCGGGGCTACGGCCTGTTTCCCGCGCAACTCGCGATGCTCGAGCGCTGGCAGGAACTGGATGCCGTCGCCCGCGGTACCCTGCTGATCAACCTCTACGAAAACCTTGTCGATGCCCGCGGCCCCGCCCCTGGCGAGTACCTCGACCGCCTGTCCGGCCTCTTAGAGGAAGAAGACAACCAGCTGCTCCTGGAACTCATGCTCGGCCAGATTCAGCGTATCTACTGGACCATGCTGCCGGCAGCCCAGCGCGACGCCCGCGCCGCCGCCCTGGAGGAAACCGTCTGGGAGAATTTTTCCGCGCGCGACTCCGCCAGCCAGCGCAAGCTGCTGTTCGGCGCCTACGCCCAGCTGGCGCTGACCCCGGCAGCGTTGCAGCGGGTTCACGCGGTGTGGTCGGGGGAATTCGATCCCGGTGCGCTGCCTCTGTCGGAAACGGACCGCATCGCCCTGGCCCAGCAACTGGCGATCAAACTGCCCGGCCAGGCCGCGGAGATTCTCGCCACTCAACTGGAGAACACGCGCAACCCCGACCAGCAGCGCCGCCTGCGCTACCTGCTGCCCTCACTGTCCGCCGATCCCGGCGAGCGCGATGCCTTCTTCGCCGCGCTGGCGGATGAGCGCATGCGCCGCACCGAGAGCTGGGTCACCGAGGCCGTGGCAAACCTGCACCACCCCCTGCGCCGGGAGCATTCGGTCAGGTACATTCCGGCGAGCCTGGCGCTGTTGCGGGAAATCCAGGTGACCGGGGATATCTTTTTCCCCTCCGCCTGGCTGCAGGCGACACTGGCGAATCACAACAGTGCGCAGGTAGTGGCTGATATCGAAACTTTCCTGGACGCGAACCCGGACTACTATCCCCAATTGCGGATGAAGATACTGCAGGCGGCCGATCCAGTGTTTCGCGCTAACCGCTTGTTGCACTAAAAGGGGTCTGGCCCCGTTATTGCCAAGCGGTTCAATCCAGTGTGTTTTTGTAAATCTTGCCGTCCTTCATGATCATCACAAAGTTGCGTTCCGGGTCAGCCACAAGATCGAGATTTTCGAGCGGATTGCCGTCGACCAGCAGCAGGTCAGCGAGGGCTCCTTCTTTCACCACGCCGAGCTCGCCGGGATACGGATCGCGCGGCCCGCACATCTTGACCAGTTGGGCGTTATCATAGGTGGCCATCTTCAGTGTCTCCTAGGGGGTGTACCAGCGCTTGAGCTTGGCCAGCAGTTTGCCGTGCTTCGCACCAAGCGCCGGATCGAACAGCACGTCGGTGCCGAAGGCCGTCTTCACCTTGTGCTTCTTGGCCAGCTGAATCACCTTGTCCGTGCCGTCAGTTACCTGGATCCACTTGGCCTGGTTCGCCGAGCCCGGCGGGAAATAGATTGCGTCTTCGTCGTTCAACAGCGGCTGCATGCTGAACCAGACGTCCTTCTCGGCCATCAGCTTCAAAGTCCCTTCTTCCATCAGGAAACCATGGTCGATCGACAGCACGCCCGCCTCTATCGCCTGGCGGACCGCAGCGTCCGTATTGACATGGACCGCCACATACGTATTCCAGGTCTTGGCGACATCGACGGCGGCTTTCAGTTCCTCGAAGGTGTATTCCGTCACGTCAAGGGGATCGTAGTTCGACGAAACACCGCCGCCGGCGGCAAGTTTGATCTGCGTGGCCCCCATACGCAGGTCCCGGTACTACTGCTTGACGGTGCGCCGCTGTTTGCGGTGCCGGCGCGACTCCCGGAACAACCAGTTAGTGAGCGTCTCCTCGTAATCATCCAGTTTGCTGGGCGACTTGCGCGCCGGGTAAACCGGCTCCAGGCATGCACTGGCGAGGTATTTGCGCACGGTGTTTCTGGACAGCCCGGTGCGGCGGGCGATCTCCCGGATGGGCATCTGATCCCGCAGGTGCCAACGGCGAATTACACTGACTAAAGCCACGTCTATCACTCCTTGTACCCCTGCTGAAACCTCAACAGGGGAGGGTTATACGTGGGTCAAAATTCGATGCAAATCCGGGGGGTTAGTGGGTCAATTTTGGATGCAAATCAACAGTACAGGCCACAATTACCCGGGGAAAACTTCTAGAAAACCCCTGCTATTATGACGGTTATTGCGGTTCGTAAATGTCGGTGGCCAGTGTACTGGTACTGGGATAAAAACAACGAGTCTGTTTCGCATTGCGCACGTTGCATTCTCTGCTACTTTTCTTAGACGCCAATCACCCGGGCACAAAGCCAGTGCATATTTTCTTGCCGGCGGTAATGTTGTTTTTCAGTCTGGTGACAGGATCACGTGTTGTCGCTGAAGAGCCTGCGCCGTCCGGGGAGCAGGTACTCGGTAACTTCGGTTTGCCGCTGGTCTTTTCGAGTACCAAGATGGTTCGCGACGCCGCACCCGGCTCAGCCTGGGCGGAGTATGCAACCGGCCGCTGGACCTCGGCTGCGGTCATCCCCGCGGACGCGGTAGCTATTTCGCCTTTCCATGTGCTAAACCGCCGGGTCAGCCGGGACCTGTCACTGGTGCTGGAAGATGCTGCGACCCGCAGTGCACAGGCCAGGAAGGGCACGCCGCTGCAGCAAGTGGGGGATTTCTATGCATCGGGCATGGATGTCGAGAAAATCAATGCGCTTGGCGTGCAGCCATTCGAGGCGGTAGTGAGCGATCTCGGCCCGCTGGCCACGCCGGCGGAACGTGGCCGTGCGTTCGCCCGCCTGAGCATGTTGGCCGGCGAACCGGTGATGGCCGAATTCGCCGTCGGTACCGACATCGCGGATCGTACCCGCTATGCCATTTACCTGGGTGATGCCGATCTCACGCTTATTTCGAACGACATCTACCTGAACCCGGATTACGAGTTCGCCCGCAAGGCATTGCTGGACTTTATCGGGTCTTCGCTGGTGCTGCGCGGTCTTTCCGCTGACGAGGCCCGGGCGTCTGCGCAGAAAATCCTCGCCTGGGAAACCCGTATCGCCGCAGCCAAGTTGACACCCGTCGAAAAGGCCGACCCCACCAGGCGTTTCGTGCCTATGCCCATGGCTCAGGTGCGCGAGCTGTTCTCGAATGTCGACCTCGATGCATTCCTCGGGGTTTACGGCGGTAAAGCGCCAGACAGGATTATCGTGGTTGAAGGCGAAGCGCTGGCAGAACGCAATGCCCTGCTGGGCGAGATGTCTCCCGCGGACTTGCGCCTCTTCCTTGAATGGGGGTTACTGATTCATACCCTCGGCTATCTCACCGAAGAATTCCAGGTGCCGAACCAGGCGCTCAGCCAGGCGATACTGGGGCAGTCGGCCATGCCGCCGCGCGAAACACTCGTCACCTTGAAACTTCAGGGCCTGATCGGCCATCCGATCTCGCAACTGTACATTGCCCGCCATTTTTCCGCCGAGAGCAAGGCCCGGGTGGAAGCCCTGGTGGCGCGCATCCGCGCCACCTTTCGTGATCGGCTGGAATCCAATACCTGGCTGACGCCGCCGACGCGGGAGTACGCCATCCAGAAGCTGGATAGGGCGGACATCCTGGTGGGTTATCCAGCCCGCTGGATAGACTACTCGCCGGTGGAAATCCGGCGTGATGATTACTACGGCAACGCCTTGCGCACGAACGAATATTTGCAGCGCCGGCAATGGGCAAGGCTCGGCGGCCCGGTGGTAGTGGATCGATTCTCCATTGCAGGTTCGACCTTGCCCATCGACACCAACGCGGCCTTTAACGCCGCCAACAACGGTATCGAAATTCCCGCGGCATTCCTGCAGCCCCCGTTCTATTCCCCGGAGCAGGACGTTGTAGCCAACACGTGCGCCATGGGTGCCGTGATCGGACATGAACTCACGCACGGTTTCGATACCCGTGGCCGGCTATACGATGCGGATGGCAGGTTGCGCGACTGGTGGACGAAAGAGGATGCAGAAAATTTCCTGGCCCAGGCGGATACGCTGATCGCGCAGGCCGACAGCTTTGAGGTGCTGCCCGGCTTGCACATCAACGGCAAGCTGACGGTGGGGGAAAATATGGCGGATATTGGGGGGGTCAACTTTGCCTTCCAGGCGCTGGAGAAGGAGCTTCAGGAGCATCCAGAGGACGATGTCGTGAAAGACGGGCTGACACCCCGGCAACGCTGCTTCCTGGCCTGGGCGCAGCTGTGGCCCACCCGGACCAGGGAGGGGGCGCTGCGCCAGACGGTAGCCACCGACCCTCACGCCGATGGCAATTATCGGGTGGAGGCGCCAATGCGGCATGTGGATGGCTTTTTCGAAGCGTTTGAACTCGGGCCCGATGACCCGATGTGGATCGCGCCAGACAGGCGCTCGCATATCTGGTAGGTCGTCGAGGTCGGTAATGGAGCATACCTGCCCGGTGCAGATTTTTATCCAATCATTCCTGGACCATGGAGAAACAACAGATGACGTTAAAGCAGCAGATTCTCGGCACCCTTCCAATTGCCTTGATGACCATCAGTTTTGTAGCGGAGGCTAACTTCAAGGTGTCCCGGTCCGGTGACAACTATCTGGTCACCAATAATGATGGCTGTATCGCCGTCTTCGACAAGCACGGCAGGGAGAAGTCGTCCACAGACGCCTGCTCGAGCCGCGACCTCCGCGATGCAGAGGAGGCAATAGATGACTTTCGCGACGGCAAGCATAGCGACAGCAACAGGTATAGCAGCTCCAGTCACCACTCCAGCCGGTACAGCGATACCTACTGGGAAGTGCACCGGGGTTCGGATGGCAGCCTGAGCCTCCGTCGCGATCCCTCTGAAGGTGCGAAAGCGGTGGTCAGTAAAGTTCGCAATGGAGAGCGCCTGCGCGGGCTCGGTGACTGCGAGGAACATCACGATACACAATGGTGCCGGGTTGAGTACAAGGGTGATACCGGTTGGGTCAAGAAGAAGTACCTGCGGGAAGTCAGTGGCGGGAGCGGCTACAGCCGCCACGATTCCTATGATCGACAGCACGAAAATTATAGCGGTGGCCGCGGCTCTGGCAACAAGGAGAAGTTCGCGGACCTGCAGGGCTCGCGCGCCAGCAGCGCGGACAGTGAATTGCGGCAGCGCGGATTTGACCATGTCGACACTTTCAAGAGTGGTTATACGTCCTACAGCATCTGGTATAACGACAATACCAGGCAATGTCTGCAGATGGCGGTCGCGGATGGCAAGGCCGACAGCATCGTCGATATCAAGACGCACAAGAAATGCCATTGAGGGGCGCTGCGATGGGGAGGACAACGTTCCTTGTTGTTGTGGCGGCAGGGCTGATCACGGCCCGCCTTGCTTTCGTCGTACAGGCTGAAGCCAGTGGCCCGGATTTTTTTGCCGTAGCCGGTGTGCCGGCTGATACGCCTGTGCAACTCCACGCCGGTCCCGCGATGGACGCAGATGTGGTCGGCGAATTGGGCGAGGCGGAGGTGGTGCGCAACCTCGGTTGCGAGGAAACCCCGGACAACATGCGCTGGTGCCGGGTGGGTACCCTGGCCGATGAGTCGGTGGACGGATGGGTCCTTTCACGGTATCTGTCCGAATCCGCGCCGCCCCCCGCGGAGGGGGAAGGGCGGGTATTATCTGCCGGTGATAAACCGGGCCAACCCGCGGTCTACCAGCGCGCCAGTGGTGAATTCGAAGTAAACTTCCAGGGTGGCTGTGGTGCGCTGTTTGCGAGGGACGGCAGCCGCATCACCGCGGGTTCCAGCTGTTCGGCGGATCAGTTGCAGGCGGCGGAAGATGTAATCAGTTCACTGCGGCAGCCCTGAACCGAAAAAGGGGGCAGCGCCCGTGTTAGAGGTGACGGATTAAAACGCGCTGTCCCCCTGTCTATTCAGATTCATCTTGCTTATTTTTCGCCCGCAGACTCGTCTCTATGGCGGCACCGATAGCTAATCCGACACCGATACCGAGCGTGAGGTTATCTACTGCCGCACCAATTCCCGCTCCCAGGGCGAGACCAGCAGCAACCCCAAAACCAACTGGTTTTTCAGTTTTACGATTCTTCTTCCTCAAATTCCGCATGTGGGTTCTCTGGGAAAGCAAAATTTAAACAACGACTAACCAACACTATATCAAGTCTTCCAGTTTCAAGGGCTTGTTGATTCCAGCTCCATCGAGCCCGCCGCGATAGCCGGCGATAGCAAGAAAAAGTTCAGCGGTTGCCAGCGCATCCACCAGCGCATTGTGCACCGGGTAGTCCGGCAGTCCGTAGCGCTGGCGACAGCCCGCCAGGGTCAGCTCTCCCTTGCGCGGGTGTTCCTCCCGCCGCTGGAAGCGGCGCAGCTCCAGCGTCAGGGTGTCCAGGTGGGGCAGCAGCAGGGGCACGCCGAAGTAGCGCTTGCTGGCGCGGTTGAGGTAGGCCAGGTCCAGGGGGGCGTGATGGAATACCAGCACACGGCCCCGCGCGGCGGCGCAGAAACGCGCCATGACCTGTTCTTCGCTTTCGGCGCCCTCCAGGTCGCAGTCGCGCAGCTGGTGAATGCCGGCGCTCTGGCCGACGCTTTCGTCGCTGGCGACCAGGTGGTGTTCAGCGCTGGCCAGTGCAATGCGACCGTTATCTATCGCTACCCAGCCGAGGCTCAATAATTTGCCGCTGGCGATTTCAAGCGAGGACATCTCGGCGTCGCACACCAGGTAGGACTGCGCCTGCCAGGGTTGGCGGCCATTCGGCAGCGGCGCCGACCAGCAGGCTTCGAGTGGCGTACCCGCGGCCCGCCCGCGGTAGCGCAGGCGGCGCCAGCGCAGGGTCCACATCACGCCTTGACCCTCCTCAACTTTCGACCCGCTTCAACCCAGGCCCGCCCGGTACTGCAGGCGCACGCTGCTCTGGGCGTCGTGGATGATGGAGAAAGCGTCGCGCAGCTGTTCCCGCGCCATTTTCGACAGGCCGCGGGGATTGATGAAGTTGCTCAGTTGCTCGCCGTCCAGCAGCAGGTCGGCCTGGTGCTGCAGGCGCATGCGCTGCAGGCAGTGCAGGGCATCGGTAAGGTTGCGCGCGTCCACCTTGGCCAGCGCCCCGCACTGTTCCAGTGCCCGCAGGCGCTCGTCGGTGTTCACTGCGGCAATGCCGTGGCGCAGGGCGTGCAGTCGGGCAATGTCGGTCACCGGCATGACGCCGTGTTTCTTCAGGTCCAGGCTGTCGCGGTGCTGGCCGTCGCGCTCGACCACGAAGCGGCGGAAGATGCCCAGCGGCGCGGGGCTGTCCAGCGCGTTGGCCGCGAGCGCCGCGAGAAAGATACTGTTGCGCGAGGCGGTTTCCAGCATGGTCTGCTGCAGTTGCTGGCAGAGGCTGGCGTCACCGTGGATCGCCCGCAGGTCGAAGAAAATTGATACCCGCATCACCGCGTCCGGGGTGGGGCTGCGCGACCAGCCCAGCACTTCTTCCCGCCAGCCGGACAGGGGCCGGCGCCAGCGCGCGGTTGTGGCCATGATGCCGCCGTTGCAGTAGGGATAGCCACAGGCATTGAGGCCGTCGCAGACGAAAGTCGCCAGGGCCTCAAAATAGGCGTCGTGTTCCGGGCGCGCGCTGTTGTCGAGCACCAGCCCGTTGTCCTGGTCCGCGCCCAGTAGTTGCTCCTGCCGGCCCTGGGAACCGAAGCCCAGCCAGCAGTAGGGCACCGGCGGCGGTCCCAACTGCGCCTCGGCCAGTTGCAGCAGGCGCAGGGTGATGGCATCGCTGACCGCGGTGAGTACGCGGCTGATCTGCCGTGCACGCACGCCGGCGTTGACCCACTGGGCCACCAGGGTGGGTCCGCCTACCAGCAGCTCCCTGATGCCCTCCACGCTGTCCTGGCGGGAGATGTGCTGCACCAGGTACACCGGGTCGTCGCGGCGCGCCAGCATCAGGTCCGAGGTGGTGATGACACCGGCCAGGCGGGTGTCATCCATCACCGGCAGGTGATGGCAGCCCTGGCGGGTCATGGTCAGCACCGCTTCGAAGAGGCTGGTCTGGGTGGAAATCCGGTACGGCTCGGGAGTCATGATCTCGCGCACCGGCGTGTCCGGCGCGCGGCCTGCGGCCAGCACGCGCTCGCGCAGGTCGCGGTCGGTGATGACGCCCAGCAGTTGCTCACCCTGGGTAACGAAGGCCGAAGACACCCGCCGTACGCTCATCACCTGTGCCGCCGACTGGATCGACTGGTCGGGGCCGATGGTCAGCAGGTCGCGGCTCATGATGTTTTCCACCGGCTGCGCCATCAGGTGGGGCTGCGGTTCGTAGCGGGCGGCGCGGCGCAGGCGGCGGCTGCGCTGGGTGTGGAAGTAGCGGTCGAAATCGCGGTCGGCCTCGCGCAGGCTGGCGTAGGTACTGTCGGGCAGCAGGTAGACCAGGGCGTCCTCGATCACGCTGGCGGTGACGGTGTCCTCGTGGGCGTTGCTAAGCCGCTCGAGATGGAAGTTCTCACCTTCGCCGAGGCGGTCGAGCAGCTTGTTGTTGCTGTCGCGCAGGTCCACCGCGCCGCTGCGCAATATGCGCAAGCCGCCGCCGTCATTGGCGGTTAGATGAGTGCCGTGGCGGTAATAGACCACCTCGAGTGTCGCCGCGGCCCGGCGCAGTGCATCGGTGTCGAGTTCGCTGAATGGCAGGGTCTGGGCGAGAAACTCGGCCACGGACTGCAATTCCGGTGAAAGGGGTGCCGTCGAAGAATTGTTGACTGAATGCTCCTGTGAAGACGCCATGCTTCGCAGCCTCGCAATCCCGGCTCAAAAAAAAGGGGCGACAGGCACCCCCAGGGTTGGACCCCCGTCTCAGCCTTCGCGGCTGAAGCGGGTGGAAGTCTCGGCAGTAAAGCGGTTATTCGGCGTTACCGCAACCAGCCGCAGGCGTTCGCCCTCTGCGAGGGGGGCGGCCAGCGAAAGTTGCCAGAGGGTGTTGTCGCCGCTGACGCTGCGCATAGTCTGCGGCGGCACGTCATCGCCTGCACCCTCGGGTACCACGGCGACAGCCACCGCCTGCAAGCTGACGTTGGACTGCAGTTCCAGCAGCGGCGAGGCCGCGCTGCCCAATACCTTGAGTTGCAGGCTGACGTTGCCGTTGACCAGGTCGCAGGCGCCGCTCTCGTAGCGGCAGTTGCTTTTCTCCAGCAGCGAATAGACTTCGCCGGGTTTCGCGGCGTGGGGCTTTTCACCGATCAGGTTGCCCACCGCGAACCAGGCGAGGATGGAAAGAATGGGAGCAACCAACAGGGCGACGACGACGTGTTTGTTGGTCAGTAGCATGTCAGTTGCTCCTCAAGCCCTTGCTTCAGTGGTCCTGGGCGGCGGCGGCGCCGACCGGGATGCGGATGTGTTCCACCAGTTCACGCACCGACTCCGGCGGTTCCGCAGTGACCCGCGATATCGCAAAGGCTACCGCAAAGTTCACGATCGCGCCCACCACGCCGAAGGCGTTGGGCTCGATACCGAGGAACCAGTTCTCCGGGGTGTCGCCGAGGAAGGCGGTGCCGGGGATGAACATGATGCCCTTGTGCTGGAACACGTAGAACAGGGTCACGCCGATACCGGCCACCATGCCCGCGATAGCCCCTTCCTTGTTCACGTGAGTGGAGAAGATCCCCATCATCAGTGCCGGGAAGATCGACGAGGCGGCGAGGCCGAAGGCCAGAGCCACCGTACCGGCGGCGAAGCCGGGCGGGTTGAGGCCGAGGTAACCGGCGCCGACAATGGCCAGGGCCATCGCCACGCGGCTGGCGTTCAGTTCCGCTTTTTCCGAGATGTTCGGCGCGATCATGCCCTTGAGCAGGTCGTGGGAGATCGCCGAGGAGATCGCCAGCAACAGTCCCGCCGCGGTGGACAGCGCCGCGGCCAGGCCGCCGGCAGCCACCAGGGCGATGATCCAGTTGGGCAGGCGGGCGATTTCCGGGTTGGCCAGTACCATGATGTCGTTGTCGATTTTCACCATTTCGTTGGTTTCGGCATTCGAGGTGTACTGGATCAGGCCGTCGCCGTTCTTGTCCTCGAAGCCGAGCAGGCCGGTTTTCTCCCAGTTCTTGAACCACTGCGGGCGCTCGTCATAGGCGAGGTACTGGCCCGGTTGCGGCTCGATGGTCTGCATCAGGTTGAGGCGCGCCATGCCGGCCACTGCGGGAGCGGTGGTGTAGAGGATGGCGATGAACACCAGGGCCCAACCCGCGGAGGAACGCGCGTCCTTCACCTTGGGTACGGTGAAGAAGCGGATGATCACGTGGGGCAGGCCCGCGGTGCCGATCATCAGCGAGGCGGTGTAGGCGAACATGTTGAGCATCGACAGCCGCGCGCTGGTGGTGTACTCGGCGAAGCCGAGGTCGGTGACCACCTGGTCCAGCCGGTCCAGCAGGTACACGTCGGAACCGGCCATGGTGCTGCCGAGGCCCAGTTGCGGGATCGGGTTGCCGGTCAGGTGCAGGCTGATGAAAATCGCCGGCACGGTGTAGGCGAGGATCAGCACGCAGTACTGGGCGATCTGGGTGTAGGTAATGCCCTTCATGCCGCCGAGTACCGCGTAGAAGAACACGATAATCATGCCCACGTAGAGCCCGGTATCGTAGTCCACCTCGAGGAAGCGGGAGAAAGCCACGCCGACACCTTTCATCTGGCCGATAACGTAGGTCACCGAGCAGATGATCAGGCAGATCACCGCCACCACCCGCGCCGCTTTCGAGTAGTAGCGGTCACCGATGAACTCGGGCACGGTGAACTTGCCGTACTTGCGCAGGTAGGGGGCGAGCAGCATCGCCAGGATCACGTAGCCGCCGGTCCAGCCCATCAGGAAGACCGAGCCGCCGTAACCCATGAAAGCGATCAGGCCGGCCATGGAAATGAACGAGGCCGCGGACATCCAGTCGGCCGCCGTGGCCATGCCGTTCTGGATCGGGTGAATGCCGCCGCCGGCGACGTAGAAGTCCTTGGTGGAGCCGGCACGCGCCCAGATGGCGATGCCGATGTAGAGGGCGAAGCTGGCGCCCACCACGATATAGGTCAATGTTCGCAGGTCCATGTCAGAGCCTCCTATTCGTCTTCGTCCACGCCGAACTCACGGTCCAGCGCAGCCATTTTGCGGGCGTAGTAGAAAATCAGTACCACGAATACGTAGATGGAGCCCTGTTGGGCGAACCAGAAGCCGAGCTTGTAGCCGCCGATGCGAACCTCGTTGAGCACGTCGACGAGCAGGATGCCGCAACCGTAGCTGACCACGAACCAGATGACGAACATCTTGACCACGAGGCTCAGGTTGCGGCGCCAGTAGGCGCGGGCCTGTTCTTCATTCAAGGGGGACATTGCCTATCTCCTCACTGTTGTTATGTTGTCTGACGTCCCGATACTACGCGAGACGCCAGGGCCATACTGTTGGACTTTGGTCGAACGCTCAGAACGCGTACTTGGCGGCGAACTGGAAGCGGCTCATGTCGCCGTCGCGGCCGTCCTCGAGCTCCTTGCTGGCGTAGACCAACTCGCCGCCGAACTGCAGCTTGGGCATCGGCAGGTAGTTGAGGCTGGCGTGCATGGAACGGTATTCCTTGGCCAGCGAGTCGGCGCCGGCGTAGTCACCCACACCAGGGTTGTCGGCCTCCGCCATGGAAATGGAGAATGTGCTGTTCCAGTGCGGGGTCCAGAAGTGCCGGTAGGCCAGGAAGCCGCCCCACTGGTCGATGGTGTCGATGTCGCCACCGGCGTCCACGTAGCCGTCGTTGAAGATGTTGAGGCCCATGTAGCGGCCCAGCGCGTCGCCGTAGTTGAACATGAAACGGAAGTCATCCATGCCCAGCATCCACTTGCCGGCGAAGGACAGCGCGTAGCCGTACTGGCTGTCGCTGTCGCCCTCGATGGCCGGGTCCGAGCGGTTCTCGTAACTCAACTCGCGGCCCATGCCGGCGACCGACCAGGACAGGTCGCCGAGATTGCCGTTGTAGCGCGCGATCAGGTCGGGGATGCCCTCGTGGTCGTTGTCCCAGTCGACGCCGTTCAAGCGGGTCGCGGCGTTCTCGACCGCCAGTTGCAGGCCGCCCATGGTCCAGCGCACCTGGGGCTGGCGGACGAAGATGGTGCCCACCGGGCCGACGAAGTCCAGGTTGTCGGGCAACGCGCCGACGTTGAAGAAGGTCGACCAGCTCTGGCCGGCCATGATCGAGCTGCCTTCGTCGTAATCCCACTGCAGGAAGGCGTGGCGCAGGCGCGAACTCCAGGAGTTGGAGATGCGCTCGTCACCCTGGCTGCTGAGCATGAAATCCAGTTCGATGCGCGAGGAGATCTTGCCCACGTCGGTGTTGGTCGCCGTGGTGAAGAAGAAGCGCGAACTCTTGGCGCTGAGGTTGGTGGACTGGTAGCTGTCGCTGGGACCTGACGCCGGTTCCACCGGAATCAGCGAGGCCACCAGGAAATCATCGATCAGCTTGTTGCCGGGCTTGCCGTCGCTGTAGTCAGAGGTGATGCCGTCGAGCTGGATATAGCCGCCGTAGGTGAACTTGGTGCCCTTGGCCATGGGCCGGGCTTCCTCGATCTCCACGCTCTGGGTGGCGATGGATTCCTTGTTGGAGGTGACCTGTGCCTTGAGTTCGGCGATCTGCCGTTCCAGTTCCGCGATGCGGTCGGTGACCGCGTCGGCGGACGCAGGGGTGGACAGTGCGGCGAGACTGGCGGCGGTCAGGATGGGTACTATCTGCTTGCGCATGATTATCGCTCCTGTTTTCTGGTTATGGATTGAGCCGCTAGCAGTATTGGTTGGAGGTCGCTATTGCGGTATTCGACTTTGGTCTTGATTCGACCAAAGTCGATGGTTTCGGACTTTCGTTTGCCGGTAGCGGGGTTTACATTGCATTGACCGGGTTGGAGCCTGCTCCGGCCAGTAACGAGAATGACCGGGAGCGCCGTGACTACCCATACCATCCTGATAGCCGACGACCACCCCCTGTTTCGCGCCGCTCTGCAGCAGGTGATCGTGCAACGGTTCCCCGGGCACGCGGTGGAACTGGCCTCCGATGTGAACGCGCTGCAGCAACTCGCCCAGGGTGTCGGCGCCATTGACCTGCTGCTGCTCGACCTGCACATGCCGGGGGCGGTCGGCTTTTCCGCCCTGTCCTGGTTCGGCGGGCACTTCCCGGCGGCGCCGGTGATCATGATCTCCGCCAACACCCATCCCGACACCGTGCGCCGCGCGCTGGACCACGGCGCCGCCGCGTTCCTTTCCAAGTCGGCGGATATCAACGACATCCAGTCCTGTATCGAGGCGGTGATGGCGGGGCAGCGCGGCCTGCACCCGGGCCTGAAATCAGGCAGCAGTGGGGCCAGCTTACAGGCGCTGGATGTGGCGGAGGCGCTGTCCACCCTGACACCGCAGCAGTTCCGCGTGGCCTCGATGCTGGTGGAAGGCCTGCTCAACAAGCAGATCGCCTACGAGCTGGACGTGAAGGAGGCGACGGTGAAGGCGCACATGACGGAGATATTCCGCAAGCTGGGCGTCAATTCGCGCACCCAGGCGGTGCTGGCGCTGGCCAGCCTCAGTGTTGATCCGCCGGAGGATCTGACGGCGCCGGTTTAATTGGAGGTTGGGAAAGGTTGTAAAAGGGGTTTAAAAAAGGGGTCAGAGTCACGACTCTGACCCCTTTTTTAAACCCTTTTTAACATCCCTTTTCCCTAAAATTTACTGCCGCAACAGCGCCAGCAACAACGCCCGCAGCCTCGCGGTATTCACCGGCTTGGGCAGGAACCGGAAGCCGGTATCGCGCACCCGCTGGCGCACGTCCTCGCTGTCGTCGGCAGAGAGAATCACCACCGGCGGCAACTCCATCCCCTGCGCCAGCAGGGCATCGACACCGGTGTCGCCATCGTCCAGGTGGTAGTCGGCGAGGATGATGTCGGGGCGTTCGCCGCCCAGTAGGGTGGCGAGTCCGCGGCGGTCGGTGGCGGCGGCGACCCGCGCGCCGGAATCCACCAGCAGGCGCTGCAGGCCTTCCAGCACCAGCGGTTCGTTGTCGAGGCAGACGATGCTGACGCCGGCGAGGTCGGCCTGGTTGCCATCCACCGTCGCTACCGGCAGGGCCTGGGGCGCCGTGGTCGGCACCGAAACGGCGAACAGTGTCCCCCTGGCCTCCTCTGACTCGAGGCGCAGGGGCAGCTCCAGCAGGCGGGCGCAGCGCTGTACGATCGCCAGCCCCAGCCCCAGTCCATCACTGTGCCCGGCGCCGACCTTGGTCAGGCGCTGGAATTCCTGGAAGATCGCCACCCGGTCCCGCTCCGCAATGCCGGGTCCCGTGTCCAGCACCTGCAGTTCGGCGCAGCCCGGCCGCCGGCGCACGCCCACCACGATGTGGCCGTGTGGCGCGTAGCGCAGGGCATTGGAGAGCAGGTTCTGCAGGATGCGGTGCAACAGGGCTTCGTCGCTGTGCAGCCAGAGGGAGCTCGGCATGACGGTCAGCCGCTGGGCGGGACTGTTCACCGCATCGCGAAACTCGTCGCGCAGGGCGTCCAGCAGTCGTGCGGCGGGGAAGGGCTGGCGCTGCGGTTGCAGGCGCCCGGAGTCGAGCCGGGCGATCTCTCGCAGCTCCGAGATCATCTGTTCCGCCCGGTGCAGCGAGCGATCCACCTGTTGCACCACGTGCAGGGTTTCCGGGCGGGCTTCGCCGTTCAACTGCTGGCGCAGGCTGGCGGTGAACAGGCGCGCCGCGTTGATCGGCTGCAGCAGGTCGTGGCTGGCCGCCGACATGAAGTGCGACTTACTTATGTGCGCCTCGCGCAGGCGCGATTCGGCTTCCGCGCGCAGGCGGTTTTCCTGCCGCAGCAGGGCATTGCTGGCGCTCAGCGACTCCGAGCCCGAGGCCACTTTCTGCTCCAGTTCTTCCTTGGTGTCGCGCAGCTCGGCCAGCATCTCGTGGTAGCGGGTGATGTCCATGTAGGTGGTGACGAAGCCGCCGCGGGGCATCGGCTTGCCCTGGATCTCGATCAGGCGGCCGTCCGGCAGGGTGCGTTCCAGCCGGTAGGCGCTGCCCTCGCGCAGCCAGCGCAGGCGGCGGGCGATCTGTTCCTCGGTGCTCTCCTCGCTGTTGGCGGCGAGGTAGCCGCGTTCCGCGTTGTAGCGGTAGACCCGCTCGATCGGGCAGCCGATATAGAGGAAGCGTTCGGGGTAGTTGAACATGTCCTGGTACACCGCGTTCCAGGCCACCACGCGCAGTTCCTCGTCCACTACCGAGACGCCGTGTACCAGGCTTTCCACCGTGGTTTGCAGCAGTTCCCGGTTGAAGGTGTTGAGGCGGCTGGCGTCGCTGACCATGGCCGCGAGGTCGCTGTAGGCCAGTTGCTGGAAGCTTTCCAGCTGTTCCATGGCCTTGTGTGCCGAGGAGGCGCCAATCATGCTCGCCAGCACCGACTCGGTCTGGTTGACCACGAAGCGCGGTACCCGGTCGCCCGGCAACAGGCGCTGCTGGTAGCGGTCCTCATAGGACTGCCACATGCGCTGCAGTTCGCCGGCTTCGACAAAGGGCAGCAACAGCGCCTGCAACTGGCTGGCGCGGATCAGCGACAGCTCGAAGTCATCGTTGGCATCGTTGTGCAGGTCCTCGGGGTCGGAGAGGAACAGGCGGGTCTGGCGCAGGTCGGCGTTGGAGGGCCGCAGCAGCAGCGACAGGCTCACCAGGCACAGGAGGTTCACGCCGAGGCTCCAGGCGGTGGCGTAGGCCAGCCGCGAATCGCCCTCCATGCCGAGCAGACCCATGGGCCGCAGCCAGGCCAGGTCGAAGGGCCCGCGGGTCAGCAGCGGGTCCGATACCGGCAGCAGCGCGGGCAGCAGGCCGCAGTAGAACCACAGGGCCAGCCCGGCGAGGATGCCGACCATCACCGCCACCCCGTGGGCGCGCCGCCAGTACAGCCCCGCCAGCACCGCCGGCGCCAGTTGCGCCGAGGCGAGAAAGGAGATGAAGCCGATCTGGGTCAGCCAGGGCAGGGACATCAGCTGCCCGGTGACTCCCCAGGCCGCCAGCAGGATGGCGACGATAATGATCTGCCGGGTGCGCCGCAGGCTGTCGCCCAGGTGCAGCACCGCGGTGGGCGAGCGGCGGTTGAAGCGCATCAGGAGGGGGGCGACCACCTCGTTGGTGAGCATGATGGCGAGGCTCACGGTGGCCACGATCACCATGCCGGTGGCCGCGGAAATGCCGCCGACAAAGGCGGCCACCGTGGCCAGGTCCGACTGCAGCGCGATCGGCAGCAACTGCACGAAGGTGTCCGGGTCGACATCGTCCGCCACCGCGAATACTTCGCTGCCGGCGATGCCGATAGGCACCACCAGCAGCATGAACAGCAGCAGGTAGAGCGGGAAAATCCAGCGCGCCAGGCGCACGTCGGTGCCCGGCTGCGCCTCCACCACCATGACGTGGAACTGGCGCGGCAGGCAGAGGATGGCGAGCCCGCTGATCAGGGTGCTGGCGAGAAAGTCGGGGCTCAGGTCGAATTGCCACAGGGCGCTGGTCGTCGCGGTGAGTTCTTGACCCTCGGGCAGGCGGTAGAGGTAGCCTATGGCGAGCGCAGCCACCAGGATGAAGGCCAGCAGTTTCACCAGCGATTCGACCGAGATGGCGGCCATCATGCCGAAGTGGCGCTCGTGGCCGTCGAGGCGGCGGGCGCCAAACAGGATGGTGAACACCGCCAGCAGGATGGCGGTGAACATGACGGTGTCGATACCGATCTCGCGCAGCGGCGCCTCGGAACCACCGACGATGGCCCAGGCCTGGGCGAGGGCGCGGAACTGCAGGGCAATATAGGGCAGCACCGCGGCGGTGGCGACCAGCGTGGCGAGGATCGCCAGGCTCTGGCGTTTGCCGAAGCGGGCGCCGATATAGTCGGCGATGGAGGTCACCCGGTGGCGCTCGCCCATGTCGAGCAGGCGGCGCACCAGCGGCCAGCCGACCAGGAATACCAGGATCGGGCCGAGATAGATCGGCACGTGTCCCCAGGGTTGTGCCGTGGCGCTGCCCACGGCGCCGTAGAAGGTCCAGGAGCTGCAGTAGACGCCCAGCGAGAGGGCGTAGACAAAACCGCGCCAGGTGGCGCTGCGCGTCGGGCTCAGGCCCAGGTCGGAATTGCGGTCCACCCGCCAGGCCACCGTGAACAGGACGCAGACGTACAGCAGGGCGAGACTGAGCAGGATTGAGGATGACACCAGTGGGCGGGCCTCAGCGTTGTTATGGGTCGGCCGGCGGCCGCTGTCTCCGGATGATAACAGAGGCCGCCCGCGCCCGAGTATCGGCGTCAATCGACTTTGGTCGAATGGCCCTGCGCTGCAGGTCGGACTACATTGGACAGTTACATAAAGACTGTCTGCAGGTACCCGTATGCTCTATCAGGACGAATACCGTCGCTCCATCGAACAACCCGAGGAATTCTGGGGAGAGCGGGCGGCCGCGCTGGACTGGTTCACCCCGCCCACCACAGTGCTCGGCGTGGACGACAACGGCGTGGAGCGCTGGTTCGTGGACGGTGAACTCAATACCTGCCACCTGGCGTTGGACTACCAGGTCGCCCAGGGCCGCGGCGAGCAGGTGGCCATCTACTACGATTCCCCGGTCACTGGCAGCAAGCGGGCGATTACCTACGCCGAGCTGCTCGACCAGGTCGCGCGTTTCGCCGGCGTCCTGCAGGCGCAGGGCGTGGCGAAGGGCGACCGGGTGCTGATCTACATGCCGATGGTGCCGGAGGCGGCGGTCGCCATGCTCGCCTGCGCCCGTATCGGCGCGGTGCACTCGGTGGTGTTCGGCGGTTTCGCCGCCCACGAGCTGGCCATCCGCATCGACGATGCCGAACCGGTGGTCCTGGTGTCCGCCTCCTGCGGTATCGAGGTGGACCGGGTCATTCCCTACAAGCCCCTGCTGGACGCGGCGATCGAGGCGGCCACCCACAAGCCCCGCGCCACGCTCATCCTGCAGCGGCCGCAGGTAGAGGCGGCAATGCGCGAAGGGCGCGACCACGACTGGCAGGAGGCCATGCAGCGCGCCGAGCCGGCCGGTTGCACGCCGGTCCTCGGCACCGATCCCCTCTATGTGCTCTACACCTCCGGCACCACCGGGCGGCCCAAGGGCGTGGTGCGCGACAACGGCGGCCATGCGGTGGCCATGCATTACAGCATGAAGGCGGTCTACGACATGGACCCGGGCGATGTGTTCTGGGCGGCCTCGGACGTCGGCTGGGTGGTCGGTCACTCCTACATCGTCTACGCCCCGCTGATCGCCGGCCTGTCTACGGTGTTCTACGAGGGGAAGCCGGTGAAAACCCCGGATGCCGGCGCTTTCTGGCGGGTGGTCAGCGAGTACGGGGTGAAGGCCCTGTTCGCCGCGCCCACCGCGTTCCGCGCGATCCGCAAGGAAGACCCCGAGGGCAAGTTGCTGGCCCGCTACGACGTATCCTGCATGAAAACCCTGTTCATGGCCGGCGAGCGCCTCGACCCGCCGACCTACGAGTGGGCCAGCGAATTGCTCGGCGTACCGGTGGTGGATCACTGGTGGCAGACTGAAACCGGTTGGGCGATCTGCGCCAACCCCATGGGTATCGAGCCGGTGGCGGCGCGGCCCGGTTCCTCGACCTTTCCGGTCCCCGGCTACGACGTGCGCATCCTCGACGAGCGCGGGCAGCCGGTGGAGGCGGGCGAACAGGGTATCGTCGCCCTGCGCCGGCCGTTGCCGCCCGGCTGCCTGCCGACCATCTGGGGGAACTATCCACGTTTTCGCGATGGCTACCTCGCCACCTTCGACGGCTACTACGTGACCGGAGACGGCGGCTACCGCGACGAGGACGGCTACGTCTTCATCATGGGGCGCACCGACGATGTGATGAATGTCGCCGGCCACCGCCTCTCCACCGGTGAGATGGAAGAAGTACTGGCGGCGCATCCCGCGGTGGCCGAGTGCGCGGTGATCGGCATCCACGACGAACTGAAAGGGCAGAAACCGCTGGGACTGCTGTTGCTGAAGGACGGTGTCGACATCAGTCCGCAGCAACTGCACGACGAACTGGTGGCCAGCGTGCGCCAGGAGATCGGCGCTGTCGCCAGTTTCAAGGACACACTGGTGGTGCCGCGCCTGCCGAAAACCCGCTCCGGCAAGATCCTGCGCAAGATCCTGCGGCAGATGGCGGACGGCGAGGAGTACAGCGTGCCCTCGACCATCGATGACGCGGCCTGCCTGCCGGAGCTGGAAGCGCTGCTGCGCCCGCTGGCGCAACAGGCCTGATCTCACCGCGCCGCGAGGCGCGGCAGGTCAGGCGCTGCCGAGCTGGGCCAGGGTCCAGCGCTGGATATCGGCGGCGCCCATTGCGCCGGCCTGGCGCGCCAGCTCCCGCCCGGACTTGAACAGGATCAGCGTGGGAATGCTGCGCACGGCGTAGCGCGCCGCCACCGCCTGTTCGGTTTCCGTATTCAGTTTGGCGAGCCGCACCCGCGGCTCCAGAACCTGCGCCGCCTGTGCAAAGGCCGGCGCCATCATCTTGCAGGGGCCGCACCACGCGGCCCAGAAATCCACCAGCAGGGGAATATCGCTGCGCTCCAGGTGTTGCTGGAAGCGGCGGCTGTCGAGCTCCACGGGCACGCCGGTGAAGATGGCTGCGTGGCATTTGCCGCAGCGCGGGTGGGCGGCGAGCCGCTCCGTCGGCAGCCGGTTGACCGCGTCGCAGTGGGGACAAACAATATGGCATGGGCTATTCACGAAAGCGTCCTCGCTCACTTTTTCGACTACCATCCTGTACAGGTTTACACCCGAAAGCGTAGACCGCCGGTGCCTTAAAGACCATTCCCCTACTCAGGAGTTGCCATGGAACTGCTGGAAATTACCGACAAACTCACCCTCAGCCGCGAAGCCGCCGCGGACCAGTTGCGCGCCATTGCCGACGCCCTGTCGCGTCACAACGGCCTGGAATACCTGTACGAAGGAAAGAAGCTGCACGTCCGCGTGCCGGACGAGGTCAGGCTGGAGATCGAGGTGGAGGTAAAAAAGAAAAAGGGCAGTATCGAAATCGAACTGAAGTGGAAACAATAAAAAACCTCCCGCGTGTTTTCGCGGGAGGTGTGCAATACCGGTTGCGGGCGCTATTGCTCGATCAGAACTTGTAGGCGATACCGAAGTTGTAAACCCAGGGATCGATATCCACGTCAAATTTCACCGGCGCCTTGCTGCCGTCGGCAAATTTCGCGGTGAGCGTCGCTTCGGTGTCGATATCGATGTACCACAGGCCGGCGTTCAGCGACCAGTGCTCGCCGAGCGGAATGTCCACGCCCGCCGAGGCAGACAGGCCGAAGGAATCGTCCAGCTTGAGGTTCGCATCGGTCGCCCCGAGCACCGCGTTCAGTGCGCCCTTGAGCTCGCCATCCACGTCCTCGGAGAAAAACAGCGTGTAGTTGAGGCCGATACCGAGGTAGGGCTGCCAGCCGGTTTGCCCGCCGCGCGGATACCACTGCAGGGTCAGGGTCGGCGGCAGTTGCTTGGTCTTGCCGGCGTCGAGGTTGAGGCCGCCACCGGAGACGCTGATGTCGTGGTCGAAGGGCGTGGCCGCCAGCAGTTCGAGCCCCCAGCTCTCGGTGAGCATCCACACCGGAATAATCGACAGCTGGGTGCTGGAATCGACATCGGCCTCCAGCGTCGGGACGCCTTCGACACCCAGGTCGATGGTGTCGGAGCTGGCGTCAGGGTCCACCGTGACGACACCGGCGCGCAGGATCAGGTCGCCGGTTTCGTAGGCTTGGGTGCTTGCGGCAGCGCCGGCCACCAGTGTGGCGAGCGCCAGGTTCAGTAGTTTTTTCAAGTTCAACTCTCCCTTCTTTGGACACAGGGCGAGTGGCGTCGTGCGCCTTGCCCCCCTATTGCTGTTCATCATAGGGAGGAACCCGCAGCGACTCATTGATGTGAATCAAGCAAATTGCAGTACGCGGGCGATAACGCCCGCGTTGTATTGACGGGTCAGGGCAGCGCGCGCACCGGGTGTACTTCGGCGACGTCCGCGACTCGGCCGCTGCCGTGACAGACACTGCACTGTTCGACCACGTCGGCATTGTCCAGGGCGGCCTGTGAGGTGCTGAAATTACCGCCGTTGGCGCTCATGTGCGACTTGGCCACCGTATCGTCGTGGCAGCTGGAGCATACCGCCGCGGTTGGCGAGACCACCACGTCGTCGCGTGGGTCGTCGTGCAGGGCGCCGGTATCCACGCTGCTGCCGAGCACGCCCTCCGCCAGCGGCAGGGTGAAGCCACTGCTGGTATGGCAGGCCTGGCAATTGCCGATATTCCCCGGGTAATGCACGCTGTCGGTGTCGTAGACGTAGGTAGTGCGGCCGCTGAAACCGACGACCTGCAGCGGGTTTTCACGGATTGCCGCAGCGTGGATGCCGTGGATCATGGTCTTGAAGTCCAGCGACTCCTCATCCTTGCCATCGGTCGGCGGGTTGGCGGCAATCTCGCGCACCTCGCGGTCGGTGTTGCGCGGGTTGTGGCAGGTCACGCAGCTGTCGATGCTGTTGGTGCGATTGTTGCCGTGCAGGGACAGGGTCTCGTGGCACACCTGGCACTGGCCGATGGTCACCGACTGGCGCCGGGCGACGGCGCTGCCGTCGGCCTCGTCGATACTGAAGAAGCCGTGGGCGTTGTCCAGCGGCACGCGCAGGGCTTCCCCTTCGTCCTCGACTGCGATGCGACCCTCGACGACGGCCACACCGCTGCCGCTGGCGGCGATGCCGGGCGCGGTAGCGGCATCGGGAATCGGCTGGCCAAGGGTGATGCGGTAACTGCCGTCACCGTTGGCGACCGCGTTGCCGGCCACGCTCACGGCAACCGAACTGGCGTCATCCGCCCCGTTGCCGGTGTTGTGGTAATCGGCGGTGTCCCAGGCCACCCGCACGTTGAGGGAGGTGCCGGAACCGGTAAACACCGGGTCGTTGAGGAGATCGTAGTCCTCGCCGGTCAGGGGGTTGCTCACCCGGAAGCTGATCACCGGCTGCTGGCCGGGCGCGCTGTTGTCCACCCCGATCACCGTCGCCGCAAATTCCTTGGCCCGTTCCTCCGCCGGGATACGGTGGCTTTCGGCGATGCTGCCGGCGAAGCCGCTGGCGGAGTGGCAGCTGGCGCAGCGGCTGTCGTCCTCCTGGCCGCCGGCGTGCTGGCTGAAGTCGAGGTCGTCGTGGCAGCTGCCGCAGGCGGCCTGGCTCGGGTACTCGTTCCAGTTGTCGCCCTGCGCAGTGAGGACGACAGTGCCGTCCGCATCGCCGGTGGCAGTGCCGGCGTGGCAGTTGCTGCAGTGGCGGATGTCCTGGGGGTACTGCAGCAGCGAGTAGTCGTGGGCCGCGTCGCGGAAGCCGTAAATCACGTACTCTCCGCCGGCCTGCACGCTGGGCAGGTTGGCGCCGCGGTGGATCTTGTGGGCCATCACCTTGAGGTCCACGCTGTTGCCGCTGTTGGCGTCGGTGCTGCCCGGGTTATGGCAGGTCACGCAGTATTCGATTTCCACCCGTCCCCCGCCGTGCAGGGCGAGTTGGTCGTGACAGCGGTTGCAGTTGGCGGTGGCGGCGATATCGCGATGGAAGATGTTGGCCGTGGCGCCGCTGTCGGGCACCCAGTCGTAGACCGGGTTGGCGGTGTCGCCGCTGTTGCTGAACTGGATGGCGATACGATGGGTGCGCGCCGTTTCCAGCGACAGGTCGAGCCCCTCGCTCTGGGCCTGGGCGAGGATGTCGGCGGGCAGGGCGCTGATGTCGGTAGTAAAGCGGTAGCGGTAAGTGCCGTCGCCGTTGTTGGTCAGCTCGCCACCGCTCTCGGTGGTGGCCTGCAGCCGCGGTTCGGTGCCGGTGCCGACGCCGGGTTGTTCGATCTGGTTGATGTAGGATTGCCAGTTGCCGGTGAGGTTGCCCAGCGGGCTGCCGCGCAGTTTGGCGATGATGAAGCGCACGTCATCCACGCTGAGGTCGGTAATCGCGGTGTTGCTCTCATTGGCGAGCTGGAAATTGACCACCGGGCGTCCGTCCGCCGGCAGCGCGGCGGCGGTGATGGTGGCGAACAGCTGCGTTGCGTCGGCATAGGGCGCCGGGCTGGGGTCCGGAATCTCCGGCGTCGGCGGGGTCACATCGCCGCCGGGAGCGGTCGGCCCGGGATCCACGCCCTCGGCGCGGTCGCCGCCACCGCCGCCGCCACAGGCGGCCAGCAGGCAGGCCAGCAGGGTCACCCCGGCCAGTCCGAGACGGCGGCGGCATTTTCCTGTGCTGTAGTCCGATGTGCTCATAATCCTCTCCCGCTGCCTATCGCCAGCGATAAATCACCGATGCCCCGATGTAATTGACGGCCTCGTTGGGGTTGCGCTCACCGAAACCGAGTACCTTGTCCAGGGTGTTGGGCGCGACGCCCTGCCAGGCCCAGTCGTCGCTCTGGTAGCGGTAGTACTGGTAGTCCAGCGCCAGGCTCAGGTCGTCCCGCAGGTGCCACTGGCCGCCAATAGTCAGTTGGTGCAGGCGCGTCTCGATGTCCGGCAGGTCCGCCACCGAGAGGTCGCTGGCGCCCTTGCCCGCCATGGCCTGTGCCGCGTTGCTGTCGAGGTAGCTGTAGGCCACTTCCAGCTCGATACGCTCCACCGGTTGCCAGTGCAGGGAGGCGCCGAGGTTGAAACTCTCGTCCTCCGCCGCCAGGGTCCAGTTGCGCGTCGGGTCGCTGGCCTGCGGCAGCGGGGGCGTCAGCGCAAAGGCATTTTTCTCCTGGCCGCCGCGGAAGGCGCGCGAGCGCTGGTCCGCCCGGTAGCGGTCGTAGCCGCCGTAGACGGTGGCGGTGAGCTGTTCGGCGGGGTGGTAGCTGGCACTGAGCTGCAGGCTCTGCCACTGCGCCCCGGTGAGCCCGAGATCGCTCTGGTCGTAGTCGTCGTCGCGCCACTGCAGGTCGAGGTCCAGGCCCCACTGCGCCGCCGGGCTGTAGTTGAGGCCGGCCTTCGCGGCGAGTTGCTCGCGGTTGGCGAGGTAGTACTGGCTCAGCTGCGGGTGGTTAATGAAGCGCTGGTTGTCCGGCGTGACGTTGATCAGTTCGGCGTCGAGCAGCGCGTAGTAGGACTGGTCCCAGTGGTAGGTACTGGCGGCGCGGTCGGCACCGGCCAGTTCCAGCCGCGCCTGCAGGCCGTCGAGCACGCGGAAGCGGTAGCCGAGGGTGAGGCGATTTTCCTCGGTGGTTTCCACCGCCGCATTGCGCCGGTCGATTTCCTCGTAGGCATATTCGAGGCTCAGGCGGTGGCGGCTGTTTATGCGGTAGCGCAGCTCGCCGCCCAGGGACTGGGACAGGTAGTCGTGGGCGCTGTTGTAGACCGCGAGGGCGTCCCGCGGCTGGTCGGCGCCGTCGCCGCGGATGTACAGGTAGCGGTCCCGGGGCACGTCGTAGTCGCGGTCGCGGATGCGGACCCAGCCCTCGGCTTCCAGCTTCGGCAGCAGGCGCCACCACAGCTTGCCGTTGAACACCGACTGCGCGACCTCGCCGTCGAGGCTGTTGCGGGGGACGGCTTCGGTAACGGTGAGCAGCGGGTTGACGCTGTAATCGGCGAGGGTGTCGTCCTGGCGGGCGAGGCTGTAGCTGCCGTCGAGGGTCAGGCGCAGGGTCGGGCGCAGCAGCCACACCGCGCTCAGCCGGCCGCTCCACTGGTCGTTGTCCGGGGCCAGCGCCAGGCCGCCCTCGCCATCGGGATAGCGCACCGCCGGGCCGTAGCTGCTGTAGGGGTTCTGCCAGCTGAGCAGCCGTTGGTCGTTGTCGAAGGCGCTGTAGTGAATGCTGCCGTCGACCTGCAGGCCGCCGTCGCTGAAACGCAGGCCAAATTCGCCCTCCTGGCTGAGGTAGTCAACCGGGTAGGGCAGCAGCGCCGCGTCCGCCGAGGCCGCGTCGATGTAGATCCCGGCGCCGATATCGCCGGTGCCCTCCTTGTGCTCGTATTGCCAGCTGCCGTAGAGCGACCACTGCTGCGACAGGCGGCTGTCCACGGCGAGCCGGTAGCGGTCCCGTTCGAGGACCCGGTTGAAACCGTGCAGGCTGTCTTGCAGCGCGGCGAAATCCCCGGTGACCAGGCCGCTCTGCCAGTTGTCCGGCAGGCGCAGCTGGTTGTCGCCGCGAAACGGGGTGGCGCCGCTGTCATTGCGCACCTGCTGCTGGGAGTCGAGCTCCAGGGTGACCTTCAGGCGCTCGCCGATGCCCCAGGCCACGCGGCCCTCGCGGGTCGGCAGGCCGAGGTCCTGCAGGCGGATGTCCCAGTGGCTGTCGGCGTTGCTGTAATCCTTCCACTGCAGCGCGCCGATCAGGCTGGCGCCTTTCTGCTCGAGGCCGTTGTACTGGCCGAACATGAAATTGTCCGCGCTGGTATAGCCGGCTCCCAGCTGCAGGGTGCCCCGGTAGTCGGTCTGCCAGCGGGTTGCGAGGGGCCGGGTTTCCGCCAGCAGCGCGGCGAAGGGATCCTCCTGCGGGCTGTCCGCGGACTGGGCCAGCGACGGGCCGGCGCAGCAGGCCAGCAGCGCAGCTCCCAGCCGGCGCGCGCCGTTCACCGCGTCAGCCTCGCCCCGGAGGGGTGGTTGGAGCCGTGTACCTGGCCGTGGCAGTTCAGGCAGTTCTTGCCCAGCAGGTTCTGGTTCGGCGCGGCGCCCGCCACGCCCTCGCCGCCGTAGGGCAGGCTGGGGTGAAAGGCCGCGGCGTGGCACTGCTGGCACAGGGCGGGACCGCGGGCAGTCAGCAGCCGCGGGTGCACCGAGCCGTGGGGGCGGTGGCAGAGGCTGCAGTCCTCGCTGGCCGGGGGGTGCTCCCAGAGGAAGGGTCCGCGCTTTTCGCTGTGGCAGGTGAAGCATGTGTCGTTGAGAGTCACCGCCGCCAGTTCGCCGGGAGTCGGCGAGCCGTGGGGGTTGTGGCAGTCGGTGCAGGCGGTCTTGCCCTCGGCGATGGGGTGCCGGGAGGGCAGGCGCAGTTCGGCGCGGACCTCGCTGTGGCAGGTCAGGCAGCCGGAGGTCGCCGGGTCCGGCGCTGGCGCGAGCTGCGACTGGCGGTGCAGGCTGTGGCAGTCGGTGCAGGCCAGGTCCGCCGCGGCGTGGGCGCTGCCCGCCCAGTGCAGCTGTTCACCCCCGGCGTGGCAGGTGAGGCAGCGGGCGCCGCCCTCGGCTGCAGGCATCGGCCAGTGGGGCCCAAAACTGAAATCCGGCGCGCTGCTGGCGGGGGCGGCAATGTGGCCGGCACTGTCGCCGTGGCAGGCGCGACAGGCTTCGTTGCCGCCGCCGGCGAGGGCCGCGTGGGCGCTGTGTTGTATCGCCAGTACCGGCTGGTCGGCGCTGGCCAGGTGGCAGTCGAGGCAGTCCTGCGCCGCGCCGGCCAGCGCGCTCACCAGCAGCGCGAGTGAGCACAGCGTCCGGCGGAACCATTTTCCCCTGTCAGGCATCGCTATCATCGCCGGTGTATTACTGCGCCCGGAAGTCGCTGTCATCACCCTGGAAGCCGAGCGTCTGCGGCAGGGATATCCAGTGGCGTCCGCCGGGGTTGTCCTTGCCGTGCAGGGCGATGCCGAAGGTGTAGGTGCCGTCCTGCAGCAGCGGTTTCAGGCCATCGCCGCCGGCCATGGGGCGGCTCAGGCTGACCCGCCAGCGGCCGTCCCGGTAACTGGCGCTGCCACTCAGGGCAGAGGATGAGTTCCAGGCCGGCGGCGTCAGCAGGACGGCGGTCTGGACGGATGTGGCGCTGCCATTGGCCAGTTGTACCCGCCACAGTTCGCCGAACTGGCCGGCGTCGCGCATCGCCTGCAGTTCGTCCGCGTCCTTGAACAGGGCCGGGCGGCCGATGGCGCGCTGCTGGGCGAGGGCGCCGAGCAGGTACTTGCCGCGCTCCTCGCCGCGGTCGCGGCTCATGCCGCTCATATCGCTGTGGCAGGCGGCGAAGCAGCCGGCGCGCTGGATGGTGGGGGTGTTGTCGTCGCCCCAGAGCAGGGCGATATCGGCGTCATCCGCCGGGCCCTGCCAGTCCAGCTCGACCCGCAGCGAGCCACTGGCCCGGGACACACTGACCCGGACATCGCGGGTCGCCGGCTGGAAGTCGCCGGCGAGGCTGGCGCCCATGCGCGCCTCCTCGCCGCGGTGGCACTGCTGGCAGCTGGCGCCGTGGCGCAGGGGCTGGGAGCCCGGGTGTTTGCCCAGCAGCCACTCGCTGTCGGACTGGCCGGGGAAGAACAGGTGCACGGTCTTGCTGGCCACCGCAGTGGGCACCATCGGGGCCACGGAGTCGGCGGGTGCGTGGGCGATTCCCTGGTGACAGTCGAGGCAACTGCGATCCTGCCGCGCCATCACCTTGTGATAGCTCTTGGCCTTGTCGCTGACGTCGGCCGCACTGGCCATGGCCACCAGGTCGTGGCAGCTGCGGCAGCCCGCCGAACGGTTTTCCAGGGTGGTCGCCAGCGGCGGACTCGCGTCGTGGGGGCTGTGGCAGGTGGTGCAGGCCGGGTTGCTGTCCAGGTGGCTGGAGAGGCCGTGAATGCCCTCGCGCTGGACCTTGTGGCAGACCGTGCAGACCTGGCCCTGGGTGTCCGCCGCGAGCACTTTGTCCGGCAGGTGGTGAATGTCGTGGCAGGTGGTGCAGGCGAGGTCCGAGCGGTTGTGCGGCGCGCTGTCCCAGTGGGCCAGCGCCGTGTCCTTGTGGCAGGCGAGGCACTGGCCGTCCTGGGTGCCGGTACTGGCGGTCCAGCGGGGGCCGAAGCTGACCCCGGGAGACACCTGGGTCGGTGCCGCGGCGTGGTTACCGCTGGGGCCGTGGCAGGCTTCGCAGCCTTCGTTGGCCATCGGCGTGCGCGGGTTGTCCGCGGCGCCGTGGGGGCTTTGCAGCATCGGGTGCACGGGGGATTCGGGCCCGAAGTCGTGGCAGCCCAGGCACTGGCTGCTGCCGCCCTCGGCGAACTTGTCCTGGGCCTGCAGTGCACCGCCCGCGAGCAGCAGTGCAAGCGCCAGCAGTCCGGGCAGCGCGAACCGCCCGCCGGTCAGCCTGGCGAATATGGCGGTTGCAAAAACCTTGTCCATGTCTGGGCTCCTCGCGCTTGTCAGGCTAGTTGTGGTCGGCCAGTCCCGCGGTATTGAGCGGATGGGCGATACCGGTGTGACAGTCGATGCAGGTTTTGCCCTGGCTCTCCATGGCCATGTGGTATTTGCGCGCCTGCGCGGACTGGGCGCTCGCCAGCATGCGCCCGGCGTTGTGGCAGTTGCGGCATTCCTGCGAGTCGTTGGCCCGCAGTCGGGCAATTTCCCGCGCTTTCATCGCCGGGGCGTGGGCAATGTATTTTTCCGGGGTGTCGATAATGCCGGTGAGATGCCCCCAGACTTCCCGCGAAGCCTCGATCTTGCGGATCATCTTGGGCAGGAATTCGTGCGGCACGTGACAGTCGGAGCAGCTGGCGCTGACCCCGCTGGCGTTGCTGAAGTGGCTGGTTTCCTGCAGCTGGGCGAAGGGGTTGCTGCTCATCTCATGGCAGCTGGTGCAGAAGGCCTCGCTGCTGGTGGCGTGCATGGTGGCGTTGAAGGCGAGCACACCCACCACGCCGAGCACCAGCCCCGCGGCCACCAGTGCCAGCACTGAAAACCGCGGAGAAGGTCGCAACAGACCGCGCAACCACGCCAGCATTCCTTCCCCTTAAAAAAACCTTAAAAAACTAGTGGAAATAAAGGTAGTCCAGCACCTCCGGCCATGCAATATCCGCCGGGATGTTTTTATTGCCAGGAGCGGGAGCGGCCCCGGCTCAGGTGGCCTGCAACAGGTAGTTGTCCAGCTCCCGGTGCATGTTGAGGATCAGCTTTTCCTGGTTTTCCGCCAGCCAGGCGCGCTGCATCCCCCTGGCGTGGAGGCCGGTCTGCACCCGGCCGAGGTTGGCCAGGTCCTGCTGGGGAATCAGGCCGAGGTCGGTTGTGGAATCGACCACTTCCTCGACTACCGCGCGCTGCGCCAGCTCGCCCTGTGGCAAGGTCTTCAGCGAACGGATTTCAAAGACGCACAGGTCGGGGTTGGTGGGGTGCGGCCGGGCGCGGTACATGGCGACATTGCCTGCCTGCGGCAGGATCAGGATATTGGGAAAGATGAAGTTCACGCCGCCCCACTTGCCGACGGTTTCCGGGCTCAGTTTCGGCATGGGCCGGCCCTGTTGCGCGGCCTTGGCGTACTGCAGCTTGACGTACTCGGCACCGAGGTTGGCGTCTGCCGGCAGCTCAGCGTCCTTCAGGGTGAGCAGCAGCTCGATGTCTTCTTTCAGTATCATCGCGCCGAGCCCCTCGGCGGTGAGATTCATGCGCGCGGCCATCGCCTCCACCAGGCTGGCGGTCGGCACCGGTTCCTGCACGTGGCCGCTGATCGGTGTCTTGTCGCCGCCGTAGAAGTGGCCGTGGCCGTTGGGCTGGGCGACATAGGTCAGGTTCTCGAACATCATCTCCCCGTCCTGGCGGTCGCCGTAGACGATTTCGCTGCCCACCTTCTCCAGCTGCGGGTGGGTGGCGGAGACGTGGTAGGCCTCGAAGAAGGCCTCCTGCGCCACTTTCCAGTTGCAGGGAATTTCGGCGCGCTTCCACCATACCGGGCGCATTTCTCCCAGCACGAAGTCATCAAGGAACTGTTTTACCGGGGCGATGAAGGCCTCGAAGGACTGCGGTTGTTCGGCCAGGTTGATAAACACGAAGCCGGCGTAGACCTCGCAGTGGACCTCGCGCATGGCCACATCCTCGTCGCGCAGCTGGCCGCCGGCGAATTCCTCCCGGCCGAGGACCATCTGCACCTGGCCTTCGAGATTCCAGCGCCAACCGTGGAAGGGGCAGATGATCCTGCCGTCCTGGAAGTGGCCGCAGCCCTCGCCCAGGGCGGTGCCGCGGTGCGGGCAGAAGTTGTAGTAGGCCTTGATGTCCTGTTCGTTCACTCGCACCAGCAGGATCGACTGGTCGCCGATGGTATAGGTGGTGAAGTCCCCGCGGTGGGGAATTTCATCGACGCGGGCGGCGACCTGCCAGACGCGGCTCCACAGGCGCTCGAACTCCAGCGCGGCAAATGCCGGGTCGATGTAGCGGTCCACGCCGACGCCCTGGGCGAAGGTCTGCCAGCGTTCTGGCCAGGCGCTGGCGGCCTCGCGTTTGCTGTCGGAATCCTGGTCGAGTACGGGCTGAAGGGATGCGCTCATGGTGTGTGCCTCATTATGCGTCACTGCTTATGGACGCCATCTTAGGTGCGGCTACCGCGGCATTCGTTGATCTGGATCAAGGGTCCGCTACAAAGCCGGGTGCAAGATAGATCGCAACCCAGGCCGTGAAACAGGGCAGAGCGCCCGCTTCCGGCAGGCGTCCTGCAGTTTCGCCGCGGCCAATGCCCGGTGGCGGCGAGCACCGGGGCAGCTAACGATAAAACCCTGATTGGAGGTGTCCAGCGTGACGACAGCACTGGCAAACAATTCGAACCGCCTGGCGGCGGACGAGATATCCCCCCTCATCGGCAGCCGGGTGCTGCTGGGCAAGCCGGACCTGCTGAGCGGGGAATACGCCGCAGACCTGCGCGACCTGCTGGAACAGCGCGGCGTCCTGGTGTTCCCGCGGATCAATTTCAGCGATGACGAGCAGGCTGCTTTTACCGCCACCATCGGCGAGTTCATGCCCGAGATGCAGGGACAGAAGGTCTACAACATCTCGCTGGACAAGCGGCAGAATCCCAACCGTGACTACCTCAAGGGCTCGCTGTACTGGCATATCGACGGCACCATGAATCGCAAGCCGATCGGCGCGGCGATTCTGTCCAGCAAAGTGCTCCCGACCTGGGGCGGCAATACCGAGTTCTGCAACACCTATGCCGCCTACGATGCGCTGCCCGAGGAGAAAAAGCAGGAAATCGAGAACCTCCGGGTGATTCACTCCATGTGGAATACCCAGCTCTACCACACCCCCGAGCCCACCCTGGCGCAACTGGAACAGTGGATGGCGATGGGCGAGGTTGAGTTGCCGCTGGTCTGGAACCACCGCTCCGGGCGCAAATCCCTGATCCTTGGCAACACCGCCCAGGAGGTCATCGGCATGAGCCGGATGGAGAGCGCGAAACTCCTGCACGGCCTGCGCGAATGGGCGACCCAGCCGCAATTTGTCTATAGCCACGAATGGTCGGTGGGCGATGCGGTGATGTGGGACAACACCGGCACCATGCACCGCGCCATGCCCTACGACCCCGACTGCGGGCGCCTGCTGCACCGCACCAAGACGGCGGGGGAGGAACCCTTCGCCTGATTTTCCCATCCGGTCCGACTAGAGCGTTGTTAAGCTCGGCCCCTGTCTCCGGGGGCTTTTTTTTGTCCTCGGGAAAGTGCGCGCGGGCGCCCCGGTGTCCGCCAAGTGGCCACCCTGCAGGGCGGCTGATTCCAGGAGGGCGCGGTTTCTTGATCTGGATCAATGTGATCGCGCCGCGTATCACCTACTGTTATGAACAACGGTGTTGATTTAAATCCGAATAACGAATCACAGACTTTCCCGGAGATAGCCCAATGACCCTCTACGATGTGGACCTGCCAACCGCCGAAGAAATCGATATCGCGGCACTGAAGGAAAAATACGCCCTGGAGCGCAACCGCCGCATGCGCCAGGAAGGCCAGGCCCAGTACGTCAAGCCGGTAGACGACTTCGCCTACACCTACGAGGGCGACCCCTACACCCCGCTCGCGCCGCGTGAGCCGGTAGCCAGGGACATCGAGGTCGTTATCCTCGGCGGCGGCTGGTCCGGCATCGTGACCGGCATCCAGCTGCGCAAGGCGGGCATCGACGATTTCTGCAATATCGACCACGCCGGTGATTTCGGCGGCGTCTGGTACTGGAATCGCTACCCGGGCCTGCAGTGCGACAACGACGCCTACTGCTACCTGCCGCTGCTGGAAGAAACCGGCTTCATGCCCTCGAAAAAATTCACCGATGGCTGGGAGATCCGCGAATACGCCCAGGACCTGTGCCGCCGCTACGGGCTGTATGACAACGCCCTGTTCCACACCCTGGTGGAGAGCATCACCTGGGACGAGAAGCTCAAGCGCTACCATGTGAAAACCCGCCAGGGCGACGATATCCGCGCCCGCCACCTGATCGTCGCCAACGGCCTGCTGAACATTCCCAAACTGCCGGGCATCCCGGGCATCCATGGCTTCAAGGGCCACATGTTCCACACCGCGCGCTGGGACTACGACTACACCGGGGGCAGCCAGAAGAACCCCGTGCTGGACAAGCTGGCCGACAAGAAGGTCGCCATTGTCGGCACCGGCGCCACTGCGATCCAGCTGGTGCCCTTCCTCGGCAAGTACGCGAAGCACCTCTATGTGATCCAGCGCACCCCGTCCTGTGTCGATACCCGGCGCAATTCGGAAACCGATCCCGCCTGGGCGGCCTCCCTGCAGCCGGGCTGGCAGGCGGCACGCCGGGCCAATTTCCACCGCGGGGCCAACGAGCGCTATCTCGACCGCGAGGAGGACCAGATCGTCGATATCTGGACCGAGGTGAACCACCGCCTGACCGAGGAGTTCAACGCGGATGGCTACTATCCCGACATGGCCGAGTACGCCCAGCGCCGCGATGTCATGGACTTCCGGGTGATGGAGCGCCTGCGCCGGCGGGTCGACGCTATCGTGCAGGACCCGGAGACCGCGGAACAGCTCAAGCCCTACTACCGTTACCAGTGCAAGCGTCCGACCTCCAACGACAACTACTACGAGACTTTCAACCGGCCCAATGTCAGCCTGGTCGATGTCTCTGAAACCCAGGGCCTGCAGCAACTCACCGAGCACGGTTTTATCGCCAACGGCGAGGAATTCGACTGCGACTGCATCATCTTTGCCAGCGGCTACGAGGTAACCAGCGACCTCGACCGGCGCTGGGGCTTCGAGGAGTTTACCGGTCGTAACGGCCTGTCCATGTACGACAACTGGGCCGGCGGCTACAAGACCCTGCACGGGGTGATGACCCACGGCTTCCCCAACCTCTACCTGGTGGGCCTCAACCAGGGCGGGCTCAACTCGACCCTGACCCAGAACTTCGAAACCCAGGCGGAGCACATCGCCTTCATCATCGGCGAACTGCAGCGCCGCGGCGCCGTAGCCGGGGAGGTCACCGAAGCCGCGCAAAACGCCTACGTGCAGCACCTGCGCGACACCGAGATCGACCGCACCGAGTGGATTCGCGAGTGTACGCCCAGTTATTTCAACAACGAGGGCCAGCCCGACGTCGATGAAAACGGCAACGAACGCTACCGCTTCTACCTCGGCGAAGTGTACGGCCCCGGCTGGGACGCCTTCGTGGCGCTGCTGGAAAACTGGCGCTTCAAGGGTGGCCTGGAAGGACTGGAACTGGAGATGGACGAAGCGTCCATCGCCGAGATTGCCTGACCAGCGCAAACCTGCACGCACAGCGTGCCCTCAATAATACCGGGAGCGAATGATGGACCAGCAATTCAATGTCAGCGAAGAACAACTGGGCAGCCCACTGATCTACCCGGTGGATGCCTACATTTCCCGCGACTACGCAGAGCGCGAGGGCGACTGCCTGTGGGCGAAAGTCTGGCAGCAGGCGGGCCGGGTCGAGGAAATTCCCGAGGTCGGCAGCTACATCAACTACGAGATCGGCAACGACTCGATCCTGATCGTGCGCGCCGCGGAAGACCGTATCCGCGCTTTCCACAACGTCTGCCCGCACCGGGGGCGCAAACTGGTCAGCACGCCGCCCGGCGCCAACAGTGCCTGTGGCAAGAAGGACCAGTGCGGCGAGAAAAAGCAGGGCTTTTTCTGCCCCTACCACGGCTGGACCTTTGATCTCGACGGCCAGGCGACCTTTATCCTCGACCGGGAGGACTGGCAGGGCGCCCTGAGCGACGAGCGCACCGGCCTCACCCCGGTCCAGGTGGATACCTGGGGCGGCTGGATCTGGATCAACATGGACGCGGACTGCGAATCGCTGCAGGACTACCTGTCGCCGATTGCCGGCATGCTCGATCCCTTCGAGTTCGACCGGATGCGCTACCGCTTCCGCCAGTGGGGCATCTTCGACTGCAACTGGAAGGTGGCGCTGGAGGCCTTTCTCGAGCCCTACCACGTCTTCGCCACCCATCCCCAGTTGAACAAGTACGGCGATTTTTACGCCTGGAGCCAGTCGCTGGGGTTGCACGGCAACGACGGCTTCGATTCCCGCAGCGCGGACGCCGCCAGTGCGGCGGATACCACCGTACACCGCGCCGCCAAGGGTGAGGACGCGCGGGTGACCATTGCCACCATGCAGGAGGAATTCTGGGAGACCATCGGCGCCAGCACCACGGAGACCCTGGTCAACGCCGCCAGGCGGCTGGTGGACGAGCTGCCCGAGGGTACACCGCCCGCCGAGGTACACCACCACTGGCTGGAATCCGCCCGTCGCGACGATGCCGCCCGCGGTGTGGCCTGGCCGGAGATCAGCGACGAGCAGATGACCCGCGCCGGCCTCGCGCAGAGCATTTTCCCCAACATGAACATCCTGCCCGGGCCGACGTTTGCCCTCTACTACCGGGTGCGGCCCTACGGTACCGACCCCGACAAGTGCATTTTCGAGGCGGTGGCGATCGACCGTTTCCCCGAGGGCGAGGAGCCGGCGACCGAGTGGCAGTACGCGGAGCAGGACCCGGAGCAGTGGCCCTACGTGATCGCCCAGGATATTTCCAACATGGTGGAAATGCAGAAAGGGCTCAAATCCCGCGGTTTCCGCGGCTGCCTGCCGAACCCGCACCAGGAGCAGAAAGTCTCCAACCTGCACCGCAACCTCGCCAATTACATGGGCATGGGGGGCTTGCAGGCACTGGATTGAGCCGGCCCGGCCTTCTGGCCAATGCCGGAACTAGCACGTATCATCCGCAGGGTGTGCTCTGCAGACGCACCCACGGAGATAGCATGCGCGAGCAATCCGGCCGAGTTGAGGCCATCGATGTCCTGTCCGGCTGTGACCACAGCGCCAGTGTGCGCTGCGGCGACTGCCGCCTGAGCGGCATCTGCCTGCCACTGGCCCTCGACACCGACGACGTCGACCAGCTCGACAGGATCATCCAGCGCGGCCGTCCCCTGCGCCGCGAAGCCCACCTGTTCCGCGAGGGCGATGCCTTCAACGCGGTCTTCGCGGTGCGCTCGGGCGCGCTCAAGGCCTACCGCACCACTCGCGGCGGCCAGGAGCAGGTGACCGGTTTCTACCTGCCGGGGGAGATCGTCGGCCTCGACGGCATCGCCGAGAACCGCCATATCTCCGCTGCGGTGGCCCTGGAAACCTCGGCGATCTGCGAGATTCCCTTCTCCGAGCTGGAGCGGCTCAGCGATACCCTGCCCACGGTCCGCCGGCGCCTGATGCAGGTGATCAGCAAGGAGCTCAACGTGGAGCAGGAGCTGATCTCCCTGCTCGGCAAGAACTCCTCCCGCCAGCGCATCGCCGCGCTGCTGCTCAGCCTCTCCCGCCGCAATGCGCGGCGCAGGTTGAGCGCCACCCGCCTGCGCCTGCCGATGCCGCGCGGCGACATCAGCAACTACCTCGGCCTGACCGTGGAAACCGTCAGCCGGACCTTCACCAAAATGCAGCAGGACGGCATTGTCCGGGTCAACAACAAGGATGTGGAAATCCTCGACATGGACGCCCTGTCCGCGGAGTTCACCGCCAACTGAGGGATAGCGGGGAACCGCTATCCGCCGGCTGCGGCGCCGGGGCCCCTGGCAATCAGCGCGCCTCGCCTTCGCTCCCGGCTTCAGTCCCGGGTTCTTTCTCAGCATCCTTCTCGATCATTTCCAGCACTTCGTGGGAGGTCGGCACCATCGGCTCGAAGTGCGCCTGTTCACCCATGCGCAGTACCGAGACCCGGCGCACCTGGTAGAGCGTGAAACCGCCCAGTGCGGTCAGCACCAGCGCGATATACAGCGGCAGGCCGTCGAGGCCGAGCAGGTCCATGGCACCGCCGGCCAGCATCGGCGCCAGCGCGGCGCCTGCGCCGTGCAGCACCAGCATGGTGGTGGTCCCGGAGATCACCTCGTCCGGGTGCAACTGGTCCAGCAACTGCGCCACCGACAGCGGGTAGAGCGAAAAGGCCATTCCGCCCCAGAAGAAGAACAGGGCGATCAACAGGCTTTGGCCGGAAGCCAGGGGCATCAGCACCGCCAGCGCCGCCGCGCAGAAGGCCACCCCGGTGAGGATCTTGCGCCGGTCGTGGCGGTCGGAAAAGCGACCGATAGGTATCTGCAGCAGGGCGCCGCCGACGATGGTCATGCTCATCAGCAGGCCCACGTCCGCCGTCGCGAAGCCCTGGCGGCTGGCGTACAGCGGCAGCATGCCCCAGAAGGCGCCCATGGCGAGGCCGGAGAGGGCGGCGCCGGCAATCGGCGCCGGGGCGAAACCGAGCAGCGCACGCAGGCTGCTGCGGGGCCGTTCCGGCACCTGCGGCTGGGGCTTGCGGGTGATGGTGATCGGCAGCAGGGCCCAGCAGATCAGGATCGCCGAGATCGCGAACAGGGTATCGGGGGTGGCGTTATCCAGGCGCAGGAACTGCTGTGCCAGCGCGATCCCGCCGAGGTTCACCACCATGTACACGGCGAAGACCTTGCCGCGTTCCTCGCGGGCGGCGCGGGCGTTGAGCCAGCTCTCGATGACCGTCATCAGGGTGACGAAGGCTAGTCCGTAGACGAAGCGCAGCAGCATCCAGCCGGCGGCGCTGATCCACAGGGTGTGCAGCAGCACCATCGAGGCGCAGATGGCGGCGCAGAAGGCGAAGGTGCGGATGTGTCCCATGCGCTTGATCAGGCGCCCGCTGACAAAGGTGCCGCAGGTGAAACCGGCGAAATACGATGACATGATCAGGCCGATGACGCCGGTGGGGTAACCGAGGTCGTTGGCGGTGAGTGACAGCAGGGTGTTGAGCAGGCCGCTGCCGAGCAGTAACAGTGCAACGCTGGTGAGAATTGCACGGATTGGTTGCATCAGGGACCAGATAGGAACCTCCTCGGTGCAGTTTTCCGTCTTCAGGGTGCATGGGCAGCCGCCCTGGGCCGCGCATTCGGGTTGTTTGAATGCTGCAACAACTGCGCCAGCATTCGGCAGGCGTCCCGCACAGTGCTAAGCTGCTGCCCACACTGGATGATCCTGGGGCGGAGTGCAACGCGTGGAAATACCGCTGAACCTGTGGACAGCCTTCTGGCCGTCACTGCTGGTGGTTGGCGTCACCGCCGCCCTGGTCGGCGCGGCGGGCTGGGTGGCGCGGCGCAGCCAGCAGGGTACTGCCGGGGCGCTGTTCCAGCTACTGGTCTGGGCGCTGGTGTCCCTCGGCGTGGTGGTCGTGGTCATCGTCCTGCCGATCTCCGACGAGACCCAGGGTCAGGTGCTGAGCCTGCTGGGGGTGGTGCTGACCGCCGTGATTGCCCTGTCCTCGACCACCTTTGTCACCAACGCCATGGCCGGGGTGGTGCTGCATTTCACCCGGCCTTTCCGCCCCGGCGATTACATCCGGGTGAACGACCAGTTCGGGCGGGTCACCAGGCGCTCACTGGTGCACACCCAGATCCAGACCGAGTGGCGGGATATCGCCACCCTGCCCAACCTGCTGCTGGTCAACAACCCGGTGACGGTGCTGCACCGCGACGGCACGATCATCTCCGCGGAAGTCTCCATCGGCTACGATGTGGCCTATACCGACGTCCAGGACCGCCTGCTGGAAGCAGGGGAGGCGGCGGGCCTGCAGGAACCCTTTGTGCTGGTCCAGGAACTGCTCGACCACGCCGTGGTTTACCGCATCTGCGGTTTCCTGGCGCAGATGGACTACCCCCTCAGCGCGCGCTCGAACCTGCGCAAGAAGGTGCTCGAATACCTCCACGGCAACGGTATCGAGATTGTCTCGCCGTCCTACATGAACCAGCGCCAGCTGGACCCGCAGGCGCGGGTGATGCCGCCGCAGCCGGTGCTGCACCGGGAGCAGGCGGAGGAAGAGGCGCCGGCTCCGGAAGAGAAGATTTTCGACGAGGCCGAGGAGGCCGCCAGCCTGGAGGACTTGAAACAGCGGCAGGAAGAGTTGCGCCAGCAGATCAAGCGGGAGAAGGCCCACCTGAAGGGGCTCGACCAGGAGCAGAAGGCAGTGGTGGAGGAGGTGATTGCGCGCATGGAAGCGGAGGAGTCACAGCTGGCGGAGCAGGTCGGGGCCCGTTCGGGCGATTGATCTCCGCCCCCCGCGGCGGCGTCCTGTGTGCAGGCAAGAAAAAACCCCGCGGCCAGGGACCGCGGGGTTTCTGGTGTCAGGCGAGCCCGATCAGAAGTTGAAGATGAAATCCATGCCGACAGTGCGCGGCGGCGCGGGTGCCTTACCGGCGAAGCCGAGGGCACCGTCGGTCAGGTCGAAGCCACTGGTGTACCAGAGTTCGTCAGTGAGGTTGCGCCCCCACAGCCCGACGGTGAGGCTGGTATCGCCCGGACCCTTGACCTCTTCCAGTGCGATGCGCGCGTTCCAGGCGTCATAGCTCGGGGCGGTGTTGCCGTCCACCAGGTTAGGGCCGTTGGCGGTGAGCAGGAAGTAGTCATCCACCCAGGTGTAATCCACCCGCATCACCAGGTCGCCGCCCAGAACGTCCGGCACCACGTAGCGACCGTAGAGGTTCAGGGTGTTTTCCGGGGCGTGGGCCCAGTGGTTGTTGCTGAGGTCGACATCGTCTGAGGGGTCGCCCGGTACGCCTTCGTTGATGTAGGTCTTGTACTCGGGGTCGAGGTAGCCGTAGCCGCCGCCGAAGGTGAGGTTGTCGGTAATCAGCGCGGTGAACTCGAGTTCGAGGCCCATGATTTCCGCGTCGCCCGCGTTGTCGATGTTGTTGTCGCCGGTCGGGGTCAGCTGGTTGACCTGCAGGTCGCTGTAGTCGTTGTAGAACAGCGCGCCGTTGACGATCAGCCGGTTGTCCAGCCAGGTGGTTTTCCAGCCCAGTTCATAGGTCCACACCGTTTCCTCGTCGTAGCCATTGAGCCACAGGTCCGGGCGGCTATTGGGTGCCCGCGGGTTGAAGCCGCCGCTGACATAGCCCTTGGAGACCTTGAAGTAGGTCATCAGGTCGTGGGTCCAGTTGTAGGTCAGCGAGCCCATGCCGGAGACGTCGTCGAAGTCCTGTTGGGCATCGGGCAGCACGGTCTGGGCGACGACGGTACCGGTGCTCAGCAGCACGGTGGAGTCGGTGCGGGTCTGCTCCTTGTCTTCCTGTGTGTAGCGCAGGCCGAAGGTGAGGTCGAGCTTCTCGGTCAGGCTGTAGGTGCCTTCGCCGAACAGGGCCCAGACCTCGTTCTGGGCGGTGGAGTCCAGGTTCGAGCTGATACCGTAGATCCCCAGCGCGTTGTAGCCGTAGATTCCCTTGATGTCCTCGTCCATGTAGAAGGCGCCCAGCACGTACTCGAGATCCGAGTCGAAAGCGTCACCGACCAGGCGCAGTTCCTGGGTGAAAGTTTCCGCCTCGTCACCGGAAGAGTTGTGCAGGATGTAGAACGGCGTGCTGTCCGAGTCCTGACCGTTGTCGACGTCAAATTTGCGCAGGCCGGTGATCGATACCACCGAGAGGTTGTCGTTGATGCCCCAGTTGACGGTAAAGCCGTGGCCCTCGATGTCGGCTTTCATAAAAGTGTCGAGGCGGTCGAAGTAGCGGTAGTCCTGCTGGCCGTCGTCGACGTAGTCCGCCAGTTGCGGCTGGGCTGGTCCGTAGGCGACCAGTTGCAGCGGGTACATGCCCTCGTCGATGTCGGTCTTGTCGAAGGAGTAGAGGAAGTTGAGGTCGTCGTTGGGTTCCCACATCAGCTGGAAGTGGCCGACCTCGCGCTTGCGGTCACCGAGGGTGTTATTGTTGTCGAGGCGGTTCTCCCAGTAACCATCGCGCTTCAGTGTAGCGACGTTGGCCTTTACAGCGAGGGTGTCACCCAGCGGTACATTCAACGTGGCCTTGAAGTCCTGCTGGTCGTAGGAGCCGAGGGTCGCGCTGACCTTGCCGGAGAATTCGTCGGTGCTGGGCTTCTTGGTGATGAAGTTGACCGCGCCGCCCACTGTGTTGCGGCCGTAGAGGGTACCCTGCGGTCCGCGCAGGATCTCGATCCGCTCGATATCCAGGACGTCGAACACCGAGCCGGCGCCCTTGGCGATCAGCACGCCGTCGAGGTAGAGGGCGACCTTGGGTTCGAAGCTGGAGATGGTTTCCGCGTTCTTGAAACCGCGAATGGAGATGGCGCCGCCGGCCTTGCCGGGCATCTCGTGCATGAGCACGTTGGGTGCCATGGCCGAGAGGTCGAGGTAGGACTGGATGCCCTGCTCCTCGATACTGTTTGCCGAGAATACCGACATGGAAATATCGGTGTCCTGCAGCGAAGCCTCCCTGCGCTCCGCGGTGACGATGACTTCTTCCAGCTGCGCCTGTGCGGTGGAGACGGCCAGCAGGGATTGCGTAATTGCCAGGCCCAGCCCGGCAACAAGGCGAGTGCGTTTCATGCGAACTACCCCATTTATATTTATTGAATGAGTAATACCGTACTAACTTCCCACCCTGTATCACACCGTGACACTGCGAGCTGCATTCCCCAGGGCAGGTCGGGAAAGCATATCTTAAAATTTTTTAACGTGCAGCTGTTTTGATACGCAGCCGTTTCATTGAGGGGTGGGCGTTTGCCCAACGCTACCACTTAAGAGCCCGGTCCCTTGTCTATACTCAATGGTGAAACGGGTGAGAGCCGGGTGGGATGACCGATGCGGGGGATTGTTGAGGCCGGGGTGGACCTGCTCGACGGCGAGCCTGTGCTCCTGCTGTTCCTGCTCCTGGGGCTCGGCTATGTGCTGGGCAGGCTGCGGCTCGGCAGCTTTTCTTTCGGCCCGGTAGCGGGCGTCCTGTTCGCCGGCCTGTTTTTCGGTCATTTCGGCCTGCGCATGAATCCCGGAGCCCAGGCAGTGGGATTCGCCCTGTTCATTTTCTCGGTCGGCTACCAGGCCGGGCCGCGGTTTTTTAGCGCGCTGCGCGAGGACGGGCTGCGCTACTTCGCCCTGTCCCTGTCGGTGGCAATCAGCGCGGTCCTCGTTACGGTGGTCCTGGTGCGGTTGCTGAGCTTTTCCCCGGGCACGGCCGCGGGGCTGCTGGCGGGGGGGCTGACCAGCTCCCCCACACTGGCGGCAGCGCAAAACGCGGTGCGCGAGGGAACGGTCGCCCTGCCCGCGGGTATCGAGCCCGCGCAGTTGCTCGACGCCATCGCCACCGGCTACGCCATCACCTATATATTTGGCCTGGTCGGCCTGATCAGCGCCATCCGCTACATGCCCCGGCTGCTGGGCATCGACCTGGTGGCGGAAGCCCGGGCGCTGGAGCAGGCCCAGGCCAGGGCGATCCCGGAGACCCTGGTCACTACGCGCGCCTACCGGGTGGTCAACCCCGCGTTTACCCGCTGGACCCTCGCGGAATTGAAGGAGCAGTACTGCCAGCGGGCACCGGTGCTGCAGGTGCTGCGCGAGGGGCTGGCGGTCAGCCTCGGCCCCCAGGACCGGCTGGCGCTGGGCGATATCGTCGAACTGGTCGGGCCGCGGCGCCTGTTTACCTCGGGCATCCACGAAATCGGTCCCGAGGTGTATCCCCAGTCCGATGTGGAACGCTACCGCGACACCGCCCAGGTCATCGTTACCCGCCGCGAACTGTTCGGCAGGGAACTGGCTGAATTGCGCATTCCCCAGACCTTCGGCCTGCTGGTGCTGGAGGTCACCCGCACCGGGGTGCGCCTGCCCTACAGCGAGAATCTGCAAGTGCAGAAGGGCGATATCCTCAAGGTGGTGGGCCCCGCGGACCGGATCGACCTGCTGGGAGCCTTTGCCGGGGCGGTGGAGCGGGATATCTCGGAAACCGATATGGTGACCTTCTCCTTCGGCATCGCCGCCGGCGTTGTGCTGGGCATGCTGACGCTGCACCTGGGGGTGATCGACCTGGGGCTCGGCACCGCGGGGGGCCTGCTGGCCTCCGGGCTGGTCATCGGTTACCTGCGCAGTATTCGCCCGACTTTCGGCCGGCTGCCGGAACCGGCGCGCTGGATGCTGATGGAGTTCGGCCTGTTGCTGTTCATGGCCGGGGTCGGCCTGCGCGCGGGGGGCAGCATCCTGGTCACCATGCAGACCTCCGGCCCGCTGCTGGTGGTCGCCGGAATACTGGTGACCACATTACCCCTGGCGATCGCCTACGGCGTCGGCAAATACCTTCTGCGCCTCAACCCGGCGCTGCTGATGGGGGCGCTCACCGGTGCGATGACCAGCGGTGCGGCACTCAGCGTGGTCACCCGGGAGGCGAAGAGCGCGGTGCCCGCCATCGGTTACGCAGGCACCTACGCCTTTGGCAATATCCTGCTGATGATTGCCGGGCCCCTGGTCCTGGCATTGGCCTGAGCTGCAAGGAAATTTGATCTGGCGGGAAATTGGCCTGTAGTGGCGGCCATTTCGGTAATAGTCAAAGTTCTCCTCAATTGTAACGACTGCCGCAAGCCCCTATGATCGGCGCTAATAATCCCTGGCTGTATTATTAAACCAATAAAGGCTCAATAACTTAAAAAGAAGAGGTGAACTCCATGCTCGCTAGAAAGCCCCTGTACGTATTTGTTGCCACGGCCCTGATCGGCGCCACGCCCGTGCTCCAGGCGCAGGCCCAGGAAGACGCGCCCGCGCGCCGCGCCAGCGCCGCCAGCAGCCTGCTGGAAGAGGTCCTGGTAACCGCGCGGAAGCGCGGCGCGGCCGAAGAGGCCCAGACCGTACCGGTCACTATTTCCGCCCTGAACGGCGATCAACTCGACGCGATGTTCGCCCAGAGCCTGGCCGACGTCAGTATGACCATGCCCAACGTGCGCCTGGACGCCGACGGCGCCTTCCCCGGGGTGTCCAACTTCTCCATTCGCGGTATGGGCTTCATCAGCACCATCGCCTCCAACGACCCGACCGTGGGCCTGTTCCAGGACGGCATGTACATCGGCGCAAACCTCGGCGGCTCGCCGGATACTTTTGATCTGGAGTCGGTGGAAGTACTGCGCGGGCCCCAGGGCACCCTGTTCGGACGCAACGTGACCGCCGGTGCCGTCATCATGAATTCACGCCGGCCCAACGGCGATTTTGGCGGTGTCCTGCGCGCCGGCGTCGGCAGTGGCGATCGCGTGCTGATGGCGGCGGGTGTCGAGGGCGGCATCACCGATACCCTGTCCGGCAAGATCTACGCCCAGTACAACGACATGAACGGCGACTTCGACAACCTGGTCACCGGTGACGACTATGGCGCCCACGAAATCCAGTTCGTGCGCCCGATCCTGCGCTGGCAGCCCTCCGATGCGCTGGATATCAGCCTGATTACGGAGTACAGCAAGCACCGCGGTGACGGTACCGCGACCCGCTTTATTGAATATCCCGGCCAGCTCCTGTTCGAGAGCTTCGGCAACCGCGAGCCGAAAAACGCCGACCAGGTGACCATGAGCTACGACGGTCTCACCGACATCGAGGTCAGCTCCGCCGTGCTGGATATCAGCTGGCAGGTGGGCGAGGGCACCGTCACCTCGATTACCGGTTACCGCGACGTGTCCTATTACTCCCAGGGTGATACCGACTCCGTCGGTTCCGCGGTGACCACCGACGCCTGGCTGGCCATGGAGCAGGACCAGTTCAGCCAGGAACTGCGCTACTCGGCGCGCGCCTTCAATGACAAGCTGGATTACACCATCGGCCTGTACTACTTCGAGCAGAGCATGGAGCAGCAGTACAACGTGCTGTTCTTCGGCGACCCGGCCCTGCGCTCCGACGGCGCCCTGGACCAGGAGTCGGCCTCGGTGTTCCTGCAGGCGGACTATGAATTCATCGACAACTGGTTCCTCACCCTGGGCGGCCGCTATACCTGGGAAACCAAGGAAGCGAAGAATGCCAGCTTCTCCGACTGTGTGAACCTGCCCCCGGACGGCCACAGCATTTCCTGTGACCTGAGTGATTCCGGCGATGAGGACTGGTCCAACTTCAGTCCCAAGGTCGGCGTGAACTGGCAGGTGACGGACGATGTGATGTTCTACGCCAGCTATACCCAGGGCTTCCGCAGCGGCGGCTACAACATCCGCACCACCAGCGACAACGAATCCCCCGGTCCCTATGACGAGGAGAAAGTGGACGCCTACGAGATCGGCATGAAGTCCGACCTGTGGGACGGCAAGGCGCGGGTCAACGCGGCGATTTTCCACAATGAATACGACGACCTGCAGCGCACCCGCAGCATCGGTATCGAGAACCGCATCGACAACGTGGCCGCCGCTACCACCGAGGGCGCCGAGCTCGAACTCATGATACTGCCGATCGAGAACCTGGCGATCAGTGCTTCGGTGGGTTACCTCGACGCCCAGTACGACGACTTCCCGACCCTCGACGTGGACTTCGACGGCGTGCCGGACCCGGACAAGGCGAAAGGCCTGCAACTGGTCAAGGCGCCGGAGTGGTCCTACAACGTCACCGGCATCTACGATATTCCGCTGGGTGACGCGGGCGATATCTCCACCCGGGTATCCTATACCTACAACGATGAAACCCCGATCAACGACCAGAACACCCTGATGATCGACGAGTGGGAACTGTGGGATGCGAGCCTGACCTGGCGCCCGGTCGACCTGGACCTGGAGGTCTCGGTGTGGGGCAAGAACCTGACCGATGAGGTCTACGCGGAGTCCGGCACCTACGTGCACACCCTGTGGACCAACCTCTACCAGGCGCTGCCGCGTCGCTACGGCATCGAGATGGTCTATCGTTTCTGAGTAACAGCCGGCCGGCCCGCGCAGGGCCGGCCATTTCCCCTGGGGATGAATGTCCCCGCCCTGCCAGTCAATTCACAGCCTTGCCACGACCGGGGGGGCTATTTAACCTGAGTCCCAATTCGCAGCCGGTCCCTGTATCAGCGCTGCGTGTCGCAGCGACACCGCCGAGAGGAATTCACCATGACATCCCTGAGCATCAACCCCCTGCAGGATGACCTGCCATTTGGCGCCCGGATCGGCGGCCTCACCCGCGCCGCACTGGACGATGAAGCGGTGCGCGAGGAAATCCGCGAGGTCTTCATCCGCGCCGGCGTGGTCGTGTTCGAGGGGTTGGAGAATCCCTCCAGCGAATTCCAGGTGGCACTGAGCAATGTCTTCGGTCCCCTCAAGGAGCACCCGGTAAAAATTGTCAGCCGGGTGGACAGCGACACCATGCCCGGCGTCATCGAACTCAAGACCTCGCCCAACCTGGCGATCGTGGAAATCGACGGCGAGCCGCTGATCACCTGGCAGCCCTGGCACTTCGACCACTGCTACAACAACGAACTGAACCGCGCCGGCGTACTGCGCGCCATTACCATAACGCCCGAGGGCGGCAGGACCGGCTTCGCCGACGGCATCCAGCTCTACCAGGCGATCTCGCCCGAACTGCGCGAGCAGTTCGAGGAGCGCAAGGTCATCTATACCCTGGACCTGCTGTACAAGCACATGCGCTTCGGCGTACCGAAGAACTTCCGCCAGTTGCGCGACCCGGTGAGCAATATCCTGGAGATCGCCCGCTCCATGCCGCGGGCGATTCACCCGGCGATCTGGCAGCGCGACAGCGGCGAGAAGGTGCTGCATGTTTCGCCGTGGATGGCGGTGGGCCTGGAAGGGGACGAGACCCCGGCCGGGGATGAACTGCTGCACGCCCTGTGCGAGGAGATCGTCGACAAGCTGCAGCCCTACTACCACCAGTGGCGGCCGGACCAGATGGTGGTCTGGGACAACTGGCGCATGCTGCACAAGGGCTGCGGTTGCGATCCCAAGTATGAACGCCTGATGCACCGCACCACCATCGCGGGCGACTACGGCCTCGGCTATTTTGAAAGCAAGCCGAGCGGCGCAGCGATCCCCGACGTCATGTAAACCGCAGCGGGCATCGCCGCGCCCTGGGGCGAGGCCCGTGCGCCCCGGCATTTTTGCACAGCCAGCGCGCAGCGCGCGCCTGCGGCATCGACTCAGGAAAGCCGCTTGTGGCACTATAGGCGCCGGATTCCGGCAGCGCATCGCCAGGCGGTTGTGCGGGCTTACAGCCAACACGCCATAATTACTCCCGTGCTCCTGCTCCCTGGCCCCGCCCCCGCGGGCCGGCGCCCCGCAATCCCGTCGTACCTCCTGGAGAACCTATGTCGCAACCGCCAGAGCCCGCTGTCGCCGCCAGCGCGGGTGTATTTACGCCCCTGCGCGAAGGCGTGTTCCGCAATATGTGGATCAGCAACACCATCTCCAATACCGGCAGCCTGATCCAGAGTGTGGCGGCCGCCTGGGTGATGGCGAGCATTTCGACGGCGGACTATGTCGCCCTGGTGCAAACCGCGACCTTCCTGCCGATGGCGCTGTTCGCCCTGCCCGCCGGCGCGGTGGCTGACATCTGGGACCGGCGCAAGGTGCAGATGCTGTTCTTCGCCTTCTCCCTGCTGGCCTCGATCCTGATGACCCTGGTGGCGGTGGCAGACCTGCTGACTCCCTGGGTCCTGCTCGGCCTGTGCTTCCTGGTCGGCAGCGGCAACGCCCTGGCGGCGCCGGCCCGCGGCGCCTCGGTGGCGGAGCAGGTGCCGAAGGAGCTGCTGGCGCCGGCGGTGGCGCTCAACAACATCAGCTACAACCTGGCGCGCAGCGTGGGCCCGGCGGTCGGCGGCCTGATCGTCGCCACCTTTGGCGCGACCATCGCCTTCGCCGCCAATGCCGCCAGCTATATCCCGATGCTCGAATCCCTGCGCCGCTGGAACCGCGAGGCCGAGGTCTCGCGCCTGCCGCCGGAGGGGTTGATGCGCTCCATTTCCGCCGGCTTGCGCTACGTGGCGAACATGCGCCCGGTGCGCCGGGCCATCATGCGCGGTTTCCTGCTGGCCCTGATCGGTGCCTCCCTGCAGGCCCTGATGCCCTTGGTCGCGCGGGACATGCTCGGCGGCGACGCCAGTGTCTTCGGTCTCCTGCTGGGCGCCTATGGCGTCGGCGCGGTATCGGGAATCTTCGTCCTCGAGCGCATGCGCAATGCCTACGGCAACGAGAAGACCATCAAGATCTGCTGCGTGGTGGCCGCAGCGACACTGGGCGTGCTGTCGGTCAGCGAGAACCTGATTATCGATCTGGTGACCCTGTTGGTCGCGGGGATGGCCTGGATGGTGATGATTACCTGCATCAGCATCATGGTACAGCTGTTCGTGCCGCGCTGGGTGATGGGCCGCGCCATCGCGACATCTACCGCTTCCACCACCCTCGGCATCTCCGTCGGCGCCTGGCTGTGGGGACACCTCGCGGAAGTGCACGGACTGTCCCTGGCCTTCCAGATCAGTGCGGTATTCATGCTGGCCTCGCTGGTGCTGGGCCGCTTCCTGCCGGTGGCCGACCGCACCTCGTCCACCGAATCGGACGACCGGGTATTCGATGACCCGGAGGTCAAGCTGGGCATTACCGGCCGCAGCGGCCCGATCGGCATCGAGTTGCAGTACCGCATCGCCGCCGACAAGGCGCGCGACTTCTACAACCTGATGCGCGAGATGCAGCAGGTGCGCAGCCGTAGCGGCGCCTACCAATGGTCCCTGTCGCGCAACCTGGCGGACCCGGAGTTGTGGTCCGAGAGCTACCGCCTGCCGACCTGGAACGACTACCTGCGCCAGCGCACCCGGCGCACCCTGGACGACCTGGTGCTGTTGAAGAAAGCCCACGAGATGCATATCGGCATAGAACCGATCCGGGTGCTGCGCTGGCTCGACCGGCCCTCGGGTTCGGTGCGCTGGCAGGATGACGCGCCGGACCGCGGCGACGAGACCCTGAAGATGCAGGACTGAACGAGGTCGCATCCGCAGCACGGCGTGATATTATGGCCGGGCGGGTAGTGATGTCCCCGCCTTTCCATACTTGTGATTTTTTGTCCTCAGGGGAACCCCATGGAGTCGCTGATCGAGCGTACGATGTACGCTGCCCGCTGGTTGCTGGCGCCTGTCTATCTCGGCCTGAGCCTGGCCTTGCTGTTGCTGGGCATCAAGTTTTTCGAGGAACTGCTGCACGTCTTCCCGATTATCCTGACCATGTCCGAGGCGGACCTGGTGCTGGTGATCCTCAGCCTCGTCGACCTCGCCCTGGTCGGCGGCCTGCTGGTGATGGTGATGTTTTCCGGTTACGAGAATTTCGTCTCCCAACTGGAGTTGTCCGAATCCTCGGAAAAGCTCGACTGGCTCGGCAAGATGGACTCGACCTCACTGAAGAACAAGGTGGCCGCTTCCATCGTGGCGATTTCATCGATTCACCTGCTGCAGATCTTCATGGACGCCCAGAACGTCAACAATGACAAGATTCTCTGGTACGTGATCCTGCACATGACCTTCGTGGCGTCCGCCTTCGCGATGGGATACCTGGACAAGATCACCCGCCACTGAGGTTGTTAATCAAGTGTATGCTTTACCCGAGGGCGCGCCGGACTGGTTCGTCGACAACCTGCGTCACCCCGGTGAATCCCGTACGGTGGATTACGCCGGAAGCCATGTGCATTTCCTCGCCTGGAACTGGGAGCGCCGCGAGCTGCCGGTGCTGCTCCTGCTGCACGGCTTCTCCGGCCACGCCAACTGGTGGAGTTTCCTCGCCCCCTTCTTTGCCGATCGTTACCGCATCGCGGCGGTGGACCTGCCCGGCATGGGGGACAGCGGCCGCCTCGAAGAATACGGTGAAAACAGCTACACCGAGGGCGTTCTCGCGTTCCTCCGTGAGGAAGGCCTCGAGGCTGTGACCGTGGTGGCCCACAGTTTTGGCGGTATCCAGACCTTGCGAGCGATGTACCAGGCCCCGGCGGCGTTCCGCCACAGCATCATCGTCGATTCCTTTGTCTGCCTGCCGCCGATACCGCCGCCGCCGGTTCTCAACCCGCGCGACCACCACCGCATGTACGCCAGCCGCGAGGAGTGCATGGGTCGCTTCCGGCTGGTACCGCCCCAGGGTGCCGCGGACCCGGTGATCCAGGACTTCGTCGCCTGGCATTCCTGCGAGCAGGGCCCGGAGGGCTGGCACTGGAAGTTCGATCCCCGCGCCAAGAACATGGGCGAGGCGCTGGACCCGGCGGATCTCGCCCGGATCAGCGCCCGGGTGGATTTCATCTACGGCGACAAGAGCATCTTCCACAGCGACGGCCGTCCCGGCAGCCTGCTCGAGGCCGTCGGCAACCCCGGCGAGGCGGTGATCGTGCCGGAGGCCCACCACCACCTGATGATCGACCATCCACTGGAACTGGTGGCGCAGGTTAACCGGCTGCTGGCGGCTGGCTGAGTCGCACTCCCGGTCCGGTCGCGCCAGATGCACCAGGCTTTCGTTGCGTAGCGGTTTAAAGCGAGTAACTGACCGGTGTTTGGTTTTTCCCCGGTGTTGTCTTCCCCGGCGCGGCTCGCCACAATAGGCATCGCTTCTATCATCAACACTGTTGATGAGGATCTGTGTTCGCGCCGGCCTGTCCCCAGGCGCGTTCAGCTGCCGCCCCTGAAGCCCGCATACTATAACTACAGCCGGAGTCCACGATATGGCCACCAAAGTCTACGAGCGCGTGCTCGAATTACTGGAAGCAGAGGGCATCCGCCACCTCTTCGGGATTCCCGATCCCAGTTTCTTCCATATGTTCGTTACCGCCGAGCAGCGCGGCTGGCAGGTGATCGCGCCGCACCACGAGGAGGCCGGCGCTTTCATGGCCGAGGCCATGTGGAAGATGAGTGGCACTCCCGGCGTGGTGGTCGGCAACCAGGGGCCCGGCGTGGCCAACCTGGTGCCGGCGGCGATCAATGCCGCCAAGGAAAACGCGCCGGTCATTTTCATTGGCGGCCAGCGGGCGCAGATCGCCGCGCGCCGGGTGCGTCGCGGGCGCATCCAGTACACGCCGCAATACCGCTATTTCGAGGAGGCGGTGAAGTGGGTGGCGGTGATCGAGTATCCCGAGCAGACCGATGAGATTCTCCGCGAGGCCTTTCGCCAGGCGCTGTCCGGCAAACCGGGGCCGGTGTATATCGAGATTCCCATGAATACCATGCAGGCGGAGCTCGACTTCCCTTCGGTGCTGCCCCCCGCCGCCTACCGCATGTTGCACATGCCCGCGCCTGCGGCGGCGGTTGCAGACGCGCTGGCGCTGATCCGTGCGGCGCGCAATCCCATCATGCTGGTGGGGCAGGGCGCCTTTACCGCGCGTGCCCACGACTCCCTGGCGGCGCTGGCCGACAACCTGCAGTGCCCGGTGATCCACACCTACCCGATCAGTTCCTTCCTCGCCGGCGCGGAGGAGCGCACCTTCCCCTGTGGTTTTTCCCCGGCGGGCGCCGCCGCGGTAGCCGGCTCGGACCTGGTGATCGCCATCGGCACCGAGATTGGCGAGCCGGTGCAGGAGGGGATTCGCGGCCACTGGGCGAAAGGCGATGCCGGGCGCAAGTGGATCCATATCGAGCGCGATCCCACCGGAATCGGCGTCAACCGGCACATCGATGTGCCGCTGGTCGGCGACCTGCGCGACGTGGTGCCGCAACTGGTGGCGGGCCTGGCCGATGCAGCGCGGGGATTGTCGGCGGAGGTCAGCGAACTGGTTGCGCTGCACCGGGCGCACCGCGAGGAATACCTGACCAAAGCCCCCGGCGGCCTGCAGCCGGTGCATCCCGGCCGCCTGATGGTCGAGGCCACCCGGGCATTGCCCGCCGACACGGTGTTCGTGCGCGACGGCGGCGCCACCAGCATCTACACCTGGACCTACGCCCAGCTACAACCGCAGGATTCTGTCTGGAACCAGAACTTCGGCCACCTCGGCACTGGCCTGCCCTACGCCATCGGCGCCCAGCTGGTGGTGGGCGATGCGCGCCGGGTGGTGCTGGTATCGGGTGATTCGGCCTTCCTGTTCCACACCTCCGAACTGGAGACCGCTGTGCGCAAGAACCTGCCGGTGATCTGCATCGTCGCCTGCGACTACGCCTGGGGCGTGGAAGTGCGCGGCTACCGCGGCATGCTCGGGGAGGGCAGCGCCGAGACCGAGGCCCACTGGGGCCGGCAGCTGCGCCTGGACAAGGTTGCCGAAGGCTACGGCGCCTACGGCGAATACGTGGAGCGCGAGGAAGACATTGCGCCGGCGGTGCAACGGGCGCTGGCCAGCGGTCGCCCCGCGGTGATCCAGGTGCCCATCGACGGTGCCGCCAATGCGCGCGATGTTCCCGGGCACGAGGAATACTCTACCTGGTACAACGACTTCTGGTATTGAGCCCGGGGCGCCGAAACAGGCCAGGGGTTCTTGCCCGGGCGCGGGGAACCCCGGGTGCGCGCACTGTTAGCACAGGGAAATAAGTGTAAAGTTCGGTAAACCCACGTTCCGCAACGGATTTCTGTCAGTACAATGCCAGTGCCGATAGTGTTAACACTGGTAACCCCTTGTCTCTACCTGTTCCCCATTTCGCCACGGCCGCGTGGCCGCCGATGTTGCGCCGGGCCGGTCTGGTCCTGCTCACCGTGCAGCTGGCCGCCTGCGCCAGTTCCGCGATTTCGCCGCAGGCCCGCGATCCCGAATTGCCGGACGCCTGGAGCCAGAAGCCCATTGCGGAAACGGCAGCAGCCCCGGCCGGTGCCGTCGACCTGCCCACCGAGGGCTGGCTGGTGGCGCTGGACAGCCCGCAGCTGGAAACCCTGGTGCACGAAGCCCAGGCGGGCAATTACCGGCTGGGCCGACAGTACGCGGTGGTCGAGGAACTGGGCCAGGCGATCACCAGCGCCGGCGCCGACCGCTGGCCGGGCGCCTCGCTGGGCGTCAGCGGTGGCCGCAACATGCTGGACGCGGAGCAGGGCGGCAGGACCTATACCGAATCCTGGCAGGGCAGCCTCGACCTGTCCTGGGAGCTGGATATCTGGGGCAAGCTCGGCGACCAGCAGCAGCGCGCGGAACTGGACTACGGCGCCGCGCTCGCCACCTTGCGCCAGCAGCAGATCCAGCTCACTGCCGACGTGGCCACCGGCTGGTTCGACAGCATTGCCAACACCCGCCTGCTGGCCCTGCTGCAGCAGCGCCTGGACAACGTCAGCAGCGACCTCGATAGCCTGGAGCAGGGCTATCGCCGCGGCCTGAACGAGGCCCGCGATGTCTACCTGAGCCGCAACACCGTCGCCGACAGTCGCGCCTCGCTGGCCAGCCAGCGCCAGTCCCTGCAGGAATCGATCGCCGCCCTGCAGCGCCTGCTGGCCCGCTACCCGAGCGGTGAGGGGCTGGATCTCGATGCCCGGTTGCCCGAGCTCGACCCGGTGGCCCCGGCGGGTGCGCCGGCCCTGCTGTTGCAGCGTCGCCCGGATATCCAGCAGGCCTGGCTGTCGCTGTTGTCCGCCGACGCCGGCCTTGCCGTGGCCCACAAGAACCGCTTTCCCAGCCTGTCGCTGACCGGCAGGGCGGGCACCACCTCCGCGGCGCTGGACGGCCTGGTCGACCAGGGTTTGAGCAGTTGGAGCCTCGGCGCCAGCCTGGTGCAGCCGCTGTTCGAGGCCGGGCGCCTCAAGTCGCTCGAAGGCCAGGCCCGGGCACGGGTGGTGCAGGCGGAAAAAACCTACCTGGACACGGTTTTCGACGCCTTCGCCGAGGTAGAGAGCCTGCTGAGCGCCGAGCAGACCCTGCGCGAACAGCTGCAGGCCCAGCGCGAATCCCGCGATAACGCCAATATCGCCTACGACCTGTCCCTGCAGCAGTACAACCGCGGGCTGGTGGACTACACCACGGTGCTGGAAGCCCAGCGCCGGGCCTTCGATGCCCAGACTGCCGCCATCCAGCTGCACAACCGGGTGATTGGCAACCGTATCAGCCTGTACCGGGCGCTGGGGGGCGATTTCGAGCGGCGCCAACCGGTCGCCAGCCGATGAGAGTGACTTCGAGATGACTACACCCCGAATTTCCCTGCGCAAGTTCCTGCCGCTGCTGGTGCTGGGCGGCCTGCTGGGGCTGGCGGCGCTGGCCCTGCTGAACCCGCCCGCCGCCGACCGTTCGCGGCCCAGCCAGGGTGCGCGCCTGTCGGTGGAGACCCAGCGCCTGGAACCGCTCAGCTACCAGGTGATGATTCCCAGCTACGGCCGGGTGCGCCCGCGTACCGAGAGCACGCTGGTCTCCCAGGTGGGCGGCGAGGTGATCTGGGTCAGCCCCCAGTTCCGCGACGGCGGCATTTTCCGCGCGGGTGAAACCCTGCTGCGTATCGACGACCGCGACTACCAGGCGGATGTGCAGATCGCCCGGGCCCAGCTGTTCGAAGCGCAACAGGCCCTGGCCGAGGAAGCGGCGCAGTCCCAGCAGGCGCTGGCGGACTGGCAGCGCCTCGGCGATGGCAGCGACGCCGATGCCCTGGTGCTGCGCAAGCCACAGTTGCTCGCCGCCCAGGCCCGGGTGGCTTCCGCCGAGGCACAGCTGGCCAAGGCGCAGCTGCAGCTCGACCGCACCAGCATCATCGCGCCCTTTGCCGGCCGTATCCTCTCCACCGAGGTGGACCTCGGCGAGGTGATCAACGCCAACAGCCAGCTCGGCGAGATGTACGCTACCGATTACGTGGAGATCCGCCTGCCGGTGGCCAACGCGGACCTGCCGTTCATCGACCTGCCCGAGCCGGACAGCGCCGGAGACACTGCGGTACCGCCCCCGCGGGTGCCGGTGGCCATCCATTCCTCGCTGTCCCGGGACTCCCGCTGGGAGGGCTTCCTGGTGCGCACCGAGGGCGCCATCGACGACACCTCCCGCCAGTTGCACGTGATCGCCCAGGTGGACGATCCCTTCGAGCTGCTGGCCTCTGCGGCCGCTGCGCCGGCCAGCCGCAAGCCGCTGAAAATCGGTGAGTACGTCACCGCCGAGATCGCCGGCACCACGCTGGAAGAGGCGCTGGTGATCCCCAACAGCACTATCTACCAGGGCAGTTACGTCTACGTGGTGGAGGAGGGGCTGTTGCAGCGGCGCAGCGTGGAGGTGGCCTGGCGCAACGATATCGATGCGGTGGTCGCCGCCGGCCTGCAGGCGGGCGACGAACTGGTGCTCACCGCGCTGGGACAGGTGACCTCCGGCACCCGGGTGCAGGTGGCCGGCGCCGCGCCGCTGGAGCGCGCCGCCCAGCTCGATCCGGATGGCGCTGGCCGCCCCGACTCAACCGGCGAGAAGGCCGGTCCGCCCGCCGGGGATGGCCCGCCGCCGGGCGCCCAGGGTAAATGGGGAGGGCCGCGCTCATGATCGCCTGGTTCGCGCGCAATTCGGTGGCCGCCAACCTGCTGATGGTGAGCATCATCGTCGGCGGCCTGCTGGCGCTGAAAACCGAACTCACCCTCGAGGTATTCCCGGATGCCTCGCCGGACACCATCAGCATTGCGGTGCCGCTGCGCGGCGCCACCCCCGAGGACGTGGAACTCGGCGTCGCCACCCGCATCGAGGAAGCGGTGCAGGACATCGAGGGCATCGACCGCATGACCAGCACCTCGGTGGAGGGCTCCACCTCGGTGCAGCTGGAGCTGGACAGCGACTACGACCCGCGCAACGTCCTCGATGACGTCAAGGCGCGGGTCGACGCCATCAACACCTTTCCCGCCGACACCGAGAAGCCGGTGATCAGCCTCGCCGTGCGCAAGCGCGCGGTGATTGACGTGGTGGTGGCCGGCGACCTCGCGGAAGACGAGTTGCTGGGTTTTGCCGAGCAGGTGCGCGACGACCTGCTGCGGCTGGAGGGCGTCACCCAGGTGGAGCTGTCCTCGGTGCGCAACTACGAGATCGCCATCGAGGCCTCCCAGGACCGACTGCGCGAGTACGGCCTGACCCTGGACCAGCTCTCCCAGGCCATCAACAACAGCTCCGTGGACCTCTCCGCCGGCAACATGCGCGCCGCTGGCGGCGATATCCTGCTGCGCTCCAAGGGCCAGGCCTACCGCCGCTCGGAGTTCGAGCGGATTCCGGTGAAGACCAATACCGACGGCACCATCGTTACCCTGGGCGATGTCGCCAGTGTCACCGACGGCTTCGAGGAAGAGGCCATGACCACCACCTTCAACGGCATGCCGGCGGCCTTCGTCAAGGTCTACCGGGTGGGCGACCAGAGTGCGCTGGATGTCGCCGGCCAGGTGAAGACCTACATCGAGCAGCGCCAGGACAGCCTGCCGGTGGGTATCGCGCTGGACTACTGGGACGACGACTCCTCGATTCTCCGCAGCCGCCTCGGCACCATGCTCAACAGTGCATTGGAGGGGGCCGTGCTGGTGATCCTGCTGCTGGCGCTGTTCCTGCGCCCGGCGATCGGTTTCTGGGTGTTCGTGGGCATCCCGGTGGCCTTCCTCGGCGGCGTTATCGCCATGGGCCTGACCGGCACAACCCTCAACGTGATGAGCGCCTACGGCTTTATTATCGCCCTGGGCCTGGTGGTGGACGACGCCATCGTCACCGGCGAGAATGTCTACACCCACATGCGCAGCAGTGAATCCAGCCTGCACGCGGCGATCCGCGGCACCGAGGAAGTGGCCCTGCCAGTGACCTTCGGGGTGCTGACGACCATCGCCGCCTTCCTGCCCATCGCCTTTATCGAGGGCCACATGGGCGCCATGTTCAGCGCCGTGCCGGCGGTGGTGATCCCGGTGCTGCTGTTCTCCCTGGTGGAATCCAAGTTTGTGCTGCCGGCCCACCTGGCGCACATCCGGCTCAACGGCGATCGCCAGTCGGACAGCGGCTGGGCGCGCTGGCAGAACCGTTTCGCCAGCGGCTTTGAAAACGCCATCCTCAGGCATTACCAGCCCCTGCTGCGGGTGGCGACGGCGCACCGCTACACCACCCTGGCGGCCTTTGTCGGGCTGCTGCTCCTGATCCTGGCGCTGATTACCAGCGGCTGGACGCGCTTCGTGTTCTTTCCCAATATCGAGGGCGAAACCGGCACCGCCACCCTGACCATGCCGGTGGGCACGCCCTTCGACGTCACCAACAGCTATATCAGCCGCATCGACGCGGCGGCCCGGGAACTGCAGGAGCGCTATCGCGATCCGGAAACCGGGGAGAGCGCCATTCGCAATATCCTCTCCGCCGCCGGTTCCGGCAGCGGCCGCGGCGCCAGCGCCAACCAGGGCCGGGTCACATTTGAGACGGTGCCGGTCCAGGATCGCCCCGAAAACCTTTCCGTGGCGGGGCTGGTGGACGAATGGCGCGAATTGGTGGGCGCCATGCCCGGCGCGGAATCGCTGACCTTCCGCTTCAGCATGTTCCGCCCCGGCGACCCGATCGATGTGCAGCTCAGCGGCAAGTCCATGGAAACCCTGTCGAGGGTGGCCGACGAGGTGAAGGCGCAGCTGGCCACCTACGACGGTGTGTTCGACATCGCCGACAGCCTTTCCGACGGCAAGGAAGAGCTCTACATCGAACTCACCGAGCAGGGCAAGGTGCTCGGGCTGACCCGCAGCGACGTGGTCGGGCAGGTCGGCAACGCCTACAAGGGCGCCCAGGCCCAGCGCATCCAGCGCGGCCGGGACGATGTCCGGGTGCTGGTGCGGCTGCCGCTGGGCGAGCGCAGTACCCTGGATACCCTCAACAACATGCTGATCGAAACGCCCGCTGGCGGCAGTGTGCCGCTCGGCCACGTGGCGCGGCTGATTCCCGGCAAGGGGCCCTCGCGCATCACCCGGGTGGACGGTTTCCGGGTGCTCAACATTACCGCCGACGTGGAAAAGGGCGCGGTGAACATGACCGCGCTGCAGTCGGACCTGACCACCTACCTCGACCAGCTGGTGCAGCAGTTCCCCGGTGTCGCCTACTCGCTGGAGGGCGAGGCCCGCCAGCAGCGTGAATCCTTCGACAGCATGGAGGCGGGCCTGCTGGCGGTGCTGTTCGGCATCTACTGCCTGCTGGCCCTGCCGCTGCGCTCCTACTTCCAGCCGCTGGTGGTGATGTCGGTGATGCCCTTCGGCCTGATCGGCGCGGTGCTCGGTCACTGGCTGCTGGGACAGCCGCTGTCCCTGCAGAGCCTGCTGGGATTGATGGCCCTGGTCGGCGTACTGGTCAACGACAGCCTGGTGCTGGTGGACTACTGCAACCAGCGCCGACGCGCCGGGGAGCAACTCCAGGTCGCGGTGATCAATGCCGGTGTCGCGCGTTTCCGGCCGGTGTTCCTGACCTCCATGACCACCTTCCTCGGCCTGCTGCCGCTGCTGCTGGAGCGCTCGATGGATGCCCAGTTCCTGGTCCCTATGGCCATATCCCTCGGCTTCGGCATTCTTTTCGCGACGGTTATTACGCTGTTCCTGATACCCACCAACCTGCTGATCGCCGAGGACATTCGCCGCTTGATCAAAGGGCAGCGGGCGGTGGAAACGGTGCCGGCGGAGGCTTCTGTTCCGCACTGAGGTCAAACCGAACGCAGTGTGGTTTTAGCGGGCTTGAACCCTGCTCCACAGGTAGAGCGTGAGACGGAACCTGCCTGCTGGAACCGTGTGGCGACATGGATGTCGCCACCCGAGCCTGCACATGGATGTGCGCTTTTTGGCGTGTTCCAGCAGGCAGGTTCCGTTTCGCGCTCGGCGACAAAGCCTGTTCACTAGCGGCCCAATCAGTCCCCTCATACAACTTTATTAACGTGATCACGTGCAAATGATAATGATTACGATTACTATAAATATCAATGCAATCTGGAATCCCGTGCGCTGAACGCAATCGTTCGCGTATGAAAATTCCCTCCCCGCTGGAACAGGAAGTTCGCGGGGTGCTATCGGGTTACGACAAGACTATGACTTCCTTCCGCGTGCCTGGCCTGTGGCTGGGCTCAGTCCGCCAGTGGCACTGGATCAGCTCCGCTCTCTGCCTGGTGGGCATGCTGCTGTTCGCAGTGACCGGCATCACCCTCAATCACGCGGGTGAGATCGAGGCGCGGCCGGTAACCCGTGCGTTCGAGCAGGCGCTGCCCGTTGAACTGGCGGCGCAACTGCGGGACTTCGCCGGCACTCCGGACGCCGCCGCTGCGCGCCTGCCGCCGGCACTGCGGCACTGGCTGGCGGAACGGGCGATACCCGTGGGCGGCCGCAAAGGGGAGTGGAGCGAGGACGAACTTTATGTCGCCATGCCCCGTCCCGGTGGCGACGCCTGGCTGGCCATTGACCTGGCGACGGGCGAATTGCTTTACGAGGATACCGACCGCGGTCTCGTGTCCTGGCTCAACGACCTGCACAAGGGGCGCAATACCGGCGTCGCCTGGCGCTGGTTTATCGATGTCTTTTCCGTCGCCTGCCTGGTGTTCTGTGCGACTGGCCTGTGGCTGCTGGCGCGGCACAGCACATCGCGGCCCGCGACCTGGCCGGTGGTCGGGCTGGGGCTGGTGTTGCCGTTGCTGTTGATCATTCTGTTTGTTCACCGTTGATTGAGGTTTACATGAACTTTCCGCTGAAACGGGCAATGGCGCTGCTGCTTGCGGGCGCCGCGAGTGGGGCGCAGGCCCAGTCCCTGGAGGTCGATCTCGGAATTCCGCGCCTGCAGGTGGCCGAGTACCACCGCCCCTATGTCGCCCTGTGGCTGGCGCGGCCGGACAACTCCGTGGCCGCGCACCTCGCGGTGCTCTACGACGTGGACATGGAAAACGACGAGGGCGAAAAGTGGTTAAAGGACCTGCGCCAGTGGTGGCGCCGCGGCGGTCGCACACTCGATATGCCGGTGGATGGTGTCAGCGCGGCGACCCGCGGGCCTGGCAGCCACCAACTGGCGTTTGCCGACACACTGGCGGACCTGCCGCCGGGAGATTACCGCCTGCTGGTGGAAGCTGCCCGTGAAGTCGGCGGGCGGGAAATGCTGGAAATTCCCTTCAGCTGGCCGGTGGCCGAACCGGTGACTGCGACAGCCGCCGGTGCCAGCGAACTGGGCACCGTCACTATCAGCCTGAAACCCTGAGTGCCGCGCACGGCAATCCGCCGGGCAATACCTGCAACCGACCAGAGGACTGACCATGAAAAAAATGACCGCGGCTTTTGCCACCGCACTGGTACTGGCTGGACTGGGCTCCGCCGCCCAGGCCCACCGGGCCTGGATACTTCCCGCCGCCACGGTGTTGTCCAGCGAGGACCCCTGGGTGACCTTCGACGCGGCGATCTCCAACGACCTGTTCCACCCGGACCATCACGCCCTGCGCCTCGACGGGGTGCAGGCCATCGGCCCGGACGGCAAGGCGGTGGAACTGCAGAACAGCAGCAGCGGCAAGTACCGCAGCACCTTTGACATCAATCTCGCCCTGCCCGGCACTTACAAGGTATACACCGCCAGCAGCGGTCTCACCGCCCGCTGGGAAACCGATGACGGTCAGCGCCGCTTCTGGCCCGGCCGCGGCGAGGCGCCGGACCCGGCGCGCTTTGCCGAGGAAGTGCCGACACAGGCCAAGAACCTGTCGATTACCCAGAGTTCCCGGCGTATCGAGACCTTCGTATCCGCCGGTGAACCCGATGGTGGGGCCATGGCGCCCAGTAACGTGGGCCTGGAGCTGGCGCCGGTGACGCACCCCAACGACCTCTACGTGGGTGAGACAGCGACCTTCCGCTTCCTGGTCGACGGCGAGCCCGCCGCCGGCGCCGAGGTCTCGATACTGCCCGGCGGCATGCGCTACCGCGACGATCCTGAGGAGATCAGCCTGGTCGCGGATGAGCAGGGCCTGGTGACAGTCGACTGGCCGCGCGCCGGCATGTACTTCATGGAGGTCAGTTACAGCGATAGCAGGGCTCCGGCTCCCGCCACCGAGCGGCGGGGCAGCTACGTGGCCACCTTCGAAGTGCTGCCGCTCTAGCTACAATTGCGTCCGCCGTGACGGCACTACCGCTACTGCAGGCCGCCGCGCTGGTCCTGGCCTACCTCGCACTGTGCTGGAGGTGCCTGGGCCGCAGGGGCGCGGCGTCGGAAGGCGCCTCCGGGGCCACCCTGCTGGTCGCCTACGCCAGCCAGGGCGGCGAGGCCGAGGCGATAGCCCGTCGCCACGGGGAAATGCTCGGCCGCACCCGGCCGGTGCGGGTGCTGCCCCTCAACCAGGTCGATGCGGCGCTGCTGCGGCAGGTGCACACCGGGCTGTTCGTCGCCAGCACCTATGGCGAGGGTGAGTCGCCGGACAACGCCCTGCGTTTCGCCCGCCAGTGGCTGCGCGCCCGGCCCGCGGCGGACCTGTCCCACCTGCACTATGCCGTGCTCGCCCTCGGCGACAGCGCCTACCGCCAGTTCTGCGCCTTTGGTGACCACCTTGACCGGGGCTTGTCGGCGCACGGAGGCCGGCAGTTATTTCCGGCGATCAAGGTGGACCGGATGGACGCCGCCGCCCTGCAGCAATGGCGACGGGAGTTACAGGCCTGCGGACTGCTGGAGGCAACTGGCGACCCGATATCGGCCACTGGCCGCGAACTGCCCCGTCTGCCCTGCAGGCTGCTGCAGCGCCGCCAGCTGAATCCCGGCTCCGCAGGCGGCCCGGTGTTCCACCTGCGCTTCGAGGCCCGCGCAGGCAATCCCTGGCAGGCGGGCGACATCGCTGTGTTCGATGTGCCCGGGCCTGCCGGGAGCAGCGAAAAGCGCGAATACTCGATCGCCTCGATTGCGGAGCACGGCTCCCTGGACCTGCTGGTGCGCCAGGTGCGCAAGGACGACGGCAGCCTGGGGCTCGGTTCCGGCTGGCTTGGCGCCACCCTGCCCCTCGGCGGGGAGGTGCTCATCGGCCTGCGTGACAACCCGGCATTCCAGCCACCGCCGGACGCGGCGCCGTTGATCCTGGTGGGCAACGGCACCGGGATCGCGGGCCTGCGCGCCCACCTGCAGGCCCGGGAGCTGGCCGGCCAGCCGCGCAACTGGCTGGTGTTTGGCGAGCGGGCAAGGGCCCACGACAGTTTCTTCGATGACGAATTGCGCGCCTGGGTAAGCGGCGGCCACCTGCAGCGTCTGGATCGCGTATTTTCCCGGGAGGGCGAGCCGCTGCGCTATGTGCAGGATCTCCTGGTGCGGCAATCCGCGCTGCTGGCCGACTGGCTGGCGCAGGGTGCCTGCATCTATGTCTGCGGCAGCGCCCGGGGCATGGCTCCCGCGGTTCACCGGGTACTGCTCGATGTTCTCGGCGAGGCAGCCCTGGAAGGCCTGCTGCTGGCGGGCCGTTACCGGCGCGACGTTTACTGACACGCGGCCTCACGCTGCGGGGTGGACGTCGGGGTTTGTGCGGCGCTACGGCGCCGGTTGCGGCCTGGCCTCAGTGAAAGATCATCGCCAGCAGCTGGTCCAGCGCCTCGCGGCTGCCGCTGCGCTGGGTGACGTAGTCCACGTGCGCTTCCTCGCCGCGTTCCGGCGACAGCTGGATACCCCACAGGGCCTGGATCTGCTGGGGCAGCAGGGAATAGCGCATGTCCACCACCCGCCAGGCGTGCTGTTCATCCAGGGCCAGGTAGCCATCGGAGAAGTGGGCGAAGCGCTGGATATCCCGCCACTGCTGGCTGTTGTCCTGCAACCAGGGCAAGTGCCGGGGCGCGTCCAGTTTCACCACCGAATCGCCGGGCCAGATCGTCTCCTGTCCCAGCCCGGGTTTCACCGCGTCGACATGGAAGGCGTCGGCGGTTTCGTAAATCACTTTCCACACCACCAGGTTGCCGAAACTCGGCTTGGCCTCCAGGCGCAGCGGCTGATCCCCGCGGCTGGCGGCAATGGCCTCGCCCATGGCGATGGCCCGCTCGTGCTGGATAAAACCGAGTCCGAGGTAGCAGGCCGACCAGGCGATGCCGGCCAGCAGCCAGGGGCGGGAACGGCGGCGGATGGCGAAACCCAGCGCCAGCAACAGCGGCAGGGTAAACAGCGGGTCGATCACCGAGATGCTGTCCCAGGCAAAGCGCCGGTCGCTCAGCGGCCACAGCAGCTGCGTGCCGTAGGAGGTGCAGCCGTCGAGCAGGCCGTGGGTGGCGTAGCCGAGGATGCTCCAGAGCACGCACTGGCGCCAGTCCAGTTGCCAGCGCCGTCCCAGCAGGCCGTACAGGGCCAGGCCGACGATGCCGCCCAGCAGCGGGATCATCAGCAGGGAGTGGGTAAACTGGCGGTGGTACTCCAGGGCGAGCAGCGGGTCGGTGCCCGAGCGGATGAAGATATCCAGGTCCGGCGCCATCCCGCCCAGCGCCCCGACCAGCGCGACTTTGGCGAAGTCGCGCGGCCTGGCTGCCAGTTGCGCGGCGGCGGCGCCCACGGCGCCCTGGGTGATCGGGTCCATATTGCTGATACTTTACATTGTCGGCAGCGGGCTGCCGAGCCGCTCAGCCGGGTCCCGCGGGACCCGCAGCAGCGGAATGCAGGCGGTCATCAGCAGCAGGAACACCGCCAGTCCCAGCAACAGGATCCGGTAGCTGCCGGTGGTGTCATAGAGCCAGCCGGCCAGCAGCGGCGCATTGGCGGCGAGCATGGAGTTGGCGAGGGTGGAGGCGCCGAGCACCTGGCCGTAGACCCGGGTATCGTAGATTTGCGCCACCATCGACGCGAATATCGGGAACACCCCGCCGCCGCCAACCCCCATGAACGCGGCGGCCAACAGCAGTACGGTGTAGGTTTCCGCACTCATGAACAGCAGGCAGGCGGCGCCCTGGCAGAGGGTCATGATCGCCACCACCAGCTTGAGGTTGATGGCATCGCAAAGCCAGCCGAGGAAGGGGCTGGCGAATACCCCGATAAAGGCCACCAGTGAAACCAGGAAGGCGCCGCGCACCACCGGCTCGCCGAGGTCGACGGCGAACAGGGACAGGTTGGCCAGCAGGGAGGTGTTGGTTGCCATACCGGCGCCGGCGATAAACACGATCAGCCAGAAATTGCGGTCCCCCAGCAATTGCCCCCAACCCAGTTTTGGCGTGGCGGGCGCGGACTCGCCGGTGGCCGTTTGCGCCGCGGGATCGGCGCTTTCGCCCAGGGGGCGCAGGCCCTTCAACGCGGGCCGGTCCACCACGAACAGCACCGTCAGCAGGGGGCCGGCGATCATGATCAGCACACCCATGCCGCCGATGGCCACCCGCCAGTCATGGGATTCCATGGTCGCGGCGAAGATCGGCGGGTAAAAGAAGCCGCCGAACTGGGTGCCCAGCGCCGCGATACCGATGGCCAGGCCCCGGTAGCGCACGAACCAGCGGGTCAGCAGGGTGGCGGCGGTGAGCAGGCTGAGGGCTGCGGCGCCGATACTGATAAACAGGATGTAGCTGGCGATCACCATCCACACGTGGCTGCTCATGGCGACCCAGAGAAAACCCGCCCCCATGACCAGTGAGCTGACGATCAGCAGGCCGCGGCTGGAAGTGCGGTCGAGCAGGCTGCCGACACTGGGCGACAGCAGGCCCATAACCAGCAACATGCCGGTGGAGCCCGCCATCAGTGCGAGGCGGCTGGCGCCGAATTCCTGCCCTACGGCGCCCGCCACCAGGCTGTACATGTACATGGTGGTGCCCATGCCGATGCTGACCAGCAGCAGTAACACTGCCACCAGAATCCAGCCGTAGAAAAAACCGGAAGTTGCCTGGGAAGCCCGGGAGATTTGCATAGTGATCGCTGCCTGTCTTGTTATTGGAATTGCGCACCCCGTCCCTGGGCACAGGCATTGTAGCGTGACCCGGGCCCCCTGCCTGCGGTGTTTTTGCAAAAAACCGCCGGGAGGACCCGTATGAATTGCCGGTGCAGGCTAGCGGGCGAAGACCTGCGTCCAGTAATTGACGTAGGTACTGCCCTGTTTGGTGTAGCGCGCCGCGCCAAGGTCGCGGAAGTTGGGGTTCATCAGGTTGGCGCAGTGGCCGTCGCTGTTGATCCAGGAGTCCATCGCGGACTGCACGGTGCTGCGATAGGTCCCCGCGCTGATGTTTTCACCGTAGGTCGACCAGTTGTAACCGGCACTGGAAATGCGCTGGCCGGGGTTGCTGCCATTCAGCCCGATGTGCGAGAAGTAGTTGTTTTCGGCCATATCCATGGAGTGGTAGTAGGCCGCGGTTTCCAACTGGCAGTTCCAGGCCAGGGGCGCGGCGGCGGGGAAGTTGCCCTCATTGCCGCATCCCTGTGGTTCGGCGCGGAAGGCGTTGACCGCGTCGAGCATGGCCTGGTCTTCCGCGGTCATGGTGCAGAGGTTGGTGCCGGCCGTGGAACCCCCGCTGCTGCCGCCGCTCCCCGCGTTGTTGTCGACGCTGTCGCAGCTGTCGCCGATACCGTCGCCGTCGCTGTCGGCCTGGCTGGGGTTGTAGACCGTGGGACAGTTGTCGGCGCTGTCCGCGATACCGTCGCGGTCGCTGTCGGTGAGGGCGTCGCAGGCGTCGCCGTAGCCATCGCGGTCGCTGTCCCGCTGGTCGGGGTTGGCGACATCGACGCAGTTGTCCGAGGCATTGCGCACATAGCCTTCCGGCGCTTCGGCGGCCTGGATAACCTGGGCGCGGTCGCCGTAGCCGTCGCCGTCGGCATCGAGGTAGTAATTGAGCAGGCGGAAACCCTCGTCGACAGTGCCATCGCAGTTGTTGTCGACGCTGTCCAGCTGCTCTTCAGCCCCGGGGTAGATGGCGCTGTTGTTGTCGTCGCAGTCGGTATCCCGGGTGACAAAACCCGCCGGCGCCTCCAGGGCTTCCATGCGCCAGTCGTGGACGCCAAAGCCGTCGCCGTCGACGTCGCGGAAGAAAATCGAGACGGCCTCGTCGATGATGCCGTCACAGTCGTTGTCGAGGCTGTCGAGCACTTCGATCGCCGCGGGATTGACCGCGGCGAGGGTGTCGTCGCAGTCGAAATTGTTGCGCACATAGTCGCGTGAGGCGTCGGCGGCAGCCACGCTGATCGCGGGGTCGCCGAAGCCGTCACCGTCGTGGTCGAGGTAGAGAAGGGCATCCCGGAAGCCCTCGTCGACCAGGCCATTGCAGTTGTTGTCCTGGCCGTCCTTACGCTCCCTGGCCCAGGGATAGGTCTCCGCGTCGCTGTCGTCGCAGTCCGTATCCAGGGCCACGAACCCTGCGGGTTGCTCGACCGATACAATGGATTCGCTGGCGCTGCCGTAGAAATCGCCGTCTTCGTCTCGGTACCAGGTACGCGTCGCGCTGAGTGGCTCAAATTCTGCCGATACCTCGATGTCCTGGGCGAAGGGCGCCCATTTTGGCGGTAGCGGGGCAAGGGTCAGCTCACAGCGCGGAATGGGAAAGCGCGCGCAGATGCCTTCCCAGCGCACGAAACGGTAGCCCTCGGCGGGTTCGGCGGTGAAGGTGTCGCTGGTGCGCTGGTCAATCTCGAAACTGCAGGTGGTTCCCGGGCAGCTGTACAGGCCGGACGCGGAGAGAATCGTGCCGCTTGCGTCATGGCTGACCACCAGGCGGCAACTGGCGACGGCCAGACAGGCGGCTGCCAGGCAGGCGGCCCTCAGTAATCGGCGGGTATACCGGGTGTGTCCCAAGATCAACCTCCGCGGAACGACAGCGTTTTCGGGCTATTGGAGTCCGCTTATTGAAGGAGATGGTCGGGGCCCGCTCAACCAAATAGTGCAGGAAACTCGAGATAGTTCCCGGCGGGGGCGTATTTCTGTGAACTGAGTCAAAGTTGCCCACAAAAGGGCGGGAAGGGGATGGCGAGGCTGGGCCGGCGCCGGGTGGATGGGGCAGGTCGCGAAGTCACGGCTCCGCGATCCTGCCACTGGGGGAAGAGCCGGCCGGGAAAGCCGGCGCAGGGCCTCAGGCCGCTTCTTCTGAACTTTCCTCGACCGGGGTTTCGCCATCGGCGAGTTTGGCCTCGAGTTCCTCGACCTTGCGCTGCAGTTCGCTGTTTTCCGCCTTGGTCTTGTTCAGGTTGCGCTGCAGGAGGTCGGCAGCCTTGGTCTTCTCGGCCAGTTTCTTCTTGCCGGCGTCGAGGTTCTTCTTCATCCGCGCGGGGTCGAACTGCTTCAGGGTTTTCAGTTCTTCGCGCTCGCTGGCCAGGTCCTTTTGCAGGCTTTTTACTCGCTGCTTGAGGGTAGTGACTTCAGCTTGCAGTTTGTCGGCGCGATTGGTGAGCTCGCGATTCAGCTGCTCGGTACGCTGGTTTGACTCGGACTTGCTGGACAGCTCGGCGATGGTTTCCAGCTGCTTGTCGATGGTGGCCTGCAGCTCTTGGCGCTGCTGCGCCATGTCCTGCTTGCACTGCTCGAGTTCAGCGGCAGCGGCATCCAGTTTGGACTGGTATTCCTTGCGCAGGGTGTCTTCGAGTTCGATGATCTTTTCGAGTTTGTTGGCTGTAAGCATGGTTTCCTTTTCGTCAGTTCGTTCGGGCACTGCTTCCTCATCCGACAGGAAGACAGAAATCCTATTAATATCAATAAGATGCCTCACCCCGCGAAAAGGCCAGGGCCATTGCGGTGCGGGATGCGGATGCCACGGTAGGGGGTGGGGCGTCGTAAGGGCGCGGATTGTAGCAGATTTTTTAGCCAGCTTGAGCAAAAAAGCGCCAGAAATTTCCCGGCTTTTTTAAGGCGCCGTTTTTCGCTCAGGGGCCGGGGTAGGCGTAGCTGGCCTGCAGGCCCAGTGGAATGCCCAGCGACCAGTAGAGCAGGAGGTAGATCGTCCACAGTAGCAGGAAGGTCAGGGCGTAGGGCAGCATCAGGGCGGTGACGGTGCCGATGCCGGTGTTTTTCAGGTAGCGCTGGCAGTAGACCACCACCAGCGGGAAGTAGGGCATCAGCGGTGTGATGATATTGGTGGTCGAGTCACCCACCCGGTAGGCCGCCTGGGTGAGGTCCGGGGAGATACCCAGTTGCATCAGCATGGGCACGAGTATTGGCGCCAGCAGCGCCCACTTGGCCGAGGCCGAGCCGACAAACAGGTTGAGCAGCCCGGTGAGCAGGATGATACCGATCACCGTCATGGCGCTGGGCAGTCCGGCCGCCTGCAGCATGGCGGCGCCTTTCAGCGCCAGCAGGATGCCGAGGTTGGACTGGGTGAAGGCGTAGATGAACTGGGCGATGAAAAACATGATCACCAGGTAGTAGGCCATGGTCTCCATGGACTTGCTCATGCCAGTGATGACGTCCTTGCTGCTCCTGACGCTGCCGGTGCAAACGCCGTAGACCACACCGGGTACCAGGAAGAAGATGAAAATCAGCGGCACGATGGAGGCCATCAGCGGCGCGCCGCGTTCGGTCAGGGAGCCGCCCGCGCCGCGCCAGGCGGAGGATTCAGGCCAGGCGGAGATCGCCAGCAGCAGGGCGGTCGCCAGCATGGCGCCAAGGGCGATGCGCAGGCCGCGCCGCTCCCCGGGGTCGAGGTCGTGTAGCTGCGGCAGGTCCTCGGCGTCGCTGTCCACCGGTTCACCGGCCAGGCGCGGCTCCACGATGCGGTCGGTGATGAACCAGCCGGCGAGGATGATCAGCACTGCCGAGGAGGCGGTGAAGTAGAAATTGTTCAGGGGGTTCAGGCTGACGCCCGGGTCGATGACCTGGGCGCCGGACTGGGTGATGCCCTGCAGCATCGGGTCGATGGCCGAGGGAATAAAGCCCGCCGAAAAACCGCCGGACACCCCGGCAAAGGCCGCCGCGATACCCGCCAGCGGATGCCGCCCGGCGGCGTAGAACATGATGCCGCCCAGCGGGATCACCAGCACGTACCCGGCGTCCGCCGCGGCGTGGCTGGCAATACCCACGGCGACCAGCAGTGGCGTGAGCAGCCAGCGGGCCGTCGCCGCGAGCATCGCGCGCAGGGCGGCGTTGATAAAACCGGTGTGTTCCGCGACGCCGATGCCCAGCATGGCCACCAGGACCACGCCGATCGGGTGGAAGTGGGCGAAGGTGCCGACCATGTCCGAGGTGAACTGGACCAATGCAGTGCCGGAGAGCTGGTTGATGATCACCAGCGGTTCGCCGTTGCGCGGGTCGATGACGCCCCAGTCGCCGTAGGAGAGCAGCCAGGAAAGCAGCCAGACGGCGACCAGCAGGCCGACAAACAGCAGGGCGGGGTCAGGCAGGCGGTTGCCGACGCGTTCCACGGTCGCGAGCGCTCTCTGCGCCAGTGTCACTGGCGCCGCTGATTCCCCGGTTGCCATTGTTCCCCCTATGATCCCGGCGCCAGTACGTCCAGCAGCGGTTGCAGTTCCGCGCGCAGCGGCCTCCAGCGCGAAATCGATTCGCTATGAATCGGCTGGCGCGCCTGCCACATGCTCGCTGTCAGCATTTCCCCCTGTCCCTGGGTGGAAGTCAAGCGGTCCAGGGGCAACTGCAGCCCCAGTTGCCTGCCGAGTCTGGCGCAGATGTTTTCCGTGTCGGTAACCAGCGCCTCGTATTCGAGTTCGATCAGGTGCTCGCCAAACAGCGTGCGCCAGTGTTGCAGCAGGTTCCGGTAGGCGTGGTAGTGGGCGCCGAGGGATTTGAGATCGTTGGCCCAGGGCCGCGCCGTGGCAAAATCCTGCTCGTAGATCGACAGGCAGGTGTCGATGGGGTGGCGGGAGAGGTGGATGATCCTGGCATTCGGCAGCATCGCGCGAATGGCACCCAGCCACATGTAGTTTTCCGGCATCTTGTCGGTAAAGTGGGGGGCGTCACCCACCAGCCGCCGGGCCCGGCGCAGGTATTCTTCCCCGGCCTGTTTCCACATGTCCGGGGGAATCCGCGGTACCGACCCGATGTCGTTCTGGTTGTCCCCGTAGTGCGCGCACAGCTCCTGTACCACCTGGTTGACCGCCTGCAGCTCACCGCCGGGGACGACGTCGGGGTGGCTGCATACGACCCTTTCCAGCAGTGTGGTGCCCGACCGCGGCATCCCGACGATGAAAATAGGCGCGTCGGAGGCGGCGCCGTGGCCATCCGCCGCATGGACAAGGTTGCAGCTGAAGGTCTGCCTGATTTCCTCGTAGAGGCGGGACACCTGTTCCGGTTGTTGCGGGAACTGGCGTTTGCGCAGCAGCTTGGCCTGTCGCAGGTAGTTGAAAGCGACCGCCGGGTGGCCGCAGTCGGATTCCGCCTTGAACAGCGCCATGTAGGCGTGCACCTGGTCCTCGGCATTGCTGAAGTCGTGGACCAGCTTGCCGCGCCCGTTGCCGAGGGCGCGGATCAGGGCGGTATCCGGGCTGTCCTCCCGCAGTTTTCCGGTACGCGACAGCAGCAGGTACAGCAGTGCGCCGTCGGGATGGCTTTCCAGTAGTTGCCGGATCAGGAGCCGGGCGGTTTCGAATTTCCCGATCCGGATCAGGGCGTCCGCATGGGTGATGCCGATATGCAGGTCGTCGGGGAGTTCCCGGCGCAGCGCCTCGAAGATGGCCAGCGCCTGGTCGATGTCGTCCCTCGCAATGGCGATTGCCGCCAGTGCGAGGCGCGAGTTTACCAGCCGGGCGTCCCGCTGCAGGGCGAAATGGGCGTGTTTCTCTGCACTGGAGTAATCGCCGGACTGCCGGTAGAGGTGAGCGAGCCGGTCGTGCGCCACGATGTGATCGGGCACCAGCGCCAGCAGTTTGCGGAAGATGATAATCGCGTCGTCAGGGCGGCGCAGGGCTATCGCGAGATGTCCATACTCGAGATTGGCTTCGATATTGCGGGGTTGCTGCTTCAGCAGTGCCAGGCATTCGCTGGCGGCTTCGGCGTGCTTCCCCTGGCTCGCCTTGCGGCGTATCACCTCAAGAGTGTTCCTAGAGCTCAATCAAGTGCTCCTGAAATGCGGGTGCGTTCAGGATGATTCTATCCCGTTGTAGCTGCAGTTCTACACTAATTCGGTGATTTGCACATTCTGTCCTGGGTGCGCTGTGCCCGGAAGGGGTCCAGGGTTGCGGGGAACAGGGGGGGCGACAAGCCCCGGCGCCTCGCGGCGCCGGCCGGGCAGGTGGCGTGAGGAAGTCTGTCAGGGACCGCCCGCTGCGCTAGCGCCGGAGTGCGGATTGGCGTTCCCAGGCGCGGTAGACGTCGTTCTGCTTGTAGGCATCCTCGGAGATCTCCTCGATACCCGATGCCGCCGCGTTGAACTGGCCGAAGGACTGCGTGGTCGTTTCCGCCGGCAGTTCGCCCGGAGTCGATGGTTGCAACTGCTGTTCACTGCTCATGACGAACGCTCCAGATGATAAACGTTTGCGGGAATTTTCAATTGCCTGGGCCCAGTATGCCCAGTGACATGGGGCAGCAGCCAGAATTGGGAAGTGAGGGAGGTCACAGTTTTACGGGAATCGCGGAATTTGCTGGTGAAAGTGTGAACCAATAGGACATTCCGGGCAGGACCGCCACTGGCCGGGGGTGTCCATGGGCTGGTCGATGCCCCGCACCCCGGCGACTCGCTGCAGCGGCGGGCAGTGCGGGATCAGGGAAGGGGCAGCGGGCTGTCAGCGGTCCTGTTGCCGGCCGAACAGCAGGATATCCGCGGTGCCGCGGTTGGCCAGGTAGATATCCGCGACCCCGTCGCGATTGAAATCGGCGAAGGCGATGTCGAAGCCGCGCCCGCTGGCACTGGCCGGCAGGATGGCCGCGCTGCGCTCCGCAAACCGCGCCCGCCCGTCGTTGAGGTAAACCCGGAACCGGGTCTGGCCGGCGAAACCGGGGCCGTTGGCGTTGCCGGTGAGGATGTCGAGATCGCCGTCGTGATCGATATCGAACAGGGTGCCGGTGAAGGAGCGGTCACTGTCCGGCGGCAGGTTGGCCGTGGCGTCGCTGAATTGACCCTTGCCGTCGTTGAGCAGCAGGCGGTTCTGGCGCAAGGCGCCCGCTACGAAGGCTTCCACGTTGGCGAAGAAGATGTCCAGGTCGCCATCGCCGTCGACATCGCCCAGCGCCACCTCGCGGGATTCCTCGGGTTCTGCCCGCAGCGGCAGGGTTGCGGGGGGCGCGTCGCGGAACCTGCCGCCGCCGTCGTTGAGCAGAATGCGGTTGGCGTCCTCGTTGGCGAATACCAGGTCGCTGTAGCCGTCGCCGTTCAGGTCGCCAGCAGCCACGCCCTGTGTGGTATCGGCGCGGGCGGGCAGCCTGGAGGCCGTCTCGTCCCTGAACATGCCACTGCCGTCATTGATGAGCAGGGTGTTCTGGCCGTTGTTGCCGATGACCATGTCGGCATCTCCGTCGCCATCCAGGTCGAGCACCAGCACGGCGTTGGATACGCCCGCCACCGGCAGGCGTTCCCCGGCGGCGTGAAAGTTGCCCCGGCCGTCATTGAGATACAACTCGTTGGTGCGGTCATCCTCGGAGACGATGACGACATCCAGGTCGCCGTCGCCGTCAAGGTCCGCCACGCCGATGTCCTCGCTGTCGTGTGCCGATCGCGGTATCCGCCCGCTCTGGTTGCTGAAATGTCCGCTGCCGTCGTTGACCAGGTAGATGTTGGGCCGGAATTCACTGGCGACCAGCAGGTCGGGATCGCCATCCCCGTCAAAGTCCGCCGCTGCGACGTCCATGCTGAGTTGCTGCAGGTCGCGCCAGGGCAGGTGTGTACGTGAAACATCCTCGTAGAGGGGCGCGACGCCGAACAGGCTGAGCCAGAAGGCGGCTGTCAGAATTTCCATCGTTTAAGCCGGAGTCTCACTGGGGGCGGGTTGCGGCAAACGCAGGATACAGGTGCCGGATACACGCGAGTATATGGCATACAGCACTGCGCAGGAGATGCTCAAGCACTCATACCTGAACCGCTGGCGGTGGTCCCCCGGGTTCTGGCCTACACTTTGTGTCAGGCGCATCGAGTATCCCCGGAGCGCTGGCCTGTTGCAAAGAAGGAATAACAACCATGACCCTTATCGAAGTGATACGCAAACACGGCAAGTCGGCCAGGTTGACCGGCATACTGCTCATCGTCGTGGGAATACTCGCGCTGCTGGCACCGCTGGCGGCCGGCTTGTCCATTACCCTGTTGATTGGCGGCCTGTTGCTGTTCGCAGGGCTTGTCCAGCTCTCCCTGGTATTCAGGACAGGTTCCTTCGGGCAGGGTCTTGTACTGGTGATCCTCGGCCTGCTGAGCCTGTTTGCCGGATTGTTTTCGATTATGCAGCCCGCCGAGGCGCTCGCCGCACTGACCCTGGTACTGGCGGCCTTCTTTGCAGCCTCCGGTGTGATCGAGGTCGCTACCGCATTCGCCGCCCGCCCGAGCCAGGGCTGGGGCTGGTTGCTGTTCAACGGTATCGTGTCACTGCTGCTCGGCTTCATCATATGGCAGCAGTTCCCGCTATCCGGTGTCTGGGCCGTCGGTGTCCTGGTGGGCGTGCGCCTGCTGACCACCGGGTGGTTGCTTGTCGCGATAGGCGGTGCCGCCGCGAATGTGGCCGATACACTGGATTCCGGCGGCGGTAATTGACAAGCGGGCACAGCTGCTGATCGCGCTGCGCAGTACCACGGCAGGCGAAATCCCGGCTCCGCTATCGGTATTTTCCCCGCTACGGCGCTTGTAGTGCGGAAGCGCTGCCAATCTGCGCGTGGCGGACTGTGGGGTATTGCCTGGGGGCTGTAGCCGGTTCCCCGTGAGTGAGTAATACACCAGGATGACTGGACAGAGAGCGTTGATGGGGGGCAGGGTGTCGGGGTGGCGAGCTGCGCTCGTGGAAAGGTTTCCTGCCTCTTTTTTGGATAATCGCGACTACCTGTTGTGGCACTCGCACCGGCCTGCTGCTGGCTGGCGGGATTCGATTGAAATAAATAGCCCGACCTGAAAAGGAGAGGAGCCATGTTGCGGAAGAACCCTTGTGCCGTAAGTGCGGCCTTCGCACCGTGTTTGCTGGCGTGGCCTTGCGCAGTCCCCAACGGTGTCATCATCAGTCCGCTGGCGCTGGCGCTGATGGACAAGGCTAATCCTGTACTCGCTCGCGCAAGCTACGGGGAGGATAACTTTCCCCGCTGGGGTGCCCGGAACCAATACGTGTAAAATTGTGTATAAATTGAGCAGGCAACCAGTTATACTGCTTCAGTACTTGCTCGATTTCTTATTTGTGTACCAAGTTTAGTGATCAGTCCCTGTGACATTCCTTCCTGGACAACATAAATAGTATTTCCTTTAAGTATCCCTTCATCAGCAAGGGTTCATTATTTTTTAGAGTTACAGGTATACAGGTATGTCCAGAGTCACTGGAAAAGTAAAGTGGTTTAACGAGACCAAAGGTTTCGGTTTCATCGAGCAGACCTCCGGTCCGGATGCGTTTGTTCATTTCAGCGCTATTCAGGGCTCCGGCTTCAAGACCCTCGCAGAGGGCCAGGAAGTCGAGTTCACCATCACCCAGGGCCAGAAAGGTCCCCAGGCTGAAAACGTCACTGTAATCTCCTGATTCGGTGCACCCGGCAGCGGCCCACGGGCTGCTGCCTTCCCCATTTCGAAGACGCGCGCAACGCGCGTTTTCTATTTAACCTGAGCGGGAAAAAGCATGGCAAAAATGCCTGAACGCAAGAGTTCTGCCAAAAAATCGGCAGCTGCTACCGAGACATCGCAGTCCATCGCGGAACAAACGCGGCAATTCCTGCAATCCGGGAAAAAGATCGAGGTGATTGCCTCGGGTATCGGTAGCCAAACCCCTAGCGGGTTAAAAAAGAAGTAGGTTTGGCCTGGGTGAGCCCCGGGCAGGGTGGTTAGGTCCATCCCGTTAAATCGGCGTTTTATACCTATTGGCCAATCGGGGTCCTTTTGGTATAGTTGCGCGCCTCAAATTTCGGTGTGTAGCGCAGCCTGGTAGCGCACTTCCTTCGGGAGGAAGGGGTCGGAGGTTCGAATCCTCTCACACCGACCATTTCACAAAGGGTGTATTCCGGAAACACCGGTCACACTCTGGCAGCATCCCCCCCATTGTTGCAGCGCAGGTCTCCATCCGGCCCCGCTTCACACCCCGCGCGGGTCTGAAATCCTGAGAAAATAGATGCATCGAGCAGGGTGTTGGACGTGCCATCCCCCGTAGCCGCAGTGCCTGCCGAGTGCACCGGCACCGGAGGTAGCGGCGTTCGCACGCTACGCCACCACCAGTTTTCCTGTCCGTCCCCTAGCCCAGTCTGGATGCCAGCCAGGCGTGTCCGGCCACCATGCGCTGGACTTCTTCCTGCCGCGGCGCCAGGTCCCAGTCGCCCTTGTCCACCGAACCGCCGAGCAGGATGCCGGTCTTGCGCGGGAACGAGTACAGCAGGCCGCGGTCCGGTGCGACGCCGGCGTAGCCGTAGTCGATATCGTTCTGCGGCAGCAGGAAGCTCAGCTGGCCGCGGGCGGGAATGATGCTTTCGTCGCCGAACACCTTGCCGGAACCCAGGCCCATGCAATTGACGATAGTCACCTGGGACAGGGCCTCGAGATCGGACTCCGTGTCGAAGGTGGCTTCCACCAGCCTGCCGCCGGCGTTCATGAAATCCCTGACCAGGGCGCGAAGGTAGATGTCGGGGTCGATCATCAGTGTGTAGTAGGCATCGTAATAGGCGAAGCCGAAGGGGCCGCCGGGCTGGTTGCGCAGCAGGCCGGGGTAGAGGTCGTCGCCCCCCGTGTAGGGGTAGGTGGTGTCCAGCGGCTTGTCGCTGAAGGAATGCTGGCGGATCCAGTAGACGCCGTAAGCGGGGTCATTGGCATAGCGAATAAAGCGGTTGAAGGCGATACGCGATGCCTGGTCGAGCATGGCGAGAGTGGCGTCGCTCACCTGGTCGCGCTCAAACAGCGTCACCGGGTGCCACATGGCGCCGGCGACATTCGACGTGGTGTAGGGCGGGAAGTCCTTCGCGTAAATTGCCACCTGTGCGCCGGAGCGCTGCAGCAGGATGGCGGTCGACAGGCCGATGACGCCGGAGCCGAGCACCGCGATGTTACTGCGACCAAAGCCTTTGGCCAGCGGCGCGGCCAACTCGGCGACGCCCCAGGAGAGCGAAACCCCACCACCGCCGTGGCCGTAGTTGTGGACCACATCCTTTGAACCCACTTTGACCGCTTCCAGGCGCGGCCCCGGTTTGCGGAAGGGGCGAAGGCCGACGATGGTGCGGGTAACCCGGTCCATGGACGACTGGATCGGCCGCATGGGTGCACCAATGGGTTGCACCAGGGCGTCGCCGGTTGCCCCGGGCAGGGGCGCCCTGGATAGCCTGCTGCCGCTTGAAGTGGCACAGCCCGCCAGGGAGGCGACTCCCAGTCCGGCTGCCGCTGTCAGAAAATGCCTGCGTTTCATTCCCGCGTATTCCTTGGTCTGGTTCAGGTTGGTAGGAGGTTTCAGTGGTATTGATAAGCTTTGTTGGAATGTCTGCGGCGCGGCCCTGCACGGGCGGTGTATCCCAATTGGGCGCCGGCGTCCGTCAGTTGCCAGGCTGCGCTATGCTTTGCTGCAAGAGCCAAAAGCAAGAATTGGGCCGTGAGGGAATCCCTGCCCCCGGCGTGGCCCCGGCCTCGCTGTCCACCGCATGAAGTAGTATTCTGCTCCGGGGCTATCGGGCCCTGAAACGCATTGGCGAGGAGGCCGTGTGCAGGAAACCAAACGAATCGCGCTGTTGATTGATTGCGACAATGTCAGCCACAAGGCCATCGAAGGTGTGCTCGAGGAACTCGCGAAGCACGGCACGGTTAACGTGCGCCACGCCCACGGTGACTGGAACAACCCCTCCTTGTCCGGCTGGGCCGAGAAACTCCACCCGCACGCGATCCGGCCCATGCAGCAGTTCGCCTATACCAAGAGCAAGAATGCCACCGATTCGGCCATGATCATCGATGCCATGGACCTCCTCTACAGCGGCAATGTGACCGCCTTCGCGCTGATGACCAGTGATTGTGACTTCACCCCGCTGGTGCTGCGTATCCTGGAAAGCGGTTTCCCCGTCTACGGCTTTGGTGAGAGAAAAACTCCGCAGCCCTTTGTCGACAGCTGTTCGCCGTTCATTTATATCGAAAACCTCATGTCAGGCGAGGGCGCGGATTCAGAAACGCCCGCCCCGGTGAAGAAGACCTCCAAGGCGAAGCTGCGGCAGGACAGCGCGCTGGTGAAACTGTTGCGCACCGCTGTCGACCAGACCGCCGGCGACGACGGCTGGGCCAATATGGGCCAGGTGGGCAGTTATATCGCCAACAACAACAGTTCCTTTTCTTCGATCAACTACGGTTACCGGAAGATCAGCGACCTGATCAAGGCGACGGAGCTGTTCAAGAGCGAGTTGCGCAACGGTACCGCGATGTACATCAGGGATCCGAAGAGCTGAGCGCCGGGAAGCCCGGCCGGTTCGGGCTGGAGCCCGGGCAATGCCGCGGGTTCTTGTAACGGTGTGGGGTTTTAGGGCTTGCTGCCGCGCGGGCCGCCCGGTCTGCTAGTCGGGCTGATCCGCATCCCGCAGGCGCTCCTGCCTGGCCTCTTCTTCGGCCAGCGCCGCCTTGATCTCGAGCAGGACCGCATCGACATCCGCCGTGTGGCTGTCGAGTTCGAACTGGCCGCTCAGGGGCTGGTCCGGGTGCAGGTTGCCCTCTTCGTAGAGGGCCCAGATCTCCTGGGCATAGTGGCTGTCGAGCAGCTCCGGGGCGAACTGGCCGTAGTACTCGGTCATGTTGTTGACGTCGCGCTCCAGCATGGCCCGGGCATTGTTGTTGGATGCGGCGTAGACCGCCTGGGGTAGGTCGATGATCACCGGTCCATCCTCGTTGACCAGCACGTTGAACTCGGACAGGTCGCCGTGGATGAGTCCCGCGCAGAGCATGCGCAGGATATAGCGCATGACCAGCGCGTGGTCCTCCCGGGCCTGCTCCGCTGGCATCGTCACATCGTTCAGCCGCGGGGCCACGTCGCCGCTGTCATCGACGATCAGCTCCATCAGCAGGACGCCGTCAAAGCATCCGTAGGGTTGCGGCACCCTGACCCCGGCCCCGGCGAGGCGATAGAGCGCGTCTACTTCGGCGTTCTGCCAGGTCTCCTCCTGTTGCCTGCGGCCAAAGCGGGAGCCCTTTTCCATGGCCCTGGCGCGCCGCGAATTGCGCACCTTGCGGCCCTCGGTGTACTGGGCCGCTTTCTTGAAACTGCGCTTGAAGGCCTCCTTGTAGATCTTCGCGCAGCGCTGCCGGGAGCCGCAGCGCACCACGAAGACATCGGCCTCCTTGCCGCTCATCAGCGGCCGCAGCACTTCATCGATAATGCCGTCGTCGATCAGGGGTTGCAGGCGTTTGGGTGTTTTCATGTCCGTAAGGGCTTCCTTGCCTGGCGTTCTCAGTTCGGCCGGGGGTGATCCAGCAGCCAGTCGACAAAGTTGTCGATGGCGGCGGGAACCCAGGGAAGGGGGATGTGCGGCCCGTCGACGATGGTCCACAGTTCGACATCGATTCCCGGCTGGCAATCGGTATAGCCAATGATCGAGGTTTCCTCCCCGGGCAGACTGTTGACGACATCGGCGGTGCCGAGTTGGGCGGGGTTGCTGTCATCGCAGCCCCCCAGCCCGGCGAAGCGCATGGCGGTTTCCTGGGCCCCGGGGAAGGCCTCGCCGAGAATTTCATCGCCGGCATAGGCGATGGTCTCGTCGAGGGTGCCGTGCAGGAGCAGCACGCTGACGGGCAGGCTGGCGGGCGCGCAGCTGGCGGCATCGGCAAAGGTCGACCCCGCCAGGCTGATGACCGCGGTGACGTAGTCGGCGGCCTCGCAAACCATGCGCAGGGCCAGGAAGCCGCCATTGGAGTGCCCGAACAGGGTGATCCGGCCGGTGTCGATGCTATAGGTGGCGGCAGCTTCCTCGATGAGGCCGCGAAGGTAGGCCACGTCGTCGATCTGCGTGTAATCCTCTCCCGAATTGTCCTCGGCGGCGGCCACCTTCGCGCAACACGCCGGCGTGGCGTTCCAGAAGCGGGTTCCGGCCAGGTTGGGGGTGCCGTCGGGCTTGACCAGCACGACCTGCTTGTCGTCCACGCGCGAATCGAGGCCAAGATAGAGGGATTCGATGCTGCCCGTTACCCCGTAACCGTGCAGTACGATCACCAGCGGGTAGCGTGTATTGAGGTCGTAGTTCGAGGGTATCTCCACCTGGGCGGGCCGTTCGCCGCCGATTTCCAGCGGTGGATTGGAGGCGCAACTGGCGGTATCCGCGCAACTGACGAGGCCCGGCTCAGGTACCGGTTCCGGGTTGTTGTCGCCGTTGTTGTTGTCGTTGTTGCTGCCACAGGCGCCCAGGCTGAGTACGAGCACAGCCACCTGGCTGTAAAGCGCGTAACCAGACTTCCTGTGCGGCGTATGTACGGCCATGATTATTGTGTGTTCCTGGTCCCGTTTGACGGGCCGCCTCGTGGGAGTAAGCAGGGTGCTGTAGCAGACCCCGCCGGCCTCGGGGCGCTTGCGGCGGAGCGCCCACTCACGCTAATCATACTGTCGGCGATGGCCGGGAAGAAAGTAGTACGGCGGGCACTATTGCCGCTTCAGCGGAGCGCTGATGCCCGTGCAGTTTGCGGTGCCCGGTATCCGTGAGGCTCGAATTTCCCGGCGCGACCTATCCCCGGCTGCGCCGGCGCCAGAAAGCGGCGGCCAGCAGTCCACTGGCGAACATTGCCAGGCCGGGCCTGTCGGATCGGCAAGGCGATTGGTCACTATCTCGACAAAATGCTTTAGAATCCATCCCTTCGGCCTGGAACGAGGGGCATCACCAACAACTGTAATCCGGTAGCTTTAGCCTGTACCCCCCGCTGTAATCCCATTGACCAATAGTGATTCACCCACCATGACAAGTCTCAAAACCGCCAATACCTTCAGGAAATACCATCGCCTGCTGGGCTTCTTCCTCGCCGGCATCATGATGATTTACGCCTGCAGCGGCGTACTCATGATCTTTCGCACCACGGATTTCCTGAAATACGAGCAGCTTGAAGAGAAACAGCTCGACCCGGCACTGACCGCCGAGGAGCTGGGGCAGGCCCTGAGAATCAAGGACTTTGCGGTACAGGAAGACACCGCGGAAGCGCTGCTGTTCAAACAGGGCAGCTACGACAAGCGCAGCGGCCTGGCCAGCGTCACCAAAAAGCAGTACCCCTGGGTCCTGCAGAAGATGGTCGGCCTGCACAAGGCGACGGTCAACAGCCCGCTGTTTTTCATGAATATCTTCTTCGGCGCTGGCCTGCTGTTCTTTGCCGTGTCGGGGTTTTTCATGTTCATACCGAAGGCGCCGGCATTCCGGTCCGGCCTCAAGTTCGCCGCGGCGGGATTTACAGTGGCGCTGGCGGTGCTTCTGCTGGGCTAGCCTCCACCTCGCGGAACTGGAGCTGGTAAAGGCGCTGGTAGAGTTCCGAGCTTTGCAGCAGCTCTTCATGCGTACCGGTGGCGACAACCCGGCCGTGATCCAGGACCGCGATGCGGTCAGCGTGCTGAATCGTGGACAGGCGGTGCGCGATGATTACCGTCGTGCGGTTGTGCATCAGTTCCGCCAGGGCCAGCTGGACCTTCTGTTCGCTCTCTGAATCCAGGGCGCTGGTGGCTTCGTCCAGGAGCAGCAGGCGGGGGTTGTTGAGTATCGCCCGGGCAATCGCGATTCGCTGGCGCTGCCCGCCGGACAAGCGCACGCCTTTCTCGCCGAGATGGCTCTGGTACTGCTGTGGCAATCGCTCGATAAACTCGTGCGCGTAGGCGGCCCTGGCCGCCGCGATGACCTCCTCGTCGCTGGCGTCGAGGCGGCCATAGCGAATGTTGTAGGCCACATCGGCGGTGAACAGGGCGGGCTGTTGCGGCACCAGGGCGATTGCCGAGCGCAGGTCCCGCAGGCGGAACTGGCGAATGTCCCTGCCGCCAAACAGGATCGCCCCTTCCTGTGGGTCATAAAAACGCAGCAGCAGTTCGAATACCGTGGACTTTCCCGCCCCGGAGGGGCCGACCAGCGCCAGGCTCTTGCCCTCTTCGATATGCAGGTTGATGGCGTGGAGTGCCGCCGTGTCCGGGCGCGAGGGGTAGTGGAAAGTGAGGTTCTGCAGGGCCATGGTAGCCGGCAGGCTGGCGACATCCGCAATGGGCTGCGCCGGCTCGGCGATGTGGGATTGCACTGCCAGCAACTCCATCAGCCGTTCGGTGGCGCCACCGGCCCGCTGCAGTTCGCCGAATACCTCGGAGAGGGTGCCGACGCCGGCCGCGACGATAATGGCGTAGAACACGAACGCACCCAGTTCACCGGCGGTCATCGTGCCCTGCAACACGTCGCTGCCGCCCACCCAGAGCATGCCGGTAATGGACGCATAGACCAGCAGGATCGCCGTCAGCATCAGCAGGGCGCGCTGCCGGATGCGCCGCCGGGCAATGTGGAAGGCCCGCTCGACATCGGCGGCAAAGGCCTGGCGCTCGGCGTCCTCGCGGGTATAGCTCTGTACGGTCTTGATGTGCTGGATGGTCTCCCCGGCGTGGCTGCCGACATCCGCCACGGAATCCTGGCTCTGCCGGGAAAGCTTGCGCACCCGGCGGCCAAACAGGATGACCGGCAGTACGATCAACGGCACACAGGTGATGACGATCAGGCTGAGCTTCAGGTTGGTTATCACCAGCATCGCCAGGCCGCCGATGGTGGTCAGGGTGCTGCGCAGCGCCATGGACGCCGTGGAGCCGATGATGTTCTGCAGCAGCGTGGTGTCGGTGGTGAGTCGCGACATGATTTCGCCGCTGCGGTTGGTTTCGAAGTAGTCCGGGTGCAGCGCGACAATATGATCGAACACCGCCTTGCGCAGGTCGGCGGTCACCCGCTCGCCGATCCAGGAAACCAGGTAGAAGCGAATAAAGGTACCTGCGGACATCAGGATGATCAGGCCGATCATCACCAGGGTGATCCTGTTGAGGTTTCCCATCGAGCCCGCGACGAAGCCCTGGTCGATGAGCGCCTTTACGCCCTGGCCCAGGGTGAGGGTGATGGCCGCGGTAAACACCAGTGCGGCGGCTGCGCCTGTGGCCTGCCGTCGATAGGGCAGTATGAAAGGCATCAGCTTCTTCAAGGATGAAAGTTTTCGGGGTTTACCGCTTGCACTCATAAGCAGGCTACTTCTCAGTTGATAGTTGTATCAGCCGGCGTGTCAAATCCAGATAACCTCGTGCTTCACTGTGCGCCGATATAATTCTGTCGGGATTGCGTCACGCGAGGATGGACTTCAAGTAATTACACGTTGTCCATGATGCCAGTACCAGTGAATAATGCACGGGTAAGTCGTCAGCGAATTGGTTATTGGCGCGCCAAAAACAGAAGGTAGTTCCAGTATATTTCTCTGAAGCATATATGGTGAGCCGCTCAATAGAGAAGCGAAGAGCCGAAAGTCTTAACTCGCAGAGTATCAACACGAATAAGATTTGAGCGGATCAGTAGGAAGAGCTGCGGGGTGCGGGTGACGCGATTTGGTTGGCCGGTTTCCCGGATATGGTCCAGTTTCCCATGAAGAGGATTATGGCGAGATGAGTCCTTGCCAGGTACGCATTGACGGAAAGAGGGTAAGCGTCGCCTCCGGTCCTGATCTTTTCAGGACTTCTTCGGTACGGACTCAGGTCTATTTCTTGACCCTGCTTATATTGCATCCAGTACGAAGCCAGGTGTCTATTGGCAGTTGTCGCTATTAAATTTTACGCTTATTCCAAAGAATCTGCCGCCGTCCGCTCCGACCCCGGATTCAGCTCCGTATCCAATTCTTTCTGTAAAGCTGTCAATAAGGGGTCTCGATCAGAAATTCTCAATCCCCGATCAAGCAGTAGTTGCGCATTGTCAAAATCCTTGCGCTTAATCGCGTCCATCACCAGCCAACCATAACGGCTCACGATATCTTTTATTCCCTGCTCGGCCGCTGCATTACCTGGGTCGATTTGCATGACTTGTTGATAGTATTTCCAAGCGCTGACCTCAAAAGGAGTCAACAAATGGTCGCGATCGAGCGAGGCATTGCCAGCGGCGAGAAGTAGATCAATACGCTGTTTCAATTCCTGACTTTTTTTTGATTCATCAGCTTCAGGGAGGTTGGTTGAGGCAGCATTCGTTTCAGGTATTACAGTAGACACCGACCTTCCCGCGACGATATTCTCTGTTGATTCAACCGCGCTAGAATCGTCAGTCTCATTTAAATTGGCGCTCGCCAGATTATCTGCATGAGACGAATTTTTTGCAGTAGAGGCGGTAGAGCCGGGAGGGGCTGCAGTTCCCTTAAGGATATCTATTGATACGTTCGGTGGGAGGGAAGGTGTGGTCAGACCAGTATTTCCAGCGGGATGATCCAACTCGAGCACAGGAGATTCCTTCACTGCACTCCCCCCGAATTGCTTTCCGGCCCAGAAAGCGACGAGCATTACTATTGGGAGAGCAAACCAAAACACAGGGGTGCGCCAGTGGAGTAAGGATGCTGGTAGGTTGTTGGTTAAAGCATTAAGCCGTCTTTTCGCGCCTTTAAAAGAAGAATCCAGCTGCGTACGTTCACTACTGGAATTTTCGTCTGAAACTCCGGGGTTGGAAGAGGATCTCTTTAGCTCAAGAAAATAGGAGTCTTGGAGTATTTTCGGTGGCAAATACGTCGCGTGCTTATCTGCGTTCTCAACTAGGTCATTTTGGCCAGCAGGATCTGATGTAGATGAATTGTCAGGTAAAGGCACGTTTTTTTTTGTGGGTTTGTGGTCGTTAACCTGCTCCTCCTGCGCAGATTCAAGATTATTCTGTGCACAGTCCACGCTATCATGGTGTTTCAATGATCCGATTGAACGGGAGGCGGATAGATTCAGATTGTATTGCGATATGCGCCATAGATGGTTCTTGGACATGGGGCATTCCGCTATCTTTTGTGGCAGCGTGTCGTCGCCTAATAGAATGAATTGTAACCTGGGCCCTTGGCCCGTACGCAGATATGAGAGGGTTTTCAAGTCGTAAAGTGAAGCCGTATCCAGCTCCTCCGCGTTCTCTATTATCAAAAATGCACGTTCATAAGAACTTAAAATACTTCCCAGTAGTTTAAGCTTGGCGTCGAAGTTGCTTGGGCATTCGGCAGCATCAAAGGCTTGAAATGTACGCTGGAACAGACTCGTCTCTGAGAGATCCATGGCATCCAGGATTACCACAGGTGCAGATTGAGCTATCTGCTGGAGTAATTGCTGAAGTTGCCCCTTGCTGGCTATGTCTGCAGGCCTGATTAATAGGAATACTTCCTCGTGGCCGAGAAAAAACCCCTTCAAATGGCGCTTCAGTTCTGTGAAATCACCGTCATCGCCTCGGTCTGCTAGACTAACCGCCGGAGGATTAGCTCCTTCGGTAGATAGAGGCTTTTGTAAGTCTTTCATCCGGAATTGTGCCGTATTGGTCAGTTGGTTGAGTGTTTACTTACGCTGGCCGCTGTGCTTGGACCAAAGTAATATCGTACACTCTATCTGGATTCACCCAAATATTTAATCATAGCCTGGTTTGAGGTTTCCTTTCTCGACTTCTCAATTGTTCGAGTTGCCAGAATCTAGCGACCAGGTTGTATTCCTCATGTCGCACTGTGCTTGTATTCCCCTCTTGCTCCAAGTTTTCTGCCAGTTGTTGAATCGGGCAAAGTAGAAGTGCCTGATATTTTGTGGCGCTTGTGAAGTTTGTTTGTACAATCGCACGATCTGGTAGAACCCTTCGGCACCAGTGGTATTGGTGGCGCTGGAACAACTGGGCTTCGATCCCTGCTATCACATGGTGGAGTGTTTCCCGCGCGGTCCGGCGCACTGGCATCAGTGGGTGGATGCGCTCGCCGGCAAACCTGACTGGGACGCCCTGTTCGAAGGCTTCGCAGGGACGGTCGACTTTCCCGCCTGTACCAGTTTCTCGGGGTGCCGATACCGGATGGGCCGTTCCCCGCAAATAACGATACCGCAGCCACCCAGGAAATCATTCGCGAGATCATTGCCAGGGGGTTCGGCGACGTATTTGGCTTTTAAGGCGCCTTTTTACCGTAGTTCATGAGGCCGGAAGTTCTGGTCCCGGGCTTTTTGCGGCATGATCGATGCATTGCTGTCAGGGGAGCGGAATAGTGAAAACAATACAAAAGCTCCTTGCTTCAGGGGTGGCCCTGTTTTCGGCCAGTTCCGCGGTAGCACAAACCAGCGCCGGCTCGCTGACCTATACGCCCTCACTGGTGGGGCTGCCGGGTGGCGCTGCAGTTGAGGCAGTACCTCTCCCGGGTATCCTGCTGGTCATTATCGGGGCGTCATTGTTGCTGCTCGGTGTTCGTGCCCTGCGCAAGTACGGGCGCCGGCATTGCCTCGGTCTCCTGCTGGCGGTCTGTGGAACCGCTACGGTTTTCGCCAGCGGCACCTATATTCAGCGCGCTGTTGCCGTCGCCGCTATCATCAACCTGGGCAATTCGGCGGGGGATACCATTGAACTCCCCACTGGCGGCTTCGAATTGCTCAACACCAGCGGCGCTGAGCTGGTGATCGATTCCATCAACGTGGCCAGTGATTGTTCCTCCAACGCCCCCGCCGGTGAATGCCTGGCGGGCACGGTACTTGCCCCGCTGGAAAGCTGCTTTACCGATTTCCAATGTACACCGGCAGTCGTCGACTCGGATGGCGACGGCTTCCTGGACAATGTCGATGCCTGCCCGGCCCAGGGCGACCAGGGTTTTGGGGTGGATGGCTTCGGTTGCCCCAATCCTCCCTGAGTGCCAAGCCTTAAAGTCAATTGGGCTTCAGTGAATAGCGGCTGAAGCCTGACTGCCGGAGTTAGCCCCCGACCTTTGGGGTAATTGGCGGACCATCTCTTCAGGCAGGGGTCCAGCCGCCCCCGTTTTCCCGGTGTAGAAACCCGGACCGCTTGAGTTCGGCCATCACCCTGCTCACTGACTCCACCCGCGCGGAGACCAGCGCCGCACAATCCGGGTTGGAGGGAAGCACGAAGGCAGTCCCCCCCTTTTTGCACAGTGCGTCGATCATAAGCAGCAATTTTCGGACGCGCTCAGCCAATTGTCCTGTAGCAAGTTCCAGAAGGTGTGTGTCGGCCTGGGCCAGTTGTTCCTGCCATTGGGTCATCAGCTGCTTGCACAGAAGCGGTTGTTCGATCGCCAGCTGGTTGACCGACCGGACCGGGATCCGGCAGATATCGGCAGGCGTCAACGCCTCGGCTGTATGCTGGTAGCGGGTTTGTGTCAGCGCCTCGAGCCCTATCGTGGTGCCCGGGCCGGCGAGGCGCACACTGCGCAATTCGCCATCGGCCGTCATCAGTGAAAGCTTCACCACGCCGCGCCGAATGGAATACACATACTGGGGATTGTCTCCCAGCAAATACAGGGCAGCTCCGGCCTGGTGCCAGGAGTGGACGACCGACTGCAGCAGGTGGGTAGCCGCATCCAGGTCAACGCCCGCGAAAAGCATCCGCTGGCGCACCACGCAACTGCCACAGTCGGCATGTCGCCAGGTGTCGGCATCACAGTGCCTTGGGGTTTCCTTGCCTTTGGAAGGCCGGTTCATGGGGTCACCCGCGGTTGACTTGCATCGGTGTTGATTCTGCCATAACGCCGTTGATCTGGATCAACGAAATCGCGAATCCCGCTCAAAAAATGATCGCCGTCATTTTCCTCCAGAGAATAAATGATAGTTTCTTATCTATTGCAAATAAATTGCATTAAAAGCCATCAGTGCTTTTTTCGATCTACCGGGGATAAGGAACCTTTCGATGAATTCTTCAGTTAAGAAGCTGGCGCGCTGCGTCAAATTGGCGGTGGCGGGCTCGGCGTGTGCGCTGGTCGTCGCCTCGCCGGTCATGGCGGGCAAGATTACTTCTGTTACCACCAATGCCAAGGGTACGGGCGGCGCGGATGCCGGTATCGCCTACGGGTTTGGCGGCTGGAATCTCGACAATGTCGAAATCTATATGAGTGACGGGGAGGGCGGTTACACGACATCCACGTTCGATGAGTCATCCGGTTCCTACGATTTCGCGCCCGGCAGCGACCATACCTATTACGCAGCAGTCTCCAACGGGAGCTCTGTGGTCGGTCGTGTGATGGCGAAGGACTGGCCCATTGGGGAGCCCTCGACTATCAAGGTGATCAACGATGACCTGGAGGTCAAAAACGGACGCCCTGCCAATTGCATTATGTCCACCGCCTATATTGATGGCGCCTATCTCGACAGCACCGAAGAACCCGACCCGGTGATCTGCAGCAGTGATTACCAGACCCATAAGCGCTTCAAGGTCGCCATGCTGCCCGAGATTCTGGAAGAGGGGAACGGCAGCGTCGACCTGGTGTTCAATGTCGAGGATGAGCCCGATGCCGCGGCGCGCCAGTACGAGGTCTTCCAGAAAATCAACAACTGGACCAATCGCCGGCTGACAGGATTCACTATCGAGGTTGGTTTTGGGGTAGGCGGTGGGTTCATTTCTGCCGGAGACGCGGACCTTCGCCTCTCGGTGCCCGACACCCTGTGGGACGCCACCCAGCTGGCGAATTTCTCCGCGGGGTTGTTCGGCCCCCTGGACAATCACGGGCAGGTCGGCTTCTACGATGACAAGACCCGTGCAGGTTTCTTCATCGATGAATATGGCACCGATGCCGGCAACTTCGGTACCACCAGCCTTAACGCAACCCGGCGTCTGGGCAGTAACTATGATGAACTGCCGCGGGGCGTAGAGGCGATGAACCAGTTTGGCTACTGGCTGCCGAATAACGCGCTGCCCTACGGCATTTTCTTCGACGACGACGGCAACCCGGACACCGACGCGGTGCTGGTGGCCTGGTACGGTTACAACCCGGCGACTGAAGACCTCGGCTGGATGCGCGGCGTCGCCGACAAGTTTGTCGCCGTCGACGACGCGGTGATCGAGGGCTACGCCAACAGCCTGCTTTACACTGTGGCTGTGATCGACGACCTGGTCAACGTGGGCCTCAACTACATCGTGACTGTAGGCGATATCGAAACATTCCCCGGCGAGGCATTTACCATCCGCATATCACCCACAGCCTTGCCTGAGGACGATCCGGAGGCGGCTTTCCCGCCCTACGTAGTTGAAGATCCGGCAGGCTCCGGGGTGTACACCCAGGTGACTCCCGAGCCCTGGTTGGCCTACGGTGCGGAAGCATCTGTCATGCTGCAACCCGGCCCGGTCTTCGAAATCGGGGAGATGCTCACAGCAAGGGTGGGTGACGCCGCTGCCGACCTCGACCCCACGGCTATCGATGAAGTGAATGTCGACATATCCGTTGGTGGGGAATTTGCGGAGACGGTAACCCTGTACGAACTGGGTGAGGATCGCGGTGTGTTTGCGGCCCTCCTGCCCTCCAGTTACGGAGAAGACGCCGAACCAGGTACAGTGATCTCCATGGCCTACACTACCTCGGACGAAGATTTGCTGACGGCGACTACGACAGCGGTAGAACCCGCAGATCCCCCGGTCTCCTACGACCTGTCAGTGCTCAGCGTTGACGCGCCGGAGTCGGTCCTCAACGGGCTGTCCAGGACCATCAAGGTACGGATCGAGAACGATCACCAGACCCTGGAATCTGCTTCCGGTGTGGTCCGCCTGACCGGACTCGCCAGTGACGGTACCGAGTACAGCTTCGCCGACGTTGCGTTCACCCTTGACCCCGGCAGCAAGGACCTGGCGACCTTCCGCTGGACCGCCAGTCTGGCCGATCCCGCGGTAGCGCAAACTGTTGAGTGGACCGCAGGCATTTACGTGGCGCCGGAACTGAATGACGGTATCCTGGTCGACGCAATGACTGCTACATCGACGGTAACACCGAAACTGCCGAAAAAAGCTGCCAAGTAGATCTACCTGGTTGAAGCCTGCGGGTCATAGCGATGGCCCGCAGGTCTTTTTCCACGGCGACTGAACTCACCCGACAGTGGTCCACTTACGATTTATGGAACCCTCACCATCACCACGCTGCCCTTGACGCCGTTGGCGCTGACCCGGTACCTGCCCGCGGCGGTGCCGCGATCCTGGGAGAATTGCACCGGGAGCTCGATACTGAAACCCTCTACTACCAGTTCTCCCTCCGCGAAACAATTCGCGGCGGTTTTGATCTGGCCGGAATCGGGTGTGGTGCTCCCGCGATCGGGGTCGTAACAGGTACTCACGCCGGCATTGATCGTGCCGTTGCTGTTCAGCTTCAGGCGGCAGGAATTGCCGTCGGAAAAGGCCAGCTCCCAGAAGCCGGTCATCTGCGGCGCTGTACAGGCGGCGTAGCCGCTCGGGCTCAGGCCCAGTGCCAGGCCAAAGAGTGATGCCAGGGTTGCTCTCTTGCAAATCATGTTCAGTACTCCTCTCGCCGTGGTTTGCGTGATAACGCCAGGTCCCTGGCGGCCAGTTCGCATTGCCGATCCCTGTCGATAGATACGATAGTGGCTTCCAGCAGCGCCCGCCTGATGGATTCAATATGTTGTCTTACGCAACCTTACGGACTATGTTTACTATAAATAACAGCAAGTTAAGGTCATTCAGGATTGCCTGACCCGATCTGCGCTGCCGCCAAAGCTTGATCAGGACAGTTGATCGATGCCCTCATCAACCGATACAAGCATTGCTTCGAGCCACGCCGCGTCCACTTTCGGTCTCGGATGCTGGCGGGTGGACCCGAATCGCAATGTGATCAGCCGGGAGGGTAGTGAAAAGCGTCTCGAGAACCGCCTGATGCAAACCCTGGTATTTCTCTGTGAGCGCCAGGGCCAGGTGATCCAGCGCGGGGATTTTTTCAATGTGGTCTGGCGGGGCCGGGTGGTCAACGACGAGGCCCTGTCGCGCGCGATATCGCTGCTGCGCACGGCGCTGGAAGACGATGCCGCCAGGCCGGAATATATCAAGACGGTACCCGGCATCGGCTACATGCTGATAGCGCCGGTGGCGGCATCCGCAAGCGCCAGCATCGCTCCCGGTTTGCCCCCTGCCGAGCCCGGCGAAGACAGTTCCATTGCTGTGCTGCCTTTCGTCAACCTCAGCAACGATCCCGGCAACGAGTATCTGTCCGATGGAATCTCCGAGGAGATTATCAACTCACTGGTGCAGATACCGGATTTCAGGGTCGTTGGCCGGACATCGTCTTTCGCATTCAAGGGCGTCAACGATGACCTGCGCAAGGTCGGGCATGCACTGGGCGTGTCGCATGTGCTGGAGGGGTCACTGCGACTGTCCGGTGACCTTATCCGGGTGACCGCACAGCTGATCAAGGCCGACGACGGTTTCCACCTGTGGTCGAAAAACTTCCAGTGCGAGCTGCAGGATATTTTCGCCATACAGGACGCAATAGCCGCCGGCGTGGCGGAGGAAATGAAGCGCAGCCTGTTGGGTGTGGCTGGCAGGGTGCGGGAAACCAGCGTCGATGCCTACTCACTGTATCTGCAGGGCGTCTACCTGCTGCGGTCGGGCGAGGTGGACAAACTGCCCAGGGCACTGGCCGTATTTCGCGAGGTCACGCAGCTGGACCCCGACTATGCGCCGGCGTGGGTCAGCCTTGCAGATACCTACTGGTACCTGACCAGCTACGGCATGGTGCCGCGGGCCGAGGCCATGGTCCTGGCGGACGCTGCCTGCGAGCGGGCGCTCTCGCTCGACGAGTCACTGGCGGAGGCGCACACCTGCAAGGCCAACCTGTGCATTGCCTTCAGCTGCGACTGGGCGCGGGCCGGGGTGGCCATCGAGCGGGCGTTGCAGCTGGCGCCGGGCCATTCCGGGGCCGCGCTGAATGCGGGCAACCTGGCGCGGACCCTGGGAGATTTCCCGAAGGCGGTGGCCTACTTCAAGCAGGCTGTCGCCAGCGACCCGCTGAACATGACCGGTCACATCTGGTTGGCCAATACTTACCTGGCCCTGGGTTCATACGCTGAGGCCAGCGCAATCATTCACAAGGCGCTGGACCTGAATCCCCGGCGCGTCGTATTGAATACGATTCTGGTGAACATCCTGCTGTGCCAGCAGCAATATGGCGCTGCCTACGAGAGAGCCCTGCTGGAACCCGAGGGGTTCTGGCACGACTTCTCCATGGTGATGTGTCTCTACCACCTGCAACGCACCGCGGAGGCCGACGCCCGCTTTGCCGCGCTGGTCGAGGCCAATGAAGATGAGGCGCCCTTCCAGATCGCCGAGATCCATTGCGTGCGAGGAGACTACGACAGGGCATTTGTTTACCTGGACCTTGCCTGCAAACTGCACGACAACGGTCTCGTGCAGATACTCGCGAGCACGTGGTTGCGGCCGTTGCACGGGGATTCCCGGTGGCCGGCGGTTCTGCGGCGCTTGAACATCCCGTGGAAGGATGGGTGCGGCAGTTAAATCTTCTTGCTTCGCGGTTCTGGTATGCTCAGGCCGCCAGTGTTGCCGAATTGAATAGCGTGTAGCCAGCCCGGTTCCGGACAGTTCGGCAACCCGTCGTCCACGACACAACGCGCATGGAGATTCGGTTCAGATGCTGAGAATTGCCCGCAAAGTCCACCGCTGGCTGTCCTACATCGTATTTATTCAGGTTTCCCTGTGGATACTGGGCGGCCTGGTCTTCGCTGCGCTCCCCTTCGACTCGCTGGTGAAAGGCGGCGCGCTGGTGTCGCCGCCGGGGAAGACTGCGCTGCCCGCGAATTGGCCTGGCCTTCTCGAACAGCCCGCAGCCGCAGCCGCTGGACCGGTATTGCGGGTGGAGGCCACCTCAAGCGCCCAGGGTGATCTCGTGATGGTTGAGGGCGAAGAGAAAACCCTATGGCTGTCCGCCGCGGATGGCCGGGAGGCGCCCGGCCCATCAGCTGAGCAGATTACCGCCTACGCTTCCTCGATTTACACTGGACACGGCCACCACAGCACAACGCAGTATGTCGACGATACCCGCTACCGGGTCCTGGGACTGGTCGATGAGCTCTATGGCCGCACCGGCGTCTGGCAGGCCAACTTCGACGACGCCTTCAATACCCGGCTCTACTTCGATGGCGCGACCGGGCGCTACCTCACCGTGCGCAACGACCTGTGGGTGCTGTACGACGCCATGTGGCGGCTGCACATCATGGATTACCGCGGCGGGGAGGACTTCAATAACAAACTGTTGCTGGTCTTCGCTGTGCTGGGTGCCGCTTTTGCGATCTCCGGGGTGGTGCTGACCTGGCAGGCATTGCGGCGCAGTACGCTACGCCGGTTACGCCCGGCCCGTTAGCCGCACAGTTGCCGGGGAGAGCAACGGAGACTCGACTGATTTCAGCCCTTTTGGACAGAAGGTTGTTATTGAATGTAAGGAGACTTAAGCAGGATTGCCCAGTAATTTTTCAAAGTCGGTTCTCCAGATCATCCCAGTGCACCTGAGCAAGGCGTAAAAAAACAGGAGTGGGATCGCAACTGATTTCAGCAGAACTGAAATCAGCAATAGCCACGCGTTCTCGGTGAAATCATCCAGTTTGCTATCCAGGCCATTGAGCTTGCTCTGGATTACACCGATATCGGGTGCGTCCGGGATGCGGTCCCACACAGTGCAAGCCTCACCCCGGGTACGCTTGTTGATACACTCAAGATTGGCGCGTTGGTCTTCCAGTTTTTCCTGATAACCAGTTATGCGCTCCTCAATATCCACCTTTTCCTGCTCCCGCATCCTCAGTTCCTGAAAATGGCTTTTGGTAGTGTCAGAACAGGTCGGAGATGCGACGGGCGCCTTCACAGAGAAGCGGCATACCGTGTCCTCACCTTCGAGTTGCTGCGCGAGTCGAGCGCGGGCATCGGAAATTTCCAGTTCCTTATCGCTGAGTTTCCCGGCGCCGGTTTCGATAAGCGCATTTAGCGCGTCTATTTGCCCTTGAGTACGTTTAGCCAGTTCAGAAAAGTCTGATTGGTTTGTGGCGATATCCTTGACCGTTCGCAAATCGCTTTCAAAGGTCTGCATCGATTCATGGCGTTGCTTGTCGATGGGGTCAAGGAGTGCAGCGTCAACCCAGCTATTGGCAATAACGACAAGGCCGAGTGCGAATCGTACAAACGCGACGATCAGGAAGGTTTTCAGTAGAGGCGCGAATGTGCGGGCTTGCAGGGTGACTATTCCAAGGCCGGTCAGGACGGCTATGCCGCTAAACACGTAGTTAAAGATGCTGCTGGAAACCAGTAGTAGCAGCACCTTCTGGGCGGCGATTGCACCAAGTGCGAATAGCACGACCGTTGAAAAGCGTTCGATCAGGTCATTGACCGGGTCGAGAACCTCGCCAATCGCGAAAGTAACGAAAGGGAGGTCGAGTTCGGTTCCCTGGAGAACAGAGACCAGGGCATTGATGCCTCTGGCGGTTGCGTAGATCGCACCGGTTGTCGCCAGTGCCCCGTCGAGATTCCCGTTTGCCAGCTTGTCGACGCCGCCAGTCAGGGCAAGGGCGGAGAGCGCAAGCAAAACAAGGATACAAAATATTTTCAGCGGTGTGAGGGAAAGCTTCATCAAGTTCCTTCTCCGGATATCACAGCGGAAGCAGTAATTTCGGTGGAGTGTTCGTAGCTAACCATAGTTCATTGGCCGGAAACCAGGTTGCCCGAAGGGGATGTGCTTCCTGTATTCGCCAGAGTGTGGTCGATAAATCTGTGGGACCCGGGTAACAAGTGACAAGTGGCTATTTTATGTTGTGGCCTGTCTTATCGGGTTGCCGGGCCTGCTTCGGGGAATCCCCTATCGCACACTGTAGTCCTTGCCTTCCAGGCAGGCTCGCATGGCGCGCTGGTAGTCATCACGCTTCTGGCTGGCCTCGGCCGCGCTGAGGTTAGTGGGCGGCTGCGTGGGGTCGTATTGGGTCTGATTGCGGCTCCAGACGTGGCACTGGTAGCGGTCCTCGGTGATCTGCTCTTCGCTCTGGCCTTTTTTCGGGTAGACGAACAATTCGTCGCTCACCGTCGGCAGTTGCTGTGACTCGGCCCCGGCGGGCGCTTGCACCACCTGGTACCCGTTACTCTGGGGCCGCCAGACATAGTAGACGTCGTTAGCGTAATAGTAGGTAGCGCCACCCAGCCAGATAGTCGTGTAGTAGGGTGGGAGGATCGGCACGAAGATGCCGATGGGCGGTGCGATGACCTGGAACTGGGCGCCGGCAGAGCGATACCAGATGCCACTGAGATAGAAATAGGGGACATCGTGGTAAACGATGCGCTGGTAGTGACCGGGGATGTATGGAGCGACATACCCGGGACGTGGATAATAACGATTGTGGTGAAAACGATCGTCGTAGCGGTAGAAATCGCCGGGTGGCTTCTGGCGCGTCTGGGCCGGGGGTGGCCTGTTGTGAACTGCACCCGGATTGTTGTTTTTCCCCGGGGACGCGCCGCCGGGATCAGCCTGGTTGTACGGGGTGTAAAGGAGCAATGCGGCAGTCAATGCTGCTACCGCGGTCCTTCCTGAGATAAACAACTGTTTCATGGCATCTATCCGATATTCTGAAACCATTGGCCGATCATCATCGGACGACGTAACCCTTGCCTTCGAGGCAGGCCGTCATGGCCCGACGATAATCCCTCGCCAGCATATCGACACGGGCGTATTTCTCGTAGTTCACCTGCTCGGTCATTTTCTCTGCCTGCGCCTGCCGGCTGGCGTCCGCGGCAGTACCGATCATGGCTCCCGCAATGGCACCCAGGATGGCGCCTTCCTCGCGGCTGCCGTGACCGGCCAGAATGGAGCCGGCTATGGCGCCGGTAACCGCTCCCGCGGCTGTGCCGGTTCCCGGCGGCGGCTCCGGCACTACCTCGACGCGCTGGTGCGGGGCCAGTTGGGCAACCGACGGATCAAACCCCGACTGCTTTACGGCCCACAGGTAACACTCGTACCGGTCCTTGTCCTGCTGTTCCTCGCTCTGGCCCCGGGTGGGGTAAAAATAGATCTTTGTGGCTTCCAGCTGGGTGGGTGCAGGCGCGGGTGCTGGTACCGTCCGGGCCGGGTAGGTGGGGGACGTGCAGCTGATCACCAGCAGGCAGGCCAGCAATGAGAGCGCCAGGCGCGTATAGATCACGTTGCGACAGCCACAGGTCGGGAGCATGGGTTCGTCCTTCAAAGCAAAGCCTAATTTGGCCTTTTTGACGTAATGGCGAAATGATCTGCGTCAATAGTTGCTCAATCAGGATAGAACAGTTCGGGATTGTCTACATAGAACCGGCACGGACAGGGGCAAGCTGAACTGAGTCGTCAAGCCGCCCCGCGCGTCTTCGGTGCCTCGCTCAGGCGCGAACTCGGCGCCGCACAACCCCCAGAAGTCCCAGCCAGGTCAGGAAGAGCCCGGCGAGTGGCGTGCTGCGCATGCTGGTAATGCGCGGGCGATTCCCCGGCTACGCCAGCCACGAGGAAATGCGCAAAATGTCCTGTTTACGCGCCCGGTACCTGCCGGTCTAGAATGGGCGGTATCTTTCCGTTTTCACGGTGCCGACCCTGCATGGGCCTCTTCTCGAAAGCCAAGCCCGCTCCCCGCCGCCGTCGTGAGGTGGTCGAGATCGGCGAATTCCCCGTGCTGGAGCCGATCAGGACGCCCCGCGCGGTAGAGTCTCCTCCAGGGGGTGTTCCCCGGAAGCCGCGCCGACGGATCAGCCTGCTGCGCATTTTTTCCACCGTGCTGGGCCTGTGCCTGCTGGTATTCGCCGCTTTTATCGTCGACGAGCTGTCTTCCAACCGCGGTATCGCCCACTGGCTGGCCGAGTTCGCCCGGAGCATCGAGTTCAAGGTCAGGGAGGGTCCTGCGCAGGAACCCCTGGTGGCGGATCAGGGCCCCTACGACCAGCGGCTCGGCTATACCGCCCTGCCGGCCTTCCGCGAAAAGCTGGAGCAGGCGGGCTACGCAGTGTCGAGCCAGGCGCGAAACTCGCCACGTATGAAGGCCCTGAAGGAACAGGGCCTGTACACAATCTACGACGAGAAGAGCCAGGCCGGGTTGCAATTGCGCGATATGCAGGACGTCGTCATCTACGAAAAACGCTATCCGACCCGTGTCTATACGGACTTCACCCAGGTGCCGTCGCTGGTGCTGACGGCGTTGCAGTACGTGGAGGATCGCCAGCTGCTGCAGCCGGACCAGCCCTTCCAGAACCCGGTGGTCGACTGGGACCGCCTGTTCAAGGCCGTGGGTGTGCAGGTGCTGAAGAAGGCGAAGCAGGACGACCGGCGCTCGATCGGCGCCAGCACCGTGGCGACCCAGCTCGAGAAGATCCGCCACTCACCGGACGGAATGACCTCGGACAGCACTGAAAAACTGCGCCAGATGCTCTCGGCGACCTTGCGAGTGTACGCACAGGGGGCCGATACCACCGGGGCGCGCGAACGCCTGGCAGTCGATTACCTCAACGCGCTGCCCCTTTCCGCCCAGGCGGGTTTCGGCGAGGTAAACGGGCTCGGCGACGGGCTGGCGGCCTGGTACGGCAGCGATTTTGCCGAGGTCAACCGCGTGTTGAGCGATCCGTCCGAGCCGACGGAAACGCGCGGGATCTACTTCAAGCAGGTCCTGAGCCTGATCCTCTCGGTGCGCCGGCCATCGTACTACCTCGGCTCCAACCAGGCCGCGCTGGAGGACTTCAGCAACAGTTACCTGCGGCGCATGGCCGCGGAGGGGGTGATCCCGGCAGCCCTGCGCGACGCGGCTATCGTCGCGCCTTTGACCAGGAACATGCGGGCAGCGCCGGCGCCCCGACAAGATTTCGTGAACCGCAAGGGCGTCAACCTGGGCCGCAACCGGCTGCGCTCGATGCTGGGGCTGAACAGCCTGTACGAACTCGATCGCCTCGACCTTTCGGCACATACCGCGCTGCACGCACAGGTGCAGGAGGCGGTTACCGGCTTTCTCGGCGAACTCGGTTCGCGCGAGCGCGTCGAGGAACTCGGGCTCACCGGTGAGCGCTTGCTGAGCGGCGCTGATCCCTCGCGAGTTATCTACAGCATGGTACTTTACGAGCAGACCCCGGTCGGCCAATTCCTGCGGGTGAATGCCGACAATCTCAACGAACCGCTCGATATCAACGCAGGCGCCCGGCTCGACCTCGGCTCGACAGCGAAACTGCGCACGCTGATCACCTGGCTGGAACTCATCGCCGACGCACGCGACAGTGCGCTTGCCGAAAGGGGAACCCCCGATGGGGATGCTGCGATTCATCCGAAGGACAGGTTGTCGCAATGGGTGGCGGACTTCCTGCGGGCGAACCCGTCCGCCGATCTGGACACAACCCTGGCCGCGGCCATGCAGAGAAAGTATTCCGCCAGTCCGGCGGCGTCTTTCTACACCGGGGGTGGGCTGCACCAGTTCGCCAATTTCGACGCGACCGACAACAACAAGGTGTTGAGTGTCGAGGAGGCTCTGCGGCGGTCCGTCAACCTGGTGTTTATCCGGATGATGCGGGAAATCGTCGACCACCTGCTGTACCGCGCGCCGGATACCAAGGCGCGGCTGCTCGAGGAGGCCGATAACCCGCAACGCGCGGACTACCTGCGCCGCTTTGCGGAGAAGGAGGGCAGGGTGTTTCTCTCGCGTTTCTACTCCCGCTATAAAGGAAAGACTGCCGAAGAGGCCGTGCGCATCAAGCTCGAAGGCATGCGTGTCTCACCGCGGGCGCTGACGGTCATCCTGCGTTCGACGGGCGTGATTTATTCCCCGGAGCAACTGGCGCAGTGGCTCGCGGTGTACGCGCCCGAACCGGCCCTGACCAGCGCGGAAACAGAAAGCCTTTACGAGCGCTACGGCCCCGAGGACTTCAACCTCAACGACCGCGGCTACCTGGCCCGCACACATCCGCTGGAGTTGTGGCTGATCGGCTATCTGGGCGTGCATCCCGACGCCAGCCTCGGAGAGGTGCAGGACGCGGGCGCGGAAGTGCGCCAGGAAGTCTACAACTGGCTGCTGAAGTCGAAGCGGCGCCAGGCGCAGAACCGCCGGATACTCGATCTGCTGGAAATCGAGGCGTTCCAGCAAATCCAGCAGGCCTGGTCGCGGTTGGGTTACCCCTTCGCCTCATTGACTCCGTCGCTCGCCAGCTCGATCGGCAGTTCTGGTGATCGGCCGGCGGCGCTGGCGCAACTGATGGGGATAATTATTGCGGGTGGGACGCAGCATCGATTGCGGCTGATCGACTATCTGAAGTTTGCCGAGGGTACGCCTTACGAGACCTCCTACGATCTGCCCGCGGATGCGCCGATACAGGTCATGCGGCCGGAGGTGGCGCGCACGGCTCGGGCGGCGCTGATCGATGTGGTCGATAATGGGACGGCGCGCTCGCTGGTCGGCAAGCTCGAACGACCGGATGGGTCGCGCCGGATAATCGGTGGCAAGACGGGAACGGGCGATCACCGGTTTGAGGTATATGCAGGCCGCGGGCAGTTGATCGAGTCGCGGGTGGTCAACCGTGTGGCGACCTTTGTGTTCCAGATCGATGACCGGTTCTTCGGGACAATAACGGCGTTTGTGCCAGGGCAGGAGGCAGCCAGCTACCGGTTTACCAGTGGCTTGCCGGTGAGGTTGCTCGGTGCGCTACTGCCGGTGCTGGGCCCGTTGATCGATACACCGGCAAGCGGTGGGCAGGCGGTTGTCGGTGAGCACGCCGCCATAGAATACGTGAGATAATCCTGGAGGATGCGCCTGGTGCGGGGTGCGGCAAATTGCGATGGCGAGCGCTGCGCTTGGCAGGGCCATTGCCGGGACTGGGGATAATCGCCAATGAGCGTAGAAGAAAACACCACGGGCATTCGTATGGACGACGTCTTGCGTGTGCTCGACATGACCCGCCTGCTCGCGGCGAACTTCGATCTCGACAGACTGCTTGAACAAGTGCTGCAGACAGGCATGCAACTCCTCGATGCGGAGATGGGGGCATTGTGGCTCTACGAGCCGGATACCCGGGAACTGGTCAGCGCGCTGCCGGTGCTGGAACCGCCCCTGCGCGTGCCTGAAGGCCTGGGACTGTGTGGCCTGTGCGCGGCCGAACGCAGGATCATCAACGTGCTGGATGCCGCCTTGGACCCGCGGTTCCGCGGCTCCATCGATAACGCGGTGGGTTTTACCACCCGATCCATGCTCAATGTACCCCTGATCGCCCGGGACGGTGCGCTGATTGGGGTGCTGCAGTTTCTTGACGAGCAACTCGCTGGCTACGACGACAAGTCCGAAACTCTGGCGACCATTCTGGCCGCACAGTGTGCACTTGCGCTGCAGCATGTGCGGCTCGCCGACAGGGTGGAGCGCAGCGAGCGGCTGGAGCGGGAGGTGGAAGTGGCCAGGGAAATCCAGCGCAGTACCCTGCCGACGCAGATGCCCGAACTGGCGGGTTATGAGGCCCACGGCCATTTCCTGCCGGCAAGCTACGCGGGTGGAGACCTGTTCGATCTGGTGGTGCTGGACGACAGGCTGTTCGTGCTACTGGGCGATGCTACCGGCCACGGCTTCGGCCCGGCGCTGTCCGCCACACAGATGCAGGCGATGATGCGCGTGGCCTTCCGCTGCGGCGCCGGTCTCGGCGAGGCCTACCGCCACGTCAACAACCAGCTGGCGGAGGACCTCCCCGCCGATCGTTTCATCACCGCATTCATGGGTTTTCTCGATCCGGGCAGCCATGAACTGCATTACCTGTCAGCCGGCCAGGGTCCCATACTGCATTATCATGCCGGCGAACAGCGCGCCGAGTGGCATCAGCCGACGACTTTCCCGGTGGGTATCCTGGACATCGACGAGGTTGGGCCGACGGATCTGCTGGCGCTATCGCCGGGGGATATCGTCGCCCTGATTTCGGATGGCCTTTATGAATACGCCAATTCCGAGGGACAGCTTTTCGGCGAGGCGCGTGTTGCCGACATTCTGGCGCGGTGTCAGAATCTGCCGATGTCGGAATTGTGCGAGGTTCTGCTGGAGGAGGCGCAAGCCTTCGGCAACGGCGCGGCACAGGCGGACGACATTACCCTGGTGTTGTTAAAGCGGCTGGTGCAGTAATTTCTGTGTGGAGCGGTGAAGAATGACGACGTCCTACCCCAGGAGTCTCGATTCGCTGGAAAGTATCGTGGCGGATACCGCCCGCAGTTTTACCGAGAATGGCATTGACGCCTCGCTGCTGCACACCGTGGACCTCGTGATCGAAGAACTGTTCGTCAACATGGTCAAGTACAACCGCGGTGCAACCCGCGATATCGCCCTGGACATCCGCCAGATCGACAGTGGTGTCGAGGTGAGCCTGACCGACTTCGACGTCGAGCGCTTCGACCCCTCGCAGCCGGTGGAGGTGGACATTTACGCGCCCGCTACCGAACGCGATGCCGGCGGGCTGGGGCTGTACCTGATCCACAAGATGGTCGATTCCATCAAGTACGAGTACTACGACCGCCAGAGCAAGGTGACCATCACCAAGAGAGTGTGCCCCGCCGATGTTTGATATTGAGACCAACGATCTGGGCCAGGTGGCTGTCGCCGGGCGCCTCGATGCAGCGCAAGCGGAGCGGGCGCAGGCCTTCCTCGATGAGGTGGGCGGTGAGTGCGTGATCGATATGAAGGCACTCGAGTATATTTCCAGTGCCGGCCTGGGCGTGCTCCTTAAAACCCATAAGCGGCTGATGGCTGGCGGCAGCGGTATCCGTCTGGTCAATGTCAGCCCCCACATCAACGACATCTTCCGTTATTCCGGATTCGACCGGCTGTTCAGCATCGAGCCCGCAGGGGGCTGACCCGGCTCCGGCATCGTTCCCGTGAAAAAATATTTTCCACAGGCACCAACTTTTGCCGGCGCCGGCGGTATTCGGTAATGAATGCTGAAGACGCTGCACTGGTCGAGCGTTGTCGCTGCGGTGACAGGCACGCGGTGCAGGCGCTGGTAGATCGCTATCAACGCCCGGTCTTCAATGCGGCTTACCGCATACTCGGCAATCGCGAGGATGCGGCGGATGCGACCCAGACCGCCTTCATGAAGGTGTTCGAAAACCTGGAGAGCTACGATGCGCAGTACAAGCTTTTCAGCTGGATTTACCGGATCGTCGTCAACGAGTCGATCAGCCAGTTCCAGCGGAACGGCGCGAGTCGGGCGCTCACCTACAACGAGGAGAGCTGGGGCGGCGATGACGAACTGGAACGGCAGGTGGACTCCGCCGTGCTGAGCCGGCGAACGCAGGCCAGCCTGATGGCCCTGCCCGAGGAATACCGGGTGGTACTGGTATTGCGGCACTTCTCGGAATGCAGTTACGAACAGATAGGCGAGATTCTAGAATTGCCGGAAAAGACAATTAAATCAAGGATATATATAGCCCGACAGCAGTTGAAAAAACTGCTGGTCGCCAATGGGGTTAACTGGGAATGAATGTCGATCGTGCCACCTGGCTGCTCAACGCCGAGCTCGACAACGAGCTCGCACCCAACGATCGGGCGGAGCTGGAGACATTGCTTGCGGCGCAGCCGCAGTTGCAGGTGCAGCGCCTTGAACTGCGACAGCTCGCGCAGGGCCTGGCCAGCGTCCCGGACATCGATCCGCCGCCGGGGCTGGCCGAGCGCATTACCAGCGAAGTCAGGCTGGTGCGCCGGCGCCGCTTCCGCTGGACCTTGCCGCGCTGGTGCCGACCGGTGAATGCCCTGCCTTTTGCAAGCTGCGCCGCCGCCATCATGCTGGCGGCGGGGGCGTTCTGGATTCTGCAGCACGAGCCGCTGCCGGACGATGTCAGCGACATGGTCGGCAGTCTCCTCCACGACCCGAAACAGTCGCCCCTGCCGGCGGGGGAGCGGTTGCGGCTGAACCAGTCCGGAGTCAGCGCAGACGTGGCGCTGCTGTCTCATGCCGGCAGTAGTCTCCGCACCCTCGAGTTTGCACTGGACTCCAGCGGGCCGGTCGATATCAGTATCGACCTCGCGGCCAGCGGCCTGGAATTTGCCGGTTTCGCCCGGGACGAGGCGGGGGTGGAGCTGCTTTCCGGCAACGCGGGGCGGGTCACGTTGCGCAGCCAGGGAGAACACCGTTTCACCCTGTCACTGAGAGCCCCGAGTGCCGACGAGCGCCCCGAGGCCAATATCGGGCTCAGTATTTCCGACGGACCGGAGCAGATCTTCCAGGGGACGATCGAGGCGCCGTAAATTTTTTTCGCTGCCCCGCCAACTTTTTTGCGGCGCGGGCGTAATAACTGGAAAGACAAGTCGGGGTTCACCCGTTTGCCATCAGGGAGCAGGTCACATGGCGATACAAGCAGGTAGCAAGAAAGGTTGGGGACTGATTGCAGGGCTGGCAGTCGTGGCGGGTGCTGCCCTGTATGTGGGCGATAAGTATCCTGTTGATAGCGGTGACGATATTACCGGCACCATCGCTCCGGCGCAGCGTTACCAGGAGAATCAACTCACTGCGGATGATGTGGTGCTCGGCGATGAGGGTATCGCCCAGTTCATGCAGACCGACGCCTTCCAGCTGCTGGTCGAAAACCAGGATGTGGCGAAGCTTATCGCCGACGAGGGCTTCCTGAAGCTGGTGTCCGACGAGCGCTTCCGCACGTTGATGGCAGATGATCGCCTGGCCCTGGCCCTGGCAGCCGACGAGCGCTTCATCAAACTGAGCGCGGACGACCGCTTCCGCGCGCTGTCAGCTGATGAGCGCTTGGTTCGACTGGCCAGTGACGAACGCTTCAAGGCGTTGGCCACGGACGAGCGTTTGATGAAGCTCGCCACGGATGAGCGTTTCAACAAGCTGGCTGGCGACGAACGCTTCCGTATGCTGGCCGCCGACGAGCGCTTCCGCCTGCTCATCAGTGACGAGCGCTTCGCCAGGCTGGTGGGCGATGAGCGTTTTATCCGGCTCGCCAGCGATGAGCGCTTCCGCAGCCTGGCGGCGGACGAGCGCTTCAAGGCGCTGACCACGGACGCAAGAATGATCAAGCGCTAAGCCTCCGGGGCGCAGCGAAAACACAAGCCGCCTGCCCTGTGCAGGCGGTTTTTTTTGTGTAGGATGGGCAATTGTGCGCAGGGGGTGCACATCCACTGGGCCGTCGACTGCGCCCGGAGAGCGCGGAAGCCGAGAATGCCCAACGCCAGTGTGTGCCAGGGGTCGCAGGGGAGCGGCGATCGTAGCCGGTCGCTGGTCCTTGTCGCGTCCATGCTGCTGGCACTCGCGGGGCGTGGCGCGGTGGCGGAAGATCTGGTGCTCAACACACTGGAAACCCGCGACCTGCAGTTACTGTACTTCGATCCACAGCAGACCTACCTCGTGCCGCACGTGGCACGCAGTTTTCACAATTCCCTGGCGTTCCAGGAAAAGATCTTCGACTGGGCTCCCTGGAACCCGCAGACTTTCATCCTGCTGAAAGACTTCGCCGATTACGGCAACGCCGCCGCCACCGCCTCGCCGGTGAATATCGTGCTGCTCGACGTGGCCCCGCCCAGCCACGCATTCGAAACCCTCCCCGGCAGCGACCGCTTCTACTCGGCGATGAATCACGAACTGGTCCACGTGGTGCAGGGCGATGTCTGGAATTCCACGGACGCGTTCTGGCGGCGCTTGTTCGGCGGTAAGGTGGCGGTCAACAGCGCCCATCCGGAGTCGCTCATCTACCACTACCTGACCACCCCGCGCGCAGTGTCGCCGCGCTGGCTGTCCGAGGGGGTGGCGGTGTTCCAGGAGACCTGGATGTCCGGCGGCATCGGCCGCGCCCAGGGCGCCTATGACGAGATGGTGTTCCGCGCCATGGTGCGCGACAACGCGCATTTCTACAGCAACCTCGGCCTGGTGGCCGAGGGAACGCACGTGGACTTCCAGGTCGGCGCCAACGCCTATCTCTACGGAACGCGGTTTGTCAGCTACCTCGCCTATACCTACAGCCCGCAGCATGTGATCGACTGGATCAAGCGCGACGAGGGCAGCGAGCGCTACTACGCGAAGCAGTTCAGGCGGGTCTTCGGCAAGGACATGGAAACCGCCTGGAACGAGTGGGTTGCCTGGGAGCACCAGTTCCAGCGGGCGAATCTCGAAAAGGTACGCGCCCATCCGCTGACACCGGCCCAGCCTGTCACCCGACACACACTGGGCTCGATCTCGCGCTCGTTTGTCGACCAGGAACAAAACGCCATGGTCGGCGGTTTCCGCTATCCCGGTGTGGTTGCCCACGTGGGGGCGGTGTCGCTGGACGATGGCAGCCTGCAGCGCTATGTCGATATCAGTGGGCCCATGCTCTACCAGGTGACCTCGGCGGCATTCGACCCGCAGCGCCGCCAGTTTTTTTACACCGGCGACAATACGAAAATCCGCGACCTCATGGTGCTCGACCTTGCAACGGGCAAGGCGCGCATGCTGATCCGGGATGCCCGTATCGGCGACCTTGCCTTCAACCGCAATGACAGCAGCCTCTGGGGCCTGCGCCACCTCAATGGCTACGTAACCCTGGTGCGCCTGGAGCCCCCTTATACCGAGTGGCGGCAGGTGCATACCTGGCCTTACGGCGAGGTGCCCTTCGAGCTGGACGTCTCCGCCGACGGCAGCCGAATTTCCATGTCGATGGAAAAACTGGACGGCAGCCAGCGCCTGCAGGTCTACGCGACCCGTGAGCTGCTCGACGGCAAGTCGGAGCCGCTGGCCAGCGTCAGCTTTGGCAGTGCAATTCCCGAGGGTTTCGTGTTCACGGCGGACGGTCGCTACCTGTATGGAAGTTCCTACTACACCGGCATTTCCAACATCTTTCGCTACGAACTGGCGACGGGCGACCTCGAGGTTGTCAGCAACGCCGAAACCGGCTTCTTCCGGCCGATACCCCTGGCCGATGGCAGGCTGCTGGTCTACGAGTTCACCGGCACCGGCTTCGTGCCGTCGATCATCAACCCCGAACCGCTGCAGGATGTCAGTGCGATTACCTTCCTCGGTACCGAAGTGGTGGAAAAGCACCCGGAGGTGAAGCAGTGGGCAGTGGGCTCGCCGGCCAGGGTTCCGCTGCAGAGCCTGGTCACCCACGAGGGGACCTACCACCCCCTCAAGGAAATGAACCTGAGCAGTTACCCGATTATCCAGGGCTACCGGGGTGGCACGGTGTTGGGCTGGAACTGGGAACTGGCGGACCCGATTCTGTTCAACAGGCTGTCGGCGAATATTGGCGCTGGCCTGGACGGTGAGGATGACGGCAACCAGTGGTTCCACGCCAACCTCGAATACCAGATGCTCGACTGGCGGGTGCAGTACTGGCACAACTACGCCGATTTCTACGACCTGTTCGGTCCCACCGAGCGCAGCCTGAAAGGCGACGGCTACCTCCTCGGTTACGGCAAGCGCTTCCCCGGCAAGATCGATCTGGACGCTACTGTGGAGTGGTACAATGGCCTGGATACGGTGCCCGGTAACCAGAATGTCGACGCGGACTTCAAGAAACTGTTCTCCGCGAACCTGGACCTGGAATCGCAGCACACGTCCAAGTCCCTGGGCGCGGTCGACCACGAAAAGGGCTACATCTGGAACCTCGGCCTGACCAGGGACGACGCCTCCGTCGGCGCCGCGTCGAAATTTCACGCCGGCTTTGATTTCGGCTTTGCGTTGCCGATCCACAACTCTTCCATATGGCTCTACAATGCCGCCGGCGCAATCGATGGCGACCGCGACAATACGCTGGCCAACTGGTATTTCGGCGCCTTCGGCAACAACTATGTCGACGACCGCGAGGTGAAGCGCTACCGCGATTACGAGCGCATGCCCGGTTTCGACATCGACGAGATCGCCGGGCAGACCTTTGGCAGGAGCATGCTGGAATGGAATATCACGCCGCTGTATTTCGAGGAGGTAGGCAAACCCGGCTTCTATCTCTCCTGGATGCGCTCGGCGGTCTTCGCCGGCGCACTGGTGACCGACATCGGCAACGATCGCTATGAGCAGACCTACAGCAGCGTCGGCTTGCAGGTCGATTTCGGCTTCACCTTTGCCCATCGCATGCCGCTGGTACTGTCGCTGGGCTTCGGCCAGGGCTTCGTGGACTCCGACAAGGCCGGCAACGAGTGGTTGTTCTCGCTGAAGATTCTCTGATCGCCGCCGGCTTGAGTACCGGGTGACAACTCGGGCATGATGGCGCTTCGCCGGGCAAGGTGGTGGAGACGCATCGTTGGTCGCGCTCGATCTCATTTACCGGGCCGGGATAGGACTGCTGCCAGTATTGTTGTTCCTCCTGGTCCTGGTCTATATGGACAGCTACAAATTGATCCGTCTGCGTACGGTGGTCTGGGTGATCGCCTTCGGCGCGCTGGCGGCAATCGCCGGCTATTTCATCAACGCCTGGCTGCAACCAGCCCTGGGCCTCGGTTTTCTTGGCTACGCGCGTTATGTCGCCCCGGTTACCGAGGAAGCCCTCAAGGCGCTGGTGGTGATTTACCTGTTTCGCACTCACCGCATCGGTTTTCTGGTGGATTCCGCGATCCTCGGCTTCGCAGTGGGCGCCGGTTTCGCCCTGGTTGAAAACCTCTATTACCTGCAGCGGGGCACCGGCCCGAGCCTGGCGGTGTGGGTCATCCGGGGTTTCGGCACGGCGGTGATGCACGGCGGCACGGCGGCCCTGTTCGGCCTGCTCGGGCAGGTGCTGACCGAGCGCCGCATGCGGATCAACCCGCTTCTGTTCCTGCCCGGATTCTTTCTTGCCGTCGGGTTTCACTCGCTGTTCAACCACTTCCCGGGTACGCCCATCCTGGCCACGCTGGGCACGCTGGTGCTGATCCCCCTGGCCCTGCTTGTCGCATTTCGCCAGGGCGAGGCTTCCATGAGCCGCTGGTTGCGCAAGGACTTTGACGCGGACGCCGAACTCATCGCGCAAATCGATTCAGCGGAGTTTTCCGATTCCCACATCGGGCGATTCCTGCACGAATTGCGTGAAAAATTCGACGGACTGATGGTGGTGGATATGCTTTGCTACCTGCGGGTGTACACCGAGCTGGCGATAAGGGCCAAGGGCGTGCTGATGGCGCGCGAGGCCGGGCTCGACATTCCCCTGGATGACGAGACTCGCAACAAGATGCAGGAGTTGCGCTATCTCGAGCAGAGCATCGGCTCGACGGGCCTGCTCGTGATGCGGCCATTCCTGTTGATGGAGCGCAAGGACCTGTGGCAGATGAGTGTGCTGCAGAAATAGCAGCGGGGTTCCCTGCTGGCCGACGATATCATGCAAATTGCGCAGGTAATGGAGCCCCGCTGTTGCCCATCGCCCCGCAACTCGTCGGATGGTCCGCCCCATTTGCGCCATTCCAATTTCTGGCGGGTCATGAAGCTGTATATAATCCAGCTTACTTTGTCTGCAAATATAAAGAAAAACGCAATGAGCAAATATGACCACCTCATTGACCAGGAGATGGTCAACGGTTACTGGAGCTGGGACTCTGATCGCGCTTTACTCTATGCTGTCGGTGTTGGCGCCGGTCTCGACGATCCACTCAAGGAACTGCAATTTACTACCGAGAACACGCCGGGCCTCCCACAACAGGTGATACCCTCTTTTGCCACCGTCATGGGCCTGCAGAGCAACTGGATGGAGTTATTGGGGTGGCAAAAAGTCGGGCTCAGCCCGATCGGTATGGTGCATGGCGAACAGAGTGTCACTCTCGCCAGACCGCTTCCGGTGAGCGGCAAGGCGCATCTTTCCACAATACTGCGCCAGGTATACGACAAGGGTTCCGGCGCCCTGGTGGTCCAGGAGACCCGTATTACCCTGGCCGACACCAACGAGTATCTCGGCTCAACCTGTTCGGGAATCTTTGCCCAGGGGAAGGGTAATTTCGGTGGCCCCCGGGGACCGTCGGGAGCGACGGGCTGGAGCAAGCCGGACCGCGAGCCGGATGTACAAATCACCCTTCCCGTTGGGCTGAACCAGTCGCTGATCTACCGCCTCTCCGGCGATCGTCACCCCCATGGCACCGAACCAACCCGCGCCCGTGCCGATGGGTTCGAAAAACCCATTCTTTATGGTCTTGGTACATACGGCTTTGCCTGCCGCGCGCTGCTCCGAGGGCTTTGTGAGGGAGATGTCACCCGATTCGGTCATATGGAAGGCCGCTTCTCCAGGCCGGTCTATCCCGGTGACAGTCTCGATACCTTTATCTGGCGCACTGACGAGGGAGCAGTGTTCCAGATGGTGGCGAATGGGGAGCGGGTCGTGCTCGAAAGGGGTGTTTTTCTCTACCACAAATAATTCCAGGGCTCTTTATTTACTCAGACGGAATGTCGTTGATCACCACCGTTTACCGCCTGGTGAAACCGCTGTCGAAAGTCCTGGGGTCCCCGTTCAGTTTGATCGTTCCGGTTAACTCATACACCATGGTTCTCTTGTTTTTCGCTGTAATTGGTAGCTCGAGACCGGGGTAACAAGGTAACCCATGCGCCCGGAATGGTCGGGAGGTGTGGGGGGGTTAACTTATTGAAATTTATGAAAAATGGTGGGCCCAGAAGGAGGTGAATCTATCTCATAACTAACTGTTTAATAGACCATTTTGTTTTTAAAGTAACATGCTGTACCCCCATAAATACCCCCTTTTTGCTTTTTCACCCTGAATATCACCCTAGTTTCGATCCTGAAAAAATCTTACGGGCAATCCACGAATTTAGCCGCTCCCCCTTTGTGGGCCAGCTACTACCACACGTCGAACCACCCCCCCCATATGGACAAAAAACTCTCGATTTCTGCGCTACCAGTCCCCCGTGCGCCTGGTGGCTCAGGAGGACCCATGCAAAATGCTACTTGCAAGCAGGCTTACGGGACTGGGTTTTTCTTGTTCGTTCGATTCCGGGTCACATTTCAAAAATTTGAAGGGCTCTTTTACTCAATATAAATAGCGATTTCAAGAGATTGCCCAAACCTATAATGATGAACAACCACACCCCGGAGAATCCGAACAAGTAGAGAGCTTTTGCGGAGCCCGCCAGCCGTTACTAGAAGTGGGCTTACTAGGCCCCTAAAGGGGGTATGATAGAAAGCGGACAAACCGTCCGCCTCCACCTCCACCTCATTTGAGACTTCTATGGATGTAACCACTGCAACTGTTCGGTGCTGGCAGTAAAGCCAGAGCTGAGGCACAAATCGTGGAGATATTAGCCAAGGCCAAAGAGGCGGGGGTTAATCCCGACGATGCGTTAAAGCTAGCGAACCGGGGTCAGAAACAGATCTAAAGCTGGTGGGTAAGACATCAGAGTAAGAGTTCGGTACATCAAGGGTTGTCATTGTGGTTATTAGGAGGTTTCTTTAACCAGTCAATTGCATTGGCTATAAAGAGTCCTACTCCTAGAAACATTACCCCCACAGACAACCAATTAGGGGCACCTGAATCTTCCAGTAGAATCCCAAGTGCCACGCTTCCAAATACCAAAATGTAGTTCGTAGCCTGAAATCTAAAATATGACATCGGCATATCTCTATCTATAGATGAAACTGAGATGTGAACTACTTCAAAATAATTACTTATCCAATTTCATGGTTCGATCCATTATCGAAGCCGGGGGCAGGAACTACCCTAATCTTTCTTGTGGCAGTGCACTTCTCCGGTCTTTGTTTCCATGTGACAACACTGGCCTGGAGGTGAGCTTTTGCGGCACCCCCCGCCGTGGGCAATTGCGAGATTACAGGTAAACAATATCACCAAAGAAAGAATTAAGATTCGCATACTTCGCCCTCCATGGTTTCCATCTGAGATTTTATCGCTATTGAGTATAGATGATACTCATAATCTGAACAGGCGCTGAAGCACTGGTCTACACTGTCTGGGGTGTCAATGGATATGCAACCACAAGGAGCGGGACATGAAGCATCTTCTCTCATTTATTGCCCTACTAACTTTCAGCCTGCCAAACGCTGCAAACCAATTAAGTGATATTCTCGAATCAAAGCCCCCATCAGAACAAGAACAAATCTTTTTAAACGTGTTGATTCAGAGCGGGAAGCCCTGCGGTAAGGTCACTCGCACATTCCTACAGGGCAGCGACAAAGATGATGCAGCTTACTGGAACGTAGCTTGTGATAATGGCCAGTCCTACGTTGTGCAGATTCCGGCAGACCCCACTTCAAAAACAAGAGTTTTGGACTGTAGCCTCATGAAGGCAATGGGTTCTGAGTGCTTCACAAAATTTAGCAGCTAACACACAATCCCCTTGTATGGGCTGTTGTATGGGCCATCACAACTCGCAAATGAAAAAGCCCGAACAAACTAACTACATGGGCATTATAATTTGCGGTGAAAGAGGAATTTATACCATTGCTCCACCGCCCGCTTGTGGGCGAAAGTGGCCGTTTTACTTCTACCAAACATAAACAACAAACAGCAATCCGGCTTTCTGTCTCTAGCGAAAAACCGCGCCTCTGCGCCCCCGCATGGTGAAAGCCTGGGAAGGACCCGCTACCACTCAGCCCCGCCGTGAATGTAGCCCGCTATTTGCGGCCCGCCTGCCCGCGTTCTCTTTCCTGTGTGCCACCGGCTCGATTTCCATTCCCTTGCGCCAAGCGTCCAGATATTGCCGTATTGCTTCATTGCGGGCTGTAGTGCCTTTCGGCAGGTGCCAGCGGAGAAATGCTAAATCCTCTGGCAGAAGTACCGCCCCCTGAGAGGCGAAGTATTCCCGTGTCACTGGTAGCGGAATTTCTGCTTTTGAATTGAGGGGTGGCGGATTTGGCGGAGTTGGCGGAAACGTAGTAGTGGCCTGGGTTTCGCTCTCCGCCAGTGGTGGCGGATTCTGGCGGATTACTGGTGCTGGCATAGGTTTTCCGCCACTTTCCGCCACCAGTGGCGGATTTCGTAGCCCTTGCCGCTGCTGGTTATCCGCCACTTCCGCCACTTCCGCCACCCCCTGTTGTGGTTTCAGGATTTTAGGTGCCAGCAGGTCTACCAGATTCACGGCACCATTTCCCACCCGGCAGGCTCGCCGCGATTATTGTTCGCTGTAATCCGCACCCGCCCAACCTCCACCAGCAGGGCCAGCAGAGTGCGGATATGGGCAACAGATTTCCGATGGGGCCGGGGTAGCAGCTTGCCCATTTCCTCGATAGTCGCCCGGCCACCCTCGCGGCCTTTCAGCCAGTCCAGCACTTCATGGGCCGCATTCTCGGTGGCATTGTGCTCTGCCAGTTGTGCCGCCCTTAGTGTGCCGTTCAAGTAATACTGGGCCAGCCTCCATGCCCTGGTTATCTGCTCTGGTGTCACCGCTTGAGTGCCTTCCAGTACAGCAAACACCCCCGCTAGCCGTAGCGCGTTCTCTGCCGCTTTGCTGGCGGATGGTTTCACCAGTTCCAGAATTGCGCCAGGGGCCTGTGCCTGTTCAGTGCGGTTATAGGTTTCGATCCATAGCGCGGCGGCCTCCTTGGTCAGGCGCATTTCCGGCAGAATCAGCCCGCCCCCTTCATCCATATCGGGGCTATGCGCTATCAGTGATTCAATGCACTGGTGAAATTGTTGCACCTCCCGGCTTTCATAGGGGTTAACCTGCCGGTAAAGGCGTGTCCCTGCCAGTGTGCGGGCCTCTGCCACCAGAAACCGGGCCAGTATGCCCTGCTCCTGCATCATCCTGTCAGCCAGTACAGCGGCAGCTACACGGGGTTGCGCTTGCAGGTGAATAGACAGGCGGCGGTCATACATGGCGGCGCTCTCGCCTTTCGCTGCCCGTGTCCTGACTATCGGGGAAGCGTCCCAATAGCGGGATAGCGCGGCAATAGTCTTTAAGGCGTTTTCCGGGTTCATGGCATACCCGCCAAAGAATTGCCCGCCCTCATCATTAAACAGGGCCTGACTGGGCCAGCCATGCCGGAATGAGCGTTGCAGCCCTTCTAGCGTGGGTTCCTGACAGATAACCATAGGCTCCGGGGGCGGCTCTGGTGCTTGAAGTGCGTCCAGGGCGGCGGCTTTCTCGGGGGCGCTTTTCTTTTTCAGTGCCTCCCGCCGTTGTACTTCGTAAACGTCCGCCTCATCCTTGTACTGATTCAGCGCCTGCCGGTGTGTTTCCGTCCGTTCCCGCTGCCAGCGTTCCAGCGGTTGACTAGCGACTCTATCGCAAGCGGTTTTGCGGTCGCCGGATTCCGCCACGGTTAACAGAAACAGAGAAAGCGGGCTTTTCCGTCCATCCAAAACAATGTTGCCCTTGTCCTGTGCAGCAAAAGCGGCTACGGCCAATACAGAGTGCGCTGCTATCTCTGGCGGGGCCTGTACGGTGTCCGCAATGGCGCTTGCAGCTTCGCCCAGCAGCGGGCCTAACATTTCAAGCGGATAATTCAGGCGTTCCGCTACTTCCGGCAGGCGCGGCGGTGTCAGTTCCTCGGGAATTACCTTTGGGGCCATATCGTGGGCGGCTGTCATTGTGGAGCCCTCCCGCAGTTCGCCGTGTCGTTGAAGTCAGTGCAACAACAGTCCACCTCCCGGCAGGTGGTGGGCCAAGTTAATTCCCCCTGCACCTTGCGGGCCGCTTCCGTCCCTTTGGTCAAGCCTGGGTTGCCTGGTGTCCGGTGGTCATTGTCGGCGGCTATCACAATTGCCACTTTGGGGAAGTTCTCGCGGATAGTTTCAGCTACTGGAATCAGATTGCCAGCATTCATAGCTGCGATTACCGGCTGGCGAAGTGTCGCCCCGATGGTGGCGGCGGTTGCCATTCCCTCGGCAATGTAGAGTTTTCCGGTTTTGGGTATCGCTTCCCCCATTAACCAAAATGTGCCAGTAATCCGTCCGCCCAGTAAAAAGCGTTTCGCTCCATCCGGGTATATGCGCTGCAGGTTCACCAGTTCGCCGGATACAGTGCGAAGCGGCACCAGTAACTGCCCCTGGTGCTGGCGCAGTCCCAGCGCGGAAATTTGTTTTACTGCCAAATACGGATGCGGCACGGTCGCCGGTTGTGAGTTCTCCCAAAGGAATTGGGCGCGTTCAGCGGCGGATTGTTGGGCCAGTGCCTTTTCCCGCTGCCTCTGCTCTCGGGCCTGCCGCAATACCGCCTGGGCGCGTTCGCGTTCCTCTGGTGTGGTAGGCCGCTCAGTTTGCCCGTTCCAGCGTGATTGGAAGCCCGTCCGCCAGTTGCCATAGGCTCCAGCGGGGAAACCGTCTGCATGGAATACATACCAGCAGGCGCGGTTATGACGTTTCCCTTCCGGGTCATCAAAGCGGTGCAGCTTACCGTCCGCTACTGGTTCAACAACTGCGCCGGTATCTTGAAAAATGGCGTCTGCAAATTGGCGGTAGTGGTCAAACATGGGTCACCCCCTTACCCGCCAGCAATTCGCGCAGTTTCAGACGGTCATTGCTCGATAGGCTGTAAACCCCATGCTTGCCTTTCAGCCCATCCCGGTCAGTGTGGGCTACGAGTTGGCAGGGAATATCCCAGCCCTGTTCCCGTAACTGGCGCACCACCTCGGGGCCATTACTGGAACCAGATACCCGGTCGATTTCCTCCCGACTATGCGGCCTTTGGTAGAGTGCGATTACCACTCTGTACTGTCGGGCCGTGGTGAATTTGATAAACTTCTGTTGCCAACTCTGGGATGCCGCCCTTGCCGGGGCGGTGTCTTTCTTTTCCATACCTCACCCCCTTAAGCCGCATTGTCGGCGGTGCAGGTCTGTTCCTTAAACTGCGCCAACCACTCATCCAGGGCGGCACGTTCATAGAACACACGACTTCCAATTTTCCGGTATCGGGGGGCAGTCACTCCCGCCAGCTTGCCAGTATGGCGAGCGTTACGGAGTGTGTCGGGCTGGACGCCAATGTATGGCGCGGCGGTTTTGGTGTCGTATTGTTCGTTAATCGGCTGCATGGAATCACCCTCAAATTTCGGTCAATTACGCCAAGGTATTGCGGCGTATGGGTGATGATGTTGCCGGGGTTTAGGTATGGCCGGTCTACTGTGCCCCTGTGGCCTAGCTTGGGCCATACCCCTCGGGGCAGGGTTAGGCGTCCTGTATTTCTCCGCTGTCTCTCAGCGCCTGCCAGGCTTTTCTGAATTTACTTGACGTTACATCGGTTCGGATTGTTCCCAAGTACTGAGATACCCGTGATTTAACTCCCGGCAGGCCGGAAGGATTCCTCGGAATTGCTTTTGGGTCAATCCCCAGTTCGGAAATTGCGTTCAATATAGCGGCTTGCATTGCCTGGGATCGCTGCACAGGTTCCGCGCCACAAACTGAGCTTGGCGTTTCGGTTAGGACGCCACTAATTTCCTCGCAACTTTTTTCAGGCACTTCTTCCCAAAGCCGATAAACAATGTAATGCCCGCCACCCTTTGGTTTTGTCAGCGCCCTGACTGCGGTAGTTTCTACCAGCCTTTTCCCTGTGTGCTTTGCAATGTATTGAATTGCGTCACCATCGAGAAAGCGCAAATCGCAAATTGTGGCAATAAACGGGGCAGGAAAATTTACGATCTCTTTTTTGTAGCGCTTCACGGCGGGGCTGCGGATACCGTCAACATATATCGGGTATTCGGCGCGTGAAAGTGATACTTCCCCATCGTTAAACAAGACTCCAGCCTCGATAGCAGTAATCCATACCACCCGCGCATGTGCTATTAGAAACGGGAGAGTGTCCTCATCTGTTCGGGATAGCATTTCCCGTTTGATATGGTCGTCAGCATCAATCGCACGAACAAGAACACTAGCGTTCAGGGTTCCTCGCTGTATATCGTCAAATATCTCTGTTGTGGTTCTCCCAGAAAATTCCGTCAAATGCTCAAGCGTATAAATACTCAAGTTGTCAACGGGGTTTTTCAGTACAGTAGTAGATGAGATATTGGGGGTTGCCTCAATCTCAATCATGTTTTCTAGGTGCTGGTAAATTTGCTTCCAAGCATCAACAAAAGCAATACTCTCTTTGGTAAGCTGCGAGCCGTCAAAATCAAAATTGCCCGCACACCTCGCTTTAATTTCTGTGTAAGTGCTGCGAAGCCTTTCACCCCTTTCGCTGCTGGACTCCATTAACCTCACAAAAGCACTCAGCGATTCAGGTTCATGCTCTAATTTGACTTTGGCTATAGCTAACAGCTTATAGTCAATCTCAAGTGACTCTGACACGCGCGCCCCCTCGGTGCTCCCTAATGAGGATGCAGCGCCAGGCCGTTAGGGTTACGGCTTTTCGGGGGCCATCCTAGGCGCTGCAATACTGGTAATTTAAAATCCCGCCTGTTTAATCCAAGTTTCTTCGGTGATTATTGCAATTGGCAGTCCTGATTCACGGTAGCTCATCGCCTTTTCGATTTTGCGACCGTAGGTTTCATGCGCCCAGCTATCCGTGACGTAAGTTCCGATCACTAAGTAATTTAGAGACTTTGTTACATTGCTTGCGTTTAATCCTCCTAACTGCATTACAGCGGCCTGACACTCTTTTCGTGTTCCGAACACACAGGTTCCAGTAAAAAGAAATATTTTGTCGGAAAAGACAATTTCAGGTGCCGGGTTATCTACCGGAAGCGTGGTAGGTTTTGCTAGCTCTCCGATTTCGGATTTTTCTCCCGAAATTGACTGCAAAACTCCAAGCAGCTCGGTGGACTCATCTTCATCGAGGAAGTCGTCTTGCAGCATTTGGGAAACTTTTTGCAAGAGATTTTCTATAATTGGATGCTCTCCGTACTGCTGGTTTTGAATAAGCCAAGTAAGTAAAAACTCCGCCTCACCTTGGTCAATTTTCCCATCCGAAACCAATCCCTTGCTAATTCCTATGAGGGTATCTATCTGACGATCGAGTATGTTCCGTTTGTTGAATTTAGTGTAAAGATCCATTTTTCCCCCTTCGGTTGCCAGCTCATTCCATTCGGCGTATAGCGATAAAATTATTAGCCTAGCTATCTGCCCTGAATTTTCCAGTAATTACGTTACTAGAGTTGGCTAGCAGTTTGAGATTGTCTAAGTAATCCGCCCAGCCCTGCATCATTTTCGCCCTGTCAGCCAAGTGGCTAGTGCGGTTATATGCCCTGCCGTTGGTGTCCCTCACAGCGTGGGCTAACTGGTGCTCTATCCAGTCTGGCCGATAGCCCAGCACCTCATCCAGCAGAGTGCGGGCTGTGGCGCGAAAACCGTGCGGGGTCATGGTGTCGTTATCAAATCCCATTGTCCTCAATGCCACCCGTACAGCATTTTCAGACAGGCAGCGGCTTGCACCCCGTTGGCCGGGGAATACGTATTTCCCACGGTGCCCGGTCATGGGTTGAAGCTCCCGCAGCAGAGCAAGTGCCTGTTTGCTCAACGGGACAATGTGCGGCTGACGCATTTTCATTTTCTCGGCAGGAATCTCCCAGCGGCTTTCCTCCCAGTTGATTTCCGCCCACTCCATAGCCCGGATTTCGCCAGGGCGCTGAAACAGCAAAGGGGACAAAAGCAGGGCCGTTTTAGTAACGGGTCCGCCTTGAAAACCATCCATCGCCACCAGTAAATGGCCCAGTTCAGAGGGATCGGTAATGGCCGCGTGGTGTTTGGTTTGGTGTGTCCCTAGTGCACCTTTCAGGCTAACGGATGGGTCGCTATATCCCCTGCCGGTGGCTACAGCAAAGCGAAATACCTGCCCGGCTGTCTGCTTGCCCCTGTGAGCCGATTCTATCGCGCCCCTTGCTTCTACCCGCCTCAAAGCGGCTAACAGTTCGGGAGCGGTTATGGCCGCTATGGGGCGGCCTCCCAGTACGGGGAAAAGGTCTTTCTCCAGCGTTCGCAATGTGCGGTCCTGGTGGCCCTGTGACTTGTCTTTCATCTTTGTGGCGAACCATTCGCGGGCTATGGCCTCGAAACTTTCGGCGCTGGCAATGTGCCGGGTAAGTTTCTCGACCTTCCGCACCTCACCTGGGTCGGAACCATCGGCCAGCCGGTCGCGGGCCTTCTGGTGGGCCTGCCGGGCGGCCTTTAGCGATACCTCGGGGTATACCCCCAGCGCCAATACTTTCTCTTTCCCGGCGTAGCGGTATTTGTAGCGCCAGTACTTCGCGCCATTGGGCTGAATGAGCAAATACAGCCCCCGCCCGTCCGCCAATTTGCGCGATTTGGACTCTGCTTTTGCTTCTTTCACCTGAGTCGCAGTCAGTGGCATGGCCCGCCTCCCGTGCAATGCTGGGGGTATCTGGTTTTCCGCGCCCTGAGATACCCCCAAAATAACCCCCCGTTTTGGGGGTATCTAGGTAAACGCAAAATGATTGCGTGTTAGGGATTATTACAAGTGAGCCGGTTCAAAGCCAGTGTTTTAGCGGTTCTAAAGGGTGTTTAGAGTATCTGAGATGATTCCAGATTATGCGGAATTAGGGGGGTATGGTGGGCCCAGAAGGACTTGAACCTTCGACCTGCCGATTATGAGTCGGATGCTCTAACCAACTGAGCTATAGGCCCCGGGATGTGGCGAACGCGATGAAGCGCGGATTATATCGGACTCGGCAGGGCTTGGCACAGGTTCAGGGCTGAATCTTTTGGTTTCGGCGCACTGGTCGGAAATCGCCGATTCAGGGTCAGTCCGGGCTGATACGGACCCCGCCCGGGTTCTTCCCCTCCGCATCTGGCCTGCACCCAGACTGAACCATCCTGCCGTCTCCCGCGTACCAAGGCTCGTCTTTCACATGGAGTGCTCCAGGCAGCCAAATGTACTTTCGCCAGTTTCTCGCAACCCTCGCGACGTGCTCCGCGGTCGCATTTATTGCCCAGCACTGCAATGCCGCGGAACCTGGTATCGATGCGCGCCTGGAAGTCGGGGCGGCGTTTCAGGAGCGCAACAAGGTACAGGTCCCGAACGACCGCGAGGGTACGCGCTTTTCCCTGAACGACATCGCGGGCAGTGGCCCCTGGCCGGCTGTCCGCGCTGAACTGGAGTGGAATGTCGACGAAAGGCACGGTTTGCGCATGGTGCTCGCCCCCTTTGCTTACAGCGAGCGGGGCCGGCTGGGCAAGACTGTGCAATTCGAGGGGGAGTCCTTCAGTCCCGATGCGCCAGTGCGCGCGAGCTACAAGTTCAATTCCTGGCGCCTTGGCTACCGTTACAACTTCTACGACCACCGCGACTGGCTGCTCTGGGCCGGCGCTACCCTGAAGGTGCGCGATGCCCAGATCGAGTTGCAGCAGGCGGGGGTGCGCAGCGAGAAAGACGACATCGGGCTGGTCCCGCTGTTGTATCTTGCGGCGCGCTACCGGATTGCGCCTGACTGGTATTTTGCCGCCGACTTTGACGGGCTCGCCGGCGGGCCGGGGCGCGCCATTGATTTCAGCGCACGGGTGGTGCGCCACGCGGGGGATCACTGGCGTTTTGGTGTGGGCTACCGCACGCTCGAGGGCGGTGCCGACACGGACGACGTCTACAACTTCGCCTGGTTTAACACCGCCTTCACATCCCTCGAATATCGTTTCTGAACCCCCGGGAGTGAAGGAATTCCCGCCTTGTCTATACTGTAGCGGGGCCGCGCATCTTCCGGGGGGCGCAGCCCGTTACATTACAAACTTGCCCGCGAGGAATAGCCATGACTCATTCACGTTGCGAAGCGCTGTTCAAAACCCTGATTGCCTTTGTCTTTGTCACCTTTGGTTCCCTGTCCATGGCGGAAACCGTGGAGCAGAAGGTGTGGATCAAGCCGGTGGTGGACGCCAACGGGCAGTGCACCACGACGGCCTATTTCAAGGGAGAGCAGGACAACTGCAGTAACCACGACGCGCATGGGCGCGCGGATTGCCCCAAGGACACCGGCTGCGTGTGCACCCGGCAGGAAAAGCACATTACCTGGGAGATGGATGGCGATAAGCCCTTCACTGTGGCCTTCGACCGGGGTGACGACAACCCCTTCGTGACCAATGGCAGCAATGAGTGCGATTTCAAGGGCAACAAGAAGGGCAAGCTGCGTTGCCGGGTCAAGGAAAAGGATACCCCGAAGGGACTTTACCGCTATACGGTGGGCGTGCCTGACTGTAAATCGGCGCAGGTACAGCTCAAGCTCTACTGAGATCCACCGGACCTGATCCATCGAGGATTCAACCCATGAAGACCCCACTTTGGATGAGCGTCGGTCTCGCACTGGTATTGGCAGGGATGGCCACTGCCCGTGCGGATACCACTGAAGCGCGCTGTGACATCTATCCCGCGGGCGAGGACAAGGCCAGCGCGATGCTGGCCTGCACCTTCAGCCAGCGCCAGGGGGCGGTGACGATCCGCCGTGACGACGGCGTAGATCACGAATTGTCACCGGTGGGCGATACCCCCGGTAATTATGTGGACGCCGCGGGGCGGGCGGTGTACCGCGAGAGCGGGCTCGGCGACCAGGGCCTGATCTTCCGCTTCCCGGATGAGAGCGTGTATGTTTACTGGAGCACCGCTGCCCTGGAGCCGGCCGACGCCGACAACCCCACCGCTCCCTTCAGTACCGCGGATTACGACGCCACCACGCTGCTGCGCTGCCGCCCGGTGACCGATACTGAATTTGGCACCTGCCCCGCCGGTATCCTGCGCATGGAGGGTGGCCAGGCTTCCATCGTGGTGCAAAGCCCGGCGGGAGAACAATTCACGATCAATTTTATGGCCGATTATGTGAACGCTACCAACCGGGAGGTCCAGGCTGAACTGAATGGCGATACCTGGACTGTGACAATCAACGGGAGCGAGGTCTACGAGGTGCCGCTGGCAGCCATAGAGGGCGGTTGAAGTGCGGCGTTCGGGGTGCAACCCATCCCGGTTTGCCAGGTCGGCGTAATGGTTTAACCGCCGGGTCCTGCAGGCACCAGTGGCGGCAACTCCGCGGTGGCCAGGATGCCGGGTTTGGCCGCACACACGAAGGGGATGGCATTCACCGGCGGATTGGCAGTGAGTGCGGGCGTATAGTCGCCCAGCTCTTCCAGCGCCACCGGGAACTTCAGGTCAATTTCCAGAGAAGCGTCGCCTTTGATCGACACCCGCCAGCCGGTGTCGCCGACATTCCAGTCGGGGTCGAGGTCGGTGGTGATGTACATCACCTGGGCAAAACGCATCCGCGCGACGCCCTTCTCATAGCCGGTCCTGACCAGCCGTCGCGCCCCCACGGTGCCCGCCTTGACCGTGCCGCACACGGTTTCCGCATCGGAGCGCGCCGCGGCGAACTCGGTCACGGTCTTCCACTCATCGATAGTCCAGCCGGCGGCGCGGGCGATCGGGGCGAAGGCGGTCGGGGCGCTGGTCAGGCGCGGGGTGGGGTAGGCATCCGGATCCATTGGCTTGCCGAAGCCGATCTGGTCGAACAACATCAGTGGAGAGTTGCGCCGGCTCATGTTGCCGAACTCCTCGATCTGGTAGAAGTCGACCCGTCGCTGCAGTGAGAGTACCGAGTAGGGAAACAGGTCGGTGATAAAGCCCGGGCTGCTGCCGGTGCCGTAGACCGAGGTGCCACCCTTTGCGCAGGCTGCCGCGAGCCGCTCCCGGTCATCCGGGGCCATGCCGCTACCGCCATCGTAGAGCTCCATGCAGATCGACACGATATTGGTGCCGGCCTCGGCGAAGGCAACCAGGTCTTCGATGTCGATCACCTGCGGCATGTACAGCACACAGTCCGCCTTGAGGGCGTGGATGGCACTACGGTCATTGGTTACCCGTATGCCGCAGGCGGCTTCGCCGCACAGTTCACCTGCGTCCATGCCGGCCTTGTCCGGGTTGTAGGCCAGCACGCCCACCAGCTCCATGTCCGGGTGGCTCAGGACTTCGCGCATGGCGCGCTTGCCGATATCCCCGGTGGCCCACTGGACTACACGCAGGGGTGCTGCTGCGTTGCTCATGGTCGTTCCTTATTTGAATGAACTCAGGAATGTACCTGACGCGGCAGGTTCAGGCTACTTACCGTAATGTCACGAAGAAGCCGGTATTACACAGGGTGGTACGCGATTACCGCTGCTTGTTTAGTGGTGCAGGCGATTTCCCGGACGCGGCCGCTTTCAGCCAGAGTTTCAGCCTGAGTCGCAGCTGCCACAGGTGGAACCAGAGGATGCGTTGCAGTTGGCGGGCTTGCGGCAGAGAGTCTTGCCGGCGAATCTCGGCAATCGCCGCCATGACCCGGGCGCAGTCGATCGCGCTGTGGCTGCTCTGCTGGAGTACGCGGCGAAATGGCAGGCCCAGCAGTTGCGCCAGTCGCAGGAAATGATTCTTGTAGCCACCGCCGGGGTTCAGGAGGTCGCGCGGGTAAATTTCAACCAGCGCGGCGTGGCTGTTACAGAAAACGGCGTTAACCAGGGCAGCGCCGTGTTGGCCTACGATGATATCGGCGCGCTGGAACAGGACAATTTGCTCCGCCAATGTATGGTCTTCCAGGTAGCAAACCCGTGTATTCGGGCAGGCGCCCTGGAGCGCATTTGCCAGCTCGGTGAAGTTGCCGATAGAGCGCCGTTGACTGCCCGAACTGGAGATCTCCGCATTGCCGGAAGTGTAGAAATCGTCTGGCGGTTTGCGGTCGATCAACAGTATTGCGGGCCCCGGTTGGTCTGGGCGCGGCAGGCGCGCAGCGGCCTCGTCGATACTGGGCGCCAGTCGCCGCAACAGCACTCTGGTCGCTCGCACCATCGGCCGGTAGTGGTAGTCAACCGGCCGGTCATAGCCAGGTTCCGTCATGCTTTTCACGGTGACGGAGCTCGCGAGCTGCGCGTGCTCGTCGCGTGGCAGGATACGCAGTTTATCGAGCCCCAGCGGCTCAAGGAGGGAATCCATTACCGCGCAACTGCGCACCAGGACCTGGGAAACTGCCGGCTCCTGTTCAAGCTTTTCGTAGGCCAGCAGGAGTGGATAGAGGTGGCCGAGAAAGAAATGGTAGTAGTGCTCTACCGACCCGGATTTGTTGGCGCAGGTGAGGTGTACATCGATGCCGGAGGAAGGGGTGGCCCCTTCCTCCGGTGATTGCACTGCAAATTGCTCCATCTACCGCGGGTTTGTGCTGCAGTGTCGGCCCGCCGGTTACTCGTCGAGGAAGCTGCGCAGGTAGTCGGAGCGGCTCGGGTGGCGCAGCTTGCGCAGTGCCTTGGCTTCGATCTGGCGGATACGCTCGCGGGTGACGTCGAACTGCTTGCCCACTTCTTCCAGGGTGTGGTCAGTGTTCATGTCGATACCGAAGCGCATGCGCAGCACCTTGGCCTCGCGGGCGGTGAGGCCGGCGAGCACTTCCTTGGTGGCTTCCTGCAGGCCCTGGCCGGTAGCGGCGTCGACCGGTGAGGAAATGGTGTTGTCCTCGATGAAGTCGCCCAGGTGGGAGTCTTCGTCGTCGCCGATGGGCGTCTCCATGGAGATCGGTTCCTTGGCGATTTTCAGCACCTTGCGTACCTTGTCTTCCGACATGTCCATGCGCTCGCCGAGCTCTTCCGGGGTGGGCTCGCGGCCCATCTCCTGCAGCATCTGGCGGGAGATGCGGTTGAGCTTGTTGATGGTCTCGATCATGTGCACCGGGATGCGGATGGTGCGTGCCTGGTCCGCGATGGAGCGGGTGATCGCCTGGCGAATCCACCAGGTGGCGTAGGTCGAGAACTTGTAGCCGCGACGGTACTCGAACTTGTCTACTGCCTTCATCAGGCCGATGTTGCCCTCCTGGATCAGGTCCAGGAACTGCAGGCCGCGGTTGGTGTACTTCTTGGCGATGGAAATCACCAGGCGCAGGTTGGCCTCGACCATTTCCTTTTTGGCGCGGCGGGCACGGGCTTCGCCCATGCTCATGCGGCGGTTGATCTCCTTGATCTCCGCGACGGTGAGGCCGGAATTCTCTTCAACCTGCAGGATACGGCGCTGCAGGCGCTGGATGTTGTCCTTCTCCGCGGCCAGCTTGGTGCCGCAATCCTTCTTGCGCAGCTGCCGGGAAACCCATTTCAGGTCGGATTCCGCGCCCTGGAAGGTGGTGATGAATTCCTTGCGTGGCATGCCGCACTGCTGCACGGCGATGCGCATGATCTCGCGTTCCTGGGTGCGCACGGCGGCCAGCAGGACTCGCGGCTCTTCGCAGATCGGGTCGAATACCCGAGGCGTGAGTTTGAGGAACTTGAACAGTTCGCCCAGCTTGTCCATTTCCTTGACCGACTCGGCGTCGTTACGGCCCTTGGCGGCAATGGCCTTGTCGGCCTTGTTGAGCTGGCGCTTGAGGGCGGTGAAGCGCTTTTTCGCCTCGACCGGGTCGGGACCGGATTCGTTCTCCTCGTCGTCTTCACCGCTGTCATTATTGGCCTGTTGCGCCATGTCGGCAGCGGAGGGGACGTCGTCGGTGGGGTCGAGATAACCGACGATGATATCGCCGAGGCGGCGCTCTTCCTTGGCGACGAGGTCGTACTCGTCAACGATCTGCTTGACCGCACCGGGGAACAGGGCCAGTGCGGCCATCAGTTCGCGAATACCTTCCTCGATGCGTTTGGCGATGACGATTTCGCCTTCGCGGGTCAGCAGTTCGACCGTGCCCATTTCGCGCATGTACATGCGCACCGGGTCGGTGGTGCGACCGGCTTCGGTTTCAACTGCGGCAAGAGCGGCTGCGGCTTCGGCGGCGGCGATGTCGTCGGCGGAGGAATCGCCTTCGGTCATCAGGAGCTCATCGGCATCCGGAGCACTTTCAAATACCTGAATGCCCATGTCGTTGATCATCTGGATGATGTCTTCGACCTGGTCCGGATCAGAGATATCTTCCGGGAGGTGGTCGTTCACCTCGGCGTAGGTCAGGTAGCTCTGTTCCTTGCCTTTGGCAATCAGGGCCTTGAGGCGGGACTGCTGCTGTACAACGTCGGACATTAAGCTGGTACCTTCGAAAAATGCAAAAAAAAATCAGCCGGCAATTGTACTCGCAATTCAAGGGTCTAACTAGGAAAAAGCCCTCAAATCTGATGAAAAATTGCGCAGAAACGGTGCCTGGGCTGCCGATATGGGGGCGCACAGGGCCGATTGCAAGCACTGGGGCGAAGCTTCCCTCGCCACTCCCCTGGCTACGACCTCTTATGACAGCGAAATGCAGCGTTCAGTTCATGTTTCACGCCGATTGCGCTGGGCGTCGCGCTGGCGTTTTTCCTGCAATAACTCACGCAGTCTCTGTTTCTCGATCTCGCTCACATCAGCGTAGTTGGTGCCCTTGAGTTTGTCGACTTGCCGGGCCAGCTGTGACTGGTGGGGGATGCGCCGCAACAGCACGTCGAGAATGTCGTGGAACTGGCTGTCGATACCCTCGGTGGGGATCAGTCGTTCCTGGCCGGCGAGGCGGTTGAGCAACTCTCCCTCGCCGGTTCCATACCAGTGCCCGAGCAGCATGCCGGTATTGGATTCCGGGCGGCGCTGGACCAGTTCGATCAACTCCCGCAGCAACTGGCTATCCTCGCCGTCCAGCACGCTCAGCATGTCCGGATCGACGCCGGCGGCGATGGCCGGTTTGTGCAGGATGAGCGCGATGGCGCCCTGGGCGAGACCGTCACCGCCAACGCGGTATTGCTGGCCGGCTGTGCGCTGGCGGGGGCGGGGAGGTATCTCCGCCGGACTCTGCTGTGCTGGGGGGGCGGGGTGGTCCTCCGTCAGCGGCGCCGGGGCAGCTTTTTCCGCGGGTTTCGGGGCCGCGGATTCCAGGCGCATGAGGCTCGCCAGTTCCAGCCCGGTGCGCCGCGCCAGTTCCTGCATCATCAATTCCCGCAGCACGCCCTCGGGGAGCTGGCGGACGTAGGGCAGCGCCTGCCGCGCCAGTCGCGCACGGCCGTCGAGGCTGTGGGTGTCGATACCCTCGCCGACGGCGTCAAACAGGAAGTCCTCCAGGGGCCGCGCGGTGCCGAGCAGTTCCTCGAAGGACTCCCGGCCGAGTGAGCGCACCAGGCTGTCGGGATCCTCGCCCTCGGGCAGGAACAGGAAGCGCGCCTGGCGCCCGTCCTCCAGCGCCGGCAGGGCGGATTCGAGGGCGCGGAACGCGGCCTTGCGGCCGGCTTCGTCGCCATCGAAACAGAAGATCACTTCCGGGCAGCGCCGGTAGATGCGCTGCAGGTGGTCGCTGCTGGTGGCGGTGCCGAGGGTGGCGACGGCGTAGCTGATGCCGTGCTGGGCGAGGGCGATGACGTCCATGTAGCCTTCGACCACCAGGATGCGCTCCAGCTTGCGGTTGGCCTGCAGCGCCTGGTAGAAACCGTAGAGCTCGCGGCCCTTGTGGAAAATCGGCGTTTCCGGTGAATTCAGGTACTTGGGCTTGTCGTCGCCCAGCACGCGGCCGCCAAATGCGATCACCCGGCCGCGCTGGTCGCGGATCGGGAAAATGATGCGGTCGCGGAAGCGGTCGTAGACCCGGCCCTGCTCGTTTTCCACCAGCATGCCGCCCTGCAGCAGGCGGGCGCTGGTTTCCTCGTCCTGGCCGAGGGCTTTGAGCAGGTTGTCCCAGCCCGGCGGAGCGAAGCCGAGGTCGAAGGCCCGGGCGATTTCCCCGGTGAGGCCGCGGCCCTTGAGGTAGTCCACCGCCCGCTGTTTCTGCGGATGCTGGCGCAGCTGCTGGCGGTAGTAGTCCGCGGCCTGCTCCAGCAGGCCGTAGAGGCTTTTTTGCTGTTGCTCGCGTCGGGCTGCTTCCGGGGTCTGGCTGCCCTGTTCCCGCGGCACCTGCAGGCCGAGACTGGCGGCGAGGGATTCGACCGCCTCCGGAAAGCCCAGGTTCTCGTAGTCCATGACGAAGCCGAGGGCGTTGCCGCCGGCGCCGCAGCCGAAGCAGTAGTAGAACTGCTTGTCCGGGCTCACCGAGAAAGAGGGGGTTTTTTCCTCGTGGAAGGGGCAGCGGGCGCTGTAATTCTTGCCGGTCTTCTTCAGCTTGACGCGGCGGTCGACCACCTCGACGATGTCGAGGCGTTCCAGCAGGTCGTCGATGAAGGATTGCGGGATGCGTCCGGCCATGCGCTATTGAACCACCGGTATGGTGTTTTGGGTAGGAGCGCTATGCGTGCCCCGGTGGAACAGCAACGGACTTGCGCTTGTACCGTTCAGCCTGCCAGCCGGGCCTTGACCAGGGCGCTGACGGCGCCCATGTCGGCGCGGCCCTGGACCTTGGGCTTGATCAGCCCCATGACGGCGCCCATGGCCTGCATGCCCTCGGCGCCCGAGGTGGCGATGGCCTCGTCGATCAGTGCGTTGATTTCGTCTTCGCTGAGCTGGCTGGGAAGGAATTCCTGCAGCACGGCGATCTCGGCGTTTTCGATATCGGCGAGTTCGGTGCGGCCGGCGTCGAGGTATTGCTGCGCCGAATCCCGGCGCTGCTTGACCATTTTATCGAGCACGGCGAGGGCACGGGCGTCTTCGATCTCGATGCGCTCGTCCACTTCGATGCGTTTGAACTCGGCCTGGATCAGCCGGAGTGCCGCCAGTCGCTCCTTGTCCCGCGACTTCATGGCCGATTTCACATCGGCCTTGATACGATCGGGCAGGGACAGGTCTGACATAAGCGGAGGGAACTGCTTCTATTACTTAATAGAGGCGTACGCGCTTGCGGTTTTCCCGGGCCAGCTTCTTGGCGTGGCGCTTGACGGCAGCGGCAGCAGCGCGCTTGCGCACTGTGGTGGGCTTCTCGTAGTGCTCACGCTTGCGCACTTCGGCCAGTACGCCAGCTTTTTCGCAGGAGCGCTTGAAACGGCGCAGGGCGACGTCGAAAGGCTCGTTTTCCTTGACCTTGATGTGTGGCATTCGGTTGTTACCTTACCTGTCTCGTTAATTCCACGGGATCACGGCCAGCGGGGCCGACAATCGCCAGAAAGGGCGCGCATTCTATACTCAAGCGGGTCGCTTTGCAAAGGGGGGAAAGGGCCGGATTGAGTGAAAAATGGCCGCTGCAACTGGCCTGCCCGGGGGGCAGACAGTATGATGCGCGGAAATTGCCTTCCGGAACCCGAAAATGCTCGTACTGGGCCTTGAAACCTCCTGTGATGAAACCGGCGTGGCGCTGTTCGATACCGAACGCGGCCTGCTGGCCGACGCGCTGTTCAGCCAGGTGGATATTCACGTCGAATACGGCGGGGTGGTGCCGGAACTCGCCTCCCGCGACCACGTGCGCAAGACCCTGCCCATGGTGCAGGAGGTGCTGGCCCGTGCCGGGGTATCCGCGGGCGACCTCGACGGGGTCGCCTACACCGCGGGGCCCGGCCTGGTGGGTGCCCTGATGGTGGGCGCGACCCTGGCCCGCGCCCTGGCCTGGGGCTGGGGTGTACCCGCGCTGGGGGTGCACCACATGGAGGGCCACCTGCTGGCGCCCATGCTGGAGGACGAGCGCCCCGAATTTCCCTTCGTGGCCCTGCTGGTATCCGGCGGCCACACCCAACTGGTCCGGGTCGACGGCATCGGCCGCTACCGCCTGCTGGGGGAGTCGCTCGACGACGCCGCCGGCGAGGCCTTCGACAAGACCGCCAAGCTGCTCGGCCTGCCCTATCCCGGTGGCCCGCATGTGGCCAGGCTGGCGCTCGAGGGCGACCCCGGGCGCTTCGATTTCCCGCGCCCGATGGTCAACCGCCCCGGGCTGGATTTCAGCTTCAGCGGCCTCAAGACCTACGCCCTCAACACGGTGGAGAAGTGCCGCGGCGATGGTGACCTGAGTGAGCAGGACCGCCGCGACATCGCCCGCGCCTTCGAGGACGCGGTGGTCGACACCCTGGTGATCAAGTGCCGCCGCGCGCTGCGCCAGGAGGGCCTGAAAACCCTGGTGATCGCAGGCGGAGTAAGTGCTAACTCAAACCTCAGGGCTTCCCTGACAAGGGCTCTGGCCAAAGAGCAGGCCAGGGTGTTCTACCCGGCGCCGCGCTTCTGCACCGACAACGGGGCGATGATCGCCTTCGCCGGCGCCCAGCGCCTGCTGGCGGGACAGCGCGATGACGACGCCAGCCAGGTGCGCCCGCGCTGGCCGATGGAGGAGCTCAAGCCACTGGAGGGGGCGGCCTGATGGACATGGTCTATATCCGCGGCCTGCGCGCCGATGCAGTGATCGGCGTCTATGACTGGGAGCGCAATATCCGCCAGCCGCTGGTACTGCACCTCGACCTCGCCAGTGACAACCGCGCCGCCGCGGCTACCGACGGCATCGCCGAGGCAGTGGATTACGACGCCATCTCGAAACGCATCCTGGCCTATGTTCGCGACAGCCGCTTCCAGCTGATCGAGACCCTGGCCGAGCGGGTGGCGGGGCTGGTGCTGGAAGAGTTCGGCATCCCCTGGCTGCGGCTCACCGTCAGCAAGCCCGGCGCGGTCGCCGAGGCCGAGGACGTGGGGGTGATCATCGAGCGGGGGCAGCGTCCCTGATGGCCCGCGTCTACCTGGGACTCGGCAGCAATATCGAGCGCGAGCGCTATATTACCGCCGGCCTCGACGCCCTGGCAGACCGCTTCGGGGAGCTGGCCCTGTCACCGGTCTACGACTGCCCGGCGGTCGGCTTTGCCGGCCAGCCCTTCCTCAATCTGGTGGTGGGCATCGACACCGATCTGGGGGTCGGCGCCCTGGCCCGGGAGCTGCGCCATGTCGAGATCGAGCACGGGCGCGCCGCGCAGGCGCCGCGCTACAGCCCCCGGCAGCTGGATATCGATATCCTGACTTACGACGACCTCAGCGGCCTGGTGGAGGGGGTGACCCTGCCCCGCGGTGAGCTGGTGGAAAACGCCTTTGTCCTGCGGCCGATGGCGGACCTGGCCCCGGAAGCGCTGCACCCGCTGCTCGGGCAGTCCTACCGGCAATTGTGGTCGGAGTTCGACGGCCCCCGCGAGGTGCGCCGGGTGGATTTCTACTGGCGGGGCCGCCCGGTGTCCGCCGCCGAGTAATCCGCCCGGTACTGTTCCAGTACCCGGATGCGCTCCTTTTCCATGGCCTGGCCGATGGCCTTGCCCTGCAAGCCCTGTGCGGTGAACGGTGCGGCGGTCACCTGTGTGGCTGCCGCCAGGGCGCCGCGCAGGTAATCCGCCTGGGGATAGGTTCGCTGCTCCAACCCGCTGCGGCCGCGGGCGTCCGCTTCACAGGCCAGCAGGAAGTCCTCGAAATTCTCCGCCTGGCGCAGCGCGCCGGTGCCGGAGAACAGCTTGAGCAAGGTAGTACCGCGCAGCTCCAGGGCGCGGTGGCAGTGCAGGTGGTACTCGCAGACCGCCAGCGCGAGGCTGCGGAACTGGTTGGGTGCCTTCAGTCGTTCACAGACCCGTTTCACCGGCTTGATACCACGCTGCTCATGGGCGATATGCCGCGGCAGTTCGTCCGCCGGGGTGAGGGCCTTGCCCAGGTCGTGGAGCAGGACCGCGAAGCGAACCGCCGTCGGCGCCTCCAGCAGCACTGCCTGCTGCAGGCACATCAGGGTGTGCAGGCCGGTATCGATCTCCGGGTGGTAGGCCGGGGTCTGGGGCACCCCGAACAGGGCGTCGACCTCGGGCAGCAGGGCTGCCAGCGCGCCGCACTCCTTCAGTACGCTGATGAACACGTCGGGATTCTGCTCGCCCAGCGCCCGTTCCAGTTCCCGCCATACCCGTTCGCTGCTTAAGTGGGCCAGTTCGCCCTGGGCGGTCAGCTCGCTCATCAGGGCCAGGGTTTCGCCGGCCACGGCAAAGCCCAGGTGGGCGTAGCGGGCGGCGAAGCGGGCGGTGCGCAGCACCCGCAGGGGATCTTCCACGAAGGCGTCCGAGACGTGGCGCAGGCGTTTTTCCGCGAGATCGCGCTGGCCGCCATAGGGATCGATGATAGTGCCGTCGGCGGCTTGCGCCAGGGCGTTGACGGTAAGGTCGCGGCGCAGCAGGTCCTGTTCAAGGGTGACATGGGGGGCGCAGTGTACGGTGAAGCCCTGGTGGCCGTGCCCCTGCTTGCGCTCGGTGCGGGCCAGGGCGTATTCCTCCCCGGTATCCGGGTGCAGGAACACCGGGAAGTCCCGGCCCACCTGGCGAAAGCCCGCGTCGAGCATCTCCTGTGGTGTCGAGCCTACGACCACCCAGTCCCGCTCGTAAACCGGGTAGCCGAGCAGGGCGTCGCGGACCGCGCCGCCAACCAGATAGGTTTCCATGGGGCCAGTTTAGCCGCTTGCGGGGGTCGGCAGGAAACGCCTGACCGCATCGGCCTCGTCGCGGGCGCGCCCGTCGCGGCAGCGGCAGCGGAGCATTTCGCCGGTGTCGAGGCAGTAGAGCGACAGCGCGCCGCCCCAGACGCAGCCGGAGTCGAGGCCGATGATGTTCGGGGTGTCGGTGCAGCCCTCCAGCGAGGCCCAGTGCCCGAAGAGGATTTTCTCCTCCGCCGCGGCGCGGTTGGGGTGGCTGAACCAGGGCGCGACATCGCCGGAACCCGGGTCCGGTATGGGGCCCTTGCTCTTCAGGTCCAGGTGGCCGTCGGCCGTGCAGTAGCGCATCCGCGTGAGGTAGTTGGTGATCACCCGCAAGCGGGTCATCCCGGCCAGCTCCTCAAACCAGATGTTGGGCTCGTTGCCATACATGGTGCGGAGAAACTCGGTGCAGTCCGGGCTCTGCAGCACGGTTTCCACTTCCCGCGCGCGGCCGATGGCGTAGGGGATGCTCCACTGGGGAGGGATGCCCGCGTGCACCAGGGTGTGGCCGTGCTCGCGGTGGATCAGCGGGCGCTGGACCAGCCAGCCGAGCAACTGATCGCGATCTGGCGCGCTGAGGATTTTTTCCAGGGTGTCGCTGCGCGAGGGTTTCCGGACACCCGCTGCCACCGCCAGCAGGTGCAGGTCGTGGTTGCCCAGGGTGAGGACCAGGCTGTCCTTCATTTCGAACAGGAAGCGCAGGGTCTTCAGGCAGCGCGGGCCCCGGTTGACGATATCCCCCACCGACCACAGCACATCCCGCGAAGGGTTGAAGTCCACCGCCCGCAAAAGGGTCTTGAGGGGCTGCAGGCAGCCCTGGATGTCGCCAACGGCGTAGGTTGCCATGGGTTAATCTCAGTTCAGCGCCGTGGGGGTGTGCAGGGTAAATGCGGGAATGGGTACCTGGAAGCGGTTCAGGCTTTCCGCGGGGGCCTCGCTATCGTGAACGACCATGTAATAGCTCCCTTCCATAAATCCCACGGGTGTATTCAGGGTGGCGCCGCTGGTGTAGCGATAGGACTCCCCGGGGGGGATGACCGGCTGTTCGCCCACCACGCCGTCGCCGCGCACTTCCTGCACGCTGCTGTCGGCATCGGTTATAACCCAGTGGCGTGACAGTAACTGCACGGGTTTGTTGCCGGCGTTATTGATGGTGATGGTATAGGCGAAGGTGTACTGGTTTTCATCCGGGGCGGAATGCCCCGGCAGGTAGGCCGTCGTAACGTTAACCTGGACTTTGGACGGATTGAATTCGGTATTAGCCATGGATTGCTTTGGTAATGTCGATAAATTGTGGCAATTCCAGCGTTTCCGCCCGCGCCGCGGGGTCAATGCCCATCGCCTCCAGGGTGGCCATATCTATAAGCCCTTTGAGGTTGTTGCGCAAGGTTTTACGACGCTGGGCAAAGGCGGACTGCACCACTTTGCGCAACCGGGCCGGGTCACAGGGCGGCCAGGGTGACTCCTGCCACGGGGTCAGGCGCACCACGGCGGACTGGACCTTGGGCGGCGGGAAGAAGGCTTCCGGGGGAACATCCAGCAGGTGCTCCACCCGGCAATAATACTGGGCCATGATGCCGAGGCGCCCCCAGTGCTTGCTGCCCGGTGTGGCGGCCAGGCGCTCCACCACCTCCAGTTGCAGCATGAAGTGCATGTCGCGGATGGCCGGCGCAAATTCCAGCAGGCGAAAAATCAGCGGCGTGGAAATGTTGTAGGGAAGATTACCGACCACCCGCAGTTGCTCGCCCCCGGTCGCCAGTGCCGCGTAGTCCACGTCCAGGGCGTCAGCGCTGTGCAGCTTGAAGCCGGGGTAGATACTGAAGGCGGCGAGCAGGCCGGCATGCAGGTCGCGATCCAGCTCGATGACGTCCAGCCGGCAGCCGGAGGGCGCCAGCGCCTCGGTGAGGGCGCCGCGGCCGGGGCCGATTTCCACCAGGTGTTCGTCGGGCTGGGGGTGGATTGCCCCGGCGATGGCGTCGATCACCCCGTGATCGGTGAGGAAGTTCTGGCCGAAGCGTTTGCGCGGGGCGATTTGGCGTGGTGTGTTTTTCATGATCGCATTGTACCCGTGAGAGCGGCGGGTTGCTTCCTTCGAATGACATTATCGGGGGTCGACTGGCGGTCAGGGCATCGCGGGTATTACGGTTATTGCCGGTACTTCTGGTACACTTGCGACCGCCCCGGGGGGGCGGAATGCAAAACAAAGCGGAACCCAGTTAACTCAATGACTCTCTCACAGTACTTCGGCCTGGTGGATGTGCAGGCCCGCATGTTGCTCAAGGCGGATGCAGCAAAGTTCAAACTGGGGTTTCTCTGGTGGTTCCTGGAACCGCTGATGTGGGTGTGCGTGTTCTATATCGTGTTTAACCTGATCCTGGATTCCGGGCGGCGCTCCGGGGATTTCATCCTCTTCCTGGCGACCGGCAAATTCGCCTTTATCTGGTTTTCCAAGACCGTAATCCAGGCCTCTGGCAGCATCGTGGCCAGCCAGGGACTGGTGGGTAAGATCGACATCCCGAAGTCCCTGTTCCCCATGGCAGCGATCCAGGAAAGCCTGTACCGGCAGTCAACCATTTACCTGTTGTTGCTGGTATTCCTGCTGGCGGGTGGTGTCACACCCGGTATGGCCTGGTTTTGGATGCTACCGCTGTTGCTGGTTTTCTACCTGCTGATCATCGCCTGTGGATTTATCGGCGCCTGCCTGGTTTGTATCATGCGGGACTTTATGAAATTTATCCCCCTGGGCATGACCTTCCTGCTGTTCACTTCGGGGATATTCTGGGACATACGCGAGATTGACGATCCGCAAAAAATCGATCTTTTGCTGACGGTCAACCCGCTGGCCTTCATCATTGACGCTCACCGCCAGATTCTCATGCATAACACCGCGCCAGACCTGTTCCACCTTGCATCAGCGGGCATTGGCGCAATGGTACTGATCTGGCTTGCACTGCTCTATATGCGGCGCTACAGCCAGTACCTGGCCCTGCAGGTGCTGACCTGATGATAAAAGACAAGCGCAACGTGATGCTGGAGCTTGAAGATGTGTCTATCAGCTTCCAGACCAGCAAAGGCACCTTCGACCACGGGGTACATCACGTCCTGAAATCGGTGTCCTTTTCGCTTTACGAAAACGAGACCCTCGGTATCATCGGTCGCAATGGTGTAGGCAAGACCACCATGCTGCGTATCATGGCCGGTATTCTGGCACCCACCAGCGGCAGGGTCAAAAAGTACCCCGGGAAGTCCGCCTCTTTGCTGACTATTGGCCTGGGGCACAAGCCGGACCTGAGTGGACGCGACAACGCCATGTTGTCTGCCATGCTGCAGGGCGCCAGTAAACGCAAGGCGCTAGCCTACCTTGAAGAGATCAAGGCCTTTTCCGAGCTGGGAGATTCATTCGAGGAGCCAGTGAAAACCTACTCTGCAGGGATGAAATCCCGACTCGGGTTTACTACGGCGCTGCTTACCCATGTCGACATCCTGCTGGTGGACGAGATCCTCAGTGTAGGGGACGCAGAGTTCAAGGTGAAAGCCGAGCAGGCCATGAAAGAGCGTATCTGTGGCGACCAGACGGTTGTGTTTGTCTCGCACTCTGACAAACAGGTCAGCGAGTTGTGTGACCGGGTGCTGTGGGTGGAAGAGGGCTACATTGCCGCAGAAGGTGACCCGGAAGAAGTTTTGGAACGCTACCGCGAGAGCATCAAGAACAAAGCCAGAGTTGCGCTTAAGTAGGTTCCTGGAGCGCGCTTAATGCCTGCACCTCTGAATGACTCTTCCGGTAATTCCTGCGTAAACCATCCCACACAGCTCTCGCAGTGACTTTTAAGAAGGTGCTGCGCTCATATTTTTCGTAAAAGCGGAATGTCAGGAAGAAACTGGGAATCTTGATCAACAGGATCAGGGGATAGAACCAGCCGGAAGCAATCCGGTAAACCTCCAGGCGATTGCGAAAGGTGTAATAGACCTTCCACATCGGCCGGTAGACATCCTGCTGGTCGACCAGGGTCTGGCAGTCGTGGGCAAAGTGCAGGCCGGGAACAAACCAGTGCCGCAATCCCGCCCGGCGTAACTCCAACAGGTAGATGATGTCGTCCGCGTAGATAAAAAGTTCCGTGCGCGGAAGGCCAATTTTCCCGTTCCTGATCGACGCTACCCGTATGAAACAGCCGACAAATGATGAGGCATCGGCCTCGACGGGTGTTGACGATAGGTAGTCGGCGTCACTGACATGGAAACCGTGACGCCCCTTGCTCGCCGCACCGACAAACGCCTTCAGATGCCAGAAAGGGTTACGGCTGGGTCGGTTCATTTCGCTGATACCTCCCGCGGGCAGGTATACGGCCGCGGCTAGGCTTCCCACATCCCCGGGTATTTCAAGCCTGGAAAAAATGGCCGGAACGTCATTTGCTGGCCAGGCGTCATCGTCGTAACAGACCAGCCAGTCGGCCTCGGGCAATTCATTGGCCACATAGTCGAAGCCACGGTGGAACCCACCTGCGCCGCCTAGGTTCGCGGCATTGCGAAGCACCGACAGTTTTGGATCGTCGATGCCGTTGAGCCACTTTGCCGTGCCGTCGGTTGAGCAGTTGTCCACCACCACCACCCGGTAAAAATCCTTGTCCAGGCTGTGGGCAACCGTGACTTTCAGCTTGTCGAGGCGATTGAAGGTGACAATGACGGCGACGAGGTTCTGTTGCATCGGAATCAGACAGGTGAAACAAAGAAAGCGGGAATTTGCCGGTTTGCCGCCCGGAGGTCAATAAAGGCTTCCGCCGCGGCGAGGGCCTCTGCAATGGTGACATCCATGTCGAGATAGCGGTAAGTGCCCAGGCGCCCAACAAAGGAAACGCCATCTTCCTTTTCTGCCAGCGCAATATAGTCCCGCAGCATGGCCTGTTCGTTGGCCAGTCGGATGGGGTAGTAGGGAATGTCATCCTCCCCACAGGCACGGCTGTACTCCTCGAAGCACACAGTTTTGGCGTGCTCTTCCCAGGGAGAGAAATGCTTGTGTTCGGCGATGCGGGTATAGGGCACGGATTCGTCGCCGTAGTTCATCACGGCGCAGCCCTGGTAATCTCCCTCGGCGCGAATCTCCTTGAAATCCAGTGTGCGGTAACCCAGCCGGCCCAGTTCGTAGTCGAAAAAGCCGTCGAGCGGGCCGCTGTAGAACACATGCTCGTAATCACTGGTCTGTTGCCGGCTGAAGCGCGTGTTTAGTGCAAGGGTAATGTTCGGGTGATCAAGGATCTGATCTACGATCGCAGTATAGCCTTCTCTCGGCATACCCTGGTACTTGTGAAAGAAGTAATTATCGTCGTAGTTGAAGCGCACCGGCAGCCGCTTGAGGATGCTCGCCGGTAATTCGGTCGGTGAGCAGCCCCACTGCTTTTGCGTGTAACCCTTGAAAAACGCCTCGTACAGGTCGCGACCGACAAAGCGCAGGGCCTGGTCCTCGAAGGTTATCGGGTCCTCAATACTCAAGTCAGCCTGTGACTCGATAAATTCACGCGCCTCTGATGGGGAAAAGGTCTTGCCGAAAAACTGGTTGATCGTGAGCAGGTTCACGGGAAGGGAGAATACCCGGCCTCCACTGGTGGTCTTGACCCGGTTGGTGTAGGGCATGAATTCGGTGTGGCGCTTGAGGTAACTCCAGACCCGTTCACTGTCCGTGTGGAAGATATGTGGGCCGTAGCGGTGAATCATCACGCCGGAATCGACGTCCCGCTCCGTATGGCAATTCCCTGCCGTGTGCGACCGGTCGTCAAAGACGTCCACGGTGTGCCCGGCATCGGCCAGCTCGCGTGCAATCACTGCGCCCGAAAACCCGGCGCCCACTGTACAAAAATCAGCCATTTGCCAGCCTTTGGATTGGTTCAGTATGCGTTCTTGTGGATGAAACCCTTGAACAGGGTCATGACAATGATCTTGAGGTCCAGCCACAGGGACCAATTCTCAATGTAATAGAGGTCGTGCTCAATACGCTGGTGCAGATCCGTGTCGCCCCGCCAGCCGTTGATTTGCGCCCAGCCGGTAATGCCTGCCTTCACCAGGTGCTTCTGCATATAGCTGGGAATCTCGTCCTTGAATTGCTCGACGAACACGGGGCGCTCGGGCCGCGGGCCGACGATTGACATGTCGCCCTGCAAGACATTCAAGAACTGGGGTAGTTCGTCCAGGGAGGTTCGGCGCAGGAAGGCACCGACCCTGGTCGCCCTGCTCTCATTGGGGGTAGCCCATTTGGGGCCGGAGTTGGCCTCGGAGTCTACCGGCATGCTGCGGAACTTGAGCATTTGGAATTTGCGCCCATTCCAGCTAAGCCGCTCCTGGCGGTAGAACACCGGACCCGGGCTGCTCAGTTTTACCGCGATGGCGATGGCGGCAAACAGGGGGCTGATCAGCAGGAGAATCAGTGCGGCGAAGATCTTGTCCTCGAATGCCTTGACCCAGCGGTTGACGCCGTCCATGGGAGTGATAGATAGGTTGATCACTGACATGTTGGCAATGTTGCTGATGGAATGGTTGATCAAGCGATAGCCGAACAGGTCCGGGACCAGGCGAATATCCGCCGTGGTATCACGCAGTTGCCTGACGATGTGCTCGATCTCAGCTTCATCTTTGAGAGACATCGCGATCCAGATCTGGTCGGCGTTGGAGGTCCGGGTGTAATCGATTCCCTCCTCGATACTTCCGCGATGCACCACATCAGGAAGCCCGGAGGGGAGGGAGGATGAAAAGTAGGCGCGGATATTCAGGCCGGTTTCCGGTGCATGGCACAGGGTTTCGTAAACCCGCCAGCCGGTGTCTCCCTCGGCGAACAGGATGATGTGCCTGAGGTTATATCCCCTGGCGCGTAAGCGTTTCAGCAGGTTGCGAAGCAGGAAACGCGTGGTGAGGATACCCATGCCGCCGCCGAGGAACCAGGTCACCAGCCACGCCCGGGAAAAATTCTCGGAGGTCTTGGTGATGACCGTAAGGAAGGCCAGTATTGCGAAGATAACGGTCCATGCCATAAGCACCGCCACGAACTCCTGCAGGTAGTCTTCGCCGCGCCAGGGTTGATAGACGCTGAACGACTGGAACAGGAGAATCTGCAGCGGGACAGAAAACAGCACCGCAATCTGGTACAGGAGAACACTTGGCGGAGAATGCGGGCCGGCGAATACGATGGCGTAACCAAGACCGCAGAACAGCAGTGAGACTGCCACGTCGGTCAGGCGCATAATCCACAGCAGCAAGCTGGAGTGTTCGCGGAGGTGGCCTTTGGGGCTCAATTAATTTCCCGATGAAAAACAGTTATTTAGGTGGTTTTTGCGCAGAAATTCTATCATCTCGTGAGTCCCAGCACTAGTTTTCCCGGCAGCCGGAGCCTACCCGGTTTCTCGTAGGCGTTGGAAACGCGGAGCGCTCACGGGCGGTCAGGCACTTCAATCCGGCCTCTTTGATTCCAATGAAATTGTTACGTGTGTATCATCGTGGCACTTTTCTCCTGCATAAGAAGTGGCGTTTTATGGGTATCATGCGAAGGATTGCCGGGAAGATCAAAAGAACCATCTTCCCCTCTCCCGAGGTGCAGGTGCGAATCCAGCCGGGTTTGCCGAGCTGCGAAGACCGGCTCAAGCACGCCGCCAGCCTCGGTTACAGTCCCGGCGTCGTGTTTGATTGCGGTGCATTCATTGGCCGCTGGGCCCGGGAAGTGCACCAGATATTTCCTGGCGCAAATCTGGTGTTGATTGAGCCGAATAGTGAACTCTATGCACGAATTGCCGAAAACACTCAACCCTTTTCCTCTCAGGTCCAGTTGATCGAAGCCGCTGTCGGTGAGCAGGATGGCCGTATGCAGTTGAATATCTGGGAAAATCCGAAGCACGGGAATGAGACCACAGCCCTGGCTGCGTCCTCCCTCCTGGATCACGTTCAGGGGCAGGCCACGCGCAGCCTGGACGTGGCGGTTAAGCGGATTGACGATATCGCCCAGCAGGCTGGTTGCTGGCCTGATTTGCTGAAGCTGGATTTGCAGGGGGCAGAACTCCCCGCTCTGAAGGGTGCCGTGAAAGCACTGGAAAACTGTGAGCTTTGCATTATCGAATTCGGCTGCCTGGAAGCCTACAAGGAGCGTACGACACCGGCTGAGTTGATGTCGTTCATGGATGAAATGGGGTTTGCGCTCTATGACATCGTCGATGTCCGCTATCGCCCCTATGACAAGGCGCTGGTTGGCGGGGATTTCTTCTTTGTGAAGCGCAACTCCGCACTCAAGTCGCACAAGGACTATTTCTGATCTCCGGCCTCGATAATCATAACGACAACGAATCCGTAGCAGTTCGCCCATGGCCAGGTTAAGTATCATTATCGTCACACTCAACGCGGCCAGCGCACTTGAGAAAACGCTGGACAGTGTCTTCAGCCAGACCTTTGACGACTATGAGCTGGTGATCATCGACGGGCAGTCTACTGACAGGACCGTTGACATTATCCGGAATTGCGAGGAGCGTCTCGGTTATTGGGTGAGCGAGCCAGATGACGGCATCTATGCCGCCATGAACAAGGGATTACAGGCCGCGTCCGGCGAATATGTCCAGTTCCTGAACGCCGGTGACTGTTTTGTCGACAGCGCCGTTCTGGAGCAGGTTTTTTGCACTGACGACAGGCCCGACCTGTTCTATGGGGACATATACCGGGTGGGTGTGGATGGTTCCCTGAAAGTCGTGTCAGCCGAAGATTTCACGGAGAAGAATCTGTTGCGTCACGGGACCGGTGTAATCTGTCACCAGGCCATGTTCGTGCGCAGGGCCGTGACACCTGTTTACGACACCAGGTACCGTTTCAAGGGTGAGCTCAACTGGTATTTCGACCTGGTACAGGCGCCGGGTTTCCGCTATGTCAAATGTGAACACGCCATCGTCAATTATGAGTTGGGCGGCTGGGGCTACCAGAACTTTTTGCGCAATCGTCTGGACTGGATTCGCGTTGCCATCGATCGATTTGGCTGGCCTTCTGTATGGAAGAGCGGCCTGCTGGGTTACCTATGGATAAACAGTTTCTTCCGCTACCCTGTGCTGAAAAAGGTTGATCATGTGCTGAAGCTTCCCGGCAAACTGATCCGCAAGTGCCGACGATTGTTTTCGGCGTAGCCAAATAGACCGTATGCTGCAAATAGAGACAGTCACGTAAAATGGATTTCGTGGACTGGAGAAGATGAGTTGAAAAATATAGTTGTAGTCGATCCATTTCCTACGGGTCATCACCTGACCTACCTTTGCACATTTACACTGTGTTTCCTGCGGCAGGGCAATAGGGTGCTGGCGCTTTGTCCGCAGCCAGACCTGGTACGTGAGTACGTTCGCCAGCAGGCACCCGAGCTGGAGGGGCAGCTCGAAGCAGTCCTGTTTGCCGACGGAAATACCAGCTACGACGGCGTTGCAGTTGGAAATGTACGGGCGTTTGTCCGGGTCCTGAAGCGCTGGCTGAAAATCACCCGGCTGCTTTTGTCCAAACCCTACCGGGGCCTGAAGCCGAAAGTATTTTTACCCTGGATTGACAGCTACCTGAACAAGTTCCTGGGCCCGGTCCTGCATCGTATTATTTTTCCCTTTGACTGGAGTTGCCTGTACTTCCAGCCGAAAATTGGTAGGTTCATCGTGCAGCCGCAAAAGTTGCACCACCGGTTTTTCGATCGAGAACGCATTTTTCGATCCCGCCGCTGTAAAAGTGTGGGTGTACTGGTGGAGGACGAAATTCCTGAACTGAGCCGGCGCATCGGTGGCAAAGAAGTGTTGCTTTATCCAGACTTTGCCCACGTGGAGCATGTTGACCTGGTGGCGACGAAGTTTGCGTTTTTGCGGGACCAGATTGCCGGTAAATTTTCAGTCGGGCTGTTTGGCTCGCTTGCGTCACGGAAGGGAATTCACACGCTGCTTGACGTCGCTTTCTCGCTCAGGGATGACCCGCGGTTTTTCTTCCTCTTTACCGGTGAAATGATCGAAAGCACCTTCTCGGCGGATGAATTGAAGCGGCTAGCATTCATCCGGCAGAAGTGCGAGGGGAAAAATGCCTACTTCTTCACCGAGAGGATAGAAACTGAAGAAGAGCTGAACACAATAATGAAGTCCGTGAACCTGATCTTCGCGGTATACGAACGGTTTCCGTTCAGCTCCAACATGCTGACCAAGGCCGCAAACCTGGCAGTGCCTGTAATTGCAAGTGAAACCAGCTATATCGGCCGTCTGACGAAAGAATTCGGGCTGGGAACCGTGATTCCGCCGGGTGACAGGCTCGCACTGGAAGAGGAGTTGCTGCGGCTGCAAGGTGAGCGGAAGGACACCCTGCCAGAAGGCTGGGATGGCGAATCATTTATAAACAGAAACAGCGTAAAACGCCTGGAAGTAGTGCTGGAAAACGCGCTTTAGTTAAACTTACCGGGGGAGATATGTCCTGCAGTCAACGATTGAACCAGCTCGAAATTCTGGATAATCACTGCTTGCCGATCAGCTTCTTAACGCCTCGCTTGATGCGTCGCAGAAGGGGTAATCGGAGTTTCTTTTCCAGTGCGAGATAGCGATTTTTGTAATCTCCGTGTTCTCTAAGCAGTACATCGTCATAGCTTCTGTGGATGTCAAAGTAGTACCTGCTTTGCTCCACGAAGGCTATTGAATTTTGCTTGAGGCAGTCTTCTCTCAAGCCAACACAAAATTCCCCGCCGGGATTGTTCATCACAACGTTCACTTCGTGGGGTTTAAGTTCCATCCCAAACGAGAGGACCGGCCTGGTGCAGACCTTGCTGGTAAGCAAGTGGGACCGTTTTATCTTCTCGGAGGGTTTCACGCCATACAGGTCGACTTCCAGGTCGAACTGCTTGAGGGTCGGTTGCAACTCCTGCAGTGTCTGGGGGGATAGTTCGCAGAAGGCGTCGTATTTTTCCCTGATTTGTTCAAAAGGCAGGAGCCGCAGTTCCTGGTCCTGCATCTGCAAAGGTACCTGGAGTACGCTGTGTTTTTCCTTGTGATGGATTCCAACGTCTGAAAAATTCGTGGAATACGATTTCTTGGGATAAAGAAAGTAAAGATCGTTCGCGATAAGGTATCTGATGAAATATTTCTTCCAGGAGGTCTCCGGCCATTGGCTGACGTTGTGAGGAATCATCTCCTCGTCAGCCCAGACGCTGTTCTGCTCATACCATGTACGAAAGCCTGTCCATTGCTCCGCGGTCCAGCACTGGCCCCAGGATGATGCAATCTGCAGGAGGTAACAGCTGCTGGAGGTCAGGTCGAGGGCTGAAAATTTCTGTCGCGCAGTCTCATTCCACTGGTGGTTGTATAGCGATACACCGGCAATTTTCGCTTCGGATTCATAAAAGGCCAGAGCAGTCTTCGCGTAGCTATAGAAATGAGGCGAAATGTACAGATCGTCCTCGAGGAGAATGGCAGACCCATATTCAACGGCGAAATCCCCGCAGCTGAGGACGTGTTTGCGAAGTCCCAGATTCTCCTGGTGGACGATGACGCGCTTTTCCCCTTGGGGCCAGGAAAAGTCCTCTGCCAAAGTGGGGACTTCGTCATTGCCGCTAAAATCAACGCTGATGACCAGGGGTGTGCCGGTGGGGATCGCGGCATGGCTCATGGAATTCAGCAATCGCTTCAGGGAGTCTGGCCTGTTGTATGCAATTATGACGATAACTGGGGCCATGTAGAATGAAACCTTGGTTTTATTTGTGGTGGAGTTCAGCGCAGCATGCAGAAATTTACAGGTGTTGCGACCTTCATTCTAATGCCGACGATGAAACTCTCAACAATCCTCGCGACTTATTGCTGAAAAGCCCGAAAACCACCCGGTCAGGCATGCCACGACCAGGCTGAGTTTTACCGGCGCCCCCATGCTGATCTGGTTATCAGCGCCGTGTAAAGATTACTGAGTTATACAGTATGGAGTACATCGTATAGCCGTGGCGGACAAGGTACTGGTATAGTTCGTGCTCGACAATATCGCTGTACAAATCCCGCTTGATCTCGACAATCATGACGGCCGGTTGGTACCTCTCAAGGTCCAGGCCCTCCAATACCGCCAGCTCAAACCCTTCAACGTCAATAGAGAGTAAGTCTATATTCTCGACAGACTCGGCCTCCAGGATAGAGTTCAGGGTCCTTACAGGTACAGTTACCTCTTCCTCGCAGCGGATGTTCTTGGCTTTTTCAAGGCGAACTTTTTCCTGCTGGTCAAAGGTGTTGTAGGCGCCTTCTTTGAACATATAAAGCGTCAATTCTCCCGGGCTGTTTGATACACCGCAGGGGTAGAATTTGTCTTCGGGCCGAGCAACCAGAAAGGCCCTTTCCAGGCCTGGAGTGGGGTCTATGTTGATGCCTCGCCAGCCGCGTCTGTAAAGCAGGTGAGTGTTAGAGAAACGCACCGGGCTGTGCGCACCGACATCTACATAGAAACCACTGGCTTTTGTAAAGATCCGATTCAGGATTAGTTCCTCTCCTTCCTGTGAGTAGCACAATTGTGGAACATCGTTTCCATAGCCCAGTTCAACCAGGTTCTTGTGAATCAAGTGAATAGAAGTCGAGGGTGCACAATTCGTGCTATTGATCGCCGCTTCCGTCCGACGCCATATTCTGCTATCGCCAGTGCAGGCGAGTTCTGCAATTTTTGTGAGTACTCGAGGAGACCCAGTCGTAGACGAACTGAGTCTCAGGAGCGGCTCGATCGAGTCAATGAGTTCCTGCCGCTTCGCGGGCGGGGCTTTGATCAGCCTGAGCAGGAATTTGGCCACGACATCAAGATTTGGAATGAGCAAGCGAAACCCTTTTCCTGGTCGCGTTGTACGTTGCTTTGGCTGCGGCATAGACTGGAAGTTTTGCAATTTTGTAGCGTGCGCCGTGCAGCATACTAGAAACGCCAATATAAGTGTACGCGGATAGATTTGGCCGGTGCCCTGAAGATTTGCGAGCGGGATAAATCAATACGCTGGATCACCGGTACAACTCATCCGTTCTGTTTGTGAAACTGGCTGGGAAGTTGGTGTTACCTGCGATAGTGTCACCGCAGACCTGGATAGGCTTGAGGGGTGTTAATAATCTCTATAATTATCAATTGGTTAGATGGCTAAAGGAGGGCGGGTGGTTTTCGGGTTTCTGGAAGTTCGGGCTCGGACAAGCTAGCTTGAACCCGGTTCTTCATTCAGGCGGGAACAGATAATCATTCTGTTTATGGAGTTATTCCCCTCTGGTCGCGCTGCCATGTGCACAGGGTTGGGCCTGTCCGGTCGTTCAGGAACTGGAGCCCTCACTGGAATCCAGGTAGCCATATTCCGACAGCTGGCTGCTTATTGTGTTGAAGATGATATGCTGTTGCTCTGCTGGCAATGTCCTCCATTGCCCTCTTCCGTCAAATAGCGGCTGATTTATCTGCCAATTTCTGAACTGAAGGTGGTTTGCCTCTGTCTGGTCGGGCGGCCGGGAGATTTCGTTGCTGTAAAAATAACGGTTTTCACGGTCAAAGCGAGCCATTTGGTATTCATAGTCCTCGCTGATGAAGCCGAGTATTTCCACCATTGTCCCCTTGAAATCTGTTACGATATCCTCGTATCGAAACCTGTGGACGCGGGGATGTTCAATAAATCTGTCCCCGCTACGATTGTCAGCAACCCACCGCTGAATTCCTCCTTCCAGGTCACCGGTTCGCTTGAATAGTGATGTCGCCACATCGCGTCCGTCCCGGAGCATTATAATTACCTTTGCCCGGGGATGAACGGCAAGCAGCTCGTCTATATGGCGGATATGCCGGGGCGTTTTCTCCACCCACCTGGTTTTGCCTGTGGCGACAGTCAGCAAGTCAAAGGTGTGGAGATAGGCTCTCCTGTTCGGCTGTTGTATCAGGTAGCTCTCAAACGGCACCGGATACAGGTTGGAATGGGTGCCGAGGATGGCCAGTAGCAACGATGTACCGCTGTGACCGCAGCCTACGATAAACACTGGTGGCGCTTTCACGCTGATTCCTCGAGCAAAGCGGTTGAGCAAGTAGGTGCGTGTGGACCAGTCCCGAACCCGGTGTTTCGAGATAATGTCCAGATCGGCTTGCGTGGGGAAAACTCCACTATACCTTACAAATAAATTACCAAGTGTTGATTTACGGCTGACCATGTTGCTGCTACCTGTCAGTTGACGCGTTCAATATGTCGAATACAGGACTGTACCGTTTTGAATGTGGCGGAAATTTCGTATGATTGCGTTCAGCATTCTACCTGGCAAGTGACGTTTGTGAAGGCAGTAATCCGGGCAAATGGTATCGAGATGGCTCAATTTTCGAATATAGGGTTCTAATAATCTGTGTTCAAAATTGGCGACCTTCAAGGCTTTGACTTTGATGGCAGCGTACTATTGAACGATGAAGGGCGAACTCTTGGCTTTCTTAATACAAGCGATGTGTTGTCTTGAAGTCCTTGAATGTCTCTTGGTTGCTATAAGTCCTGTGGTGTGGTCAGGAGTAGTACTTGATTTTTAGGCTTCTCAAGCTGAATCAGTCGACTGAAGCATGTATGGCCAGAGGGCCAAATCAGTTGCAGTCGTGTGGACAGGGTAGGCTTGGCGGCTACTTTCTATAACATTGGATTTTCTATTCCTTTGACACACAAACCAAGATGGTCTTGTTGCGCAATATTCGATCTCTATTGAGACGCTACAAAGCGTTGTCCGGTGATCCTCTATCCTTGTCTTCGGGGAGTTCGCTGGGCGCGTTTTTGGCTATTCTTCCGGTATTCCCGTTTCGTTCAATGCTGATCGTCCTGATATGTCCATTGGTAAGAGGGAATGTCATCGCTTGTTTCCTGGTTGCGACCGTGTTGGCTAATCCACTGTTGCTTCCACTCTGGTACTATTTGTGCCTTCTACTCGGCAATTGGCTCACACCCATGCAAGTGGATATACCGAGGGTGTTACAGGTAATTGATGCCAGTTTGAAACTGGGAGGTCTTGAGCAAAAAGTACAATCTATAGTTGAGCTTGGGTTGGATACTGTCGTGGTTTTAATGGTGGGCGGCCTGGTTTTAGCAACTCCGATTGCGGTTACAGTATTTGTTGGCAGCTATAAAATTTTTACAAAAAGCGAAGAATTGAAACGTAACAAACCCTCTGTCTAAAAAATTCAGTCAATCAGAGAAATCGAGTATATATGAGTACCGAAAGGAGTAACCAGAAAATACCGGATCTACTGGATGCATTAGCCGCTGGTTGGCGAAGTATCGACGGAAAATATAAAACGGCGTTTTTTATCTGTCTGGTAGTGAACGTTTTTGTCTACCTGATATTCATCACCCAGCAGCCTATGCATAATCACGGGATTCTTGAGCGCCTGCTCCGCATGAATCCGATGGAACAATGGCCGGCTGGCAGGTGGTTTTCGCCTGTTGTGTTGGGCATGTTCAATTTCGATAGTCTGATGGTTGTATTGCCAGTTGTGGTTATCTGCCTTCATGTAGTTGGTGGGATGCTGGTAGTAAGGCTCTGGACAGGTTCGCTGTCTACTTTTTATTTAACTGCAGGCGGCCTGTTTATGTCGCTTTACCCTGCGGTTATGACTTCCTTTAATTTTTTCTTTGTGGGGCCGCTGTTTTCCCTGCCACACTTGATTGCTCCCGCGATATTCCTGGTGGTTTCGCGATTTTCTGTGGGCCGAATATTGTTAGGATCGATTCTGACATGCTTGATGATGGCCAGTTATCAGCCGGGCCTGAGTTTCGTGGCTACTCTTTTCACAACCTATGCAGCAGTTCTCTGTTTAGAAACCAAAGGTAGCCTGAGTCACGCATCCAGGACTCTGGTTAGCAAGCTACTGCCGATTGCTATTGCGATTGTAGTGGGCGTTGTGGCCTATCGAATAAGTCTGGTCGTGTTGAATATAAAAATAACAGAAACAACAAAAACCATTGAGTTTTCCAATTTTCTCCAGCGATTGCTTTTTGTGTCCAAGGCCGGCGTTAAATCGCTATTTATGACCCAGCCGGAGTTTTTGGCTCCAGTCAAATACCTGTTGTTCGGTGTGCTCGTCGCTGGTGCTGGCTCTGCGTCGATACACGTCCTGCGTAGCAATCTTGAGGCTCGATGGATTCGAGTGGTATCGTTTGCTACTGCTGTATTGGCTTCAATTCTCGCAACCAAGGCAATGTACCTTGTGTCGAGCAATAATCAATTATTCATTTATCGCTACAATCACGCTCTTGGCTACCTCTACCTGTTCGGCTTCTGGCTCTGGTTTCGGTATACAGAGCACAATCAAATCTCGCGCAATTTCGCCTATGTTATTTTTGCGTTCTGCCTGGTGAAGTTCGCTTATGCGGATATCGGGCGCCAGCAGGTGCTCCTGCGTGCAGAAACACATTATCTGGCTACAGCAAACAGGATTCTGTACAGGATTGAGTCCTTGCCCGGGATTGACTTGGACAAAAGCTACAAAATTGTCCGATTAGGCGGGTTCTCAAAATTCAAGCTGGATCAGCTGTCCCGCAGAGGGCACGAGTCTGACTATATTGGGAGCACTCACTTTGACGCTGAACTTAGTCCTGTATGGGGGCCTGGAGATATTTTTTTGTTTCTGGGAACGAGACTCAAGTTGCAGGGTTACATGAATCCAAACTTTGTTCAGGATATGAATCTAGCCACACAGTTGGCGAGAGGGCGTGGGAAGTGGCCTGCTGCAGACTCCATTTTCATACACGAAGATATGATAATTGTTAACATGTGAGCACTCTCGCAATACTCCAGGAATGAAAAATTGAAAAAGCTACTCGTCTTTATTGTCGCCTACAATGCAGAGAATACCATTGAGGAGGTTTGTGAGAGAATTCCGGACGAAATTTTCAGCATTGCAGATACTTCCATACTTATTATAGACGACTGCTCCAATGACGATACTGTAAGCCGGGCCTCAAAAATAAGTATTGAGACCTGCGCGGGTCTTAAAAGGCCGTTAGTGTTGAAAAATCCGGTAAACCTCGGATACGGAGGAAACCAGAAAGTCGGATACAAGTACGCGATAGACAACGGCTTCGATTACGTGGCGCTGCTTCATGGGGACGGTCAGTATGCGCCCGAGATGTTGCCAGAACTGTACCGCGGTTTTCTGGAGAATGACGCAGACGTAGTCTTTGGTTCGCGTATGCTGGTAAAAGGGGATGCGCTGCGTGGGAACATGCCTCGATACAAATATATCGGCAACAAGATACTAACCGGTTTCCAGAACCTCGTTCTGGGGTTGAATCTTAGTGAGTATCATACGGGGTACCGACTTTACTCCACCAAAGCACTCCGCCAGATTCCTTTCTATTTGAATACCAATGATTTTCACTTCGACACTGAGATCATTATCCAACTTTCACTCTCGGGACAAACTATCGTGGAAAAACCCATTCCCACTCACTATGGGGATGAAGTTTGTCATGTCAATGGGATCAGGTATGCGCTTGATGTGGTTCGGGTATCGTTTAGCGCCTTCCTGATGGAATTGTCGTTGATGTACGACCTGAAGTATGACTGTAAGCCAGAGAGTTCAGAACACTATATCGATAAGTTGACGTTTGATAGTACGCATGCGCGTGTAATGGAGGCCGTCGAGGATTGCCAACATGTGCTTGATCTGGGCTGTGGTCCAGGACACGTCGGTTCAGAACTGAAAAAAAGGGGGAAAAATGTTGTCGGAGTCGATCAGTTCGCGCCGACCGAAGTTCTTGATGGGTTTATTCAGGCAAATTTGGATGAGGGACTCCCTGAAAAGCTCGAATACCCTTCCTATGACGCTATATTGCTATTGGACATAATTGAGCATCTCAAAAACCCTGAACAATTTATGCTTCAGTTACATGATTCGGGGGTAAAGCCAGGAACCAGGATTATTCTTACAACAGGCAATATTGGTTTTCTTTTATCACGAATTACACACTTATTTGGTGCTTTCAATTATGGCAAGCGGGGAATTCTGGATATTACTCACCACCGCCTGTTTACAATCCGTTCGCTAAAAAACCTCGTTAGTCAAACCAATTTTGACGTCAAAGAGGTTCAGGGCATTCCTGTGCCTTTCCCCCTGGTTTTTGGTACCAACATATTTTCCAGGTCACTTACGGCTGCCAATAATTTTTTAATTCGCCTGCATAAAGGACTTTTTTCCTTTCAATTTATGCTGGTTGTGGAGTGTCGACCATCCTTGAAGTCACTACTCTCCGACGCTCTTGCAAGTCAAGCTGGATCAGTGGAGCCTGACGTTAGCAATGTCAGTGTGACTTGAAAACAAGCGGGTTGCCGTTGGGGTTGATGAGATAAATTCTCCAGGGTTATTCTTTCCAAGCTAAGATTGGTGGCAGTTTCAGTATACACTCCCGGGCAGTTATCACATGCAATCTGAAGGCTCGCCAGAGTCAAGTTGGCGCCTGGAGTTAAAGATTCGAGATGAGCGACAATAATAAGGAGATTCTGGCAGAGGCGAGCCTGCTGTTGGGCCATGGTCGGGAATATGAAGCGTATAAATTGTTGCGTGTGGCCAAGCAAGGCAAAATTGCCGATGAAAGTGTCGAGAATACAATCGCTTTCCTGGAAAAGAAGGTATCAAGGAACACAATCGTAGCTTGGCGTCACGACGGGCTCGGTGAGCGCCTCATTACGATTATCATCGGCCTGCATACAGCCCAGGTATTGGGCCTCAAGTTTCTCTTTGTCTGGCCGCATGAGAAGGCAATGTACGAGCTGTTCTCGATCAGTGGCCGGGGCACGCATTCGGTTGCGGCAGATCCACGAGACGTCCTGTCTGGGGAACTGGTGGAAGGACACCTGGTCTCCGAAGAAGACCTTTTACACCCGGAGGGTAATTTTTATTTCGATAGCCCGGATTACCTCAATCTGGTTGTGAACTGCTTCGATAAGGTGAAGCGGAAAGCCGTCGATCCTATTCCCTCATGGTTGGCCTCGAACCGAATATTTCCCGACCTTGAACAGGCATTCAGCCAGAGCGATTTTAAACGTTTCTACTTCGAAAAGTTGTTCACACGTGAAATAAGGCAACAACTTGACGCTGTTAGCCGGCTCGCCCTTCCGGAAAAGCGGGTTGCCGTTCACATCCGTGGCGGTGATATCGTATATGGCGACACCCGGTTGGTGGCCACCTTTGGCAGGCTGAAATCTATCAGCCTGCCTGTGGCAGACGAGGTGTGCAGGCGTTTTACGGAGCGCGGTTATACTGTTCTGGCATTTGGTGCGACGTTACATGACCTCAAGGCCCTGAGCGAAAAATATGCAGCCGTTTTGACGGTGGAGGATTTACCGCTTGAACCCTGTGACCTTCACACTCAGGTGATTCGAGAGATCGCCCTGATGGGCGATTGTGAATATCTCATTTCGAGCAAAGATACAGCGGTGACAAAGCTGGCAGTATTGATCGGCGGAACGGAACTGCTTCCACTGCCTGGCTGGATAAGCGTAGAGGACGAGCACCGGATTCTCAGGACAGCGAGAGGCAGTGAGGAATATGAATGCTATCACCCGCTGCAGAAGGCCTTCGTCAACTACTCGCTCTATGCTACGGCTCCGGCGGACGAGGTATTTGAAACGCTTTTTGACTTTGTCATGACTGCTCACAAAAGTGATCCTGATAATCCAAGTTACCTGGTTCTGGTTTTTTTCTGTGCGAAGGTATGTGGAAAGGTTGAGATTGCTGAATCCGCAAAAGTGCAGTTGGAGGGTAGAACTGGGAAGGAATTCCACATCTTTTTGCGCAATGCGAGGGTCGAAAATCGATTCATGCGCTTCGATGAGGCGGCGACAATCCGGTTGTTTCGCTCCGTGGTCAATGACGCAAAGTATGACGCGGATACACGAGAGACCGCGGGGCAGTTACTGGCGACATACTGTGTGTCCTCATCGCGCAGTTTTGTTGGGAGGGTGAAGTCCTATTTGATGCGTAAAATGAGACGTGCGAAGAGTTAGTTCACAAAAAATCCGGCTCGTGCGCGACGCCGGGCAAAGGCACTATTGCGGGTTAAACAAATGAGAATACTGATTCGGAATTTGCAAGCATGTTGAAATATCTGCAATTCGAATATCACAGCTGGCAGGACCGAGTTCGGGTTATTTCCTTGGTCTTAAGGGGAGGTAACTTTGCATGGTTATAAAACGTCTAATGCGAATGCTGCGCAGGAAAATGTCGTCCTTGAGTTCCGGGGGAGAGCCTGATTCGGCCAGCCTGCAATCGCAGAAATCAGAACAGTACCGTGGCATGGCAAGCGAGATAAATGATTTCTGCGGATCACTTGACGGGCTGCGAATACTCGAAGTGGGCCCCGGTGGTGCTGACAATAATCTATCAAGCTATATCGCCGAAAATTTCAACGTCAGAAAAGTTGTAGCTATCGATCCTGTTGCAAATCCGCTCAAAAAAGGTAATCGGCTGGAGATTATCAGGGGAGATATCAGGAAAACAGACTTTGCCGATGATGAATTTGACCTGATTACATCGATTGCTGCATTCGAGCATATTCCCGATCTCAACCTTGCGCTGGAGGAAATGTACCGGATTCTAAGGCCGGGGGGGCTTCTGTACACAAAGTTCGGACCGATCTGGTCGGGTCCATGGGGCCACCACCTCTGGGTGAGAGGTAACAACTCACTGTATACCTATAGCAATACGGCACTTCCTTCCTACTGCCACCTACTGATGAGTGAGCAGGAAATCCTGGCGCACTGCACCGAAGTGATGAATATTCCTACGGAAGATGCCCGGTTGATTGCCCGATTTGCCTGCGAGAATAGCGGGCAGAACCGGCTGTTTTATAGCGACTATGAACAGATTGTTCGGGATTCGCCGTTTCAGACGCTGTTTTTCTATGGAATCAACAAGTTTCCATTGACCGGCAGTTATGCTGTCGGGGATTACAGAAAACTGCTGCTTGACCTGAACAGCCGCTTTCCCGGCAAGAGTGGGTGGAACCATAATTCGATTTTTATGCTTTTGTGCAAGCATGAGAAGTGAATCAATGACTCAAGTAGCCGGGTTCAATGAGCGCATTGATATCGGAATGATATTGTTGAAAAGGGCGAAAACTTTTTCATGAATATACAGAACACGCTGAAACATTCAGTTCGTGACTGCATTGGTTATATGGCATCCCTGATCGGTCCCAAATTCACGGCCAAGATTATTAAAGCGTTGGCACGTGGAATGACCGACGACGATTTTGAATGCGGCTTTGGTTATTCCAGGCAGTCGCTGGGGACCAGGCCCGGGCACTTCTACTCGGTTATACCCGACATGGCCGCGGTCCGTGAGCGATACGAAGAGCTTTTAATGAAGCCGCGAAGGGAAATACTCGGAGTCGAATTCAATCTTGAAGGCCAGTTTGCTCTTTCATCCGATCTTGGGCCGCTGTTTGCGGACTTCCCCTACGCATTTGATGAGAAAAGCCAGTCAGTTCGCGGCAATTTGAACGGCCATGTAGCCCGTTACATGTCGGATACGCGAAACCGGACTTTTCATCTGGACGCGGTTGTATTGCAGGCGATGTTACGCCATTTCAGGCCTCGGCGTGTAATTGAGGTAGGCAGTGGTTATTCATCCGCGGTCATGCTGGACACGCGGGAGCGCTTTGGCTGGCAGGATCAGAAACTGACCTTCATCGAGCCCTATTCCCAGGAATATTTTTTCCCCTTGCTGCGTGGAGACGACCGGGACTTTGTGCGGCTGATAGAAAAGCCACTGTGGGAGGTGGATGATGAGGTATTCCAGGAATTGCAGTCTGGCGATCTTTTATTTATCGATTCAAGTCACGTAGCCAAGATCGGAAGCGATGTCTATCACTATCTGTTCGATATACTTCCGAGGCTCAATTCCGGTGTCATTATTCATATTCACGATGTTACAACCTATTTTGAAATGGCACCGGAATGGTTCGAGTGCGGCTGGTTTTGGAACGAAGGCCAGTTCTTGCGCGCATTCCTGATGTATAACAATGCGTTTGAGGTGCTGTTTCATTCGAGCGCGATGTGCTGGTTGTACCGTGACGCGCCAGGTATGGCGGAACTTCGCGCGCATAGAACGGAGACTTTCAAATTGCCCAGTACGCAGTGGTCGAATTCTTTCTATTTCAGGAAAAAATAGTGGATGAAAGAATTCGGTGAGGCGGGTCTCAGGTCTCGCTGTACGTGCTACGCCAGAAGTTTTCTGATGCGTAGCCGGGAAATTCCTCCAGGTAAGTCTTCTGAAGTCGGGCGTAGGTAACGGCCAGGCGCATTGCGCACAGGGCAAAACTGCAAAGTAATCTGGTTGCGCGCCACTGATCGAGCGAAACCAGCTCGCCCGGCGAGTCAGGAGTCACAGCGTAGTAAATGTGCTTGTGGCAGAACACCTGTCCGAGTCGGGCCTTGATGCCCGGCGCCTGGTACACGGGAGTTTTCCTGTGAAGAAATCCGGGGATCAGCAGGCCGTTGAGGGTCAGTATCATGGCGATCTTTTTCGCTGTGCTGTCTGCTTCCAGTTGTTTGACGACTGTCCCGGGCGGTCGCCTTTCGAGAGGAACTCCCCTGTCAGTTTCCGAAAATTTCCTGAGTAACGGAAACCGGCTTGACATGTCCAGGTTCTGCCGGAAGAACGAGGGCCCTTGCATGACATCCAGGGCCGCCTGAATACTGGCGTCGGCGCTTCCATACCGGCATGACAGGAGCGACTTCAGGAAAAGCGCGCCGAGTCCTTTAAGGGTCCTTATACGCCCGTGGCCCAGAACGGCAATTTGCTGCACCAGGTGGCTACGGGAATCGAGATAGCTGGTGGTAGCGTTGTGCTTGGCTTCGAAGGTATCCCCGTAGGCTGAAATGCCGTTGATCGTCAGGACGTTGAACCTGTTGGTTAGAGAAAATGCTACGTCGTCACCACGTACAAAAAACGGGAACGGAAAGAAAGCCAGATCCTTCATGCAAAAGCCAAAAAACCACCAGCCGCCGTAGTTGGGCTTGAAGACCTCGCGCTCGGCCAGCAACAGGTGGTACGGCGAGCGGGTGTCCAGGTTGCGATGGATACGGTGACAAATGCCGTCGAAATAGCCACCGACTTCATAGATCGTGCTCGCATCCGCCAACTGGATCAGTGAACCGGCTATTGCCAGCCTCTCGGTAGTGGCGTACGCAAACAAAGACATCATCCGCTGGATAGAGCCGATTTCGCAGGTCGCGTCATCGTCCATGAAAAGGCAGTGGGTAATGTTTCCTTCATCAACAAGCTGCAGTAATCCCCGGCTGAAGCCACCTGCTCCCCCGTAATTCCTGTTGGGGATCACCCGTATGTTTCCCTCGGTCTGAATCCCGCAGTTGTCTGAATTGTCCACAATGATCAGTTGAACCTCTGCCTGGTTTGGATCAATGTGCAATAGTTCGTTCTTCAGCCTGTCTACAGCTGACTGGATGGCAGAAACCCTGTTGAAGTGCGTGATGACGATTCCCAGCTTGACGCTATTGACTGGCGGTCTGCTGGTGACGAAGTCGATCGAGTCGAGCACTAGGTCTTCCTGTGCGTGAATACGCAGGAAAAGTAGCCCGCTTGTGGAGTCTGCCAGCTTTACAGCGTCGAGTGGGAATTCTTCGTCTTCCGTAAGTGCCAGTTGCCTGCTGCTTAACAACTGCTCTACCACTGGGCCCTCGGCCATCGGTACTGTCATTTCTGGAACGCCAGGTGGAGGTGAGGGAATGGTTGCCAGCCGCAGTTCGAGCGTGCATTTTCCAACGCCCTTTAACCTCAGAGATATCGCATCGATGTTGGTGTTGTTGCGCCATTTGGCTATCGAAAAAGCGTTGTAGAACGTCAATGTACTAAATACGCTTCCCTGGCTGATCTGCAGCTTGCCGTTTCTCGCTTGATACTCACCCTCGTCAAGTCGGAAATAATTTTCTCTTGGCCTGTGTTTTTGTTCGCCGGGAAAAATGAGCTCCTGTAAAAGGTGATATTGCTTCCCATCAGGGTAGTGAGATTTCACCGTTTCATGCATTGGCAGGCCACTGGTCATGTGTGTTCACATATTCGGCAGCAATAACGCCATTCTGTAAAGCTCTCACCGGACTCGCCATGACTTGATAATGTTCTTCAGACTCTGGGCCGAGGCCCGGTTCAAGGCAGCGTATTTCAATTTTTTGTACAGAGATGGCGGAGGCGCGTCCCTTCTATTGATAAGTTCCTCGTGTGCAATGACCGATTCCAGCGTGAGCACTGAGCGCAGATCTTCAATAAGCTCCTGCTGGCAAAAATTATCGAATGCGATATTGATGGCCTCGATTTTTTCTTTGAATGCCTGAATATTCTGGGGAGATCGCAGGGCATTGCCGCGCATAAATACCAGACGACGCTCATCTGGCTTCATCGACCAGACTTTGGCCAACCGGTCTGTCTCCAGGGTTCGTTCGTCGCGTCCGGGATTGGCTTTGCGGTTGTTGTCAGGCAGCTGGCATTCCATCTCAATGCCAACCGCTTGCCAAAAGGAACGCAAGTGATTTTCCGGGTTGGATGTGTAGGGTCGGATGATCAGCGAATCCGATCCGAAAAGTTCGCGCCAGAATTGAGCGTTAAAACGAGGGTCAACCAGTGCTGGCGCGAGATAGAAGACAAAGTCCGAAAACCTCCCGCAGGGCAGTGGCGACTTATTTACCTGGTTGTACCAGGATTTGCAGAAACTCATTGGCTCCCTTACATACATGATCACACGTATGTTGTATCCCTTGAACAGGTTTGAAATTTCTTCTCGTACCAGCACCTTTTTGGGTTCGGAAAGAGAAGGAAAGCGGAAGAATTCTTCTGAAGATATCAGTATCTTGTCCACCTTGCTTCGTGATATCTCGTCGCGAATATCCAGGCACAGTTCATTGAAGGACCTGTCCTGTGTGTACCACAGGGGTGTGAACTCGTCGTGCTTTTTCAACAGGCTTAGCGGCAAGGCACTGTGGCTCACCCCGGCACCGACCGGTCGCGCGCTGAGTAAGTATCGAACGCCTTTTTGCTCCAGCTTTTCCCTGTTGGTGTGACAAAAGCGTTGAATCGCGGTTGTCCCGGTCTTGAAGTTGCCGATGTGCAAATATACGGTCTTCATCTCAGTTGGTCCGCCTATTGCGTGGTATCAGGCCCGCAGAAATAATTTCACAGATTGCGGTCCGACCGGCGACTACTGTCGGGATTGTGACCGGGTGAGGCTGCACTGTTATGCCCAGTAGAAGGCCTGCATGTACTGTCCAATCGGTGGGTCGGCCGGATCTGGCCCCAGCTCCCTTGCCGCTGCCGAATTCTGTCAATTCTCACACGATTTTCCGGTGGCTTGACCAGCGTATGTTGAAGGTGAATGTGTTCCGGCTTCACCCCGGCTGCACACGTTGGCCAGGATTTTTACCACCAGGAATATAAGCAATGGAGTGGAGTAGATAACCGCTCGATTGACCTGGGTAAAATCCTCGGCGAATTGATAGCGATCCGTAAAGTAATAGACAAAAGCAGTAAAGCCCAGCGAGGTCAGCAATGCCACCGAGGGCAGGAAGTTGTCGGCGATCAATCTCGGCTTGAGCAGTATGATGATAGCCATAGGCAGGAGCAGATACCACAGGATATTCCAGTTGATCATCAGGAAAAGTGTTTTCGCCATCGCCTCGTGGACCGGATGGTATTCCAGCGAATAGGAGCCGAAGTAAGGCACTTGGATCGCGTCCGGGGATAGCGTTAATTGCCCGATTCCCGGCAAGGTTACATCAAGGCCAACATACCAAATCGCCGATACCAGAAACACGACTGCACTGAATATGACGGCGAGCCAGCGCTTTTCGATCCTGGGTAGTGAAATTACCAGGGCCGCCAGGGCGATCGCCGCCATGATCAAGCCCGGTACCTTGAGCTGTGCGAGGAAAATCGTCAGTAGAATCGCAATCACGGCGAATTGCCATTGCCTTGTTTCGTCCCAGGCTATAACCGCCAGCACTGAGCAACTGAATGTCACCGTGACCCACAGGTCAGCGTAGCCAGCGAGCGCAGAGTGGACGTTCACGAAGGGCATGCTCAGCAGTAAATAAACACCTGTCATGGCGCCTGTGCGCGGTATCCCGGCCAGTCGCAAATGCCCGTAAAGTGCACAACCCATAGCGATAGCTACAATCACCCAGGGCAGATAGATGACTGAGGCATCAGATGTGTCGATGGCCAGCATGCTCCATAGTTGGATCAGCGGTACGCCATTCGGGTATTCCCACGCATTATAGGCTCCCAGGGTGTAGTCACGTGCATTGGCCGGGGCGCTAAGCCAGGTATCCGGATCTACGTAGTTCACGAATTGCTTGAAGTGGAACCAGACGATCGCTTTTGGCGCCCAGTTCATCCAGGCATCCCACGGGAACAGAGGGAGAACCAATACCTCCTGTAATATGGTCGCATATCGCCAGACCAGTAAAATCAGCAGGAAACCGCAAAACAGCCATCCGCCACCGCCGATCGGGTGTCTGGCCGTCCCCTGAGTCCTGCCATCATCAAGTTTCCAGGCGGCGCATGCCCCCAAAACTGCCAATAGCGACAAGGTAATCGCCACACCTGCGAAACCAAGAGTAATTCCGGCCGTAGCCCAGCCCCTGAGCACCAGGGTCGTGACAAATAGTCCAAGTAGGTACCCGTGTCCGATTACCAGCCACCAGTTCCAGGCTTGTGTTCGCTTGAGGAGGCAGTAAACCCAGACGCAGCCCAAAAGCCAGGGAAGCAGGATCGAGATAATGGCACCCGACATGTTGATTTCGCTGCTCATGGCGTGATCGTGTAAAGGTAGAGTGCGCCGGGGCTCTGGTCATCGATGCGTTCCACCGGGATGGAGCGGGAATTCCAGCGAAGAACATTACTTTGTTCATCGTAATCCAGGCCCGGAACCTGATCGAGTACCAGCAGGTAATCACCTTCGCGCAGTTTGGCAGGTATTGGCAAGTGTCCAAAATTGAAAATATTGTGTGGAAGCAGGTAGTACTGCATCTTCAGGCGCCGATAGTCCCGCCGGGGTGAGTTGTGCAGTAGATAGATTTTGACTCCAGGCTCGGGCAGCACCTCCTTGAGATGTAGCGCGTACTGGTACAGGTCGCTATCCAGCTCCGCCAGATGTTTTTCATGTTGGGTTTTGCCACCAAATAGGAATTCGGATTCTTCCAATTGCGCCGAGAGGTTGCGTTGCCAAAGCATATCGATAACCAGCCACGGCCCCAGGACCGCGCAAACCACAGCAAGCCGAATGTCGATACGCCACAGCAGGCCTGCCAGGAACAACACCACCAGCGCGCCGCCAGCCCAGCACGCCATGGCCAGCGGCCGGGGAAGAATCTGGTCATAGGGACCGCCCATCAGGTGATGCGCCGAGCGCTGGTTCCAGGTTTCCAATCCCGTCCACTCACTCCAGATTGAACGTATTAAATTCCATGCTGAAGTCGGCAGAAAATCCAGACTTTCGACGACCTGAGCCACCTCCCGTAGTTCGCCATAGACGTCGACACCTATTTCAGTGATAGTGCCTTCCCATGCGGGATTATCTGCCAACATACTGACGTGGGCGGAGTCGTTGATGCGGGGTAGGATGATGTGGCTGGTTTCATCGGGCTTTTCAGCGGTACGCCAGATAAAGTAGTAGAAGCTCCCGGGGTTCTGGCCAGTAATTCTGAACTGCAGATAAGGGTAGTCGTCCGCTTTGAAGCCCACCCTTGTCGTGTAAATGCTTCGCGTATCTTTCGGACCCACTTCCAACGCGGTAATCCGCATTCCTCCGCTTTCTGTTTCTTCACCAGCTCCGCGTCGTGCTATCAAACTTTTACCGCTAATGCGCCAGGGTCGTGCGGATTCGTGTTCTGTACCCGCATGCTGTCGAATCAGTTCCGGCGTGAGCAACAGATAGGTAGAACTCAGAACACCGCCGCTGACGAGGAGCGCAAGAAGCGCATAAACCAACCCGAGACCGAGATCCCGAAGTTGGGGGTAGTGCCCGTCTGATGTCCTTTCTCCAGAATGGGCCATATCACTCTTGCTCAGTCCTTGATCAGGCGGCTCTGGCCTGCTATGGAATGCTTACCGTCGTGGCCGCGTTGCGAATAGCTTGCCAGCACCCGAGGGAACCGGCAAACCCGGCAAGATTACTGCGAAAGAGCTCGATAATTTCGCTCACGTCCAGCCCCTCGGGAATACTGGCCAAATCCCCGAGGGCAGCCGGCACCTGCATCGCGTCGCCCACCTGCCGGACGCTCTGTTCCAGCCAGTCCTGCCAACCCGGCGGCCGAATCATGCCATCCTGCAGTAATCTGTTGAGTCGACTATATTCATCGCTCTGGGCTTCCGCCACCTCCTTGCGGAACTCCATCTCCAGTCCTTTATCGCTGGTCTCCGAGAGCTGCCGCATTAATGCAGCCAGCGAATTCAACCGGCTTTGCGGTGTAATGCCTTCGTCGTAAACCGTTCGGTCGGTGACATACTTGTTGATGTTGAGTTTGCCCTTGCCATCGCTGGGGGCGGGATTCGGGTCGCCCTGGCGCTGCTCGATCGGGATATGCGGCACGCTCCAGGCGTATTCCAGCACGGCCGAATGCGGGTGCAGGTATTCGGTTATTGCGCCAAACAGGTAGTCCTCGCCGCGGAAGACGGGGAAATAGGGCGGCAGCAAAGCTGTGTTGTCGAGACCGCTCACCTGCGAGATTACCGCCAGCTTGCTGAACAGAGGCTGGGTCTGGCCGAGCCAGTAACAGCGACTTTGCAGCGCGCCTCCGACACCGCCATTAAAATCCAGCAGGCGTTTGCTGGAGCGGGCGTCCAGGGTATAGAGCCACTCCGTGCCGGGCGTCCCGGGATCGCCAACGGTGCCGGACTGGGTGATCAGCACCGGAGAGTCGGCGCTCCACTGGCTGAGGTAGGCATTGTTGGCGCCCGCGAGGTCTGTAGCCTGCAGCGGCTGGCCGGTGAGCTGCTTCAGGGCCTGGCCCATGGTGAGACCGAGGCAGGAGGCATGGCCGTTGAGGGGGTCGAATTCGGTCCTCGTCGTGCGGGCTTCCATTTCCTGGGTATTCGAGTAGAAGTCCACCTCCCGTTCGCGCTGTCCGAAGCCAACACCGTGTTCCTTGTGGGGCGACTCCACCGCGAGGCAGAGGACGTCATCGTCCATTACGATGGCGCGGCGGCCCACGGAGAGCAGCAGGCAGAGGTTGCGGGCAAGGCCGTAGGTCTTCTCGCCGGCCCAGCGCTCGCGGTCGACCAGGAAGCGGATGGCTTCCTCCTGCTGGGGTAATTCGGCGATCAGGTCGTCCATCAGCTGGCGGGCTTCCGCGGCGCCGAAGTAGCGCATGTTGCGCGGCGATGTCAGGTTGAACTGCTCCACCGCCTCGCGGTTGCGTTCGGCATTGCCGCTGTCGCGGGAATCGTCGATGAGGAAGATGGCCTCGTGGCGGCTGAGGTTGCTCGAGCGCAGCATGGTCTCCAGCAGTCGCTCTACTGCCGCCGGGCGGTCGCAGGTGATGATGAAGGCGCGGGTGGCGGGGCGGTCCACCGCCGGTGGTACTGCGGTGTTCAGTCGCGCGCAGGCGGCCTCGGCACTCACCATCAGTCCGGCGTCACGAACCATGCCGAGCACGTTCATTACATCGGCTTGCTGGCCGGCGAGTTCGGGAATGCTACTGACAAGAACCGCGGCGTGGCCTGGCAGGGTGCGGAAAACCCGGCACATCTGCAAGCTTTGCGCGACCGGTGGCGCCACCAGGAACTGGGCGCCGCTTTCGCGGTTGATCAGCAGTACCCCGCCATTGCTCATGTTGACCGCCTCGCACTCGGCGAAGGCGAAAAGACCCGACGGGGCGGGGCTGTTGGTGGCGGTGGTGCTGTCTGTCATGGGGGTGCAAATGGGCTGGAAAATAAGCCGCCCATTCTAGGGGGGCACTGTAGGGCTGTAAACCGCCGCGGCTCAGCTCGCTGCGGCGTTGTGCGCCAGCCGGACGGCCAGTTCGAGCGCCGCCAGCATGCTGCCCATATCGGCCCGCCCGCTGCCGGCCAGGTCCAGCGCGGTACCGTGATCGACAGAGGTGCGGATGATCGGCAGGCCGAGGGTGATATTTACCGCATTGCCAAAGCCGGCATACTTGAGCACCGGGAGGCCCTGGTCGTGGAACATGGCGAAGACCGCATCGCTGGCGTCCAGCAGCTTGGGGTTGAACGCGGTATCGGCAGGGTGCGGGCCGCTCAGCTGCAGGCCCTGTGCCCGCAACTGCTTCAGTGCGGGGATGATCACATCCAGTTCCTCGCGCCCCAGGTGGCCGCTTTCCCCGGCATGGGGGTTGAGGCCGAGCACGGCAATACGCGGCTGCGGGATGGCAAATTTCCGCTGCAGGTCGCGGTGCAGGATGTGCAGGGTCTGCGCCAGCAGGTCCCCGGTAATTGCATCGGGCACCTCGCGCAGCGGCAGGTGGGTGGTCGCCAGGGCCACCCGCAGGGTATCCGCCACCAGCATCATGACCACGCGGGGCGTTGCGGTGCGTTCGGCCAGCAGTTCGGTATGGCCGGAGAAGGGGATGCCGGCATCATTGATGATCGACTTTTGTACCGGCGCGGTGACCATGGCGGCAAAGGTGCCGTCGAGGCAGGCATCCACCGCCCGCTCGAGAGTTTCCACGACATAAGGCGCGTTCGCGGCGCTCAACCTGCCCGCTGTGCAGGGTTCTGCCAGCCCTATGGGCAGCACCGGCAATGTCCCGGGCCGGTGGGCGGTCGAAGGCGCGGAGGGGTCGAAGGTGCTGAGGGTGACGTCGAGGCCGAGCAGTGTTGCCCGCTGCTGCAGCAGGCCGGGGTCGCCAATGGCGACCAGCTGTGCTGCCCAGGGCTTGCCGGCAGCAGCCAGGGTGACATCGGGGCCGATGCCGGCGGGTTCACCGCAGGTGATGGCGATACGGGGTATCGTTGCCATGCTCAGCCAGCCGGGGCGCTGCGCGCCCCGTCCTCACTTGATATCGACAAATGCCTCATCGCGAATCTGCTGCAGCCAGGCGTCCAGTTCTTCCTGGTATTTGCGCTGGTGAAGGTAGTTCATGGCCATGTTCTGGCGGGCGCGCTCGGTCATGTCCTGCTCCCGGCGATCCTCCACCTCCAGGATGTGCCAGCCGAACTGGGTGCGAATCGGCTGGGAGATATCGCCGATGGGGGTGTCGTTCATGGCCTTCTCGAACTCCGGCACCATCTGTCCCGGCATGGTCCAGCCCAGCTCGCCGCCCTCCTGGGCGGAGCCGATGTCCTCGGAATACTGGCGGGCGAGGGTGGCGAAATCCTCGCCCTCCTCGATCCGGGTGCGCAGGTCGGCGACTTTCTGCCGGGCCTGCTCATCGCTGAGGATTTCCGAGGGCTTGAGCAGGATGTGCCGGACCTTGGTCTGTTTGACCAGCATCTGGCCGCCGCCGCGCTGCTCGGCGAGGTTGATCAGGTGGAAGCCGCTGTCGGACTGGATCACGTCGGAGGTGTCGCCGACCTGCAGGCTGGGTACCACATCGGCGAACAGCGAGGGAATGTCGTCGGCCTTGCGCCAGCCGAGGCTACCGCCGGTAAAGGTATAGGACCCCGGGGTGCTCACGGCCTTGTCGAAGGGCTTGCCGGCGCGAATTTCCCCGAGCACCTCTTCGGCGTAGGCTCGGGTGCGCTGCACCTGGTCTTCGGTGGCATCGGGTGAGACCGGCAGCAGGGCGTGCAGGATGAGGTACTCCGGCTGGGTCAGTTTCTGGCCGTCCGCGGTGGCCAGGAAGTTGTCGACTTCCTGTTCGGTAATCTCGATGCGCTGGTTGACGTTGCCCTGCTGCACCCGCTGGATGATCATTTCCTTGCGGATGTTGGCCCGGGCCTCGTTGTACGACTGGCCCTGTTGCTCGAGCGCGGCGCGGAATTGCTCGAGGTCCATGCCGTTCTGGGCGGCAATCCGGCCCATGGCCTCGTTGAGCTGGGCGTCGCTGATGCGCACGCCGACCCGCTGGCCCATCTGCAGCTGGATGCTTTCGAGGATCAGGCGATCGAGGGTCTCGCGGATGATTTCGTCTTCCGGGGGCATCTCCACGCCGGCTGATTCCAGGTTGCCCTTGACGGTTGCGACCCGCTCGCGCAGCTCGCTGGCCATCACCACGTCGTCCTCGACGATGGCGACAACCTGGTCGAGCATCACTGTTTCAGCCTGTGTTGTTCCCGCCAGCAGCGTGCCAAACAGGCAGGCGCTGAGCAGGTAGCGTTTAATATTCACTGTCGACGAACCCTCGAATCATGTCTCTCATCAGGCTGCTGGCGCGGTTGCCAAAGCCGCCCATGCCCTTGAGTACGATCTGGATCTGGATGGATTTTTCCCGCTCGAGCTGCGGATCGTTGAAGTCCGTCAGCGGGCCGGTGGTGTCATTGTCGTAGTAGCGCAGGTGCAGCAGGCGAACTTTCCAGCAGCAGCTATCATATTCCACGCCGAACATATCTTCCACGCTGGTATTGGCTTCCATCGAGTAGTTGATGGCGCCGAACACCCGCCAGTTGCGGCTCAGCGGCAGGTAGGTGGAGAAGTGCGCCTGTTCGGTGTCGTTCTGGTTCTCGTTGATCGTGGTCAGCGGGCGGCGGTAGTTATAGCCGACGTTGACGATGGTGTTGCCCCCGGGGGTGTAGCTGGCGATGACGTTGCTGGAGTTCATCTGGTCGCTGTAGGGGTCCCACACCGCGCTGCCGCGGATACTGAAATTCTCCATCGGGAAGAAGCCGATCTCGCCGGCCAGCTCCGAATCGCCGTTGTCCAGCGGGGGCTGGGCCCGGCCGAGGCGGACTTCGCGGTCGCGGAAATAGAAGATCTGGCCGATGCTGGCGTAGAACTCCTCGCGGCCGTCCTCGGCGTCGATGAAGCGGCTGGTCAGGCCCACCGAGAGCTGGTTGGCGTCATCGATCCGGTCGTGGCCGGAGAAACGCGTCTCCCGGAACAGCTGGTTGTAGGTGAAGGTCAGTTCCGCGCTGTCGAAGTCCGGCTGGTCGGTCTGTTCCTCGTAGCCGCTGTACAGGTAGTACAGGCGCGGTTCCACCGTCTGCAGCATGTTCTTGCCCACCAGTGTCGTCATGCGGTCGAAGAACAGCCCGCCGTCCACGCTGGCCATCGGCGACCCGGTGTCCGGGTTGTTGTCCGGGAAGCTCGCGTGGTCGTTGAGGTCGTAGGTGACGTAGCGGTATTTCGCGGTGGGTCGCAGGAAGCCGTAACTCCACTGCATGGGATAGGCCGCACCGGCCTCGGAGTAGAGGCGGGCGCCGGTGACGCGATTGTCGTCGCTGTCGAAATTCGAGTACTGGGCGAACACGATCGGGCTGAATTCGAAGGGAGTCCCGTCGGGGCGGTAGTTTGCCGACAGCTGGGGCAGCTTCTTGTAGTCGTTGCTGATGTCGTCCGCCAGGCTCTGGAACTGTTGCGCCTCGAGGTTGACCAGCCAGCGGTCGCCCAGGTAGTCGAGGCTGCCCAGCTGCAGCAGTGCGGTGCGGCGCCGGGAGTCGAGGCTGGAACTGTCCAGGTCCTTCATGTAATTGACGTCGCTGGCCTTGCTGTAGTCGATGGTTGAGCGCAGGCGGTTGTCCGCAAACAGGCCCTTCTGCCGCACCAGCATCAGCCAGCGGTCGTGGCTGTCGTCGGGAAAGTCGTCGGCGTAGCTCTTGTCGTCCGAGATCCAGGCACCGCCGACTTCCCAGCTGCCGACCAGCGGGTGCAGGTAGCGTGCGGTGGCCTCGTGGCTGAAGCCGCGCTCCTCGATATAGCGCGGGGCATAGAGCAGATCGTAGTTGGGTGCCAGGTTGAAATACACCGGCACCGAAATGTCCACGCCGCCCTTGGTGTCCGAGCCGAAGTCCGGCCACAGGAAGCCGGTGCGGCGGCGGTCATCCATCGGGAACTGCAGCCAGGGCGAATAGAACACCGGGATGTCGGCGACTTCGATCCGCGCGTGGTAGGCGGTGGCGAGCCCTTCCTCGGTGTCCAGTTCCAGTTCGCTGGCGCGAATCATCCAGTCGTTGTCCTCCGGTGCACAGTAGGTGATACGACCGTTGTGCACGTGGAGAATTCCCTCGCTGTCGCGTTCCAGCAGGTCTGCCGTGCCGCGCATGTGCTGGGCGTGCAATACGAACTGGCTGTTGGTCAGGCTCGCTTCGCCGCTCTCCGATTCGATGTGGGCGGAGTCGCCCTGCAGTAGCAGGCCCGGTTCGCGCAGGACGATATTGCCTTCCATGTCGCCGGAACGCTGGTCCCGGTCGAGGGTGGCACGGTCCGCGCTCAGCCGGCGATAGCCCTGGGTGACTTCGACGCCGCCGGTGAATTCGGCGGTGCCTTCGCGAATCTCGGAGCTGGTGGAGCGGGCGTCGATATCGGACCGCTCCGGGGACTTGCTGCGGTCCTCGTTGCGCAGGGGGTCGAGGTAGGTGCCGCCGCACTTGATGCAGCGGGCATCGCGCAGGGCTTCGGGCACGTCCCCGGTGGATGCCCAGTCCCGGGTCGCGGCCCCGGTGTCCGGGTTGCTATCCTGTGCCAGCCCCGGAAGAGACTGTGTCGCCAGGGTGACTGCCAGGCAAAGAGTCTTCAATTTTCGTGTTGCCGTGCTAGGGGCAGTACTGCGACTCATCTTCTGTCGGGTATTATTTGCAAAAACAAGTGGCGGATTCTAAAGCATCCCCCGTCCCTTGTCCGGAAAAAATGGTCCTTTGGGCCCTGACAGTGAAGGAGACCGGATTGCCCCCGAGTACGCCCCCAGTAAACCTGCAAGCCTGGGCCTGTTCCGTAGTCGGAAAGACCGGCGGAACGCTGGAAACCGTGGCGGGGGACGCCAGTAACCGGCGCTATTTCCGCCTGCGCGTTGCCGGCGCGAGCTATATCGCCGTCCACGCCCCGCCCGCGACGGAAAAGAATGCCGAGTTCCTGGCGGTCCGCCATCACCTGGAGCGCGGTGGTATCCGGGTGCCCGCGCTGCTCGGGGCGGACCTGGACCAGGGCTTCCTGCTGCTCGGGGACCTGGGCGACCGGCTCCTGTTGCCAGCACTGGCTCCCGCTACAGTGGACGGCTGGTATCGCAAGGGTTGCTCCCTGCTGCTCCAGTTCGCCGCGCTGGGCGATATGCCGGCGGACTGGCCGCGTTATGACAGTGCGCTGCTCGGGGAGGAACTGGGCCGCTTCCCCGAGTGGTTCGCCGGGCGACTGCTCGGGCACCCGCTGGGGGAGCAGGGCCTGCGATGCTGGCAGGCACTGTGCGAGGAGTTGCTCAACAGCGCCCTGGAACAGCCCCGGGTGCTGGTGCACCGCGACTTCCACAGCCGCAACCTGATGATCCTGGCGGACGGCGAACTGGGGGTGATCGATTTCCAGGACGCGGTGGTCGGGCCGATCACCTACGACCTGGTCTCCCTGTTGCGCGACTGCTATGTGCGCTGGCCCGCCGGGCAGGTCGAAAACTGGGCCCGCGAATACCACGGGCTGTTGCGCCAGGAGGGCTGGCTGGCAGGTGTCGATGCGGCGCAGTTCCTGCGCTGGTTCGACCTGATGGGCCTGCAGCGCCACCTCAAGGTGCTGGGGACCTTTGCCCGTCTCTACCTGCGCGACGGCAAGTCCGCTTACCTCGACGACCTGCCGCTGGTGATCGCCTACGTCGAGGAGATCCTGCGCAAGTATCGCGGCGACTGGCCGGCCGCAGCGGCCTTTGCCGACTGGTTCGAGGCGGAACTGGGGCCGCTGATCCGGCGCCAGCCCTGGAGTGCGGTGCAATGAAGGCGATGATCCTGGCGGCCGGTTTCGGCGAGCGCATGCGACCGCTGACCGAACACACCCCGAAACCCCTGTTGCCGGTGGCGGGGATGCCGCTGATCGAGTTCCATCTCCGCGGGCTCGCGGCGGCGGGGTTCCGGCAACTGGTGATCAATACCTCCCACCTTGGCCAGCAGATTGTCGACTACTGCGGTGACGGTGCGCGCTGGGAGGTCGAGATCACGTATTCTCGGGAGGACAGCCCCCTCGAGACTGCCGGCGGTATTCGCGAAGCCCTGCACCTGTTGGGGGAGGCGCCTTTCGCGGTGGTGAACGGCGACGTCTGGTGTGAATTCCCCTTCGCCCGCCTGCGTGAGTACCGGCTGGCGAGCTGGGAGACAGCGCACCTGGTGATGGTCGACAGCCCGCCCCAGCATCCGCTGGGCGATTTTACCCTCGACGACAGCGCCAGGCTGAGGTCCCGCGAGGGCGATAGCGCCGGTTACACCTATGCGGGTATCGCCCTGTTCAGCCCCGAATTTTTTGCCGGGATACCGAGGGGGCGGCTGGCGTTGCGGCCGCTGCTCGACGCGGCGATCGAAGGTGGCAGCCTCGGGGGTGAGTACTTCGCCGGCGCCTGGGAGGATGTGGGGACGCCGGAACGGCTCGCCGCCCTGGATGCGCGCCTGCGCTCAGCCCAATCCGGCGGGTGAAGTCAGCTGCCCGGCGCAGTAGAATACGCCCTTTTCCCGACCTGCCGCTGGAGCCGCCCATGGCCGACTACCTGATCGCCCCCTCCATTCTCTCCGCCGACTTTGCCCGTCTCGGCGAGGAAGTGGATAACGTTCTCGCCGCTGGCGCGGACATCGTCCACTTCGACGTGATGGATAATCATTACGTCCCCAACCTGACCATCGGCCCGATGGTCTGCAAGGCCCTGCGCAAGCACGGGGTGACCGCGCCGATCGACGTGCACCTGATGGTCTCCCCGGTGGACCGCCTGATCGGCGATTTCGCCGAGGCCGGCGCCACCTATATCACCTTCCACCCGGACGCCTCCACCCACGTGGACCGTTCGCTGCAGATGATCCGCGACGCGGGTTGCAAGAGCGGCCTGGTGTTCAACCCGGCGGCGGGGCTGGAGCCGCTGAAGTACGTGATGGACAAGGTCGACATGGTACTGCTGATGTCGGTCAACCCGGGTTTTGGCGGCCAGTCCTTTATTCCCGCCACGCTGGACAAGCTGCGCGAGGCGCGGGCCCTGATCGACGCCTCTGGCTTCGATATCCGGCTGGAGATCGATGGCGGGGTGTCGGCGAAGAATATCGCCGAGATTGCGGCGGCGGGGGCGGATACTTTCGTAGCTGGTTCGGCAATTTTTAACCAGCCGGATTATGCGGCGGTGATTGCGGAGATGAGGGCTGAGTTGGCCAAGGTCGGCTGATATTTGAGTGTTGTAGTGGCGGTGCTGGTAGATTCTAGCGGGGCGGAGTCCGGGCTCTCCCTGTTCGGGACCGCCAAAAAGCGCACATCCATGTGCAGGCTCGGCCTCGGCCATCCATGGCCTCGGACGCCCCGTACAGGGAGAGCCCGGACTCCACCCCTCGCCCAGTGCCAATCGACGGCTATTATTGGCATTTGCGGGTAAGCCTTGAAACTGCATGTAGCTTATCGGAATCGGGTGTTTTTACTGTTTGGGATAACCAGCAATTATTGAGTTACGCGCCGCAAGAGGACCGGATTTTGCATCAGGCGTGACGGGAACGTCGACGGCCAGGGACGGCCGTCGCCGAGCTGCCATGGATGGCGCTTTTGCGTTTCCAGGCACGCCTGATGCGGAATCCGGGCCGTGGCCGATGGGCCATGGCTAAAACCTGTGCCAGAAGCGAAGTCGCAACCCCCGTTGCCATCCGAAAACCGGTATGTACAATAGACCCTCCCCCAACCCGGAGACCGCTGTGAAAACAGCCCTGCGTAATGGCATCGACCTCCTCTCGATGCGAGAAGTGACCTGCTGGCGATGGTAGCCAGGGCCTCGTCACGCACCCATTACGCCAATTCTATCTCCGAGGAACACCCATGAATCCGCAGGACTATGCCGCCCTGGCGGCACAAGATTACAACCGCATACCTGTCAGCCTGGAAGTCCTGGCTGACCTGGAAACCCCCATCAGCGCCTATCGCAAGCTCGCCGAGGGGCCGTATTCCTATCTCTTCGAGTCGGTACAGGGCGGCGAGAAGTGGGGCCGCTACTCTATCATTGGGCTGCCCTGCCGTACCCTGATCAAGGTTTTTGGCCACCGCGTGGTGACCTATCGCGATGGCGACCTGGTGGAAAGCCTCGAAGTCGAGGACCCGCTGGCCTATGTCGAGCAGATGCAGGCCGACTTCAACACGGCACCGCGGGATGACCTGCCGGTGTTCCATGGCGGCCTGGTGGGCTACTTTGGCTATGACACCGTGCGCTACGTGGAGCCGCGGCTGGCGAAGAGCGTGCCGCCCGATGAGCTGGGCAACCCGGACATCCTGCTGATGGTGTCGGAAGAGGTGCTGGTGTTCGATAACCTCGCCGGCACGATTCGCCTGGTGGTCAACGCGGATACGGCGCAGCCCGATGCGCTGGAACATGCCCAGGCCCGCTTGCGGGCGCTGGCGGCGAAACTGCGCGAGCCGATGCCGCCGCTGCCGGATGTTAACCTGGGGGCTTCCGACAGTGCCGAGCTGGAGCAGTCCGCCAGTTCCCACTTCACCGAAGAGGCCTATTACGCGGCGGTAGAGAAGGTGAAGGAGTACGTGCTGGCGGGCGACGTCATGCAGGTGGTGCCTTCCCAGCGCCTGAGTGTTCCCTTTGCTGCACCGCCGCTGAATCTCTACCGCGCACTGCGCAACCTGAATCCCTCGCCCTATATGTATTTCCTCGACCTTGAGGATTTCCACATCGTCGGTTCTTCGCCGGAGATTCTCGCCCGGCTGGAAAAAGGCCTGGTGACGGTGCGCCCGATTGCCGGCACCCGGCGCCGCGGTTACACCGAGGAGGAGGACGCGGCGCTGGAAGCGGAATTGCTCGCCGATCCCAAGGAAATTGCCGAGCACCTGATGCTGATCGACCTGGGGCGCAACGATGTCGGCCGCATTGCCGAAACCGGTTCGGTGGAGCTGACCGACAAGATGGTGGTGGAGCGCTACTCCCACGTCATGCACATCGTGTCCAATGTCAGCGGTACCCTGAAGGCGGGCAAATCCGCGATCGACGTGCTGCGCGCGACCCTGCCGGCCGGGACCCTGAGCGGCGCGCCGAAGATTCGCGCCATGGAGATCATCGACGAACTCGAGCCGGTCAAGCGCGGTGTCTACGGCGGTGCGGTGGGCTATCTCTCCTGGGCGGGGGATATGGATACGGCTATTGCCATTCGCACCGCGGTCATCAAGGGCGGGCAACTCTATGTCCAGGCCGGGGGCGGCGTCGTCGCCGACTCGGTGCCGCGGCTGGAGTGGAAGGAAACCCACAACAAGGCCCGGGCGATGTTCCGTGCCGCCGCCATGGCGCAAGGGGAGGGCTGAAACATGTTGCTGATGATCGACAACTACGACTCCTTCACCTACAACGTGGTGCAGTATCTCGGTGAGCTGGGTGCCGACGTGCACGTGGTGCGCAACGACGAAATCGGCGTGGCGGATATCGCCGCGCTTAACCCGGAGCGCATCGTGATTTCCCCCGGTCCCTGTACTCCCAACGAGGCGGGCATCTCCATGGCGGTGATCCGCGAATACGCGGGCAAGCTGCCTATCCTCGGCATCTGCCTTGGCCACCAGAGCATCGGCCAGGTATTTGGCGGCGAGGTGGTGCGAGCCCGGCAGGTGATGCACGGCAAGACCTCGCCGATCCACCACCGCGGCGAAGGGGTGTTCCGCGGCCTCAGCCAGCCCTTCGAGGCCACCCGCTACCACAGCCTGGTGGTGGCGAAGGAGAGCCTGCCGGATTGCCTGGAAATCACCGCCTGGACGGAAACCGACAATGGCGAGGTGGACGAGATCATGGGCCTGCGCCATCGCGAACTGGCGGTCGAGGGCGTGCAGTTCCACCCGGAGTCGATCCTGACCGCCCACGGTCACGACCTGCTGCGCAATTTCCTGGAGAGTTAGGGGCCCCTATATGGATATTCAGAAGGCAATCAAGCTGCTGGTGGAAACCCGCAGCCTTGACCGTGAGGAAATGGCCGCGGTGATGCGCCAGGTGATGTCGGGCGACGCCACCGATGCGCAGATCGGCGGTTTGCTGGTGGCCCTGCGCATGCGCGGCGAGACCATCGACGAGATTGCCGGCGCCGCGCAGGTGATGCGCGAGCTGGCCACCCCGGTCAAGGTTGACTGTCCGCACCTGGTGGACCTCGTCGGCACCGGCGGCGACGGCGCCAACCTGTTCAACGTGTCCACCGGTTCTTCCTTCGTGGTGGCCGCGGCGGGGGCCCACGTCGCCAAGCACGGCAACCGCGGCGTCTCCAGTTCCAGCGGCAGTTCCGATGTACTGGAAACCCTGGGTATGCCGCTGGACCTGGATCCCGGGCAGGTGGGGCGGGCCATCGAGCAGGTCGGAGTCGGCTTCATGTTCGCGCCCATGCACCACAGCGCCATGCGCTACGCAGTGGGGCCGCGCCGCGAGCTGGGCCTGCGCACCATTTTCAACGTGCTCGGCCCGCTCACCAACCCGGCGGGGGTCAGGCGGCAGGTGGTCGGTGTCTACGATGCCGCGCTGTGTGAGCCGCTGGCCGAAGTGCTCGGCCTGCTCGGCGCGGAACACGCCATGGTTGTCCACGCCGAGGATGGCCTCGATGAAATTTCCATCGCCGCGCCCACCCGCGTGGCCGAGTGGCGCGACGGCGCCGTCAGCAGCTTTGTCATCGCGCCGGAAGATTTCGCCATCGAGCGCCAGAATCTCAGCGGTTTGTCCGTCGCCAATGCCCGGGCATCGGCGCGCCTTATTCGCAGTGCGCTGGCCGGAGCCAATGAGCCGGAGGCGAAAAAGGCCGCAGCCATGCTGGCCCTGAATGCGGGTGTCACCATCTATGTGGCCGGTGTCACCGCGACCATGGCCCAGGGGGTGGCGATGGCCGAGGACCTCATCGCCACCGGGCAGGCGGCGGAGAAGTTGAATGAATTTGTGGCCTTTACCCAGGCGATGCGTGGCGAGGCGGGTGAGCGATGAATACTGATGCACCGACAGTCCTGCGCAGGATCCTGGAACGCAAGGCGGAAGAAGTCGCCGAGCGCCGCGCGCAGCGCACGCTGGCCAGCCTTGAATCCGCCATCCCCGGTCAGTCTGCACCCCGGGGATTCGCCGCGCGCCTGGTGGCGCGGGCGAGCGCCGGCGAGCCTGCAGTGATCGCCGAGGTCAAGAAGGCGTCCCCCAGCAAGGGTGTCATTCGCCCGGATTTCCACCCGGCGGACATCGCCCGCAGCTACGAGGCCGGCGGAGCCACCTGCCTGTCGGTGCTCACCGACATCGATTTCTTCCAGGGGGCAGACGACTACCTGCAACAGGCGCGCGCGGCCTGTGCACTGCCGGTGATCCGCAAGGATTTCACCATCGACCCCTACCAGGTGGTGGAAGCTCGGGCTATCGGCGCCGATGCCATCCTGCTGATTGTCGCGGCGCTGTCGGATGCGCAGATGCGCGAACTCCACGACACCGCGGTCGGCGTCGGGCTGGACGTGCTGGTGGAAGTGCACGATCGCGCGGAGCTCGATCGCGCGCTGGAACTGCCGACGCCCCTGCTGGGTATCAACAACCGCGACCTGCGCAATTTCGAGACTTCCCTCGATACCACGCTGGACCTGCTGCCGCATATCCCGGCGGATCGCACCGTGGTCACCGAGAGCGGGATTCACACGCTCGAGGATGTCGCCCTGATGCGCGCAAACAACGTGCATACCTTCCTGGTCGGCGAGGCCTTCATGCGGGCGGAGCAGCCCGGTGAGCGGCTGCGGGAATTGTTTTTCTGAGGCGCCTGTTGGTGAAGGCCGGAAGCACCATCTGGTGACTCCGGAATACCGCCGCCACCCCGCGGGGTTTCAGGCGGCAAAACGGAAGATATAAAATCCGCCGCCGATCCAGCCGGTGCGTTCCTTGCGCAATGGCGCCTCGCGGAAAGCCAGCAGTTCGAAACCGCGCTGTGCCAGGGTGGACTCTACGTACTGCCGGCTGTGGGCGAAACGACCGGTAGGCTGTAGCTTGAAACCGGAGCCGGCGATGTCCTCCGTGGTGAGGCACACTATGGCTCCCGGTGCTGCACTGCCCGCAATCGCATCACCGAGCGCAGCGAGTTCGCCGATATAAATGACAGAATCCGCGCAGAGGAACAGCGAATAGCGAGTGGCGCCGCTGTTCAGCACCGCTGCGATATCGCCGTTCAGCAACTGGTTATAGCAGCCCTTTTCCCGGGCCTTGTCCAGCATCCGCGTCGACAGGTCGATGCCGGTGATTTGCTCGCAACGGTCGCCAAAAACCGCTCCTCCCTTACCGGTACCGCAGCCGAGGTCCGCCATATGCGAGAAAGGCGCCGCGCCGGGCAGGGTTTCATCCAGTAACTCAAGCAGTTGTTCAGGACCCCGGTAGGCAAGGGCGCCCGTGAGGTGCTGCTCGAACGTCGGGGCATAGCCGTCAAACAGCCCCTTGACGTAGCTCTCGGGAGCCGCCTCGCTGTCAATTTCCCGCGCGGCGTTCAGCAGGTGGCTTGCTTCTCCGTTCCCGGGGTTAATGTCCAGGCACAGTTGCAGGGCGTCCACGGCTTCGTCGCGCCTGCCCAGTTGTAACAGGCAGCGCCCCGCGCCGAGGAGGGCGGCCTGGGAAGCGGCGTCGTATTCGAGCGCTTCGCGATACCAGGTCAGTGCCTCCTCGAAGCGCTGGCTCTGGGAGCGAGCATCCGCAATTTTGATCCGTGCCTCCGCCGATGCCGGAGCAAGCGTCAAGGCGCGCTGGTAGCACTCCATGGCGGCGGGGCGTTGCTGGGTGTTCCTGAGGAAACCCCCGAGGGTGATCAGCCCCTCGGCGGACTCACCCACCAGCCCCAGGTACTGGCGGTAAATACTGGCAGCCTCTTCGTAGCGGTCCAGTTTGCCCAGGGTGTCAGCCAGGTTGGCAAGGGCATCCCCATAGCGGGGTTCCAGTTGCAGCGCGCGCGCAAAATTGGGCAGCGCAGCCTGGTAATCGCCACGCGAACTGAGAATTGCGCCGATCAGGTTCAGGGGGAGCGGCTGGTCGGGATAGCGCTGGGCAAGCTCCGTGGCAAGCGCCAGCGCATTTTCCTGGTCGCCGCTCTGGTACTGCGAAATCAGCTGCTGGAAATCGGCCTGTAATCGCGAAGGGTCCGGACGCGAGGCGGTTTGCTGCAGTAACCTGATCGCCTTGCGGGCCTTCTTGTTGCCCGGATCCCGTTGCAGTATTTGCTGATAGAGTTGCAGGGCCTCAGCGATATTGCCTTTTTTTTGTAATCGGCGCGCTTTGCTCAGTAATTCTTCAAAGGACATCTATACCGTTTTCTCATTGCGTGATCAGCGGGTGCCGTAGACAACCATCGTCTTGCCGGATACCGACACCAGCCCGTCTTCCTCCAGGGTCTTCAGCACCCTGCCGGCCATCTCCCGGGAGCAGCCGACGATCTTGCCAAGTTCCTGGCGGGTGATCTTGATCTGCATCCCGTCGGGGTGGGTCATGGCGTCCGGTTCGCGGCACAGGTCGAGCAGGGTATGGGCTATGCGGCCGGTGACATCGACAAAGGCCAGGTCGGAGAGTTTGCGGGTGGTCTGCCGTAGCCGCTTGCCCAGCTGGCGGGAAATGGCGTACAGCACCTCGGGATACTGCGCGCTGATCTGGTGAAACTTTTCGTAGCTGATTTCCGCGACTTCACAGGCGGTTTTGGCCGTCACCAACGCGCTGCGCGGTTGGATTTCGTCCTCGAACAGGCCCATCTCGCCAACGAAATCGCCCGGGTTGAGATAGCTGACCACCATCATGTGGCCGGGATCGTCGGGATCTTCCACCAGCACCGAAACCGAGCCGTCGAGAATCAGGTAGAGGGTGTCGCCGGCCTCGCCCTGCTTGATGACGGTGGCGCGTGCTTTGTACTGCTTGCGCTGGCAATGCTGCAAAAAGCTTTCGATGCTCGGAATGGACTGTACGATTTGTGGCTTCAGCACACCAACTCCCCTGTATTGTTTGATTTTTTTCCCCCGAGCTAGTCTAGCTCAGAGTTTCCATGAGGGGAACGGTAGTGTGAACAGGCGCCAGCGGTTGTGCTAAGCTTCGCGGCCGTTTTATCTGGGAGTATAAACCGGCATGAAAGCAACGGTGAAATGGACGGATGGCGCCATGTTTGTGGGCGAGTCCGGCAGTGGGCACGCGGTAGTGATGGACGGTTCGCCGGAACTCGGTGGGCGCAACCTGGGCCCGCGGCCGATGGAAATGCTGCTGATCGGCACCGGTGGTTGTTCAACCTATGACGTGATGTCGATGCTGAAAAAATCCCGCCAGCAGGTGGTCGATTGCCGGGTGGAGATCGAGGCGGAACGCGCCGACGCGGTGCCGGCGGTGTTTACCTCGATCAAGCTGCACTTCATCGTGACCGGGGTCGGCCTGAAGGATAACCACGTCAAGCGTGCGGTGGAGCTGTCCGCGGAAAAATACTGCAGCGCTTCCATCATGCTCGGCGCCGCCGGGGTGGCGATCAGCCACAGTTACGAGATCGTGGAGTTTTCCGCGGATTAATAGCCGCTCAACCGGGTTGATCCGGCCCCAGGCACTGCGCGGCGGGCCAATGTCCCCGCCGGAGGCTGGTGTCGTCGATTGACTGTGCCTGGTAGGGCGGATTGTCAGCGCGGTGGCTGCTGCTCAGACGTGATAGCTGCTCTCGGTCATCAGCGTGGAAATCGCCGACATGGCGTCTTTTACCCCCGGTGAAAACTGCTTGCCCCCTGCCTCCAGCGCCTGGCGACCGTGGCGCTCTTCATCCTCCAGCATCTGCTGCACGATCAGCCGCGACTTGCGGTCATCCAGCGGCAGGTGCTTGAGGTGGGCGCGCAGGTGTTTGCACACGCGCTCCTCGGTGGCTGCGACAAACCCCAGGCTGACTTCGTCCCCGATGGCCCCGGCCACTGCGCCGAGGGCAAACGACAAGCCGTACCAGGCGGGGTTCAGCAGGCTGGGGCGACTGTCGAGTTCCCGCAGGCGCTCCCTGCACCATACCAGGTGGTCCACTTCCTCTGCGGCTGCCAGGCGCATTTCCTCGCGCACCGTTGGCAGGCGGGCGGTCAGTGCCTGTCCCTGGTAGAGGGCCTGGGCGCAGACTTCGCCGGTGTGGTTGACGCGCATCAGGCCCGCAGCGTGGCGTTTTTCTTCGTCCGAGAGACGGGCCTCGCTGTGGCCTTCGGAGGGTGAGGCGCGGCCCGCGCTGTGGCCGCGATTACTGATGGTGCGCATCACCGAGTCGGCCTCGGTGATCAGGCGGTCCAGCAATGACAGACTGCGCTTGCGCATGGGGCTTACCTGTATCGCGTTCAGTCCTGACTATAGCGCGCCAGGGCGCGCCAGCCAATGTCGCGGCGCAGGGTCACGCCCTCCCAGTGAATCCTGTCCGCGGCCGCGTAGCAGGCTTTTTGCGCGGCGGCGATATCCGCGCCGAGGGCGGTGACGCAGAGCACCCGGCCGCCACTGGTGACAACCTGTCCGTCCTGTTGCGCGGTGCCGGCGTGGAAGACCTTGATGTCCTCGCTGTCGACACCATCGAGGCCACTGATTACCGCTCCCTTGGTGTAGCTGTCGGGGTAGCCGCCGGCGGCGAGTACCACGCCGATAGCGCAGCGCTCGTCCCAGTCAGCGCTGGCGCTGTCGAGTTGGCCGTCCAGCGCGCTCTGGCACAGGGCTACCAGGTCGGACTGCAGGCGCAGCATGATCGGCTGCGTTTCCGGGTCGCCGAAGCGGCAGTTGTACTCGATGACTTTGGGTTCACCGGCGGGGGAGACCATCAGTCCCGCGTAGAGGAAGCCGGTGTAGGCGTTGCCCTCGGCTGCCATGCCGCGCACGGTGGGCATGATGACTTCGTCCATGATGCGCTGGTAAACAGCGGGGTCTTCGTCCACCACCGGCGCCGGGGAATAGGCCCCCATGCCACCGGTGTTGGGGCCGGTATCGCCCTCGCCGATGCGCTTGTGGTCCTGGCTGGTGGCCATTGGCAGCACGTGCTCGCCGTCCACCATGACAATAAAGCTGGCCTCTTCGCCTTCGAGGAACTCCTCGATCACCACCCGGCAACCGGCGTCGCCGAAGGCGTTGCCGGCGAGCATGTCAGTCACCGCTGCTTCGGCCTGCTCCAGGGTCTCGGCGACAATCACCCCCTTGCCCGCGGCCAGGCCATCGGCCTTGACCACGATCGGAGCGCCCTGTGCGCGCAGGTAGGCGAGGGCGGGCTCCAGTTCGGTGAAGTTGGCGTAGGCCGCGGTGGGAATGTTGTGGCGGGCGAGGAAGTCCTTGGTGAAGGCCTTGGAGCCCTCCAGTTGCGCCGCGCCCTTGCGCGGGCCGAAGCAGCGCAGGCCGCGCCCGGCGAAGTAATCCACCACGCCATCCACCAGCGGCGCTTCCGGGCCGACGATGGTCAGGCCGACATTGTTGGCTTCGGCGAAGTCCGCCAGTGCGGCGAAATCGCCGACCTCGATGGCCACGTTTTCCAGCCCCGCCTCGCGCGCGGTACCGGCGTTGCCGGGGGCGACAAACACCGTTTCAACATCCGCAGACTGCGCCGCTTTCCAGGCCAGTGCATGCTCGCGGCCGCCGCCGCCAATTACCAATACATTCATTTTAGTGTCTGAAATGCCTCATTCCGGTGAACACCATCGCCATGCCGTGTTCGTCGGCGGCAGCGATGACTTCCTCGTCGCGGATCGATCCGCCCGGCTGGATGACCGCGGCAATGCCGCGCTCGCCGGCGCTGTCGATGCCGTCGCGGAAGGGGAAGAAGGCGTCGGATGCCATCACCGAACCCTTCACTTCCAGGCCCGCGTGTTCGGCCTTGATGGCCGCGATACGCGCGGAGTTGACGCGGCTCATCTGGCCGGCGCCCACGCCCACGGTCTGGCCGTTGCTGGCGTAGACGATGGCGTTTGACTTGACGAACTTGGCCACCTTCCAGGCGAACAGCAGGTCGCTCATCTGCTGGGCAGTGGGCTGTACCTTCGATACCACCTGCAGGTCGCCGGGGCCGACCATGCCGAGGTCGCGGTCCTGCACCAGCAGGCCGCCGTTGACCCGCTTGTAGTCCAGCGCCGCGCCGGGCGCAGTCCACTCGCCACAGGCCAGCAGGCGCACGTTCTTCTTTGCGGCGACCACGGCGACGGCTTCTTCACTGACCGAAGGCGCGATGATGACCTCGACGAACTGGCGCTCGCAGATGGCCGCGGCGGTGGCTGCGTCGAGTTCGCGGTTGAAGGCAATGATGCCGCCGAAAGCGGATTCCGGGTCGGTTTCGAAGGCCAGGTCGTAGGCCTTGCCGAGGTCGCCGGCAACCGCCACGCCGCAGGGGTTGGCGTGCTTGACGATGACACAGGCGGGCTCGTCGAAATTCTTCACGCATTCCAGCGCGGCGTCGGTATCCGCCACGTTGTTGTAGGACAGTTCCTTGCCCTGCAGCTGTTTGGCGGTGGCGATGCCGGCCTCGGCGGGCTTGGCCTCCACGTAGAAGGCTGCCTTCTGGTGCGGGTTCTCGCCGTAGCGCATGTCCTGCGCCTTGATGAACTGGGTGTTGAAGGTGCGCGGGAATTCCGCGGAGCCGCCGGGAACCTTGCGGCCGAAATAGTTGGCGATGGCGCCGTCGTAGGCCGCGGTGTGTTCGTAGGCCTTGATTGCCAGGTCGAAGCGGGTTTCCAGGGAGGTGGCGCCGTTGTTGGCCCGCAACTCCTCGAGCAGGGCGGCGTAGTCGCTGGCGTTAACCACGATATTGACGAAGCGATGGTTCTTGGCCGCGGCGCGCACCATGGTGGGTCCGCCGATATCGATGTTCTCGATCGCGTCCTCGAGGCTGCAATCGGGATTGGCGACGGTGGCCTCGAAGGGGTAGAGGTTCACCACGACCATGTCGATGTAGTCGATGCCGTGTTCGCTGGCGACGGCGTCGTCCTGGCCGCGGCGACCGAGAATACCGCCGTGGACCTTGGGGTGCAGGGTCTTGACCCGGCCGTCCATCATTTCCGGGAAGCCGGTGTACTCGGAAACCTCGGTGACCTCGAGGCCCTGTTCCTGCAGCAGCTTGTAGGTGCCGCCGGTGGAGAGCAGTTCCACGCCGAGTTCGCGCAGGCCGCTGGCGAATTCGACGATGCCGGATTTGTCGGAAACACTGATCAGTGCGCGTTTGACGGTGACAGCTTCACTCATTGCCTTAGCCCTTCTTGCCAATCAGTCCGTACTGCTTGAGCTTCTTGCGCAGGGTGCCGCGGTTCAGCCCCAGCATGATCGAGGCCTTGGTCTGGTTGTTGCGGGTGTACTGCATGATTTCTTCCAGCAGCGGCGCTTCGACTTCCGCCAGAACCATCTGGTAGACATCGGTGGAAAGCTGGCCGTCCAGTTCGGCCAGGTATTGCTGGACACATGCAGTTACTGCGTCGCGCAGACCTGACTGCGAGGTCATTGCGCCCTGTTCATCGTTTGCGGCGGTGTCAGTGTCGAGGGGAGAGAGAGGTTCAGCTCTGGTCATGCTGCGAGCTCCTTGTACGGTGCAGTCTGTAGTAGTGAGTTGAGAAATTCGAGTTGTGCCGCCGGCAGTTCCAACTGGTTGAACTGGCTGCGGTGGTCGCCGAAGGCGGCGTGGTCCTGCAGGTACCAGCCGACGTGCTTGCGGGCGATGCGCGGGCCCATCACCTCGCCATAGAACGCATACAGCGCCAGCAGGTGGCGGTGCAGGATGGCGTGTTGTTGCTCCGCCGTGGGTTCGACCACCGGCCGTCCGGCGAGGTGATCGGCCACCTGGCCGCAGAGCCAAGGGCGGCCCTGGGCGGCGCGGCCGATCATGATCCCGGCGGCGCCGGTGTGGGCCAGTACCCGGGCGGCCTTTGCCGGCGAGTCGATATCGCCGTTGGCGAATACCGGGATCGAGGTGGCGGCGACGATTTCGGCGATGGTGTCGTATTCGGCCGCGCCGTTGAACTTGCAGGCCCGGGTACGCCCGTGCACCGCCAGCGCGGCAATACCGCTGTCTTCGGCGATGCGGGCGATATCGATACCATTGCGCGCATCCGGCGCGCTGCCGGTGCGAATCTTCAGGGTGACCGGAACATCCACGGCGCCGACCACCGCGCGGAGAATATCCCCGACCAGCCAGGGGTCGGCGAGCAGCGCGGAACCGGCGGCCTTGCGGCACACTTTTTTTGCCGGGCAGCCCATGTTGATGTCGATGATCTGGGCGCCCTGTTCGGCGTTGTATCTGGCGGCTTCGGCCATGCGGGCGGGTTCGTTGCCGGCGATCTGGATGGAGCGCGGCTCCACCTCGCTGTCGTGCACGCTGCGCTGTTCACTCTTGCGTGAACCGCGCAGCGAAGGGTCGGACGAGATCATTTCGGAAACCACCAGCCCAGCGCCCATCTCGGCGCACAGGCGCCTGAAGGGCAGGTCGGTTACCCCCGCCATGGGGGCCAGAGCCACCGGATTGCGCAATTTGTAGGGGCCTATTTGCGGCATTGTCGTCCGGGGTCGGAATGGGTGCGAAAAAGAGGCGGTATTCTACTCCCCTGACTCCGGGCGGGGAAGGACGGTTGGACAAAAAGCGGCCAACATTTTTCCCTGTACGGGGGGCGCCGGCGGATTTACGGCGCGGGGTGGCGGGAATGGCGCTGTCAGCGGAAGCGTCGGTGCCGGTCCGGCCTCATTGCGTCAATTGACCGCGCAGGCAGACCCAGCCCTCGTGCTGGCCGGCTATGTGCAGTGCGATGTGCGGCGCGTAATGGGCGATCATCGCCGGCGCCTGGGTGTCGAGCAGGCCGGACAGCAGTAGGGTGCCCTTCGGTGCGAGCAATTCCAGCAGCGTAGCGGACAGCTCCATCAGCGGGCCGGCAAGTATGTTGGCGATAACTACGCCGGAGCGACCCTGCCAGTCCGGCATCGCATACTGGCCCGGCAGGGCCAGTTCGAACTGCGCGTCGGCAATGCCGTTGCGGGTGGCGTTGTCGCGGCTGGCGATCAGCGCCTGGGGGTCGTTGTCCACGCCGAGGGCGTGGGCGGCGCCGAGCTTGAGCGCAGCGACCGCGAGGATGCCCGAGCCGCAGCCGTAGTCGACTAAAGTCAGCCCGGTGAGGTCCATGCTATCGAGCTCGGCCAGGCACAGGGCGGTGGTCGGGTGCGTGCCGGTGCCGAAGGCGAGGCCGGGATCGAGCAGCAGGTTTACCGCGTTCGGCTCCGGCGGTTCCAGCCAGCTCGGGCAGACCCACAGCCGGCTTCCGAACTGCATCGGCTGGTAGTGCTGGATCCACTCCCGCTCCCAGTCGCGGTCCTCGAGAATTTCCACCCGGTAACTGCCCTGGGCGAGTACATCCTCTGGCAGGTAGCCGAGGACTTCGCCCATGTCAGCGTCGGCCGGGTAGAGGCCGGTGAGGCGGGTCTGGTTCCACAGGGGCGTCTCGCCGACGCCGGGTTCGAGCACCGGCTGGTCGGCGTTATCTTCCAGGGTGACCGCGACAGCGCCGCTCGCCAGCAGCAGGTCTTCCAGCTCCCCGGCGCTGGCAGGATCGGTGTCGAGTCGCAGCTGTACCCAGGTCAATTCAGATACCCAGCTTGCGTTCGAGGTAGTGAATGCTCACACCGCCGGCCTGGAAGGCGGCGTCGCGGGTCAGTTCCCGGTGCAGTGGGGTATTGGTGCGAATGCCCTCGACCACCAACTCGTCGAGTGCCTGGCGCATGCGGGCGAGGGCGCACTCACGACTCTCGCCAAAGCTGATCACCTTGGCGATCAGCGAATCGTAGAACGGCGGAACGGTATAGCCGTCGTAGATGTGCGAGTCCACCCGGATGCCCAGTCCGCCGGGCGCGTGGAAGGTGGTGATCTTGCCCGGTGAGGGCAGGAAGGTGCGCGGGTCCTCGGCGTTGATCCGGCACTCGAAGGCGTGGCCGCGGAACTCGATGTCTTCCTGTCTGACCGACAGGGGCATTCCCGAGGCGATGCGCAGCTGTTCCTTGACGATGTCGAAGCTGGTGATCATCTCGGTGACCGGGTGCTCTACCTGGACCCGGGTGTTCATCTCGATGAAGTAGAAGCCGCCGTCCTCGTAGAGGAACTCGAAGGTGCCGGCGCCGCGGTAACCGATGTCGATGCAGGCCTGGACGCAGGCTTCGGCGACCTGGTTGCGCAGGTCATCCGGAATGCCGGGCGCGGGGGCCTCCTCGAGAATTTTCTGGTGCCGCCGCTGCAGGGAGCAGTCGCGGTCGCCGAGGTGAATGGCGTTGCCCTGGCCGTCCGCCAGCACCTGGATTTCCACGTGCCGTGGCTTCTGCAGGAATTTCTCCATGTACACCACGTCAGAGCCAAAGGCCGCCGCGGCTTCGGACTGGGTGACATGGACCGCTGGCAGCAGCGCGGCCTCGGTGTGGACCACGCGCATGCCCCGGCCGCCGCCACCCGCGGAGGCCTTGATGATCACCGGGTAGCCGATGTCGCGGGCGGTGGCGAGAATCTCGTCGGGCTCGCTGCTGAGGGCGCCATCGGAGCCCGGCACGGTGGGCACGCCGGCCTTCTTCATGGCGTCCTTGGCGGAGACCTTGTCGCCCATCAGGCGGATGGTCTCGGCTTTCGGCCCGATAAAGGTGAAGCCGCTGTTTTCCACCTGCTCGGCAAAGTCGGCGTTCTCGGCGAGAAAACCGTAACCGGGGTGGATGGCTGAGGTGTCGGTCACTTCCGCCGCGCTGATGATCGCGGGGACGTTCAGGTAACTGTCCTTGGAGGGCGGCGGGCCGATGCACACGGACTCGTCGGCGAGACGCACATGCATCAGGTCGGCGTCCGCGGTGGAGTGAACGGCGACGGTCCTGATGTCCAGTTCCTTGCAGGCCCGCAGTACACGCAGGGCGATTTCGCCGCGATTGGCGATAAGTACCTTGTCCAGAATGGGCATGTTGCTGTCCTTTTAGGGCGCGTTGCCCTAGACGATGGAAAACAGGGGTTGGTCGAACTCGACGGGTTCACCGTTCTCCACATGGAACGCCTGCAGGGTGCCGGCCTTGTCCGCCTCGATCTGGTTCATCATCTTCATCGCCTCGACGATGCAGATAACGTCCCCTACCTTGACCGTCTGCCCCTCTTCGGCAAAGGGCGGCGAGGTCGGGGAAGGCGAGCGATAGAAGGTGCCGACCATGGGTGATTTGACCTGGTGCCCGGAGGGCTGGGGGGCGCTCTCCACCGCGGGAGCCGGTGCGGCTGGAGCCGCGGCTACCGGGGCTGGCGGCGGTGGCGGCGCATAGGCCGGCATCAGCGGTGGCGGATAGGCGGCGGCCGCGCTGTTGCGACTGATGCGCACGGATTCCTCGCCTTCCTTGATTTCAATTTCGTCGATGTTCGACTCCTCAAGGAGTTCGATCAGCTTCTTAACCTTGCGAATATCCATGTTGGACGTTCCTCAGCCGGGTTTCAGGTGTTTTCGAGGTGCTTCAGGGCTGCCTGCAGCCCCAGTTCGTAGCCCTGGGGGCCAAGGCCACAGATGACCCCCCGGGCGATATCAGAAAAGTAGGAGTGCCGGCGGAAGGCTTCCCGCGCGTGCACATTGGACAGGTGAATTTCAATGAAGGGGATTTGCACCGCGGCCAGGGCGTCGCGCAGGGCAACGCTGGTGTGGGTGAAGGCCGCCGGGTTGATCAGGATGAAATTCACACCCTCGTGGCGCGCGTCCTGGACGCGCTCCACCAGTTCGTACTCCGCGTTGCTCTGCACGTAGAGCAGGTGGTGGCCGCGATCGCGGGCGTACTGCTCCAGTTGCTGGTTGATCTGGGCCAGGGTGGTACTGCCGTAAATCTCGGGCTCACGTTCGCCCAGCAGGTTCAGGTTGGGGCCGTGGAGAACGAGTATTGTCGCCATTATTCTGGTGCTCCCTGGGGCAGCGTACTATGGGAACCAGTGTGGCTGAAAGGGGCGCATCTGTCTACATAACTGCGCAACTTTTTAGATGATGTCGACATTTAGCGACTTTATTGCGCCACTTATGAAGTTTTACGAAGTTGCAGGTATCTTCGGGGAAATTCTGCGCTGTTTCGGGGCTGATGGGTTAAATTCTTCCAAAATCCATAATTATGCAGATATATTGCCGGTTAATGCATTTAATTTCTAAAATCAGGTTTGTGTACCCGCAATCTCCGGCACCGAATCAGGGCAGGTTTGCGCCGAGGCCGCTTTCCGGCAGCGAATCGATAGCCTGTAACACCGTGCCGGGGGTCAGTATCTGCGGCAGGATCAGCGGTTCGGCCTGCGCGTCGGCGGGATAGAGCAGGTAAAGCGGGATGCCGGTACGTCCGTAGCGGGCGATGAAGTGGGCAATCGCCGGGTCGTGGTTGGTCCAGTCGGCCACCATATAGGCCACGCCGCGCTGGCGGAATGCCTCCTGGACATCGTTGCGGGAGAGCACTGCGGCCTCGTTGGCGAGGCAGGTAATGCACCAGTCAGCGGTGACATCGACGAATACCGGGACGCCTTCAGCGCGCAGTTCCGCCAGGCTGTCCTCCGTCCAGCGGAGGTAATCGGCGCTGCTGGCAGTGCTGTCGCCGCGCGGGTCGAGGTTGTGCAGGCTGCCCAGCGCGATGGTGGCGCCCGCGAAAGCCACCGCGAGCCAGCGCCGCCACTGGCCGAGCTGCCACAGCCACAGCGCCAGCGCCAGGGTCACGGCGCCACCCAGCACCGCGGCCATGGTATTCACCCCGGTCTGCCGACCGGCGACCCAGAGCAGCCAGACCGCGGCGGCATACAGCGGGAAGGCGAGAAACTGTTTGAGGGTCTCCATCCACGGCCCCGGCGCGGGCATTATCCGCCGCGCGGTCCTGCTGTAGCCGAACAGCAGCAGGGGGGCGGCCATGCCGCAGCCGAGGCTGGCGAAAACCAGCAGGCTGATGGCCGGCGGTTGGGTCACCGCGAAGCCCAGTGCGGTGCCCATAAAGGGTGCGGTGCAGGGGCTGGCGACCACCACGGCAAGGACGCCGGTGAAAAAGCTGCCGCCGAGCCCGCCGCGGGAAGCCAGGCCGCTGCCGGCATTCATCAGGCTACCGCCGAGGTGCACCACGCCGGACAGTGACAGGCCCATCGCCAGGAACAGGTAAGCCAGGGCGATGACAAAGCCCGGGGCCTGCAGCTGGAAGCCCCAGCCCACCGCGCGTCCCGCCTGTTGCAGGGCAATCAGTACCGCGGCAATGGCGACGAAACTGGTGACCACGCCGAGGGTATAGACCCAGCTGTGCAGGTGCCGGTTGTGCTCGCTGCTGTTGGCGAAGCTGAGTACCTTGAGGGAGAGTATCGGGAAGACGCAGGGCATCAGGTTGAGAATTGCCCCGCCGAGAAAGGCCAGCAGCAGCATGTAGGGCAGGGCGCCCGCGGTTTTACTGGCGGCTGTTGTCGCCGTTGCGGGAGGGGTGACCGATTTGCGCAGCGGGGCAACCGGGGACGCCGTGCCGCTGGCGGGGTCCAGCAGGAAGGCCTCGGTGCGCGGCGGATAGCACAGGCCGGCGTCGGCGCAGCCCTGGTAGGTCGCCTCGATCCGGTCGCCGGGGACCAGGGGGGTGGCCAGTGCCAGGTTGATGTCGGCGTCGTTGTAATAGACCTGCACTTCGCCGAAGAACTCGTCAGTGCGTTGCAGGGCCGGGGGAAATTCGGCCTCGAGCTCGACCGCCACGCCGCCCGCGGCCGGCACCAGCCGGAACTTGAAACTGTGCTGGTAGAGGTAGTAGGCCTCGGTGATCTGCCAGTACAGGCGCAGTTGCTGGCTGCCTTCGATTTCCACGTTCAGCCGGTAGGCTTCTTCAACCGGCAGGAACTGCTGAGTCTCCCCAGCGCCGAAACCGGTGCCGGAACTGCCGGGAAAACCCTGGCCCAGGGAAGCGGGAATGAACAATAGCAGGCAGAGGACTAGCAGGGTGCGCATAGGGTATCCAGTCGGTCAGCACGGGTACGGGGTGCGGGCGCAGTTTAACAGCTGCCGGTCTGGCCCCCAATGCACTGCGGCCGCCGGGCTGCAGTGGTATAGTGTCAGACGTCTGACAGCCATAATAGTTTCTTCCGGAGTCCTTTTCCGTGTCGTTCCCCCGCATCACCTTATCCCCGCTCATCCTGCTGTGGGCGGCCTGTGCCGCGTCCGCCGGGGCGCTGGCTGAAGACCTTGCCCTTAGCGGCGCCTGGGTGCGGGCCCTGCCCCCCGGCCAGCCGATGACGGCAGCGTACCTGGATATCGAAAATACCGGCAGCGTGCCGGTTGTGGTGACTGGTGCGACGGTCGAGGGAGCGGGCAGGGCGGAAATACACGCCACCCGGATGGAGAATGGCCTCACCCGCATGGAACATTTGACTACACTGACAGTACAGCCCGGGCAGGTAGTCTCGCTGGCGCCCGGCGATATGCACCTGATGCTTTTCGACCTCGCCGGCATGCCGAGCCCGGGAGAGCGGCGCCGGTTGTGCCTGCAGTTTGGCGCCGGGGAAGAATTGTGTACGGATGCGATTGTCAGCAAGAGCGCGGCCGCCAGCGGCCACCAGCACCACTGATACCTACTGTCACCAGGAGACGGACAGCGAATGAATACAGCGAAAGAATTGGTCTCGGACTGGCGCGACACCCTGATCGAGAAACTCCCCGAGGGGCGACTGTTCCGCTGGGTGGCGCTGTTCGTTGTCTTGTACCTGTTGATTGCCATAGTGTTCGGCATGTACTGGAGTGTCAGCCCCGGTGGTTTTGATGTGCGGAAGAAGGCGGCTGATTATGCCGCCGAGGACGGGGGAGATGTGGTCACCGGTTCCGTCACCACCGCCGCCCTGCTGGGGGTGATGGAGACGCTGCTGCACAAACCCGGCGGCTACCTGCACAATGATCGTTTTCCCCCGGGACTGTGGCTCGACAACATGCCCAACTGGGAGTACGGCGCCCTGGTGCAGGTGCGCGACCTGTCCCGGGCGATGCGCGAATCCTTCAGCCGCTCCCAGTCACAATCCAAGGAGGACAAGGACCTGGCGGAGGCGGAGCCGCGCTACCATTTCGATTCCGACAGCTGGGTGCTGCCTTCCAGTGAATCGGAGTACGGCAAGGCGCAGGCCTTCACCCGGGCCTATTTCAAGCGCCTGTCCGACTCCAGCAACCCGGACGCCCAGTTCTATGCGCGGGCCGACAACCTCCGCTACTGGCTCTCCACTGTCAACACCCGGCTCGGCTCGCTGTCCCAGCGCCTCTCGGCCAGTGTCGGCCAGCGCCGCCTGAATACGGACCTTGCCGGTGAGCAGGGCGCCAGCCAGTCCACGCCGGCACCGGGCGAGATGATCGTGAAAACCCCGTGGACGGAAATCGACGATGTGTTTTTCGAGGCTCGCGGTACCACCTGGGCGCTGATTCACTTCCTCAAGGCGATGGAAGTCGACTTTGCCGATGTGCTGAAGCAGAAAAACGCGCTGGTCAGCCTGCAGCAGATCATCCGTGAACTGGAGGGTACCCAGGAGACGGTCTGGAGCCCGGTAGTGCTCAATGGCACCGGTTTTGGCCTGCTGGCCAACCACTCGCTGGTGATGGCGTCCTATATCAGCCGCGCCAACGCCGCGATCATCGACCTTCGCGACCTGCTGCAGCAGGGCTAGTCGGGGCTGGCGTAACGCAGGCGGGTGCCGGTGTCCAGCGACAGGCGGATCTCGGTCGCTGACAGTTCCTTGGGGAAGTAGGTGCCGGAGAGCTTGGCGTCCAGCAGGCTGGCGCCTTCCAGGTTGGTGTTGCGGAAGTCGATGCCGCTGAGGTCGGCGTTGCGGAAGTAGGAATCACTGAAATCCAGCCCGTCGGCGTTCATGTTGCGCAGGTCCCTGCCGCGATAGTCGCCGCTCTTCAGCTCGCTGGTATCCAGCTTGTGCCGCATTTCGTTGAAGCCCTTGATATCCTCGTTGCGCAGCAACTGGTACAGGGGGTCGGGCTTGATTACCGGCTTGCTCATCGGGGCACCTTCTGGATCATCATCACTGCAGCGCGGCATAGCTTACGCGCTGCGGCATTGCCGTGACAAGCGAGGGCGGTACCCGTCGCCCGGTGGTGGTTGCGGATAATTGAATAAGGGTGTCCTGAACAATGACAAGTATCCGCGGTTTCCTGCTCACCCGGCAGTGGCGCGATGGCCCGGGCGGGGTGGAGCTGGAATACTGGTTCAGCACCGAAAGCGGCCCCCTGTGTGTCACCGTGGACGATGCGCCGGCGGTATTTTTCCTGCCGCAGGCGGATCTTCCCCGGGCCCGCAGCCTGATCGGGAGCGAGGTCGGCGTCACTACCAGTCCCCTGCAGCTGCGCGATTTTCCCGGTAACCCGGTCTGCGGTATCTACTGCCAGAGCTACCGCCGGGCCCGCGCCCTGGCAGACCGCTTGCGCGAGGCCGGCTTTGACCCACTGGAAGCGGATATCAACCCGGCGGACCGTTACCTGATGGAGCGTTTCGTCTCTGGCGCTGCGCTGATCAGCGGGGAGCCCGAGTCGCGCGGCGGCTACCTGCGCCTGCACAATCCGCGGTTGCGCGGCTGCGACTACCGGCCGCAACTGAAAGTGGTGTCCGTTGATATCGAGACAGCGATGCACGAGTTGCAGCTGTTCTCGATTGCGGTGCACGGCGTGGCGGCGGACGGCGTGGAGACCCACCGGGTATTCATGCTCGGCGAAGGAGCCGGACAGGACTACGTGGCCGCGTACGGCAGCCAGGAGCAGGTAATGGAAGCCTTCCAGGACTGGCTGGCCGACTACGACCCCGACATTCTCATCGGCTGGAACGTGATCAACTTCGACTGCTGGTACCTGCAGCGGGTGGCCGAACGGAGCGGGCGCCGCTTGCTGCTGGGGCGCGACCGGCGGCCGGCCCAGTGGCGGGAGCTGGCGGACGGCGGCGAGCGCCGCGCGCTGCTGTGCCCCGGGCGACTGGTGCTGGACGGCATCGACCTGCTGCGCGCCGCCTTTTACAACTTCGAGAGTTTCTCCCTCAACAACGTGGCGGCGGTATTGCTCGGTGAGCGCAAGCTGATCGAGGGCGGCGATCGGGGCGAGGAGATCGGCCGCCTGTTTCGCGAGGACAAGAGCGCGCTGGCCGCCTATAACCTCAAGGACTGCGAGTTGGTCTCGGCGATCTTCGCCAAAACCGCCCTGCTGCAATTCGCCATCGCGCGCACCGCCATGACCGGCCTCAACATGGATCGCATGGGCGGCTCGGTGGCTTCCTTCGACAATCTCTACCTGCCGCGCCTGCATCGCGCGGGTTTTGTCGCGCCCAACGCCAGCAGCGCGCAGATCGCCAGCCCCGGCGGCTTTGTGCTCGATTCCCAACCGGGCATCTACGACAACGTGCTGGTGCTGGATTTCAAGAGCCTGTACCCGAGCATTATCCGCACCTTCTGCATCGACCCGCTGGGGCTGGCGCTGGCGGCGACGCTGGAGGAATCGGCGACGGTTCCCGGTTTTATCGGCGCGCGCTTTGCCCGCGAGGGCCACATCCTGCCGGGCCTGATCGAGCAACTCTGGCAACAGCGCGACCGGGCCAAGGCCCAGGGCGACGCCCCGCTGTCGCAGGCGATCAAGATCATCATGAACTCCTTCTACGGCGTACTGGGCTCTGCCGGTTGCCGTTTCTTCGATCCCCGGCTGGCCAGCTCCATCACCCGCCGCGGCCACGAAATCCTGCAGCGCACCCGCGACCGGATCGAGGCCGCCGGTCACCGGGTGATCTACGGCGATACCGATTCGGTTTTCGTCTGGGTGCAGTCGGCGGGCTCCAGCGAGGAGGCGGGCGCGGTGGGCAGGCAGCTGCAGGACGACCTGAACCGCTGGTGGCGGGAGACTGTACAGCGTGAGTTCGGCGTTCCCAGCGCCCTGGAGCTGGAGTTCGAGACCCACTACCGGCGCTTCCTGATGCCGACCGTGCGCGGCTCGGACAAGGGCAGCAAGAAACGCTATGCCGGCGTGGTCGGCGGCGAGGGCGGCGAGCGGCTGGTGTTCAAGGGCCTGGAAAACGTGCGCACCGACTGGACCCGGCTGGCGCGCGACTTCCAGGAGGAGCTCTACCGGCGCATTTTCCACGGGGAGCCCTACGCGGATTACCTCCGGCAGGTGGTTGCCGGGGTGCGCGCGGGGGAGCGCGACGCCGACCTGGTCTATCGCAAGCGGCTGCGTCGCCGGCTCGACGAGTACGAGCGCAACGTGCCGCCTCATGTGCAGGCGGCGCGGCGCTACGCGGAGCGGGACCTGCCGCCGCCCGCGCGGGGCGACTGGGTGGCCTACGTGATCACCAGCGCCGGGGCGGAGCCGGCGGCCCGGCCGCTGGCTCCGCTGGACTACGAGCACTACGTGGAACGCCAGCTGGAACCCGTGGCGGACGGCATCCTCGGCTTCCTCGGTACCTCGTTCAGGGAACTGGTGGACCGGCAGATCGGGTTGTTCTGAGGGCGGCCTCAGTTGCCGAAAAATTCCTCGCGCAGGGCGGCGTACTGCGCCGCCGGCAGGCGCGGCCCGTACTGGGACACCACGCGTCCCGCGGCCAGGCTGGCAAAACGGCCAGCGGTGGCGAAATCCTCGCCGCGCGACAGCGCGTAGAGGAACGCGCCGGCGAACATGTCGCCGGCGCCGTTGCTGTCCACAGCCAGCACCTTGTGCGGCGGAATTTCCGCCAGCGCCTGGCCGTCAAAGGTCAGCGCGCCGTCAGCGCCGCGGGTAATGACAAATTGCTTCGCGACCTGCTTCAACGCCTCCATGGCACTGTCGAGGTCCTCGCACTGGCCCCAGCCGAGCGCTTCGGCCTCGTTGCAGAACACCAGGTCGACGCCGCCGCCGAGCATTTCCTCGAGACCCTCGCGGAAAAACTGCACCATACCGGGATCGGAGAATGAGAGGCTGGTTTTGACCCCCTCGGCTTCGGCGATCTCCCGCGCCCGCACCGCCGCCGCGCGCCCGGTGGGAGAGGTGACCAGGTAGCCTTCCACGTAGAGATACTCGGATTCGGCGATCGCCCCGGGTACCAGCTGGTCCACGGACAGGGTCTCGCTGATGGCGAGGTTGGTGTTCATGCTGCGCTCGGCGTCGGGTGAAATCAGCACCAGGCATTTGCCGGTAACGCCGCTCTCCCGGCCATTGGTCAGGCAGTGGGTAACGCCTGCCGCTTCCAGGTCCGCCAGGTAGATGTTGCCGTCCTCGTCGTCGGCCACCTTGCAGGACATGAAGGTCGGGGCGCCGAACAGCGCGGTGGCGATCATCGAGTTGCCCGCGCTGCCGCCGCTGGCATGGGTGGCGGTGACCAGGTGGCCGCCGAGGTGGCTGAGCAGTTCCGCCTGCCGGTCGGCGTCCACCAGGGTCATCAGCCCCTTTTCCACGCCCATGCGTTCCAGCTCGGCGTCCTGTACCTTGATTTCGGTGTCGACCAGCGCCGCGCCGATCCCGTAAGCCATGTATTTCCTGATCATGCAGAGAGTCCTTTTGCCAAGGCCGGTATTATCCCGATTCACAGCGTGATTTGAACAGGCCTTGGTGTAAACTCGCTCACCATGAAGAAAACCCGAAACCTGCTGCTCAAACTGTTCATCGTCTGTCTCGTCATCGGCGCCGGCTACCTGGTCTACCTCGATGCGCGGATTACCACTACCTTCACCGACCGCATGTGGGAGCTGCCGGCGAAGGTTTACGCCCGGCCGCTGGAGCTGTTCGCCGGGGCCGAACTGCGCGCCGACGACCTCGCCTACGAACTGGAGATCCTCGGTTATCGCAAGGTGGGACACACCCGCAGCCCCGGGCAGGTGGCGCGCAATCACGGCCGCTTCGAGATCTACACCCGCGGTTTCGATTTCCCGGGTGAGCGCGAGCCGGTGCGCCGGGTCACGCTGGATATCAGCAATGACCGGGTGCGCTCGATCAGTGAAGGCGGTGCGGATGTCGACCTGATGCGCCTCGATCCGGCGCAGATCGGCGGTATCTATCCCACCCACGGCGAGGACCGGGTCCTGATCCAGCTCCAGGACGTGCCCGAGACCCTGGTGCAGGGCCTGTTCGCGGTGGAGGACCAGCGCTTCTACCAGCACTGGGGTTTTTCCATCACCGGCATCGGCCGCGCCGCGCTGAGCAACGTGATGTCCGGGCGGGTAGTCGCCGGGGGTAGCACCATCACCCAGCAGCTGGTCAAGAACTATTACCTGAGCCCGGAGCGCACCCTGGTGCGCAAGCTCAACGAAGTGTTGATGGCGGTCCTGCTGGAGCTGCACTACAGCAAGGAGCAGATCCTCGAGAGCTATATCAACGAGGTCTACCTCGGCCAGTCCGGCCCCCGGGCGATCCACGGTTTCGCGCTGGCCGCACGGCATTACTTCGATACCCCGCTGCAACAGCTGGGCCTGCACCAGCAGGCGCTGCTGGTGGGCATGATCAAGGGGCCCTCCCTCTACAACCCCCGGCGCCACCCCGAGCGCGCCCGCGAGCGGCGCAACGTGGTGCTCGACGCCATGGTGGCGGAGGGCGCGATCAGCGCCGATGAGGCCGCCGTCGCCAAGGCGATGCCGCTGGGCCTGAACAGCGCGCCGCGCATCCGCGATACCTTCCCGGCCTACCTCGACCTGGTGCGCCGGCAGCTGCGGCTGGAATACCGGGATGAAGACCTGACCTCGCTGGGACTGAGTATTTTCACCGCCTTCGACCCGTTGCTGCAGCACCAGCTCGAAGACAGTACCACCGCGGTCCTGGGCCAGTTGGACAAGAGCGGCGAATTGCAGGGCGCCGCGGTGGTGACCCGGGTGGACAGCGGCGAGGTGGCGGCGCTGGTCGGCGGCCGCAAGGTGAGCTACGCCGGCTTCAACCGGGCGCTGGACGCGAAACGGCCGGCGGGCTCCCTGCTCAAGCCGGCGGTCTACCTGGCGGCGCTGGAACGGCCGACCCACTATTCACTGGCCACGGTCATCCCGGACGAGGACTTCCAGGTGCGGCAGCCCAACGGCGATGTCTGGGCCCCGCAGAATTTCGATCGCCGGCCCCACGGCAACATCCTGCTCTACCAGGGCCTGACCAACTCCTACAACCTGGCGACAGCGAAGCTGGGCATGGAGCTCGGTATCGATTCTGTGGTCGATATGCTCAAGCGCCTGGGTATCACTACCTATATCCCCCCGGTGCCGGCAGTTACGCTGGGTGCCGGCGAATATTCGCCACTGGATATCGCCGCCATGTACCAGACCATCGCCGCCGGTGGCTTCCGCACGCCGCTGCGCACCATTCGCGATATCGTCGACGCCCGCGGCGAGCCCCTGCGCCGCTATCCCCTGGAGTACGACCGCACCGTCAGCCTACAGGCCATCAACCTGCTGCACTACGCGCTGCGCTCGGTGGTGCGCGACGGCACCGGCCGCGGTGTCTACAGCTACCTGCCGCAGGATTTCGACGTGGCCGGCAAGACCGGCACCACCAACGACGGGCGCGACTCCTGGTTTGCCGGTTTCTCCGGCGACCTGCTGACCGTGACCTGGATGGGGCGCGACGACAACGGCGGTACCGGGCTGACCGGCAGCACTGGCGCCCTCAAGCTCTGGGGGCATTTCATGGCCCGCGAGAGCCGCCGCCCGCTGGCCTACCGCATGCCCGACGGCATGGAAACTGAATGGATCGACAGCGAGAATGGCTACGTTACCGGCGAGGGCTGCCCCAACGCCCGGCTGATGCCTTTTATCAGCGGCTCGGAACCGCGCCAGCGCACCAATTGCTCGCCGCGCCGCAACGGGCTCTCGGACTGGTTCCAGTCGCTGTTCGGGAAGTGAAACCCCTCGCCCGCTGGCACACAGCGGGCGGCGGATAGGGTACACTGCGCGACCGCCATTTTATTCCGGAGAGATTCGTGCGCCTGTTTCGCCAGTTGCCCCTCGTTCTTCTGCTTGTCCTGCTGGGCGCCTGTAGTAGCGTGCCCCGCAGCACTCCGAGGATTGAAACCGGCCAGCCGACGACCGGCGGGACCAGCGCGCCGCAACCGGCCCCCACCACAGCGCCGGAACCCCGGCCCGGCCCGGCACCGCAACCGGAATTGCCGGACACCACCACCAGTGCCCACGACCGCCTGCTGGCCCAGGCCGAGGACGCCCGGGACCGCGGTCGCTACGACCAGGCCATGGCCTACCTCGAGCGGGCCCAGCGCATCGATCCGGACAACGCCGATATCTACCTCGATATGGCGATCACCTACACTGCGGCGGGCCGCCAGGACAAGGCGCGCACCATGGCCGAGCGGGGCCTGCTCTACTGCACCAGCAGCCGCCAGTGCAATGCGCTGCGCTCCTACCTGGATTGAGCGCCGGGATCAGCCGGCGGCATAGCAGTGCACCGCAAAGCCCGCGTCGCCGGGTTCGAAAACCAGCCGCTGGTTGATACAGCCGGGCATGTCCCCGGCCGAATGGCTGACGAAGATCACCCGGGTATCACTGTTGCCGGCGATGTGGTCCACCGCCCGCAGGATCAGCCGCCGATGGTAGTTGTCCAGGCCCAGGGTCGGCTCGTCCAGCAACAGGATGGCCGGGGATTTCACCATCGCCCGGGCCAGCAGCACCATGCGCTGCAGCCCGAAGGACAGCGCGTCGAAGCTCTCCCGCTGCAGGTCGGCGATGCCCAGCGCCTCCAGCCACTGCAGCGCCCGCTGGCGCTGCTGGTCGCCCCAGTCGTCGTAGAGGCCGATGGAGTCGAAGAAACCGGAGATCACCACTTCGAGGACTTTCATGCCGCGGGCGAAATTGAGGTGCAACTGGTTGTCCAACTGGCCGTATTTCTGCTTGATGTCCCAGATGCTCTCGCCGGAGCCGCGGCGCACGCCGAACAGGGTGATGTCCTGGCCGTAGGCCTTGTGGTTATCGCCGGTGATCAGCGACAGCAGCGTGCTCTTGCCGCAGCCGTTGGGGCCGGAAACGGCGCAGTGCTGGTCGCGCTGCAGGGTCCAGCTGACATCGCGCAGGACCTGGTGGTCGCCGTAGCTGACGTTGACCCCGTGTAATTCGAGCAGGGGGCCGGCATCCGGCAGGCTGTATTCCCGGGGCAGGGCCGGGGGCAGTGGCGCGAGTGCCGGCAGCGGCGGCTGCATCAGGGCAGTCACCCGCGGGTCGTCGAGGATGGCCTGCCGCGGGCCCTGGCACAGGACCTCGCCGTCCTCCAGTACCAGCAGGTGGCTGATACCCGCGGGCAGGTCCTCGAGTTGCCGGCAGAGGAAGAGCAGGTGCAGTTCGGACTGCAGCAACTCCTCGATAACCCGGCCCATTTCCGCCTGCGCGGCCAGGTCGAGACCGTCCAGCGGGCTGTCCAGGATGAGCAGTCCGGGTTCGCTGAGGATGGCGCGCAGCAGCAGCGTCTTGCGCATTTCCCCGGTGGAGATGTAGCGCAGCCCGCGCTCGAGGATGTGGCGGATGCCGAGGCGCTCGACCCAGTGCTCGAAGGTCGCGTCAGCCGGCGCGCCCTGCAGGATGGCGTTGCGCACCAGGGTGCCGGGGTCGCTGGCGTCGGCGCGGGTCTCCGAATCGTCGAGCTTGCGATCGCGCTCACAGAGCATTTTTGCCTGCTCGAAGCAGACGTAGGCGACGCCCTCGCATGCCAGCGCGGCGCCGCGCCGATACTCCCCCGAGAAGTGGCTGGCCTCGCCGCTGAGCACCCGCGCCAGGCTGGTCTTGCCGCTGCCGTTGGGGCCGATGCAGGCCCATTGCTGGCCCTGCAGGGGTGTCCAGTGCGCCACGTCCAGTACCGGCAGTGCACGGTAGGCGAGGTGGATGTCCTGCAGTTCCAATAGTGTATTGTCAGTCATGGGATCGGCGTTTCCTTTGCGCCCCGAACTTGAGTCGTGCTGCCGGGGCTGGCTTAATGCCAGCCTGAGTTGCGGGGAATAAATTTGTCTGAATTGCTCTTGAACCGGATTGAAAGCGCGCTGCCGCGCCTGCGGATTCGCAGGCCCTGGTTGCGTCGCTGGATGCGGCGATCCGCGGTAGCGATGGTCCTGCAGCTGCGCAATGGCGAGTTGCATATTCTAATGATTAAACGCGCGGAGCGGGAGGGCGACGTGTGGTCCGGCCATATGGCCTTTCCCGGCGGCCATCTCGACCCGGGCGACGACCACGGCTTCGCCGCGGCGGTGCGCGAAACCGAGGAGGAAACCGGCCTCACCCTGGGGCCGCAAGACCGCTGCCTCGGCAGGCTCTCTGACTTTCGCGCACGGCCCCGCCGGGGGCTGGGCATGGCGGTCAGTCCCTTCGTCTTCCTGCTGCAGCGCGAGGTGGAATTCACGCCGAACTACGAGGTGGCCGAGGTGGTCTGGGTACCGCTGGATTTCCTGCTCGACAACGGCAACCGGGAAGAACTGCTCTGGCTGGGGCGCTTGATGGGGATTCGCCTGCCCTGTTACTACTTTGGCGGGCGCTGTATCTGGGGCCTGTCGCTGCGCATGCTGGATGACCTGCTGGCGGTAGCGCAGCGGCCCTAGTCGCCGGCTTGCGGGTCCGGCGCTGGCGCGCCGCTGGCGCGCAGGAAGGCGCGGGTGTTGAGGCGCAGTTCGCGCAGCGCCGGGTTTTCCTGGCTGGCATCCTTCAGGGTCTGCACGTCCACCTCACCCGCGACAAAGGCGGCGACGATATCCAGCAGTACCGGCGTCATTTTCGGCGCGCGCTCCCAGCGCGGGCTGTCGACAAGCGGCCCGGTGACGTAGTCCTGTTCCCGTTTCAGCCAGTAGCCACCGCAGCTGGAGAGCAGGTAATCGCCGACCCGGCCATAGCTGATATTGGGGGTGGCGGGATCGAAGCCGCCCGGCACAGCGGCGTCGATGTGCTGCAGGGCCAGTACCCAGGACGAGCCCGGCGGGAAATCTTCCGCCGGCGGGCGGCAGTAGTCGCGGGCCTGCATCCAGACCCGCACTTCGGCGGGTGACAGCGCCCCGCGCAGGGTGCGGTCAACGGTGAAGTCCACCGAGTTGCCCTTGCTCGACAGGGCGGTGGCGCTGATCACGAGGTCCGCCTCGGCCTCGACCTCGGCGAAACTGCCCCGCCACAGGCATTCGCATTCCGCCCACGCAGGCTGGCAGAGCGATACGGTAAACAGCAGCAGCGGCAGGCAGCGCAACATGGCTTATTGCAGGGCTTTGGCGGCCTCGAGGGCGAAGTAGGTGAGGATGCCATCGCAACCCGCCCGCTTGAAGGCCATCAGGGATTCCAGCATGACCGCCTCCCGGGACAGCCAGCCGCGCTCGAAGGCAGCCTGGTGCATGGCGTACTCGCCGCTCACCTGGTAGGCAAAGGTGGGCGCCTTGAGTTCGTCCTTCACCCGGCGCACCACGTCGAGGTAGGGCATACCCGGCTTGACCATGATCATGTCCGCGCCCTCGGCGAGGTCGAGGGCGCACTCGTGGAGTGCCTCGTCGCTGTTGCCCGGGTCCATCTGGTAGCTGGACTTGTCGCCGCCCTTGAGGTTGCCGGCGCTGCCGACAGCGTCGCGGAAGGGGCCGTAGTAGGCGGAGGCGTACTTGGCGGAGTAGGCCATGATCAGGGTGTTGATGTGGGCGGCGGATTCCAGTGCACCGCGAATAGCGCCGATGCGGCCGTCCATCATGTCCGAGGGGGCGACGATGTCGGCACCGGCCTCCGCGTGGGACAGCGCCTGGTTCACCAGTACCTCGGTAGTGATGTCGTTGAGCACATAGCCGCTGTCGTCGATGATGCCGTCCTGGCCGTGGGTGGTGAACGGGTCGAGGGCGACATCGGTCATAACGCCGAGATCGGGCAGGGCGTCCTTGAGGGCCCTCACCGCCCGCTGGGCGAGGCCGTCCGGGTTCCAGGACTCCTCCGCGTGCAGGGATTTTTTCTCCCCGCCGACCACCGGAAACAGGGCGATGGCCGGAACGCCCAGGCTCGCCAGTTCCCGCGCCTGCGCGACCAGCAGGTCAATACTGAGGCGCTCGATACCCGGCATCGAGGGGATGGCCTCGCGCGTACTGCTGCCTTCCAGCACGAACACCGGGAAAATGAAGTCCACCGGGCTGAGCTGGTTCTCGCGTACCAGGCGGCGGGCGAAATCGTTGGCGCGCAGGCGGCGCATGCGGGTAACCGGGAAGGGGCCGCGCTGGCTGTTAAAACTCATTGGGTGTCTCCCGCAATTTGCTTGAAGGCCTGCCGGGCCGCCTCGACGGTCGCCGCGATGTCGTCGTCGCTGTGCGCGGAGGACAGGAAACCGGCTTCATAGGAGGCGGGCGCGAGATACACCCCGGCCTCGAGCATCAGGTGGAAGAAGCGGTTGAAGCGGGCGGTGTCGCAGGCCATCACCTGGGCATAGTTGTGGATGGCGTCCTCGGCGGTGAAAAAGCCGCCGAACATGCTGCCCGCGTGATTGGTGGTAAACGGTACCCCGGCATCCCGGGCGGCGCTCTCCAGTCCCTCGCACAGTTTTGTGGTCTGCTCGAATACCGGCGCGTAGAAGCCGGGGGCGGAGATGATGTCCAGGGTCGCCAGGCCCGCCGCCATGGCGATGGGGTTGCCGGAGAGCGTGCCCGCCTGGTAGACCGGTCCCAGCGGGGCGATCTGCTCCATGATCTCGCGCTTGCCGCCAAAGGCGCCCACCGGCATGCCGCCGCCGATGACCTTGCCCAGGGTGGTCAGGTCCGCCTCAATGCCGTAGTAGCCCTGGGCGCCCTGCAGGCCGAAGCGGAAACCGGTCATGACCTCGTCGAGGATCAGTACCGCGCCGTGTGCGGTGCAGACCTCGCGCAGGGTCTCGAGGAAGCCCGGCAGGGGCGGGATGCAGTTCATGTTGCCGGCGACCGGCTCGACGATGACGCAGGCGATGCGTTCGCCGTGTTCGGCGAAGGCCGCGCGCACGCCCTCGGCGTCGTTGTAGGTCAGGGTCAGGGTGTGGTCCGCCAGCGCCGCGGGAACCCCCGGGGAACTGGGCACGCCGAGGGTCAGGGCGCCGGAGCCGGCCTTCACCAGCAGCGAATCGGAGTGGCCGTGGTAGCAGCCCTCGAACTTGACGATGGTATCCCGGCCGGTGAAGCCGCGGGCCAGGCGGATCGCGCTCATGGTCGCCTCGGTGCCGGAGTTGACCATGCGCACCAGGTCCATGTTCGGCATGATTTCGCAGATGCGGTCTGCCAGCTCGATTTCCAGTTCGGTGGGGGCGCCGAAGCTGAGGCCCTTTTCGCTCTGGCGGATCACCGCCTCGCGCACCGCGGGGTGGTTGTGGCCCATCAGCATGGGGCCCCAGGACAGCACATAGTCGATATAGCGCTTGCCCTCGCTGTCGAAGACATAGGGGCCATCGCTGCGCTCGATGAAGACCGGCGTGCCGCCCACCGCCTTGAAGGCGCGCACCGGTGAGTTCACTCCGCCGGGGATATGCTGCCGCGCGCGTTCGAAAAGCTGTGCTGAGGTACTCATGGGGTGGCTGCTCCGCTGCTGCGTTGGAAATCGGTTCGGGGGTGGCAAATTATCCGGTCTGGGCGCGGGAATATCCAGTTCCTAGAACGGCTTGAGCACCGCCAGCATGACCATGGCAAACAGGAACAGTACTGGTACCTCGTTGAAAAAACGGTAGTAGCGCGTGCTGTGCCGGTCCCGGCCCTCGACCGCCGCACGGACATAGCGGCCGCACTGGAAATGATAGGCGACAAGAAACGCCATGCCCGCCATCTTCGCCCAGAACCAGCCCGCGTGCAGGTAGTAGCCGGGGTTGGTGCTGAGCATGCCGATACCGAGCAGTATCACCAGCACCATGAAGGGCGTGACGAAACGGTACAGGCGGCGCGCCATCTGCGCCAGTTGCTCGCGGGTCGCGTCGTGGCTGGCGCCGGCGTAATTGACCAGCAGGCGCGGCAGGTAAAACAGGCCGGAAAACCAGCAGACGACAAAGATGATGTGCAGTGCTTTCATCCACAGCATGGATTATTCCTCGGAATGAAGCCGGCCCAGGGTGAACCTGTCGATGTTCTCCCGGGTTACGACGCCGTGCAGTACGGGTTGCCTGGAGCGCCGGCTGCGCTCGAACACGCAGGCCGCTTCTACCGTGTGGCGATTGATGCTGTCCAGGGTCTGGCGCAGGGTCGCCTGCAGCGGCACCCGGGTCATGGTCCAGCGGCGGATACCCGAGTCGGTGATGTCGGCGTCCTCGTTTTCGCTGGCGGACAGCCAGTCCAGCAGCTCGTCGCCGTGGACCAGGTAGAGGTCCTCGCGCTCCTTGCTGACCAGGCACCACTGGGGCCGGAATTCGAGCAGGGTGACGCGGTCCTCGGCCCCGACCACGGTGGGGACCCGCACTACCCGGGTGTCCATGATCGAACCCACGTGGGTGCGGTGCAGGAGCTGGTTCAGCGGGTCGTCGGGTATCAGGCGCTGCAGTTGCCGCAGGATGGTCTGGTGCAGGGAACGCTGGCCGAAGATGCCACCGCTGGTCAGGGTGGCGGCGACGATCACCAGCATGGCGGGCATGCTGAGACCGATCGAGCGGGTCAGTTCAATCACGGCGAGCAGGGCCGCCAGTGGTGCATTGAGGACGGCGCCCATGGTCGCGGCCATACCAAGGACCACATAAAGAGTCGGGTCGGAGGCGTAAGCGGGCATCAGGTTGAAGCCGATCATCCCGAAGGCCCCACCCAGGCAACCGCCGATCAGCAGGTTGGGGCCGATGACGCCCACTGGGATACCCATGCCGGCAGTTATTGCCGTGGCGACGAGTTTGGCAGCGGCCAGCGCCAGCAACAGGCCCAGGGTCAGTTGGCCCGCGAGAGCGAGGTTCAGGCTGTCATAGCCGACGCCGAGCACCTGCGGCACCACCAGGGCGAGTGCGCCGGAGATGCAGCCGGCCACGGAAAAACGCAGGATGATGTTGTAGCGCGAGAGCTGGGCGGTGCGTTTGCTGATCTGGATGAAGGCGACAACGGCCATGCCGCAGGTGATGCCGAGCAGGATGATGTAGGGAATCTCCCACAGGGAGCTAAGTTCCAGCGGCGGCATGTCAAAGGCGGTGCCGCTGGGGTCGAAGGTGCGCTTGATCGCCGCCGCAGTTACCGCGGCCAGGATCACCGGGATGAAGCCGGCCACCGTGTATTCGGCGACGATGACTTCCATGGCGAAGATCACGCCGGCCAGCGGTGTGCTGAAGGCCGCGGAGATGCTGCCGGCAGTCCCGCAGGCTATCAGCATCCGCAGGCTGTTGTTGGGCAGTGACAGGCGCTGCCCGAGCAGGCTGTTGACAGCACTGCCCAGGTGTACGCCGGGACCTTCGCGGCCGCCGGACTGGCCGGTGGCGAGGGCGAAGGCGCCGGCCACGAATTGCACCAGTGCATTGCGCGCCGGCAGCACGCCGTAACTGCTGTGCATCCGGCTCAGCACATGGACGATCCCGGTCTCGCGGTCCTCTGCCTTGAGCAGGTAGAACACGATGCCGAGGGCCAGCGCCCCGCCGGCGGGCAGGATGAAACGCCACATTGGGGGCAGGGCTTCGAAGTTGTCGCCGTGGTCGCCGACGCCGAACAGTGCCGCGAGGTAGACGATGGCCTCCTCGAAGGCAATGATCACCGCGCCCGAGGCGAGGCCGCCGACCACGCCGAGCAGGGCGTAGGCGATGACCGAGTCATAGCGAGTGAGGTAGTTGCGGTACTGGCTGATCAGTCTCTGCACGGTGACACTTGGGTAGGTTCGTGCAGTCAATATTAACAGTTAATCGGCCGCTGAATGCCTTTATACTACCCCGCCCATGCCCCTGCATGGGGTAAGTGTATTCAGAGAACAAGGTGAGCAACATGATCAAGGTTGGCATTGTCGGAGGGACGGGATACGCAGGCGTGGAATTGCTGCGCCTGTTGGCGGCGCATCCGGAGGTGGAGGTGACGGCCATTACCTCGCGCTCCGAAGCCGGCCGCCGCGTCGACGAGCTCTACCCCAACCTGCGCGGCCACTACGACCTGGCCTTTAGCGACACCGACGAAAAACTGCTGGCGTCCTGCGATGTGGTGTTCTTCTCCACGCCCCACGCGGTCGCCATGGAGACCGTGCCGGCCCTGCTGGCGGCGGGCACCCGGGTGATCGACCTGTCTGCGGACTACCGCGTCCGCGACCCCGAGGTCTTCGCGAAGTGGTACGGGGTGCCGCATACCAGTCCCGAACTGCTGCAGACTGCGGTATACGGCCTGCCGGAAATCAACCGCGCGCGGATTGCCGGCGCGCAGTTGGTGGCCTGCCCGGGCTGCTACCCGACCTCCATCCTGCTGGGCCTGATGCCCCTGCTGCAGCGCGGCCTGGTGGATACCCAGCACCTGATCGCCAGCGCGGCGTCGGGTGCCAGCGGCGCCGGGCGCCAGGCCAAGGTGGATAACCTGCTGACCGAGGTCTACGGCAGCTTCAAGGCCTACGGGGTGGCCGGCCACCGCCACCTGCCGGAAATCGAGCAGGAAATGGCCGAGATGGTCGGCCACGCGGTGCAGCTGACCTTCGTGCCGCACCTGCTGCCGATGAGCCGCGGCATTCACGCCACGCTGTTCGCCAACCTCACCGATTCCCGCGAGGACCTGCAGGACCTGTTCGAGGAGTGCTATGCCGACGAGCCTTTCGTCGATGTACTGCCCGCCGGCGTATTTCCGCAGACCCGCACCGTCAGCGGCGCCAACCAGTGCCGGATCTCGGTCCAGGTGCCCCAGGAGCGCGATACGGTGGTGGTCATGTCGGTGATCGACAACCTGGTCAAGGGCGCTTCAGGCCAGGGTATCCAGAACATGAACATCATGTTTGGCCTGCCGGAGACCACTGGGCTCCAGCAGGTTGGCCTGATGCCCTGAGGCGCCCGGTGTGCTAGCCCGCATCAGCCAGTTTGTGGTCGACCAGGTTCCCCAGCGGTCCCTGCGCCTGCTGTTGCTGACCAGCGGGCTGGTCGCCATGTTACTGCTCGCCGGCGCGTTCTATCTCGGGGAGCAGGCCGCCTACAGTGGCCTGGGCATCGACCCCGAGCGCTATCACGCACTCGAGGACGAGGTGCCGCTGCTGCAGGAGCGCATTGCCGGACTGGAGTCCGAACTCAACATGGAGCGCACCCGCGCGTCGGTGGATGCCGGAGCGCTGGAGATGGTGCGCAAGGATCTCGCCTCACAGCAGGAGGAGATCGCCTCCCTGGAGGAGGGCCTGCGCTTCTACCGCAGCCTGATGAGCCCCGGGGAAATAGCCCAGGGCCTCAGCCTGCGACCCCTCGAGCTGGTAGCCATGGAAGGTGACGGGCAGTATGCCTATCGCATTGTGGCGCAGCAGGAAGCCCGCAAGCACGCCATGTTGAATGGCCGCTTGAAGGTGGAGATACTCGGCATGCAGGACGGGGAGGAAATCGGCTATCCGCTGTCCGCGCTGAGCGCGGATGTCGAGGGAGAGACCATCGCGCTCAATTTCCGCTATTTCCAGTCGATCGAAGGAACCCTGACCCTGCCCGGGGGTTTTGCGCCCACCGCGGTCAGCGTGGAAGCGAGCGCCAGTCAGCCGCGCGCTATGGAGAGTCGGGAAATTTTCCCCTGGGCCCCCAAGGACAAATTCTCCAACGTGGGTCTCTAGGCCGGGGCGCCCGGTCGCAGGATAAAGTTGACTGATTTACTCGGGTTTAAGATAATTGGCATCCATGTGTAGTTTAATGGCCCGGTATACGGGTCTCGAGTAGGCAAAATGTCTGTCGCTGAATCATTCAACCCAAGCAGCATCAACCTGACGGCCAACGCCGTTCGCAAGGTGCGCCAGCTGGTGACTGAAGAGGAAAATGAGTCGCTGAAACTGCGGGTGTATATCACCGGCGGTGGCTGCTCCGGTTTCCAGTACGGCTTCAGTTTCGAGGAAGAGGCCGCCGAGGACGACGCCGTTATTGAAAACGGCGGAGTCACAATGCTGGTCGACCCGATGAGCTACCAGTACCTGGTGGGCTCTGAAGTGGATTACACCGAGGGCCTGGAAGGCTCCCGCTTCGTGATCAACAACCCCAACGCCACCACAACCTGTGGTTGCGGCGCTTCCTTCTCAATCTGAGAACATACCGGGGTAGATCGCCCCGAGGACCCGCTCACCTTTCGCTCCCGTGACTATCGGCGCATTGCCGGGCAGGCCGCCCAGGCGGCGCTGCGCCAGCCAGGCGAAGGCCGCCGCTTCCACCCAGTCGGGGTGAATCCCCAGCGCGTCGGTGTCGCCCACCGCGCGCGGTGCCAGCAATCTCGCCAGGCGCCCCATCAGGTCCCGGTTGTGGGCACCGCCGCCGCAGATGTAGATCTCATCCACTGGCACAGCAGCCTGCAGGATCGGCGCGGCGATGCTGGCGGCGGTGAACTCGCAGAGGGTCGCCTGCACGTCCTGCGCCGCAGTGGCCGGGCTGGCGCCGAGGATCGCATCCAGCCAGGCCAGGTTGAACGCTTCCTTGCCGGTGCTGCGGGGGCCGCTGCGTTGCAGGTAGGGGTGTTGCAGCAATACCCGCAGGAGACCCGGGTCGACGCGCCCGGACGCGGCCCACTGGCCGTCCCGGTCAAAGTGCTGGCCCCGGTGGCGGGCGATCCAGTGATCCATGAGGGTGTTGCCGGGCCCGGAGTCGAAACCGGCGATCAGGCGCGCCCCGTCCAGCAGGCTGATGTTGGCAATGCCGCCGATGTTGACGATTGCCCGGCGTGTGTCCGGGGCAGCGAAGGCGTGGGCGTGAAAGGCGGGCGCCAGCGGGGCGCCTTCGCCACCGGCGGCCATGTCGCGGCGCCGGAAATCGGCTACCGTGGTGATGCCGGTGAGTTCGGCGATGCTGTTGGGGTCGCCGATCTGCAGGGTGAAGCTGGTTTCCGGGGCATGGCCGCCCGAGGCGGGGCGATGGCGGATGGTCTGGCCGTGGCTGCCGATCGCGGTGACCTCGGGGGCAGTGACGCCTGCGGCCGCGATCAGCTGATTGGCGGCAGTACCCAGCAACTGGCCCAGCTGGCGGTCGAGAATTCCCATACGCTCGATTTCGCGGTCGCCGCTGTGGCTGATCGCCGCGATCTCTTCGCGAATCGCTTCGGGGATCGGGTATTCCCGGCTGTGCAGGAGCTGCACCCGGTGGTCGATTTCCACCAGGGCACAGTCGATTGCATCAACGCTGGTACCCGACAACAGGCCGATAAACAGCCCGCGCGGTTCTGTGATCATCCGCGGTTTTCGGGCTTTTCGTGCATTGCCAGCCGCGTGTTCTCTTCTCCGCGGGCCGCCGCCAGCATGGACGAGGTCTCGGCGATGGCAGCGTGGAATGCGGCGAGTTCCGCGGCGGGCAGGGTCTTGGTTTTGGGCAGGTATTTATGGATGGTGCGCGGGTTGCGGTGCACTCCATTCATGAGGAATTCGTAGTGCAGGTGGGGGCCGGAAGCCAGGCCGGTAGAGCCCACGGTGCCAATGACGTCACCCTGGCTGACCTTCTGGCCCACGCTGGCCTTGCGCTTGTTCAGGTGCAGGTACTTGGTTTCGAACTGGTCGCCATGCTTGATGAAGACATAGTTGCCGTTGGCGCTGGAGTAGCCGGCCTTGATGACCTTGCCGTCGCCCGCGGCATATACCGGTGTGCCGGTGGGGGCGGCGTAGTCCGTGCCGCGGTGGGGGCGCACGGTGCCGAGTACCGGGTGCAGGCGCTTGGGATTGAAATTCGAGCTGATACGGGTGAAGTCGACCGGGGCCAGCAGGAAGGCGCGGCGCATGCTCATGCCGTCTTCATTGTAGTAGCCGGTGTCGCCCGCGCTGTCGGTGTAGCGGTAGGCGGTGTAGGTCTTGCCCTGGTTGGTGTAGGAGGCCGCCAGGATGGCGCCGTCGGAGTATTTCTCGCCGTCCAGCCAAGCCTGCTCCAGCACCACTTCCACGGTATCGCCCTTGCGCGGGTCGCCGACAAAGTCGATGACGCCACCAAAAATGTTGGCCATGTCCATAATGGTATTGACCGACAGGCCTGCATCTATCCCCGCGGTGTACAGGGAGGACCTGATTTCACCTGCCGCGCTGACGCGGCGGATCTCCGGCTCGCGGGTGGTGACTTCGCGTACGAAACCCTCCTCTTTCCAGGTGTACTGGATGGTTTCCAGGGGGTTCTTTTCGTAGCGCACGGCCAGCAGTTGGCCGTCGTCACTGCCCTGGAAGGCAATGGTCTGGCCGGGGTAGATCCGGGTGAGTTCGTTGCCGTCCGGGGAGCTGGTGACGTTGTAGACGTCCTGCATGTTGTAGCCGGCACGCTTGAAGATGAGGGACAGGTTATCCCCGGAGCGCACGGTCTCCTCATCCCAATGATTCTCCCGTGCCACTTCGGCTTTCGGCGCGGCCGCTTCCAGGGGAATGTTCGCCATCAGCGGCACCCTGGGTGCCGTGTTGGCCTGGGAGTAGGGGTTGAGCAGGGCTTCGATATCCGCCGGGTTGATGGGCTCGGCGGTATTGGTGTTCTGCAGGTTGACTACGGCGACAAGGCCGGCGAGCAGGGCTGCGCCCACCGCGATATGCCCTTTGACCAGGTTGATCTGGCTGAGGGGTAAAGCAATGGCGCGTGACTGATTTTGGCGAAGCGCGGTGGCCCCCCGCGGTCTGTTCGCTGCAGGCATGTCCCGTATAAATCCACTTATAGTCGTTTTTCAGTATATATAAGATTCAATCCGTGCCAAACAAAACTTTGCAGTAAGTTTGATTTTCCGGGGTGGTATTGTAAGGTTGGCGGCCCCGGTAGAACCGGGTTTCGAACCTCCTTCTTTATATGCGAGATCACCCCATGAGCAGCGCACTCCTAGCGGACCTTCGTGCCCGAGAACTCATCTTCCAGATCGCCGGTGAAGCCGAGCTTCCTGCCTGGCTGGACGGGGGATGCAGGACGCTGTATTGCGGTTTCGATCCCACGGCTGACAGCCTGCATATCGGTTCCCTGGTGCCACTGCTGATGCTGCGTCGTTTCCAGCAGGCGGGACACAAGCCGCTGGCCCTGGTCGGCGGCGCCACCGGCCTGATTGGCGACCCCAGTTTCAAGGCCCAGGAGCGGCAGCTGAATACGCCCGACGTGGTGGCGGGCTGGGTGGACAAGATCCGCGCCCAGGTCTCCCAGTTTATTGATTTCGATGCAGGCGCGGCGTCCGCCGAGGTGGTCAATAACCTCGATTGGACCGCCAATATGGATGTGCTCACTTTCCTCCGCGATGTCGGCAAGCACTTTTCCGTGAATGCCATGATCCAGAAGGAGTCGGTGAAGCAGCGCATCGAGCGCGAGGGCAGTGGCATCAGCTACACCGAATTCACCTACATGATCCTGCAGTCCTACGATTTTGCCGAACTCAACAAGCGCTACGGCTGCAGCCTGCAGTTGGGCGGCTCGGACCAGTGGGGCAATATTACCGGCGGTATAGACCTGACGCGCCGGCTCTATGGCAACCAGGTGTTCGGGCTGACCATGCCCCTGGTAACCAAGGCGGATGGCACCAAGTTCGGCAAGACCGAGTCCGGAACCATCTGGCTGGACGCAAGCAAGACCTCGCCCTACGCCTTTTACCAGTTCTGGCTGGGGTGTGCCGATGCGGATGTGTACCGTTTCCTCCGCTACTTTACCTTCCTTGACGTCGCTGCGATCGGGGAGATCCAGCGGGCGGATACCGAGCGCGCCGGTCGGCCCGAGGCCCAGGGCATCCTGGCGGAAGAAGTTACCCGGCTGGTCCACGGTGAAGCGGGGCTGGCGGCCGCCAGGCGTATTACCGAGGCCCTGTTCAGTGGTAGCGCCGATGCGCTGTCCGAGTCCGATTTTGGCCAGTTGCGACAGGATGGCCTGCCTTCGAGTACCCTTGCGCGCGGCGATTTCCCGGAAACACTGACCCAGTTGTTCAGTGATGCTGGTCTCGCCCCCTCTGGCAAGCAGGTAAAAGATGCGCTCGGGCGCAATGCGGTGGTGATCAATGGGCGCGCCATCGGTATGGAGAGTAATGCGGATGTCGCCGCCTGCTTCGATTCGGCGCAGGCCGCCTTTGGTCGTTTCTACCTGGTACGGCTGGGCAAGAAGAAGTACCACCTGTTCGAGGTCGCCTGATTTCTGGTCCGCCCACCCTGGAGTCGAGGGAAAAATGACCGATTCAGGGGTGTCCGGATCATTATTTAAACACCCCTGAAAATTATTTCAAAAAAGGGCTTGCGCGCCATGATTCCCGTACGTATAGTTCGCGTCCCTTCACCGGGAGAGGTGCTCAACCCAAGGGTCGACACCGGGAAGTTTCCCAAAAGCTATCAATAGCTTAGCGGGCAAACCCCAGAGTTCCGGAGAGGTGGAAACGGCAGCAAAAAGTTAAAAATTTTTGTTGCCAACCGGGAAGCGCTCTGTATAATACGCCTCCTCGCTGAAGGGACAACCCGGAAGCAAAACCCAAAGCCAGCGCGCTGCGGGAGCTGATTAACAAGTTGACG
>NZ_JBLWFK010000008.1:0-190953 GCF_048323675.1 Haliea sp. E17
ACCAGGGTGGAGGCGCCCGCGGCGTGCGCCAGGCGGCCGCTGCTGGCCGCCAGGCCGGCGGCGCCGGCGACGGCGCCAAGGAACAATCTGCGATTCATCGAAAGTGACATGGAATTCTCCTCTTGTCGTAGTGTCAGTGTCAGGCCTTGGCGTACATGGCCAGCGATACCAGAATCAGGTAGACCCCGAAGGCACGCTTGAGCTGGGTTTCATCGAGACTGTGCGCGAGGCGCGCACCCAGCGGCGCCGTCATTACCGAGAACACGGCAACGGCGAGCAGCGCGGGGATGTTGATATAGCCGATGGAGCCCTGGGGCAGGTTTTCCGCCCCCAGGCCCAGCAGCATGAAGCCGATGGCGCCGGGAATGGCGATCAGCACGCCGACGCCGGAAGCGGTGGCGACTGCCTGGTGCACCGGCCGGTCGCAGAGGACCATGGTCAGCACGGTGATGGTGCCGCCGCCGATACCGAGCAGCGAGGAAAAGCCACCCAGTACGCTGGCGAGGACCGCCCGCTTGGGACCGACCGGCATGCTGAAGCGGCCCTTGAAGCGCGCGAACCACTCCGGGAACAGGAAGAACACGGAGTACAGCAGGACGCCGATGGCGAACACCATGATCAGGCGGTTGCCATCGACGAAGGAGGCCACCAGCAGGCCGCCGCCGACCCCGATCAGCAACCACACCGACCAGTCCTTGAGCAGTTCAAAGTCCACTGCCCCGCGCTTGGCGTGGGCGAACAGCGAGCGTGCCGAGGACACAATGATGGTGGCCAGCGAAGTACCCACGGCCACCAGCATCAGGTTGTCGGTGTTATCGGTCAGGAAGGGAAACACCGCAAGCAGCGCGGGGACGACCACAAAGCCGCCGCCGACGCCGAACAGGCCCGCGGTCAGGCCGGCCACCAGTCCGGCGATGGCCAACAGGGCAATAAAAGTCAGCATATCAGGCTCCATACCTCACTCCTGAAGCAAGATGGTTTACCGCCGGGGGCGGTCATCGGTTTCATTTCGGCATTCTCGCCGCGCGAATTTCGATCTCCACCAGCCAGCCATCGACCACGAGGTCGGCTACCTGGACGAAGGAGCGCACCGGCTTCTGCGGGTTTTCCTCGGTGCCGAAGAACTGCATGTAACCCTTGTTGAAACCGGCGAAATCGAGGCTGCCGTCCGGGCTGGCGGTGGCGAAGACCCGCACCTGGACGATGTCCGACATCGACCAGCCCAGGCCCTCCAGCTTTTCCTTGAAAGCGTTGAAGGTGTCGATGGTCTGGGCTTCCATATCGCCCCAGGTACCGTCCTCGGCGGGCTTGGCGCCGGCGCCGCTGAGGTACAGGGTTTCTGCACCGGCGGGAATGCTGATCGCGGTGTAGAACAGCTTGCCTTCGCTGTGGCGTTCAATTTCCTGGGCTACAGCGGCACCACTTCCCAGCAGCGCGGTTACCAGGCAGGCATTGAGCAGTTTTTTCATGGTTCAGTCCTTGTCTTCAGTCGTTGAGTTGGGCCGTGCTGTTCGCCGGTCCCTTCAGTTGTGCGATATAGGCGACGACATCACGCATCGCCTGTTCGTCCGGCAACGCGCTTACCGCGGCGCGCATGGTGGCGCCCTCGCTGTCGTCCGGGTGTTGCCCGCGGTAGCCGCGGGAGAAGTTTTTCAGCTGGGTCAGCAGGTACCAGTCGCTCTGGCCGGCCAGGGCCGGGGCGCCGAGCATGCGGTTGCCTTCGCCGGCGGCGCCGTGACAGGCGGCGCAGCTGGCATACAGGCCAGAGCCGGCTTTTACATTGCCGGCGACGGAGGCAGGCGCCTCGGTCGCGGGCCAGCCGGCAATCCAATCCAGCAACTGCTGGATACTGCTGTCGCTCAGCTTCACCGCCATCGCCCGCATCTCCACCCCGGTCTCGTCACCTGCGTGCACGCCGCGCTGGCCGGCGCGAAACTTTTCCAGCTGGCGCTGCAGGTACCAGGGTTCCATGCCGGCGAGTTTCGGCGCCTGGACGCCGAAGCTGCCAATCCCCTGCGCCCCGTGACAGGTTTCGCAGTAGAAGTCGTTGTAGGCCTCGCGTTCGGCGCCACTGGCGGTAATCGCACTCAAGCCCAGGGCGAGGGCCAGCAGCGGACGCACAGCACGGCGTATCAGGCGCTTCATGCGGCTTCCTCCTGCAGGCGGTTGGCAAAGTCATCCAGCGCGCGGTGAGTGGCGAGAATCGCGCTCTCCTGCCAGGCCACGTGGCGCGCCACCTGGTCGCCGATGAGGTAGTGGCGGCCATTGGCGGGACGGATCAGGGTCTCCATCAGCTGGCTTTCTTCGCTGGTCATTTCGCGGTAGCTGTCGGTCCAGCGCGCGGCGCAGCCGAGCATGTGGTTCATCCGGTGCCAGGCGATGGTGACGCCCTTTTCTACCTGCTGGCGGTAGTTCGGGTGCACTTTTTCACCCTGGGCGAGCATGGCCTCGACCCGCTGGGCCTGGTCCATGTGGGTGAAGTCGATGCCGTGGGCGAAATCGTAGGCGCCCAGGATCACGCCCTTTTCCTTGTGGATGCCGTGGGCGGGGTACCAGATCTGGCGGATGGGTGCGTTGACCCAGGTAATGCCGCCGTAGATATCCTCTTTTTCCCAGAAGCGGGATTTCGCCTGGAAGGCGCCCTTGAAGGCCTCGCCGCGCCGGATGTGGCGCAGGGCGCGGGTGTATTCCGCCGGGAAGTTGTTCGCCAGCCCGGTGACCAGGTGGCTGGGTATGCAGTTGAAGACGTAGTCGGCGGACAGCTGTTGCGGCTTGCCACCCAGGGTGTAGGCGATGTCGACGCCTTCGTCCCGGAGCTGGATCGACTGCACCTGGGCGTTGTACAGCACCCGCTTGCCCACCTTGTTGAGGAAGCCGTGGATAATGCGGTCCATACCGCCCACCGGCTGCATCAGCATGGGTCCGGTCTCGCCCTCGTTGGCTTCCAGCGCGGAACCCGCGAAGCGGGCCTGCAGCAGGTCGCGCAGGGCGATGGCCTCGCGCTGCTCACCGTGCTTGAGGAAGCCGCCGCTGGCATAGCCGGCGCGCAGGCTGCCGCGGTACAGCAGGTCCTCGTTGAGGTCGCCGAAGTTGCGGATGACCGCGCGCAGGGTTTCCAGTTCCTCGGCGGAAAAGCCGGCGTCCAGTTCCGCCGGGTTCAGCGACTTGGCGAACAGCTCTGCCATGAAGCCGCGCAGGTTGGTGGTGTATTCGCCATTGCGCACCGGGCGGCCGCCGAGCATGGCGTCGTCCTGCACCCAGGCCATCTTGTTCTCGTTGATGAACATTTCCAGCTCGACACCGAGTTCCGCACAGTAGTTAAGGACGGTGCGGTGGGTGCTGGGGATACGCGCCGCACCGGCGTTGAAGTACATGTGCGGTGCGTCGTCGAACTCGCAGTACTGGCGGTTGCCGATCTCGTCGATCAGGTCGCCATGGCGGATGGTGAACACCCGGCCGCCGGCCCGGTGTGAAGCTTCGAGTACGGTGACCTCGTGGCCGGCGCGCTGCAATTCGTAGGCCGCGGTCAGTCCGGAGATGCCGCCACCCAGGATGGCGATGCGGCGCTTGTGCTTGCCCAGTCGCGCGGTATCGATAGTGCTGGCCTGCGCGGAGGCGGGCAGCATGCCCAGCGCGCCGCCGGCGGCGAGCAGGGCCCCGGTGCCCAGGGTCGCTCCGAGCGCCTGCAACAGGTCTCTTCGGGAAACGGAACGGTTCATTGAATCCTCGCGTGTAGCTTGTCTTGCGTGTTTTTTTGTGTTTTTAGGAACCCCATTCCGGGCGCTCACCATGGAGGAATGCGCGCCCGGAACGGGGGTTGAGCACTTAGAAGTCCATGTTCAGGCGAGCGTAGTAGTAGCTGCCCTGCCAGCTGACGGTGGCGTTGGACTGGTACAGCGCGCCACAGCACATATCGCCGATTTCATCCTTGTCGGGATACTCGTCGAACACGTTGCGGCCACCGATGGCCAGGGAGAACATATCGTTGAAACGATAGGCACCTTCCAGGTCGAACAGCACCAGCGGGTCATATTTCTGGGTTACCTGGGATTCGCCATTGCCGTTGGCGTTCTCGTAGGAACCGTAGAGGTTGGCCCGCGCCATCAGCGAGAACTGGCCGACTTCGTGACGGGCGGTCAGGACACCGCGCCAGCTCGGGTCGATGTTCTCGAAATCGAACTGGTCTTCGTCGTTGAGGTACTCGCTCGGGTCGCTGTCGAACTCGGAGGTGTTGAGGTTCACCGAACCGGTCAGTGTGGTCATGCCGGCGTTACCCCAGTCCAGCGGGTAGGTGGCAACGATATCCACACCTTCGGTCACGGTGTCGAAGGCATTGGCGAAGTAGAAAACACCGCCAATGGTCTCGGCGCCAGCTACCCCCGCGCCGACCAGCGCCAGGTAGTTGTCGTAGGCCGCTCCGCTGTTCGGGTCGGTGGAAACATCCTTGGTGGACACCGCGTAGGTGCGGTCCTGGACGTAGATGCGGTAGTAATCCATCGTCAGGTCCAGTTCACCAATGGAGTAGGTCAGGCCAAAGGTGTAGTTGGTGGAGGTTTCCGGTTTCAGCGGCTCGGCGCCCAGGGCGCCGGCTACAGTACCGCCAGCGGGGAACAGGCCGGTGGCGACCGGGAAGCCGTTGGGCAGGCGGGTGGACACGTTGGTGGTGCCCTGCTGGCCCGGGGTCGGCGCACGGAAGCCGGTGCCTATGGAGGCACGCAGGTTGAGGTTGTCGGTCACGCGGTACATACCGGCGATTTTGCCCACGACCTCGGAGTCGAAGTCGGAGTAGTCCTCGTAGCGCACCGCGCCCTGCAGGAACAGTCTGTCGGTCACGTCGGCGCTGACATCCACGTAGGCGGCATAGGAGTCGCGGTCGTAGACGCCGGAGAACTCGGGCGAGTAGCCGGGGAAGCCGTTGGAGCCCACACCCACCACCTGGAAGACCGGGTCGCTGGGGTTGGCGCAGTCGAGGCTGGAGCCACCGGCGATGGCGCTGAGGCCGGCGCTGCTGGCGGTGCCGTCGGAATTACACAGGCCCCAGGGGTCCTGCACGGCGTAGGGGCCGGCAATATAGGATTCCTCATTGCCGCCTTTCAGCTCGTAGGACTCATCCATATAGCTCAGGCCGAAGGCCACCAGCACCGGACCTACCGCGTCGGTGTCGATCTCGTAGGAGAAGTCAGCCTGGATCTGGGTTTCCTCGTTGGTCAGGTCGCCTGGACGGAATGAGGTCGGGGAATCCGGCCCCATGGAGGGGTTGATGGTGTTGTTGAGGGTGTACTCGATGGTGCTGTTGCCATAGCGGGCGCTGAAGTCGTAAGTGAGGCCGTTGCTCCACTCACCGCGCCAGCCACCCAGGGCGGAGTAGTCGAAGACCTCGCCGACGAAGCGCGGGGTGAAGCCACCGGGGAATTTCTCCAGCGGGCTATAGATGGAGCCATCCGCTTCGCGCAGGTCCATGATGGTGCCGTTCTGGGGATAGCGGTAATAGAAGCTGCCGTCTGCCTCGCTCTGGGAGTAGTTACCAAAGGCGTAGAGCTCGGAAGTATCGCTGAGATCGAAGCCGGCGTTGAAGAAAAGCCGGGTGGCCTCGGAATTCGGCTGGCCCCAGGGCTGTACATTGTTACCCTGGCCGATATTGGCCTTCTTCACGCCCTCCATAAAGGCCGGGTCATTGGTGTAGGCGGTGTACCAGGCGGTGGGATCGTAGACCGGGTTATTCGGGTTGAGGCAGAACCAGGATTGACAGTACTGCTCGCTGCGGTCGGTGGCGTCCGCTTCGGTCCACTCGGCGGACAGGCTGAGGAAGCCGGTCTCGCCCAGCGGCAGGCCGATGTTGCCCTGCACGGTGGTCTGGGAGCCGTCGCCCTCGGAGAACTCGCCGGTCTCGATATTCAGGCTGGCGCCCTCGGCATCGTCCTTGAGGATGAAGTTGATCACCCCGGCGATGGCGTCGGAACCGTACTGGGCGGCAGCGCCGTCACGCAGCACCTCGACACTCTTCAGTGCGGAGGTGGGGATGGTGGCAATATCCGGCCCCTGGGTGCCCGATCCGCCAATGCTCACCAGTGCCGCGCGGTGGCGGCGCTTGGAGTTGACCAGGACCAGGGTCTTGTCGGTGGGCATGCCGCGCAGCTGGGCGGGGCGCACGAAGGTGCCGCCGTCGCTGATCGGTTGTCGCGAGACGTTATAGGAAGGCACCAGTGTCTTCAGAACGTCGTTGGTGTCGGTGTAGGCGACCTCGCGAATGGTGTCGCTGGTGAACACGTCCACCGGTACCGGTGAATCGGCGATGGTGCGCGGCTTGCCCCGCGCACCGGTGATGATGACTTCTTCCAGCGCCGTCGCCTCCTCACCCTGGGCAAAGCCCTGGATGGGAAGAGCGAGGGCGGAACCTACCGCAGCCGCGAGCAGGCTGAGTTTGAACCCGTTGCTTGCTGAACAATTTTTCACAGTGGCTTCCCCCTGTTGTGAGACAAAATGCTGATGCTGATGCGGGAGCCCCAAAATTGGGCCAGGGTCTCCCCGTACCGCTCTGGCGGATGTGCAGCTGTCCGTACAGGCCCGACTGCGACAGGCGGCGGTCTTCAGGTTCAGTTTTAGGGGTTAAGGGACGTGAAAGTCCTCCTGAGGGCGTGTTTTCTTGATTCTTTTTCCTCCCGCAAACCTCCCGGACCTACTTTTGGCACCACTTTTGCACACAACTTATGTTACATATCCCTTACAATCGCTACATTCCCACCCCATTGCGGGGTCTTGGGTACACACCAGGGATGCCAAGCACTACGACACGCGTCTTAATAGTGCGCAGCAAGAGAGTGTGCACCCGGTTGGTGCGAAAGAGGTGGAAGTAAAAGACAATGAGCAGTTTTTACCTGGGTCCCTACGAGGTTTGCCCGGAGCAGTGCCTGCTGAACAGCGACGGCCTGCAAACCAAGCTGACCCCGCGCAACATGGATGTGCTCGCCTACCTGGCCGAGCACGCCAACCGCGTGGTCACCAGCGATGAGTTACTGGAGAAATTCTGGAGCCCCGTGGCCTCGGACCACGCGGTGCACAAGGCCATTTCCGAGCTGCGCGGCGCGCTCGGCGACAGCGTGCGCAACCAGCACTTCATCAAGACCCTGCCGCGGCGCGGCTACATGCTGCTGGTGGCACCCTCCGCGACCCAGCGCAAACCCGGCAAACTGGACGCTTTTCGCGAGCTGGTGTGGGGCCTGTTCGCCGGCATCAACTACCGCCACCTGGCCACCGGACTCGGGGCTGTCGCCCTGCTGGGTGTAATGCTGGTACTGGCAACCGTGCGCCAGCCAACGGTTGCAACGGGCTTCTCCGGCCGGGTGACCGTGGGTCTCGAACCCTTTACCTACCGGGGCGACCAGACTGAATCGTCGGAATTTCTCCGCGAGGGACTGCAAACCAGCCTGCTCAACCAGTTATCCCGGCTGAAGGAAGTGCGGGTCGTGTCCCTGGATGCGACCAGCACGGATGGCGGCAACCCGGAACAGGTCGACCATATTCTGCAGGGCACCTTCTTCGAGGCGGATGGCGAGCAGCGGGTCATGGTCCACCTGATTCGCAGCAGCGATGGGGTCCACGAGTACTCCGAGCGTTTTGACCTCGACGAGAGCGGGCTGTTCAGCGTGCAGGATTTCATTGTCTCCAACATCGTCACCGCCCTCAGCATCCACCTGGATGACCAGCAGCGGGGGATGATGTACGACTGGGGCACCACCGACGCGATCGCCTACGAGCGCTTCAAGCGCGGCGACTTCTATTACAACCAGTTCAACCCGGCGGACTTCGAGCGCGCTATCAAGCTGTACCAGGAAGCCACCCGCCTCGACCCGAATTTCGTCAATGCGTATGTCGGTCTCGCCAATGCCGCGAATAACCTGTCGGTATTCTCAGGGGTAAGCCGGCAGCGCGAACTGCTGGACCTGGTGTCCGGGGTACACCGGGAAGTGGCCTCGCGCGCCCTCGGCGAGGCCGCACTGGAATCCATCCGGGCCGTGGAAATGCGCATGGCCGGCAACGAATACCGCCGCCAGGAGCAACAGCTTCGAGAGCAGATACTCTCCGGCAATCCCCCGAGCTACGCCCTCTCCCACTACGCGTTACTGCTGATCGGCGCGCGACTCTACGACGAGGCCAGCCGCTTCCTCGACCTGGCCGAAGACCAGCGGCCCTTCGAACTGACACCTGACGAGTCCTGGGATTACCGGGTAACCATTGCGAAGCCGGCCGAAGCCATCCGCCGGCGCAAGGACCAGCTGATGCTGCGGCCCAAGCACATCGGCGCCCTCGGCCCGCTGGCCCGCGCCCTCTACCAGGAGGGCCGCGAGGCCGAGGCCCAGTGGTACCTGGACCGGCAACGGGATGAGGATATCGATGGCATCACCTCGGACTACACCCGCCTGGTGATCGCAGTACTCTCCGGTAAGCTGCAGCCGGGAAGCGCGGAACTGGACGCCCTGTACGCCCGCGGTGAGGATTTCAACTACAACAATGGCGCGCTGGCCTTCATGCTCGGGGACCTGGACCGGGGTATCAATTTCTGGTCCCAGCTCAACCCGCTACAGATGCGCCGGCTGCTCAACGTCAACCATGACAGCGAGCGCTATTTCCCCGCCAGCGTGCTGGAAAACCCGCGTTACGCCGAACTGCTGGAATCCCTGGACGTGGGCAAGTCCTGGCAGCGCACCCTGATGGAAGGCGTGATCGCCATGCGCGAGGTGACCGGCGTCGACCTCAGCGTCGCCGCGCGCAAGGCCTACACCAACGAAACCCTGGTACTCAACAACACCCTGTGGGCGGCGCAGCCCGGCCACTCCATCGCCGTCGGCGAAGGCCTCAGCGCGCGCTACCGCCGCGGCCCGGCCCGGGAATACACCGCGGCCCGCTAACCGGCGGACAGCTCGGCCTGCAGCTTGTGCTTCAGTACCTTGCCCGCGTCGTTCTTGGGCAGGCTGTCGCGCAGGGCCACCTGCTCCGGAATCTTGAACTTGGCAACCCCGGCGTCGATCAGGAAAGCCGCCAGCGCCGCGACATCCGGCTGCGCAGCGCCGCGCGGTACGATCACCGCGCAGGCCCGCTCGCCGGTTTTCGGGTCCGGCAGCCCGACAATGGCCACCTCGGCAATGGCGGGATGGCCGACCAGCAGGTCCTCCACCTCTTTCGGTGCGATGTTCTCGCCATTGCGGATGATGATGTCCTTGATCCGCCCGGCGATCACCAGGTAGTCCTCGTCCACCCAGCGACCGATGTCCCCGGTGCGGTAGAAACCCCGCGCATCGAAGACCTTCGCCTCGTCGCCGGCATGCACATAGCCCACCAGCATCTGCGGCCCGCGGGCCAGCACTTCGCCGGCCTCTGACAACTCGACCTCGGCAATTCCGGGGCGGCCGTCGGTCTCGGCGGCGTGGTCGATGTCGGCGGCATCGGTGACACCCACGGTGGTAACCGGCACTTCCGTGGAGCCATAGACCCGGGTGACCACCGCCTTCTCGAAATAGTCCGCGGCCTCGCGAATCAGCGAGGGCGGCACCGAGGCGCCGCCGCAGATAAACACCTTGAGGTCCGGCAGGCGGGTGCCCGCTTCCCGCGCGGCGGCGAGCAGCGCCACCAGGAAGGGGGTGGCGCCGGCAAAGTGGGTGCAGCGTTCCTGCACCAGGTGCTGCACGCCCTCCACCGGGTCCCAGCGCTCCATCAGTACCGCGGTGGCGCCCAGCAGCAGCGGGATTTCAAACGCGTAGATGGAGCCGCCGATGTGGCTGATCGGCGAAGCCACCAGGAAGGCGTCGCCCGGCGCTACCAGCCAGTGCTCGCCGAGCTGGCGGATCAGGGCGTGGATCGAGTTGTGGCTGTGCATCACCCCCTTGGGACTGCCGGTGGTGCCGGAGGTATACATGATCATGCGCACCGCGTCCGGCTCGGGGGGCTGCAGTGCGCAGGCGATATCGCTATCCAGCAGGGCGGCATAGGACTCGTGGGGGCCCGCGTTGCCGCGCAGGGCCACCACGTCCGGCGGCTCGGGCAACTCGCCCACCACCGTGTGCAGCATGTCCACGTAACTGTAGCCGCGGAATTCGGCGGGGATGAAGATCATCCGGCAACCGACGTCCTGCAGCATGAAGCGCAGGTCGTGCTCGCGCAGGGAGGGCAGCACCGGGTGGGCGATCATCCCGGCGAGGGTGGCGGCCATATAGATGACGGCCGCCTCGCTCCAGTTGGGCAGCATGAAGGACACCACACTGCCGGTCGGGTGGCGGCTGGCCATCACCCGGGCCAGCACGTCAGCCTGGCGATACAGTTCGCCGGCGGTAAGGCGGGTCTCGCCCTCCACCACCAGCACCCGCGCGGGGTTGTCGCGGGCTTCCCGCACCAGTACCTCGGCAAGCGTTTCGCGTACCCACAGGCCCCTGTCGTAGGCGGCCTGTGCACGGGCTTCGTCCCAGCGCACGGAACGTCCGGCGATCTCGCGGCGCGCCGGGTTTACTGCTGTCTGCATAGCGGAGTCTTCATCGTAGCCAATAGTCAACACAGGTGATTATAATGTGCTTCATTTTAATGGGCCGGCGCGCTAAAGTACACGCGGCTCGCAAGTATACAAATAGAAAGGCTAATCCATGGAAGTTGCAATCATCACCGGTGCCGGCAGTGGCATCGGCCTCGCTACCGCCAAAGAAATGCACAGCCGCGGCATGGCCGTGGTCGGTGTCGGTCGCGACCAGGGCAAGCTGGACAAGCTGGCTGAGGAAATCGGCGAGACCGACCGCCTGCTGACCCTGTCCGTCGACATCACCGCCGACGACGCCCCGCAGACCATCGTCAACGCCACCCTCGAGCGCTTCGGCGAGATCACCTACCTGGTCAACAACGCCGGTATCGGCAGCCCCAAGCCGCTGCACGAGACCGACGACGCCACCCTCGACCACTTTCTCGGCATCATGCTGCGCGCGCCCTTCCGGCTGGCCCGGGACGTCATCGTCCACATGAAACCGGGCTCGGCGATCATCAACGTCACCTCCACCTTCGCGGTGGTCGGCGGCCGCCGCGGCGGCGCGTACTCGGCAGCCAAGGGCGGCCTGACCTCGCTGACCCAGCACATGGCCTGCGAGTACGGCGCCCAGGGCATCCGTTCCAACTGTGTCGCCCCGGGCGTGACCATGACCGACATGGTGCGCGAGCGCCTCAACGACCCTGCCTTCCGCCGCATGCAGGTGGACATGACGCCCTACCCGCGGCTCGGCGAGGCGGAAGACATCGCCAGCACTATCGCCTTCCTCTGCTCCAAGGGCGGCGAGTTCATCAACGGCCAGACCATCGTGGTCGATGGCGGCTGGTCATCCACCAAATACGTCGCCCCCGAGGCGCTGGAAGGCTAGCCGGTATCGCCCTCCCCGATGCATCCACAGATGCAGGAGCATGGCCATGCAGAGCATTGACGAACTGGACCTCGCGGAACTGCCGGTACTGGAACCGGACTTCCCCCTGGACCCCCTGCCGGCCTTCAGGTCGGCGCGGGAGCAACACCCGTGGCTGGCGAAGAGCGCGGTCGGCTACCTGGTGCATGAATACGAGGCCATCAAGGATCTCTACTTCATGGACGACAAGCTGCACTTCGCCACCGAGAACATCGTCGAGTTCATGGGCGCCCGCGGCACTCCATGGGGAAATTTCACCGAGGGCCTGATGATCGTCAAGCAGGGCGCGGAACACGCCCGGGTGCGCAGCAACGTCGCGCCGGTTTTCACCCCGCGCAACGTCAACCGCTTCCGCGGCCTGATGCGGGAAACCGTATCCCGCCTGCTCGACGAATGGGCGCCGAAGGGCGAGTTCGATTTCGCCGAGTTCGCCGCCAATTTCCCGGTGCGGGTGATGTGCAGCATCATCGGCGCGTCCCCGGACGTAGTGCCCACCCTGCGCGAGTCGCTGGAAACCCAGGGCATGAGCTTCAGCATGGACCCCACGATGATGCCCGCCGCCAACAAGGCCATAACTGCCCTGATGGACTTCGCGGCGCAACTGATCGCCGAGCGCCAGCAGAATGGCAACCCCGGCGAGCCGGACCTGCTGGACGAATTGCTGGCGGCCAACGAAGGCGGCAACCTGAGCGACTACGAGATGCAGAACCTGCTGGTGTTCGTGTTCGCCGCGGGCTACGACACCTCGAAGAACATGCTCACCTTCACCATGTACGAAATGCTGGAACGACCGGAGGCCTGGCAGCGCTGCGCCGAGGATCTGGCCTACTGCACGAAGGTGATGGAGGAGACCCTGCGCTACCACAGCGTGTCCAACGTGCCGCGCACCGTGGTGGAAGAGTTCAGCTACCGGGATGTGGTTTTCCCGGTGGGCACCAACCTGCAGTTCATCCTCACCCTCGCCGGCCGCGACCCAGGGGCCTTCGATCACCCCGATGATTTCGAGCCGGAGCGCCCGCAGCGCAACCGGCACCTCGCCTTCGGCCGCGGGGAACATATCTGCCTCGGCCAGTTCCTGGCGCGGGCGCAGATCGAGGAGGGACTGCACCTGATGGCCCAGCGCCTGCGCAACCCGCAACTGAACGGCGCCGTCAGCTGGCGGCCCTTTGTCGGCGTGTGGGGCCTGCGCTCCCTGCCCATCCGCTTCGAGCCGGCCTGAGGCCAGCGAGCGAAAACATGAATTTCAGCGGCGACCAGTACAGGCGCCGCACACAGTCTGGAGAAGCACATGCTTGAAAACAGCCTGAAAATGGACGGCCGCGTGGTCGTTGTCGCCGGCGCCACCGGCGGCGGGCTCGGCACCACGGTGTCCAGGCTGGCCGCCGAACAGGGCGCCACCGTGATTGCCGCCGGCCGTTCGCAGGAGAAGATCGACGCGGATCTCGCGCCGCTGGTTGCCGAGGGCCTGGCGATAATCCCCGTGGTGGCCGATGTGGAGACCGCCGAGGGTATCGAGCGCATCATGGCGGCCGCCCGCGCCGCGGACGGGGAACTCTACGGCCTGGTCTGCATGGTCGGCGGCGGCCCGCCGCACACCTGGGCGCCGGCGACCAGAATGCCGCGCAGCGCCTGGAGCGAGATGTTCTCCAGGAACCTGGAGTCCATGTTCTTCATGGCCCAGGCCTTCGCCGCGGAACTGCAGGCCCAGGGCCGGCGGGGCTCCATCGTCGCCGTGTCCTCGATCAGCGGCCTCGGGGCCGGCCCCTACCACATCGCCTACGCCACCGCGAAAGCGGCAATTCCGCCGGTGGTGCGCACCATGGCGCTGGAACTGGCGAAGGACGATATCCGGGTCAATGCCGTGGCCCCGGCGGCGATGATCGGCCCCAAGTCCCTGCTGCCGCCCAACCCGGAACTGGAGGGACGCGCCATTCCCATGGGCCGCCAGGGCCAGCATGCCGAGGTGGCCAACAGCATCATGTTCCTGCTCACCGACATGGGCAGCTACGTTACCGGCCAGACCCTCACCGTGGACGGGGGCATCACCCTCAAGCACGCGCACATCGATGAGGACAACACACCGGTGATGATCACCAACGAGGCCTTCCTCAGGGCCATGAAAGGCGAATAGCGCAATACACCGGCGCCGCCGACGAATTTAATGACCGCAAGGAGAAAACCATGACCGACAAGACACTGGATTGTTCCGATCTGGATAAATACATGGGCAAGCCGATTGATCCGGCGCGCATGAAGGAGCCGCTGCACAACAACGACTTCCGCCGCTGGGTGCAGGCCATGCACTACCCCAACCTGCTGCACTACGACACAGACTTTGCTGCCGAAGGCCGCTACGGCAAGCTGGTCGCCCCGCAATCCTTTGCGGTTTCCTGCGACGACGGCCACGGTGCCGGCCCCGCCTGTGTCGGCTTCATCAAGGATTCGCACCTGCTGTTCGGCGGCGACGAGTGGTGGTTCTACGGGCCGAAAATCTATGCCGGCGACGAGATCACCAACGAAAAAATTCCCTTTGATTACGTGGTCAAGGAAACCGGTTTTGCCGGGCCGACCTGCTTCCAGCGCGGCGACAATTTCTACCGCAACCAGAACGGCGAACTGATCGCCAAGCAGCGTTCGACCGCCATTCGCTACCGCCAGGACCTGGCGGCGGAAAAAGCTGACAACAGCGACCAGTATGACGACCCGGAGTGGACCGACGCGCAAATCGAAGAGCTGGAAACGAAAAAATACGATTACATCAAGATGATGCACGAGCTCGGCCACGGCAAGCGCTACTGGGACGATGTCAGCGTCGGCGACAAACTGGTCACCCGCATTTTTGGCCCGCACACCATCGCCAGCTTCACCACCGAGTGGCGCGCTTACCTGTTCACCATCTGGGGCGGCACCCACCGTCCAGGCATCGACCTGGAGGCGATGGGCTACACCAAGGACATGGTCGGCCACGAGAACGACCCGGTGATGGAACGCGACAACCCCGAGTGGACCGACGGCGCCTATTTCGGCCCCTCCCGCGGCCACCTGTTCCCGCGCTGGGCGCGCTATATCGGCATGCCGCGCGCCTACGGCTACGGCGCCTCCATGGGCGCGTGGATCCTCGACTACCTGAACGGCTGGGCCGGTGAATGGGGCCAGGTCGTCCACTGCAACTCCTCCTACCGCGGCCCTGCGCTGACCGGCGACATCACCATCATGGATGCGGAAGTCGTCGACAAGATGGTCGACGAGGAGGGCCGCAACGTGGTGCAGGTGAAGGTCGCGATGACCACCCAGACCGGCACCGTCATGGCGACCGCGAAAGCGGAAATCGAGCTGCCCACAAAATAAGACGGAGACCGGCACATGTCTGAGGAACTGAATTTCGAGGGCCGCGTCGCGGTCATTACCGGCGCCGGCCGCGGCCTGGGCCGGGCCCACGCCCTGCTGCTCGCCGCCAACGGCGCCAAAGTCGTGGTCAACGATGTCGGCAGCAGCCTGCAGGGGGACGGCCCGGACGCCGGCCCCGCCCAGGAGGTTGTCGACGAGATCCGCGCCGCCGGCGGCGAGGCCGTGGCCAACACCGATTCGGTGTCCACCGCCGAGGGCGGCGAGGCGATCATCCAGGCCGCCTACGACGCCTTCGGCCGGCTGGACATCCTGATCCACAACGCCGGCAACGTACGCCGCGGCTCGCTCAAGGACATGAGCCACGAGGACTTCCACGCGGTCGTCGACGTGCACCTCATGGGTGCCTGGAACGTGGTGCGCCCCGCCTTCCCGCGCATGTGCGAGGCGGGCTACGGCCGCATCGTGCTGACCTCGTCCATCGGCGGCCTCTACGGCAACCGGGGCGTGGTCAACTATGCCGTCTCCAAGGCCGGCATGATCGGCCTGGCCAGCACCGCCGCGATCGAAGGCGAAGCCGAGGGTGTGAAGTGCAACCTCATCATTCCCGCGGCTGTCACCCGCATGGCCGAAGGCCTCGACATCTCCGCCTATCCGCCCATGGACCCGGAACTGGTCGCCCCCACTGTGGGCTGGCTGGCCCACGAGTCCTGCTCGGTGAACGGCGAGATGCTGGTGTCCATCGCCGGGCGCGTTGCCCGGGCCTATGTCGCGGAAACTCCCGGCGTGTACCAGCCGGCCTGGACCATGCGCGAAGTGGGCGAGCGGATGGAGGAGATCCGCGACACCTCCGAGCCCCTGATCTTCCCGGTGGTTACCGGGCATGCGGATCACATACGCTACAGCTTCGGGCGGGCGAACGCAGGGAAGTAGGGGCTACCCCCGAGCGGGGTCAGCAAAAAAGGGGCAGAGTCTTGACTCTCTACCGAACGGGGTCAGAGTCGCGACTCTGACCCCTTTTTCCCTACCGCGAAGCCAGCCAGTTTTTCCAGCCGCCAAACGCCGTAATCTCGGTGGCTCCTTCGATACCATAAGGTTCACAGATAAACCCGCTCGCTTCGGAGCCATCGGCAAGGCGCGTCCTGCCGATTCCCAGCGGCGCCGGAATACCCGCCACGAAGCTGCCAAACTCCGCCGCCGGCACCGACCAGACCTCCACCGCGATCGCCGCTCCGGCGCTCTCGTCCAGCACCAGCCCCGGGCGCAGCGGCGGCCCGCCGGCCAGCGCGTAGAGGCGGTAGACCGGCGCGGTCTGCGTCGCCTCTTTAAACGTCGCGCCGCGTTCGCGCAGCTGCCAGTTCAGGGGCTGTCCGTGGAGGTGGGCGCCGCAGACCACCACGTCGATCCGCGACCCGTCGGTCGCCACCGGCGTTGCCGGGCTGTGGTGGACAGACTGGCCGCGCCCGGCGGGCAGCGGAATGCTCTGCTGGATGCGATTGGCGATGGACAGCAGCGCGCGGTCGGAGAAGGCCTTGCCGACCAGGCTGATACCAAAGGGCATGCCGGCAGCGGTAAAGGCCGAGGGCACCGCGACCGCAGTCATGTCCAGCAGGTTCATGAAGTTGGTGTAGTAACCGAGCTGGCTGTTGTAGAACACCGGCTCCGCGTGCAGTTCCTCGACGGTGAACAGGCGCCCGGCGGTAGGTGTCAGCAGGCAGTCGAGGCCCTCCATCTGCGCCATGCACTGCCCGCGCAGTTCCTCGAGCCGGTACTGGGCGCGGAACAGGGCGGTCGCCTTCGGCGCCTCGCCCTGGGCGATGATCTGGCGCACCACCGGATTGACTACTTCCGGGCTCTCCTGCATCAGTGATTCGATCGCGAGATAGCGCTCGCTGACCCAGGGCCCCTCGTAGAGCAGCAGTGCCGCCTCGTCGAAGGGCGCGTAGTCGATCTCGACCAGCTCAAAGCCATCGGCGGAGAGGCGCTCCAGGGTCTGCTGCCAGGCCTGCTGGTAGGCCCCGTCACCGAAAAACCTGAGCTGGTGTTCGGGCACCACGCCGACCCGCAGCGGCCCGCTGCGCAGGCCGTAGTGGCGGGCGCGGTTGGCAAAGGTATTGGGGCGGCTGTAGCCGTCCGCCGCATCCTCGCCCTCGGCCACCGCGAGCACCGCGTTGGCGTCGTCGGCATTGAGGGTAAAGATGCTGATGCAGTCGAGGCTGCGGCAGGCGGGCAGCATGCCGCTGGCTGAAAGCAGGCCTTTGGTGGGTTTCAACCCCACCAGGTTGTTGAAGCAGGCCGGCACCCGGCCGGAGCCCGCGGTGTCGGTGCCCAGGCTGAAAGTGGCCAGGCCCAGCGCCACCGCCAGCGCGGAACCGGAACTGGAGCCGCCGCTGATGTAGTCGGGATCGAAGGCATTGCGGCCGGGACCGTGGGGTGAGCGGGTACCGTTGAGGCCGGTGGCGAACTGGTCGAGGTTGGTCTTGCCCAGCGGGATGGCGCCGGCGGCGATCAGCTGTTCCACCACCGCTGCGGAGCGCTCGGGAATGAAACTGAACTCGGGGCAGCCCGCGGTGGTGGGTATGCCGGCCAGGTCGATATTGTCCTTGATGGCGAAGGGCACACCCCACAGGGGCAGGTCGTCCATTGGCGTGCTTTCCAGCGCCTGCAGGTAGGGCTCGAACTCCGCCTCGCTCAACAGGTAGATCCAGGCATTGTGCCGGGCTGTCGCCGCGGCCTGTGCCAGCACCTGCTGCAACAGCGCCCGCGGGGTCAGTGTGCCCTCGCGATAGGCCCGCTGCAGCGCTTCGATATTCATGTCCATCAACTCAAATCTCCGTTGTCATTGGTTTCCAGCGCCAGCAGCGCCTGGCCCGCGCGAATGCGGCCGCCCTCCTCCAGCAGCACCTTGCTCACGGTGCCCGCGGTCGGCGCCAGCAGCGGAATCTCCATCTTCATGGACTCCAGTACCATCAGGACTTCGCCCTCGCGCACCTGCTGGCCCGCGCTCACCTGCACCTGCCAGACACTGCCCGACACCGGCGAATCCAGCACCGTGGTGCCCTCCTCCCATTCGTGTTCCTGTACCGCACCGGCGCTCTCCTCCACCGCGAAATTGAACTGGCCAGTGGCGTGCCAGTCCTTCAGTTCCTGCTCGAATGCGGCGATACGCTGCTGGCGGAAGCGCGCGATGTCGGCGGCTTCGCTGTCGAGCAGGGCGTTGTAGTCGCCGAGGCTGAACCAGGTCTCCTCGATGCGCAACGGGTAGTTACCCAGCGGGAAGTCCCGGCGAATCTGCTGCAACTCTTCAGCGCTCACCTCGTAGAAGCGGATCTGGTCGAAGAAGCGCAGCAGCCAGGGCTGGCTGAATTCCGCGGTCTGCCGGTAGCGGTTCCACATCTGCAGGGTGCGGCCGACGAACTGGTAACCCCCGGGCCCCTCCATACCGTAGACACAGAGATACGAGCCGCCGATGCCCACGGAGTTTTCCGCGGTCCAGGTGCGCGCCGGGTTGTACTTGGTGGTCACCAGGCGGTGGGCGGGGTTGACCGGGGTCGCCACCGGCGCGCCGAGGTAGACATCGCCCAGCCCCATCACCAGGTAGGAGGCGTCGAAGACGATCCGTTTGACCGCGTCGATGGACTCCAGCCCGTTGATACGGCGGATGAACTCCAGGTTACTGGGACACCAGGGCGCGTTGGCGCGCACCGTGCGGTCGTATTTCTCGATGGCCAGGCGGCAGGCCTCGTCGTCCCAGGACAGCGGGATGTGCACGATGCGCGAGGGCACCCGCATCTCGTCGAGCTGTTGCGACAGCGCGGTTTCCGCCTTTTCCAGGTGCACCAGCAGCGCCTGATGATCGAGCTGCAGGCCGTCGTAGTGAATCTGCAGCGAGCGGATGCCCGGGGTCAGTTCGCGCACCCCCGGCAGCGGGTTCTGCTGCAGCCACTGCATCAGCGCGTGGGCGCGAAAGCGCAGGCGGATATCCAGCGCCTTTTCCCCGTACTCGACCAGCAGGAAGTGATCGCCGGCGGCGCGGCAGACGATCTCTTCGCCAAAGACTTCCGCCGGAAACGTCTTCAGCACCGGGCTGTGCGGCGCCACCGGCGCCCAGTCCACCGCCACCGGCGCCAGCGCTTCCACCTGCGCCTGCTGCGCCCGCTCCAGCGCGCGCGCAGCCGCCAGCGAAACCGGAACGAAACGCAGCCGGTCACCGGCCTTCAGTTGCCCGAGCTTCCACAGGTCCGCCTGGATCACCGTGGCCGGGCAGACGAAACCGCCCAGCGAGGGGCCGTCGGGACCGAGGATCACCGGCATGTCGCCGGTGAAATCCACCGTGCCGAAGGCGTAGGCGTTGTCGTGGATGTTGGAGGGGTGCAGGCCCGCTTCGCCGCCGTCCGCGCGCGCCCATTGCGGTTTCGGCCCGACCAGGCGCACACCGGTGCGGCTGGAGTTGTAGTGCACCTCCCAGCTGTGGGCGAAAAAGGTCTCGATGTCAGCGTCGGTGAAGAAGTCCGGCGCGCCGTGGGGGCCATAGATCACCCGCAGCTGCCATTCACCGTCGATCTCCGGGCACAGCACAGCGGGTACGCGGGCACCCGCCACGGCCTCGCCCTGTGCTGCTGCGGCCAGGCGCAGGACGTCACCGGTGCGCAGGGCGCGGCCGTTGTGGCCACCGAACTGCCCCAGGGTAAAGGTAGAGCGCGAACCGAGGTATTCGGGGCAGTCGATGCCTCCCTCCACGCAGAGATAGGAGCGCGCACCGCCGCCGCGGATGCGGCCGCAGTCCAGTACCTGGCCGGCCTTGACCGGCAGCACTTCCCACAGGGCCACCGGCGCCTTATCCAGTGTCGGCGCACAATCCGCGCCGGTGATCACAACCCGGGTATCGCGGCTGAACTGCAGGGACGGGCCCTGCAGGGTGATCTCCAGGCCCGGCGCGTCCGCGGCGTTGCCGAGCAGGCGATTGCCCAGGCGGAAGGAATAGCTGTCGAAGGGCCCCGAGGGCGGCACCCCCACATGCCAGTAGCCGCTGCGGCCCGGGTAGTCCTGCACGGTGGTCTGGGTGCCCGGTTGCAGGACATCGATCCGCGCCGGGCGCCAGGCGAAGTCATTGAGGTAGCGGGTGGTCACCTGGCCGGCGAGCAGGGTCGGGTCCTGCAGCAGGTCGCGCAGGTACAGGAGGTTGGTTTCGGTACCGTAGAGCCGGGTCTGCGCCAGGGTCTCGCGCAGTTTCTGCAGGGCGCTGCTGCGCTCCGGCGCGTGCACGATCACCTTGGCCAGCATGGGATCGAAATAGGGCGACACCTCGGTGCCGGTCTCGATCCAGTGATCGATGCGGATACCCGCGCCTTCGGGAAAAGCCACGTCGCTCAGCAGGCCCGCGCAGGGCTGGAAGTCGCGGTAGGGGTCTTCCGCGTAGATGCGCACCTGGATCGCGTGACCCGCGGGCTTGAGCGCCTGCCGGCGCGCTTCGAGATCGGGCACCTCGCCCGCCGCCAGGCGCAGCATCCAGGCTACCAGGTCGATACCGTAGACCTCCTCGGTGACGCCGTGCTCCACCTGCAGGCGGGTGTTCACCTCGAGGAAATAGAACTGGTCGGTGTCGGCGTCGTAGATGAACTCCACCGTACCCGCGTTGCGGTAGGCGATACTCGACACCAGCTTTTCCGCGGTGGCATGGAGTTCGCGGCGCACGGCGTCGGCCAGTCCCGGTGCGGGACACTCCTCCACCACTTTCTGGTTGCGCCGCTGGGAGGAGCAGTCGCGCTCGCCGATGGCCAGCGCGTTGCCCGCGCCGTCGCCGAAGACCTGCACCTCGATATGGCGGGCGCGGGCGATGAATTTTTCCACGAACACGCCGTCGTCGGAGAAGTTGTTGGCGCCCAGGCGCTTGACCGAGGCGAAGGCGGCGACCAGCTCCGCCTCCTCCCGGCACACCTGCATGCCGATACCGCCGCCACCGGCGGTGGTCTTGAGCATCACCGGGTAGCCGGCAGCCAGGGCCGCCTGCCTCGCCGCGTCGAGGTCGGCCAGCAGGTCGCTGCCCTCCAGCAGCGGTACGCCGGCCTGTTTCGCCACGTCACGGGCCCGGTGTTTCAGGCCGAAGATTTCGATCTGCTCCGCGGTGGGGCCGACGAAGGCGATACCCTCCGCCTCGCAGCGGCGCACAAAAGCCGCGTTCTCGCTGAGGAAGCCGTAGCCCGGGTGGATGGCCCCGGCACCGGACTGGCGCACGATGGCGAATAGTTTGTCGACGTTCAGGTAGGTGTCGGCGGCGGTGCCCTCGCCCAGTGGCCAGGCTTCGTCGGCCAGGCGCACGTGCAGGCTCTGGGCATCGGATTCCGCGTACACCGCCACCGAGGCGATACCCAGCTGTTTCAAGGTGCGGATGATACGTACCGCGATGGCACCGCGATTGGCGATCAGGACCTTGTCGAACATGTCATTTCCAGTCCGGGCCGTCCCGGGAAAATTACGACAGTGGCCGTCCACTGAAGTGCTGTGATGGGTCGTTCAGCCGCTGCCTGTCACTGGTTCCAGACCAGGACTTCAATCGGCGTCGGGTTGTAGCCGTTACAGGGGTTGTTCAGTTGCGGGCAGTTGGAGATCAGCACCAGCACGTCCATGCATGCGCGCATCTCCACGTACTTGCCCGGCGCCGAGATACCATCGGCGAAGGTCAGTCCGCCCTCCTCGGTAATCGGCACGTTCATGAAGAAGTTGATGTTGTGGCCGATATCGCGCTTGTCCAGGCCGTACTCCGGATGCTCCGCCAGCGCCAGCATCCAGCTGTCGCGGCAGGCGTGCATGCAGCGTTTTTCCAGCGAGTAACGCACCGTGTTGCTCTCTGTCGCACAGGCGCCGCCGAGGGTGTCATGGCGGCCGCAGGTGTCGGCGATGATCTCCAGCATCGGCTGGTTGAGGTTGGAGCGCAGCACGCTGCCGCTGGTCAGGTAGACATTGCCCTGCTCGCGCACGGTGTCCATCGCCGAGTAGCGCTCCGCCGGCGTATCGGCACTGTAGAACAGGGTATCCGCGGCCTGGTTACCCTCGAGGTCCAGTATCCGCAGCACCTGGCCCCGGTTCACCCGGCCGAGCCAGTAGTCGCCCGCAGCCACTACCTGGCGGAAGCTGGCCTGCGCCGCATCGTATCGGGATTCAGTAATCATGGGAGGTTTCCACCTGCTGTCGCCTGGGCGCCGAGGTAGTAGAGCGCGTTATTCTGGAAGCCGCGCTGGTTTTCCTCGCACCAGTTGCGGCAGTAGTCGTCCTCGCTGACCGGCGCCGCCAGCCCCAGTTCCAGCCGCACCGGCAGCGCGGGATAAGACGCCGCGCGGCTCAGGGGATGGGGACAGGTATGCAGCACCACCAGGGTATCCATCTCGAAGCGCAGCACCACCTGAGCGCCGGCGGCAGTGGCCGACGTATCGAGGGAAATATTGCCCTGGGCATCGGTAACGACCTTGCTGAACCAGTTGATATTGGCGGCCAGGTCCTGCGCGTTCAGGCCGTACTTTTCCAGCTCCACCAGGAAGGCGTCGTTGCCGTTCTGCTGCCAGTCATTGCGGTCGTTCTGGTAATCCCTGCCGCCCCACGCCGCCGCGATATGGGCGGCATGGCTGTTGCCGCAAACGGTTTCATGCCAGCCGCAATCGTCGGCGATGATCGAGGCGAACACCCGTCCCATGTCCGAGTACAGGCAGTTGCCGCGGGTCAGCTTGAAGGTGTGCTGGCATTTCAGGGTATCCGGCGCGTTGTAGCGCTCCAGCAGGTTTTCCGGGTTGTAGAACAGCATGCCCACGTTGGCGCCGCCGAGCAGGTCGGTCAGGCGCAACTGGGTGCCCCGGCGCATGCGGAAAGACCAGTGCCCGCCGCCGGGTATATCGGTGCTGTAGGTGTAATCAGTCATTGCGCGTTACCTCCGGCAGGTTCTGACTGTGAGGGTTCCGCCCCCTCCGGATTCTCAGGCAGGTTGTCGAGGCCGTCCTGGCGGCGGGCGTCCTCGATCATGCCGCTGCGGATTTCCCGGTAGAGTTCGCGGTCGGTCCTGCCCACCGGCAGGTCGTAGGTAATGGTCGCGCCGTAGGCTCCCGGCGCCTGCGGGTCCTGGCGCAGCTTGTCGAACACCCAGAGGCGGGTGCCGAGGTAGAAGCCCTCCTTCAGGTCGTGGGTCACCATGAACACGGTCAGGTTGTTCTCGCGCCACAGTTGCAGCACCAGTTCGTGCATGTCGGCGCGGATACCCGGGTCGAGTGCCCCGAAGGGTTCGTCCAGCAGCAGGATGCGCGGCCGGTTGATCAGGGCCTGGGCAATGGCGAGGCGCTGCTTCATGCCCCCGGAGAGCATGTGCGGGTAACGGTCGCAGGCGTGCTGCAGGCCGACTCGCTCCAGCAGTTCCAGCGCTTTTGCCTTCGCCTCCCTTTTCGCCGCGCCAAACAGTCGGCCGGTGATGCCGGGGCGGCGGAAGGCACAGGCGGCTATCACGTTATCCAGGACTGTCATGTGCGGAAACACGGAGTACTGCTGGAACACGATGCCGCGGTCCGGCCCCGGCTCATCGGGGATCGGCTTCCCGTCAAGCAGCAGTTCGCCCTGGGTGGGCACCTCCGTGCCCAGCAGCATTTTCAGGAAGGTGCTCTTGCCGCAGCCGGAGGCACCGACCATGGTGACGAACTCGCCTTCCTTCACCGTGTTGTTCAGGCCTTCCAGCACCTGCACGTCGTCATAGCTCTTCCAGATATTGCGCAACTCGATCATGCCGCACCCCCTTGCTCGTACCAGGGGAAGAGCTTGCGGTTGGCGTGGCGCAGCAGGAAGTCGAAGAGGAAGGCCAGCAGGGTAATCCAGACCACGTAGGGCAGGATGATGTCCATGGACATGTAGCGGCGGACCAGGAAGATGCGGTAGCCGAGGCCATCGGTGGAGGCGATTGCTTCCGCCGAGATCAGAAACAGCCAGGCGGTGCCCAGGGACAGGCGCACCGACTCGGTCAGCCGCGGCATCAGCTGGGGCAGGATCACCCGGGTGATGATCTGCGCGCTGTTGGCGCCGAGGGTCTGCGCCTTGACCAGCTGCTCCGCGGGAATCTCACGGGTGCGCTGCAACATGTCCCGGGCGATGAAGGGCGCGATACCGATGGCGATCAGTGCCACCTTGGAGACTTCGCCGAGGCCGAAGACGATAAACAGGATCGGCAGCAGCGCCAGCGGTGGTACCAGGGAAATCACCGTCAGCAGGGGCGAGATAGTCGCCCCCACCATCGGGATCGCCCCGGTAAACACACCCAGCGTCAGCCCGACCAGCGCGGCGATCGCCACACCCAGGCCCAGGCGCCGCAGGCTGCTGCCGGTATCCTGCCAGAAATCGATCTTGCCGGTGCGCTTGCTCGGTTCCACCGCGATGCGCTGCATCGCTTCACCCATCTGGGAAAAGGAAGGCAACAGCTTGTCCTTCTCGTTTTCCGCCAGGCGGGCCTGTGAACCGGTGATATACACCAGCAGGATCAACAGGAACGGCGCCATGCCGAGAAACAGCGCGCCGGCCCTACCGGGCCTGAGATTGACCAGGCGTTGCATTACTCGGTGCCGCCGTCGAGTTCACCGTCCGCCGCCATCTGCATGTAGGACGGGTCGAAGCGCAGGGCCACGTTGCCGGTGTCGCCGTAGATGCCCGCGGGCATCTCGATACCGACAAACTCGGCACTGGGAACACCGACGCCGAGCAGGCCGTGGTCGAAGGAGAACTCCGCCACCTTCTTCATGGTGTCGACCAGCTCGCCGCTGTTCACCAGTTCCAGTGCCGCTTCAGGGGTATAGAACATTTCGGTGCTGGCCAGTTGCGCGTCGTATCCGGCGAGGTCGGTGCCGGATGCAGTAGCCATCATGGTCTTGGCATCGGTCGCGGCGACATCCGTTCCGGACATGGTGCCCATGATCTCGTACCAGGCGCCGACCAGCGCCTTGCCCAGGTCGGGATTGGCCTGCAGGGTTTCGGTGTTGATCACCAGCAGGTCGAGGATTTCACCGGGAATTTGCGAGGAATCGAAAACCTTGTGGCTGTCGGGCATGGCCTCGACTTCGCCCAGCAGCGGGTTCCAGGTCACCACCGCGGTCACGTCCGGGGTGCCGTAGGCGGCGACGATATCCGCATCCGAAGTATTCACCACCGTGACATCGGCTTCCTTCAGGCCGACCGTCTCGAGGCCGCGGGCGAGGAGGTAGTGGGAGACGCTCAGCTCGACCAGGTTGACGTTCTGGCCCTTGATCTGCGCCAGCTCGTCCTTGCCCTTGAGCACCACACCGTCGTTGCCGTTGGAGTAGTCGCCGACGATCAGCGCGGTGCTGTCGACACCGCCCACCGCGGGGATGGTCAGTGCGTCCATATTGGTCATGGTGCAGGCGTCGAATTCGCCCATGGTGTACTGGTTGACCGACTCGATGTAGTCGTTGATCTGCACGACTTCGATATCGATGCCGTATTTATCGCCCCATTTCTTGACGATGCCTTGTTCTGCACCGTAGGCCCAGGGCATCCAGCCGACGTAGATGGACCAGCAGATTTTAAAGCTGTCCCTGGCACTCGCGGCAGATGACAGAGTCAGGACAAACAGCAGAAGGGTGAGACGCTTCATTGCGGACCTCCGGGGTTCCGTTGGTTTCCAGTATCACGGTGCCATCGCAAACGATTGCACCGTATCCACCGTATGGGTTACGCAGAGAACTCTTGGCCATACAGTGCCAAACAGATCTCCCGGGCTTTTATCCCGCCGTGTAACCCCTTCGGAACCCGCGCTGGAAAAACCAGCCGCAATGAGCCAAACAGGTCGGATGCTCTCGGACCAGACATCAGCCACCGCGCGGTGATTGACCGGAACCCTAGCGTCCTATTGGTCGAGCAGTTTACTTAAAACTTTGTGCATTGGCCATGGAGCCAAGAGCCTTGCAGGTTTTGTTAGACAGGATTCGTGCCAACTTGCCGAAACGCCCTGATCCGGTGAGTATTCCGGACCCGGATACCGAAAGGCGCCGTGATCGCGCACCATATCGGGGCGAAGATTGCTCCGTTTTCGTGCTCGGGCAGCGAGGGGTCAGAGCCATGACCCTGACCCCGCTGGGCATCAACCTGGCCCTCCCCCTCCCCCCGGGTAAGGGTCGAAGTCATGACTCTGACCCCGTCGGGCGGTTCGGCGTGAACCTGACCCCGGTTCGCGAGAAGGTGCCGGCCGTGCCCGTCAGGATAAGTGACAGCAACACCAGCCCCCAGGCCGGCAGGGTCGGAATGGAATCGATATCACCCGCCGGGGAAGCGACGCCACCGCTGGTCACTGCGCCACTGGTGACTCGGTAGCAGGCGGAGAACTCCGAGGTCTCATCCGTATCCAGAAGGGTAGCGGTGGCGCTTATGTATTCCCCGGGGGTGGTCGCCGGCAGCGAGTTTCCTGTCCCGTCCACGTCGCCATCGCCGCTCAGCCAGTTGCTTGCGCCAAGGTATACCGCGCCTTCACCGTAACCACTGGTATCGCAGGACGGGCTGGAAAAGAACTCCAGCCGGTAGTTGCTGCCGGTCGGGGGGCCATCGAGGGAGAAGCTCACGGCAGTGTTCACGCCATTGGTCGTCGCCGCGGTAATAAGCGGAAAATTCTGGTAGCCGTTGGGGCCGTCGTCGGTGTCATCGATGTCATTGGGGTTCGCACCGGCACCCGTGCCCCCGGCGCTGTCGACCAGGTTGATGCCGAGCCCGCCGTTCGCCGCGATACGGTTGCCGAGTATCTGGTTGCCATAGGGGAACGCCGTGGCGGCGTCGTCTCTTTCGATGTTTACGCCATCGCTACCCCAATTGGCGATCAGGTTGCCGTCCGCGGGATTGGTGCCGCCGATGACGTTGTGGTGCGGTGTCCCGCCGAGGAACGTCCTGATGTATATACCATTGTCGGCACCACCGATATCCGTGCTGCCGTCCACACCGACGCCGATCGAGTTGGCGGTAATCGCGACGCTGTCACTACCGCCCCAGATGCGAATACCCTCCTCGCCCCCGATGACATTGCCGGTGATGGCGATGTCACTGCCCGCGGCTCCCAGGTAAATCCCCGATGCGCCAAACAGGGGAGTGTTGCCATCGGCGGTGGTACCGATGAGGTTGTTCTGGATGGTGACGTTGCCCGTCGTGGGATTCTGCAGCAACACGCCGTGGGCGTTGTTTCCCGAGATAAGATTACGTTGGGCCTCGGCCGGGCCGCCGATGGTGATATTGCTGGCCCCGTTCAGGGCATAGACACCGATTGCGTTGCCGAGGTCGTTCACGCCGTCGGTGCCGATGAAGTTCCCCGAGACAGTGACATCTGACACGGCGGTGACAAGAACGCCTGGGCCACTGAAACCGGTGATGCGCAGGCCGGCCAGGCTGCTGCCGGCGGCGCCAATACCGAAGGTGAAACCGTTGGCCACCCCTGCGCCATTGGCGATGCCAACCTGGAGCACCGCATTGGTGCCCGAGGCGGTATTGTTCATGCTGGATCCCGCCTGGCTGTAGCCATAGATCTGCACCGGTGTCGTGATGTCCGGCAGCGCGGTAGCCAGGCTGATGATATGCGGCCCGGCCCCGGGGATGGCGAAGACAATGACATCGGTTCCGTAGGCGGCCGCGCCGACACAGCCGTTGTAGTCGGCGTCAGTGTTCGCTGCGATGATCGCCTCGCGCAGCGAGCAGCTGCCGTTGGCTGCGTCCTCGTCGCTGCCGACGTTGACCGTGATGGTGGCGGCATATGCCGGCAATGACAGCAGCAGGGCGGCCATCAAGGCCGGGATCGGCGCGCGACCGGCCCCTGGTTTGCAATCCATGGATATTCCCCGTCTATAGTAGTTATCGCCCTGTGCGGGCAATGCAATAGTGCGCAATCTGCCCGCCGGCGTATGCCACGGCTGCAAGTGGCAAACGGGCCGTTTGCGGCATCTTGCGGGTATCTTGAAGACCGGACAGAGACGGAAGACAATCGACTTTCGACCATGCCCGCAGCGGGATATCCGGTCCAACCAGGGGGACAATCACTATATGCGTCGCCGGATGAGCGAATACGAGCAGTTGTGCTCACTGGGGCTCCCCACCAGTGAAGTCGTACCGCTCGCCCTTGGCCTGCTTGAGAGCATGCTCGGCGGCGGCATGACCTGCTTCGTCTGGAGCAACCCGCGCGGCGAGGCGGAAAACTCCTACATCCTCGAAGACCTCCCCGCGGATTGCCCGAACCTGTACGCACAGGAGTTCTACAACCGGCGCGAAGCCGAACTGGGGCCGACCTTCACCACAATGCTGCGGGCCGGAATTCCCCTGGTGAATTTTTCCAGGCATGGAAGCCGGCCGACACAATCCGCCATGTACAGCGAGCTGCTGGCCCCCTTCGGCCTGCGCCATCTCACCCGCGTCTCGGTCATCGACGGCGACCGCCGCCACGGCATGCTGGCGCTGTCGCGTCGGCGGGGCGACCGCCCCCATTCCGAAAAGGAAGAAGAACTCTTACTGAACGCCGCCCGGCACCTCGGCCACGCCTTCGAACTGGAGCGCGTCGCGCGGTTGATCAACGGCGGTTTGTCGGACAACACCGAAACGGGCTTCATACTTCTCGACCGCGCCGGGCGGCTACAGCACGGCTGCAACCTGGGCCTGCACCTGTTCCACGAGGCGACGCGCGCCGACGGCCTGGATCACCGGCCGGCGGAACTTCGCCTGTCCCTGCCCGCAGCGCTGGCCGCCCGCGCCCGTGAGCGATCCCCGGGGGGAGAAATCACGGTGACCAACCAGCGCGGTGAGTTCGTGTTTCGGCCCCTCGCGATGCGCGCAGTCGCCAGCGGCAGCGACACCCAGGTGGCGGTCACGGTGCACCGGCGCGGCTCGATGGCCGCAAGGCTCTGGCGGGCATCGGGCCACTTCCGGCTGTCCGGTCGCGAGCGGCAGGTGGCTGTGCTGCTGGGGGTCGGGAAACCCTATGAGGCCATCGCCGACCACCTCGGCATCAGCCGCAATACCGCCGAGAGTTACGTGCGCCGGACCTATGAAAAACTCGGCACCAGCCAGCGCGAGCAGTTGATCCGTACGCTGTTGACTGGCCCGCAGTGAGGGGGGAGTGCGGAAGCGGGGTACTTCGTGAGGGAGTGAGGGGCACTTTGCCAGGGGTCAGAGTCTTGACTCTGACCCCGTTCGGCGTGAATCTGACCCCGTTCCGGGCCTTAGCCGGGCGCCTGCATCAGTTCGATACGTGTGCCGTCCGGGTCTGTGCAGAACACGATCTTGCCGAAGGCGGAATCGATCCAGGTCTCCATGTGTACCTGCCCGCCATTGGCCTTCACCCGTTCCATAACCTCCTCGATACCGGTGACCTGGAACGTCAGGTGAGTGAGCCCGCGCTGATTCATCGGCCGCCGCCCGCTGGAGCCGGTGGCGCCGCCACTGGTTTTCACCAGTTCGATGCGCATGCCGCCCAGTTGCAGCTGGCAGACATCCACCGTCTGCCCCGGCAATTCCAGCAAATGGTCCAGGGGCTCGCCGAGGCCGTCCATTTTGACATCGGCGGTGAAACCGAGGGCCTGGCTGTAAAACTGCTCGGATTGCTGCAGGTCGCTCACGCAGATGCCGGTGTGCATGGGGCTGACAGTCGCGGTGTCACTCATCGATTGTTCTCCTTATTGCTGGGTAGCCTGGCGAATTGGCAGGCAGACTAGCACGCCCCGCAACAATTCGGGACCCTTGTGACCTGATGGTAATACTCACCAGCGTTGATTGACGTTAACGTTAACGTTACTTACACTTCCGCAACCTGAGAATAAACAGACGCCAGACAGCCCATGGCCGCCAGCTACACCATTTCCGACCTCGCCGCGGAATTCGACATCACTACCCGCACGATTCGTTTCTACGAAGAAAAGGGCCTGCTGCAACCGCGGCGACAGGGTAGTGTGCGGGTCTACACCCCCGCGGACCGCACCAAGCTCAAACTGATCCTGCGCGGCAAGCGCCTGGGCTTCTCGCTCGACGAGAGCCGCTCGATCATCGAGATGTACGACCCGGCCCACGGCAATACCGACCAGTACAACTCGCTGCTGGCGAAAATCCGGGAAAAGCGCCACCAGCTCGAACAGCAGCTGCACGACATCGAAGTCATGATGCTGGAACTGCGCGAGGCCGAGGACAAGGCGTTGGAAGCCATGGCGGCCTCCAGCGGGAAAAAGACCGGCAAGGGCGCCGGAAGATAACGATCAGCAGTAGCACACGACGAATCATCACCGACCGAACTGCCCATCAAGGGAAAGTACTATGGCCACCATCAAATCATCGATAAACACCCGCAGCGAGGAGTTCGCCGAGAACGCCGCGCACATGCAGGCGCAGGTGAACGACCTGCGAGAGAAGCTCGAGGCGATCAAGCTCGGGGGCGGCAGCGAATACCAGGAGCGCCACACCTCCCGCGGCAAGCTGCTGCCCCGCGAGCGCATCAACGCCCTTCTCGACCCGGGTTCGCCCTTCCTCGAACTGTCCCAGCTGGCGGCCTACGAGGTCTACGACGAGGAGGTCCCGGCGGCGGGCATCATCACCGGCATCGGCCGGGTGTCCGGGCAGGAGTGCCTGATCGTCGCCAACGACGCCACGGTGAAGGGCGGCTCCTACTACCCGCTGACGGTAAAGAAACACATCCGCGCCCAGACCATCGCCGAGCAGAACCACCTGCCCTGCATCTACCTGGTGGATTCCGGCGGCGCCAACCTGCCGCGCCAGGACGACGTGTTCCCGGACCGCGAGCACTTCGGCCGCATCTTCTTCAACCAGGCCAACATGTCGGCGCAGAACATCCCGCAGATCGCCTGCGTCATGGGTTCCTGCACCGCCGGCGGCGCCTACGTGCCGGCGATGGCCGACGAGTCGGTGATCGTGCGCGAGCAGGGCACCATCTTCCTCGGCGGCCCGCCGCTGGTGAAGGCCGCCACCGGTGAGGTGGTCAGCGCCGAGGACCTCGGCGGTGCCGACGTCCACTGCCGCACCTCCGGCGTCGCCGACCACTATGCCCAGAACGACCACCACGCCCTGCAGCTGGTGCGCCAGAGCGTCTCTCGCCTGAACCGCGTCAAGCCGGTCTCCCTCGACCTCGCCGAGGTGGTGGAACCGCTGTACCCGGCGGAGGACATCTACGGCATCGTGCCGAAAGACCCGCGCAAGCCCTACGACGTGCGCGAGATCATCGCCCGCATCGTCGACGGCTCCGAGTTCGACGAGTTCAAGGCGCTGTACGGCACCACCCTCATCACCGGCTTCGCCCGCATCTATGGCTACCCGGTGGGCATCATCGGCAACAACGGCATTCTCTTTGGCGAGTCCGCCATGAAGGGCGCCCACTTCATCGAACTGTGCGCACAGCGCGGCATCCCGCTGGTGTTCCTGCAGAACATCACCGGCTTCATGGTCGGCCGCCAGTACGAGGCCGGCGGTATCGCCAAGCACGGCGCCAAGATGGTCACCGCGGTGGCCTCCGCCAAGGTGCCCAAGCTGACCGTGCTGATCGGCGGCTCCTTCGGCGCGGGCAACTACGGCATGTGCGGCCGCGCCTACGACCCACGCTTCCTGTTCATGTGGCCCAATGCGCGCATCTCGGTGATGGGCGGCGAGCAGGCGGCAGGGGTGATGGCCCAGCTGCGCCGCGACCAGATCGAGAAAAAAGGCGGCGAGTGGCAGGCCGAGGAAGAGGCGGCGTACAAGAAGCCCATCCTCGACACCTACGAGAAACAGGGCCATCCCTACTACGCCTCCGCGCGGCTGTGGGACGACGGCGTGATCGACCCCGCCGAGACCCGCATGACCCTGGGCCTGGCGCTATCGGCCGCCCTCAACAAGCCCGCCGAGGCAACACGCTTCGGCGTGTTCCGCATGTGACCGGGAGCCTGTAGCAATGACTGAACCGACAATCGACATCACCATCGACGGGCGCGGCGTGGCCACAGTGACCATGAACCGCCCGGACAAACACAACGCCTTCGACGACGGCGTGATCGCCGAACTCACTGCGGCCTTCGAAGCCCTCGCCGCCAACCCAGAGGTGCGCCTGATGGTGCTGGCCGCCGGGGGCAAGAGTTTCTCCGCCGGCGCCGACCTCGGCTGGATGCAGCGCATGGCCGGCTACAGCTACGAGGACAATCTTCGTGATGCCAATGGCCTTGCCCGCATGCTCAAGACCCTCGACAGCCTGCCCCTGCCGACCATCGCCCGGGTCCAGGGCGCGGCCTTCGGCGGCGCGGTGGGCCTGGTGAGCTGCTGCGATATCGCCATCGCCTCGCCGCGGGCCAGCTTCTGCCTCAGCGAGGTGAAGATCGGCCTGATCCCCGCCACCATCAGCCCCTACGTGGTCGCGGCCATGGGCCAGCGGGCGGCGCGGCGCTACTCGATCAGCGCCGAGCGCTTCTCCGCGGAAACCGCCGCGCAGCTCGGGCTGGTATCCGAGGTCGTGGCAGAAGAGGATCTCGACGCCGCAGTGGAGACCATGATCGACACCCTGCTCGGCAACAGTCCGGCGGCCATGCGCGCGGCCAAGCAGCTGATCGCCGAGGTCAGCAACCGGCCAATAGACGAGGCGCTGATCGCCGATACCAGCGAGCGCATCGCCCGCATTCGCGTGTCCGAGGAAGGCCAGGAAGGCCTCGGCGCATTCCTGGAAAAACGTACGCCCGCGTGGCGCAAGCAAGAAGCATAGGAGCGGCCCCGCATGTTCGACAAAATACTGATTGCCAACCGCGGCGAGATCGCCTGCCGCGTCATTCGCACCGCGCGCAAACTCGGCATTCGCACCGTCGCCGTCTACTCCGACGCCGACGCCGACGCCCTGCACGTGAGCATGGCCGACGAGGCCGTGCACATCGGCGCCGCGCCCTCGCGGGAATCCTACCTGCAATTCGACCGCGTCATCGAGGCCTGCAAGCGCACCGGCGCCCAGGCGGTGCACCCGGGCTACGGTTTCCTCAGCGAGAACTCCCAGTTCTGCCAGGCCTGCGACGCCGCCGGCGTCGTCTTCATCGGCCCGCCGGTGGGCGCCATCGAGGCGATGGGCTCCAAGTCCGCCGCCAAGCGCATTATGGAAGAGGCCGGCGTGCCGCTGGTGCCCGGCTACCACGGCGAGGACCAGAGCCCCGAACTGCTGAAAAAAGCCGCCGATGACATGGGCTACCCGGTACTGCTCAAGGCCACCGCCGGCGGCGGCGGCAAGGGCATGCGCCAGGTCTGGTCGGCGAAGGACTTCGACGAAGCCCTGGCAGCGGCCAGGCGCGAGGCCAGCAACAGCTTCGGCGACGACCGCATGCTGGTGGAAAAATACCTCACCCGCCCGCGCCACGTGGAAATCCAGGTGTTCTGCGACAGTCGCGGCAACGCCGTATACCTGGCCGAGCGCGACTGCTCGGTGCAGCGCCGCCACCAGAAAGTCATCGAGGAAGCCCCGGCCCCGGGCATGAGCGAGGCCCTGCGCCAGCAGATGGGCGAGGCCGCCGTACAGGCAGCCAAGGCCATCGACTATGTCGGCGCCGGCACCGTGGAGTTCCTGCTCGACGAGGACGGCTCCTTCTACTTCATGGAGATGAACACCCGCCTGCAGGTGGAACACCCGGTCACCGAGATGATCACCGGCCAGGACCTGGTGGAGTGGCAGCTGCGGGTCGCCGCCGGCGAGGCACTGCCGCTGGCCCAGGAAGACGTGCAGATCAACGGCCACGCCTTCGAGGCGCGCATCTACGCCGAGGACCCGGACAACGACTTCCTGCCGGTCACCGGCACCCTCGCCTTCCTGCAACCGCCCGAGGAAAGCGCCCATGTGCGCGTCGATACCGGCGTGCTGCAGGGTGACGAGGTCAGCGTCTACTACGACCCGATGATCGCCAAGCTGATCGTCCACGACGAGGACCGCGACAAGGCCCTGCGCCGCCTGGCACGGGCGCTCAGCGAATACCGCATCAGCGGCATGCGCACCAACGTCGACTTCCTCTACAACCTCGCCACCGCCGAGCCTTTCCGCAAGGCCGACCTCGACACCGGCTTTATCGAGAAGCACCGCGAGCTGATCTTCCACGACAGCGAGCAGGACCTGCAGCGCGGCGCCATCCTCGGCGCCCTCTACCTGGTCCTGCGCCAGGCCCGCCGCGCCACCGTGGCGGAAACCGACCCCTACTCCCCCTGGAACTCCACCAGTGCCTGGCGCCTGAACGAACCCCACGCGCAGCACTTCGCGCTGGAACTCGGCGGCCGGGAAATTGCCGTCAGTGTCGAGCAACTGCAGCGCGGCGGCAGTCGCCGCTACCGCATCTGCAGTGGGAACCAGACGGTCACCGCGCGCGGAGAACTGAAGGACGGCGAACTCTACGCCGACATCGACGGCTACCGCAGCCGGGTGCCGGTAGCGGAGCACGACGGCGTGATCAGCCTCTACACCGAGGACAGCGCCCTGCAGATCCGCGAGGTCCAGCCCGACCTCGGCGAGGCCGACGACACCGGCGGTGAAGGCGCCCTCACCGCGCCCATGAACGGCACCATCGTCACCCTGCTGGCGCAGGCCGGCGTCGCGGTTGCCAGGGGCGACGCCCTGCTGGTGATGGAGGCGATGAAGATGGAGCACACTATCCGCGCTCCCGCAGATGGCACGGTGGAGGAGTTCTTCTACGCGCCCGGTGACCTCGTCGAGGGCGGCGCGGAACTGGTGAACTTCAGCCCCGCGGAGGCCTGAGCCATTGGGAGCGTGCGGCCAGCAGGCCGGCGCTCCCCGATTTACCCCATCCCGCTCGCCTGCTATGCTTTGCCCGAACCCATCCCGAGAGGAGGAACAGCTGATGATAGTCGTTTACCCCAAAACCGGGATCGGCACGGTCATCCTGTAATCGTCCCGGCGGAACACCCGCCACACGATCACCCCCAACCTGCCCGCATCCCGGTCGATCAACCTGACCGGGGCGTCACTTCGCCCCTGAACCCGTACCAGCACGAGCGCCCGATGGCGCGAGGGGCCAACATGAATTACCAGCATCTGCCGCCACTGGGATGGCAGCCCTTTTTCCAGCAACAGCTGAGCCTCGATGAATGGGAGCGGGAGCAGCCCGCGCGCGTCGTCGATTACCAGCGTAGCGTGTTCAGCGTGCACGATGGCGAGCGTATCACCACCCTCGCGATCACCCCGAATACGCCCGAGATGACCGTGGGCGACTGGGTCCTGCTCGATGCGGAGGGCCATTTCTCCCGCCTGCTGGAACGGTCATCGCTGTTTGCGCGGAAAGCGGCGGGGTCGCGCGTAGCCACCCAGTTGATCGCCGCCAATATCGACAGCGTGTTCATCGTCTGTTCGCTGAACCAGGACTTCAGCCTCAACCGCATCGAGCGCTACCTCGCGCTGGCGCATGAGGCGGGCGTGGAGCCCGTGGTGGTCCTGTCCAAGGCCGACCTGTGCGCCACGCCCGACACCTTCCTGCAGCAGGTGACCGCCCTCGATCCCCTGCTCCAGGCCGTGCTGGTCAACGGGCTCGATGCGGACAGCTGCGCGGCTCTCGCGCCCTGGTGCGGCAGCGGCAGGACCGTGGCCCTGATGGGCTCGTCGGGCGTGGGCAAGTCCACCCTGGTCAACACCCTGCTCGGGCGTAGCGTGCAGCACACCAGCGCCATCCGCGGCGACGACGACGAGGGCCGGCACACCACCACCAGCCGCTCCCTGCACCCGCTCACCGGCGGCGGCCTGCTCATCGACACCCCCGGCATGCGCGAGCTGCAACTGGCCGATTGCGCGCAGGGCGTGGAGGCGACCTTCGCCGATATCAGTGAACTCGCACAGCACTGCCGCTTTCCGGACTGCCAGCACCAGAGCGAGCCGGGCTGCGCCATCACGGCGGCCATTGAGACCGGGGAACTGGACGCACGGCGCCTGGCGAGTTTCCACAAGCTGATGCGCGAGCAGGCCATGAACGCGGCCACGCTCGCGGAAAAACGCGCCCACAGCAGGAAGCTCGGCAAGCTCTACCGCAGCGTCCAGTCCCACAAGCCGGGGCGCAAGTAGGGAAGTTCAGGGACGGTTTGGCCGATACCCGGCCAGCGCGGCGCGGCAGCGGCGAAACCGTCCCCACCTGGCGGATTCAAGCGGGCTGGTCCCACAGCATCGCGGCATAGGAGGGGTCACTGCGGTCGCGGGTCGCGGCGCCGACCTTGTCGCCCTCGCAGTATTCAGGCACCGCGTCGGTACGGCCCCAGTCCAGCACGCAATGGCGCCGCGCGATGCGCCAGTCGCTGTCCCGGCATTCCATCTGGTCGATATAGCGGACCGCGGTGACATAATCGCGCTCCGGCCCTTTCTCGTCCGCGGCGATGCGGTGGGTCGCCAGGGTGTAGAACTCACACCTGGCGAGGTCGCCCCGCACCTCGATCAGGGCGTTGCCGGTAAAGTGGGTGGTAATCACAAAGCCGCGCAGCATCTGTTCCGCCATCGCGATGAACTGGTCAACGCTGCCGGTGAAAAAGCTGAACTGCAGCACCGCGTCGCCGTGGAAGCAACTGCGGAACAGGTCGAAATCAACCCGGTCCGCCGCCCGGCAGTAGCGCATCTGCACGTCCCTGATCGCGGCTTCGGCCAGCACTTCATGGATGGTTTTCTGCATGTTTCTCACTCCGTGTCCTGCTGTTTTATTGTGCCCGGAACCCCGGCGCCACATCGCTGTGCGCACCGGGTTTTTATGAAACGCATAAGGTGTTATTATACCCCGGCACAGGCCCGGGGAAAGCAATTAGCGCCCCCCTCACTGTGGGTATCTGCTGCAAAAAACAATAAGTAACTGGAAGGCAGGCAATGGTTAAACGCGCAGTCGAAGCAAGCTTCTTGTCGGGTCCGAATCGCTACCCGGCACGTGCTTCCCGGCAGGACCGGCGAATCCCCGGCATCCTGTACCGCGCGAACTTCCCCTGCCAGGAGCTGCATCTCATGACTTCCAGCCTTCACCAATTCTCCCTGAATCAGGAGCAAAAACTATGCGTGTAGGACTACACCTGGGCTACCAGAACATGCACGGCGAACCGGACGTCAAAACCTTTATGCAGGAGACCCAGTTCGCGGTTGAAGCCGAGGCGATGGGATTCGATTTCGTGGGTCCTGTGGAACACCATTTCACCGACTACGCCGCCTGCCCCGACCCCTTCCAGATGCTCGCCTGGGTCGCCGCGAAAACCGAGAAGATCGAACTGATCACCGCCGCGGTCATCCTGCCCTGGAACAACCCGCTGCGCGTGGTGGAGCAGTTCATCGAACTGGACATCCTCAGCGGCGGCCGGGTGATAGCCGGCATGGGCCGCGGCGCCGCGCGGCGTGAATTCCGCTCCTTCAATGTCGAACTCGGCGACTCCCGCGAGGTCTTCGACGAGGCCGCCATGATCGTGATCAACGGCATCGAGACCGGGATTGTCGAGGCCGACGGCAAGTGGTTCCAGATTCCCCGCACCGAGGTTCGCCCCCGTCCCTTCAAGAGCTTCAAGGACCGCACCGTCATGGTGTCGATGTCCCCATCCTCGGTGGAAGTGGCCGCCGACTACGGGCTGAAAACCCTGCGTTTTTCCCAGGGCGACTGGCGCAAGGCGATCCCGGAAATCAACCAGTACCGCGCATCCTTCGAGGAAAAGCACCACAAGACGGCCCCGCCGTTCATCATCTCCGACTTCATGCTCTGCTTCGAGGACAAGAAGCGCGTCACCGAATACTGCGACAAGTATTTCGCCCGCATGTTCGAGACCGTGGCCAACCACTACGAATTCATGAGCGACCACTTCAAGAGCCTGCCCTCCTATGCCACCTACGCCTACATGGGCGAGCGGGCGGAAGCCGCGGGCGGCGCGGACAAGGCCTACCGCGACTACATTGGCGGCAACATGATCGGCACCCCCGAGGAACTGGTGGAGCACCACCTGGAACGGGCCTCGATGGTGGGCGACTACGAGATGCTGTGCAATTTCAGCTTTGGCGGCCTGCCCTATGAACTGGTCTACGAACAGGCCAAGCTGTTCGCCGACAAGGTGATGCCGAAACTCAAGGGCTGATCGACGGGCAGGCCCCCGTCCACCATCGCGCAATTCAGATAATCACTGGATAGGCGCCGCCAGCACGATCTGGCTGCCGGCCTTCTGCTCCCAGAACACATCCCGGAGCGGACTGCCGTTGGCCAGCTTGCCGCTCAGCCAGCCCACCGTGGCCGGCAACTTGCCGTAGTCCAGCGGCTGGTCGACGATGCTGCCGGAGGCGTTGGACCAGGTGAACTTGGTGCCGATGATGACGATCTCCGCCGAGCCGAAGGTCAGAATCAGGTTGCCGTTGGTGCGGTCGCCCACTTCGCCCGGCACGGTGCGCCCGCCGGACCAGGTGATCTGGCCCAGGCCCTGGGCCTCCAGGTAGCCCGCGTAGGGGCTCTGGTTGCCGTCGATGATGCGCAGGTCCCCGCCCTCGACCAGGATCTTGCCCTGGTCGAAGGCCGTGATTTCATTCACCCGGCCGCCGGTTACCCGCAGTTCGGCGCTGTCGATCGCCTCGAGGTCGCGCACCACGCCGCCCTGGATCGTCACCTCGCTCGTCTCCAGCGCGTGGATCGGCCCGATCTCCCCCGCCTTGACGACAAGATGGGAGTGCCCCCAGGTTTCCACCTCGTTCACTTCCCCGGCGGAGACCAGCACCTCGGCACCGTTATAAAGTCGCATCATATCCAGCACCACCGCGCGGTCCAGTTCGACCTCCGAGGTATCGTTCACCACCAGTTCGTGCAGCACGCTACAGGCCCAGATGCGCGCCCCGGTGGAGGAGCCGGGTGAGTTACAGGCCCCGTAGGCATCGCCGCCGCCACCGCAGTTGGCATTGCGCACCGCGACCTGGTTGAGGGGCTGGTCGGGATTGTTGAAAACGTTGCTGGAGAGACCGTTGTTGCGCATGACATTGGTATTGGAGTTGGTGTTGACGCCGCTGAGGTCGCAGGGCGCCGGCACGAACACCGGCTGCAGGTTATAGCTGGCGTTACCCTCGATCTGCTTCTTAAGGAAGGCGTTATTGGCGCTGGGGGCCGAGCGCAGCTTGCAGGTCCCGGTGGTGGTGCCGCAGAAAAAGCCGCCCTCCTGGGCGTCGGCCCAGTGGGAGAACACGTAATCCTGCGCCGGTTGCGCGGTAAATATCTCGTCGAAAAGGAAGTCGTTGACCTCGATCGTACAGGTATTACCTGCGCTGCAGGTGTAGGTCCCGGAGGCGGAAACCACCTGCCCGCCCTCCGGCACGACCACCTTTATTTTACAGGCGGACAGCGCCAGCGCGGTGAGGGCAACGATCGGGAGCATCTTGAAGTTCATAAAATCAATTTCCTGCCTTGGACATGAATTTAAACCGGACCGACGGGCGCGACCACGGCAACGTGCGCACAAACAGTTAATAGCCTTATAGCGTCCTGGCCGACGCAGGCACGACATCGAATGTTGAAAATCTCCAGATTCCGGCAGAGGCGGCGCCTCAGGCCAACTCGATGGCCTGCCCGGCGCTCAGGGTGCCGGAGGCGAGAATGGCCGCGCGCAAGCCGGTGTGCACCAGGTGGGGCAACACCCTGGCATTGACCGTGCTCGCCAGGTGCGCACAGGGCTCGCAGCGCTCCATGCCCAGGAAGCGGGCGGAGCCGATGGCGAACTCCCGGCCGATCAGGCTCTGGAGGTCGACACCCCGGGTCACCACGTTGCGGCGCGGCTCCCCGTAGCCCAGGGATTCGCCGGTCGCCGCATTGAAGGCGTCCACTTCCTCGGCGGCGATAAACGTGATCTCGCTCTTGCGGTTGTCCTGGAGTTTTTCCGAGAACGTGCCGGAGCCATCGTAATAGCGGTCGCCGACCACGCCCCGGTTGGCCTCGACCTCGACGGCATCCTGGCGCACCGGCTGCTCGCCGGTCCTGGCGGTATAGATTGCGAGGATTTCCCCTGGCATGTCAGCTCTCCAGGCTCTTGTGGGCCAGGGAAAGGGCGTTCTGCTCCCAGTTCTGGCCATCGAATTCCGTGATATGCACCGCCTCTGGCCGGGTATCCAGGCAGTGTACGTTGATATCCACCCCGTCGGGATTGGAGCGCGGCGTATAAAACGGCTTGATGCCGCATACCCTGCAGAAGGTGTGCTGCGCCACCCCGGTGTTGAAGGTGTAGGTGGCCAGCGAATCCGCCCCGGCCAGCAGTGTGAACTGGCTGCGCGGAACGATCAGGTGCAGGAAGCCCGACTTCGCGCAGATCGAACAATTGCAGTAGTCCGCCTCGATTTCCGCTGGCGCCTCCACCTCGAACCGGACTGCGCCGCAGTGGCAGCTGCCTTTATAGATCACAACTCTTCCCCTTGTTCATGTCATTCGTCGACCTGGCCGGTAGCCAGCCAGCGGGCGCAGTCGCTCCCCAGTTCCCCGAGGGCGCGCTGCTCGTACTCGCGGACCTCCTCGGGCGACAGCACCTCGCGCCAGCGCCCGTTGGTACCCTTGTTGATGAAGGTTTCCGCGCCACCGTCCCAGAAGGCGCCGCCCAGCGGCACGCTTTTCGTGGCGTTGGCCTTCATGTAGTCGAAACTGCAGTGCTCAAGGATAACAGGCCAGCGCGCTTCGTCGACCGGCACGCCGATGAACTCCGCTATACGCCGGATCTCGCCCGGCATGTCGGCCTTGAGGCTGGCGAAGTGCACCAGGAGCACATTGGGCAGGCCGCGGATGGCCCACCAGCTGCGCACGTTCTCCCAGAAAGGCCAGAAGGGAAAGCCGTCCCGGTCCAGCCAGTCGTGGTAGTACTGTACAATGGAATCCGGCGGCGCCTCGATGGGCGGCCCGACCCTGCCGGGGGTATCGTTGAGGGCTGCGTACCACTCCGCATTCGCGTTGGCGTGGTGGTTGTACATGCTCCACAGCACATCCCGGCCATCGCGGCCGATATAGATGTATTTCGCCTGTTCGGAGAACACCAGCGCATCGACCGGCAGGTGGGTTTTCAGGAAGCGGCGGTGGGTCTGGGCCTCCACCTGCGGCAGTTTCACTGCCTTCGGCGGCACCCGGAGGTCCAGCCAGGGCGACATCTCCGCCACCTCCAGGCCCTCGGCGCCGTTGAACAGCAACTGGGCGATGATCTGCTGCATCCAGGTGGTGCCGGACTTGGCGTAGGTGGCGATGACGATGTCGTCGTCGCGAAAGGCAAAATCGTTCCAGATGGTGGAATCGAAGTGGTGGTTGTGCAGTTCGCGGGTCTTTTCGGGAAGGCGGGTGCCACTCATAAGGGGTTCTGTCCATAGGGTTGCGGCCGGCGCCCGGCCCCTGGGCGTCGCAATGGCCCGGTATTCCTTGCCGGAAGACTGGCGCCCGCCACGAGGGCTTGGCGCGATTCGCTACCGGCCGGGAGGCCGTCTGGAAATGTACATCAGTTCAGGCCGATGGCTCCAGACCCGGTGCAACCGGGCGGTAAAAAACCGCGAGCCAGATGGTCGGCCCGCTTGTCGCTGTCCAGTCGACGCGGTGTTGCGTATGTGCGGGAATATTCAGGTAATCGCCTTCTTTCAGCTCCACACTGGCGCCATCCGGGTAGCCGATCCGGGCCTCGCCTTTAAGCACGATCACCCACTCGCTTTCCTCCTGGTCATACCACTCGCCCGGCGGGGTGCAATGCCCCCTGGAGATTATCTTCTCCAGTCGCACGTCCGCCCCGCGGATAAGGTCAATGAAGGTCTCGCCGACTTCAACGACGTCCGGCTCATCGAATATATTGCCGGTCTCGAAGTGTTCCAGGCGGGTCATCCGCTTAGCGTCCCCGTCTCCTGTGCGCCGCAGCCTTCGACAATCTGACCGCAGAGATTATCCGGCGAGTAATCGTCTCGAACGCCGGCTGTATCGTTGTTCATTTGCCTGAAAATCTCGCCGAGGGTTTGCGTTGTTCACTGACAGCGTCAATTGCCACTAAAGCGTAGATCAAAACTGGGCAAAAAACAGCGCGGCGAACTTCACAGACAAACTACCGTCGAACGTCTGCGTCCGGCACCTCGAGGAAATTGACGCTGAAATTGTCAGGTGTGGTACAGGCGCACCGGGCGGAGATAAATAACGACGCGCCGCGCTTCCAGTTCAGCATTTTCAGGTTCGACCACACCGTACCACTTGTCGACATTCATATTTCTCCGGGTGAGCATATCGAGGTGGTCGATGGCTGAATCCCTTGTAATCCTGTCCAGCTCACACCGCAGGGTAATATAAACATCGCTGTCTTGCGGGTCGTAGAGCAGGATTGTCGCCCTGCCCTCCCGCCTTATATTTTTCTCCTTCGGCGATCCTGCCAGGGTATTGATCCGGATAAATTCCCCGTCATAGTCAGGCCATACCAGCGTCGACTGGATGGATCCGTCGCTCGACAACATGCTCAACGTTGCGACCCCGGGCGACCTCAGTAATTCAGCGAAAAACGGTGGTATTTCCACGCAGCGTACCTCGTTAGTTGCCACACGACGACAGGGATACTGTTGCCGACGAGCATGCCGCCCCCGGATTAGTCACTTGGCTGCCCGCCCTCTGGTTTTCGCCATATTCAATCCTTGACGCAGGTTCAGCCGCATTTACAAGTGCACAACCAACGGCGATAGTGATGGCGAGAAAAAGTGTGCAGTATCGCTCTTTAGTCACTATGTATTTTACTGACCTGCAAACATAGCAATAAACCAACGGGGATAGTATGGATCTGCAACTGAAGGGAAAGCGAGCAATAATCACCGGAAGCAGCTCGGGACTCGGCGCAGCCATCGCCGAGGCACTGGCCGGTGAAGGCGTCGCCGTCGTTATTCATGGTCGTGACCGTTCCAAGACTGAGGCCATTGCCAATCGGATCAGGGAGACAGGCGCGGCAGTCGCCGTTGCCTGTGGCGATTTGACCGACGACACGCAAGCCGATGCAGTCGCGGATAGTGCCCTGGAAGCCTTCGGAGGCATCGATATCCTGGTGAATTCCGCAGGCGGCGTCGTACGCAGCGATAATCCGCAATGGGAGGATGTCACCCCCGGTGAATGGCTGAAGAGCTTCAACCTGAATGTTGTTTCAATAATGCGGATGGCCCAAAAACTGGCGCCGGGAATGAGGGAACGGCACTGGGGGCGCATTATCAATATATCGTCAATCAGCGGCAGCCTGTACAGGGGACTCCTCCACGACTACGGCGCAGCCAAGGCCGCTGTCGATCACTACACCGGCAACCTCTCAAAGTCGCTGGCGCCTTACGGCATTACCGTCAACGGTGTTGCCCCGGGCACCATCCTGACGCCCCAATCGTTACGCTGGATTGAAACCCTCCGCAAGCAGCATGGCTGGACCAACGAGCTGGCCGAGAACGAGCGGATTTATACCTCCGAGTTTTCTCCCCAACCGGTTCCGCGCCTTGGGCGTCCAGCGGAGATCGCCGCGGCAGTCGCATTCCTGGCGAGCCCGCTATCGGCCTATACGACGGGCACGACTTTGCGTATTGATGGTGGGGTGACTTCTGGTCGATAGGCACGGGCAACAGTGCCCGGATCAATCTGGAGGGTGGCAGGTTGCCACTTTGCTTGCTGGCCTCTTCTAACCATAACCAGTAGCGCGGAAGTGCTCATCAAATATAGCCAAAAAGGGCTCTGACCCCTTTAATCCGAGGAGTGGAACGACAAGGTAATGATTGTTGGAAATATGAAGCCCTTCAGATAGGAGAGCGGGTGCCTGCCTTCAGTGAAATCGACGGGCAAATTGCCGAAATGCGCCCAATAATGAGTTGCGACAAGCGCGCTGATACTGAACCACATCCCCCACAATGCCCAGCGCACTCCCAAGACAACGAGCAGCAAATTAATGGTGATGAACACACGGAAGACTGACTGCACATGGTCGAAGAGAGTATGTGCACTGTTGCCATTGCCTAGATACATCTCGTAGAGCGTGAGGCTGTGGTAGAAGATCAACAGCCCGGCGAGCACAATGATAATTGCATGCCGGAACAACAAGAAACCCTTCGCCTGAGATGCAGGTGGCGTAGTCATCGTGGCTCCTTACTGCATGATTGCGATGATGTTCTTCATGAGGCCTAACGCCGGAAGCAGCGGCGGCGAAACCGCGCAGCGGTTTTGACGTCCGGCCCCGAAGGGGCGCACTGCCTGCCCTTGTTAAGTGCCCGACACTTACACATTGAACTGCCTTACCCCTACACGCCTAAGCTTCAAAAAGTATACGCCTGAGATGGTGCCGCACCATACCGCAACAATGAGTATTACAACTGGCAGAGGGCTACCAGCGCCGACGCTGAGAAATATTGCTACGAGTAATAATGAACCGCCGACGGCAGGGGCGCGCGCTGTTTGCACGTCCCTGCTGCCCTCCCTTGTTATGTGCTTTACTTGGCACCTTTACCATGCAGGCGCTGCCTTGCTTTGCATGCATTGAGATCGAGGCACTCATACCCTACCTCAGGGCGCCTCTGCATTTCAGCGACATTGGCAATGGTTTTACATTTCTTACAACGGGTGTGGCTAATAATCTGAGTCATTTGACGTTCCTGTATGAGCCTGGAGACTTCACATTACTGGCCTTGAAAATATATTTCATAGATTTTTCGAGCCGGAGCGTTCAGGCACATAACAGTTAAGTAAAGAGCATGTGCACATGTACACACTGTGTCTACAGTTATCCAAAAGCATCCACATCTGGCTATTTGTCTCCATACCTACAACCCCCAAAGACAATATTAGTATCTACATCTACACACGTATCCACCAACCCCTCCACGACCCTGTGACCCAGGCCCAGGCTCACTGCCGTCTCCCGCCTCATCACCCACGCTTTTCCCCGGCCACTCCAACGCGCCCCCTCGCGTTTGACCAGGCTACGCAGTTCGGTTTCTTCATAGGCAATTCTCAGCGCTACCACTTCGACGCGCTGATACGCATGGAGGGCGTTGTGATTTACGCCGGGCGGCACGCGATCGCGTTCGTCGAAAATGATCTCATGGTAGTGAGGGTTTTGGCGCCACAGGACGACTGCCTGTAGCGAACTGCGCAGAGTCGCTCGCCATAGCGGCGCTGGTAGCGGCGGGCGCCGCGGTCGTTCGAGCGCATGGTTTTGATGACGCGCATAGCCCCCTCCCTGGGACAGTTCGGCCACTAATTTCTCATTTTCAATGGCTTGCGTCCATGCGTGGGAAAGGTCCTTTTCGCCACCGACCAATACGCGCGGGTGTTCAAAAGGTGTCGTTTCCTGTCGATCACTCTGGAAGGCCCCGGAGTATTATTTCCGGTAACCGCGCCCCTGCCTGCAACTGAACGCGCCACAGGCATGGCTCGGCTTTACCCAAAGCCACACCCGGAGCACCGCGCATGAGTCTGTATACGCCAGTCGAACCAGGCGCCTCCCCGCTGAGCCAGCCGCCCCTCGAAATCGCCGCGGATACCTTCGTCCTGCGCGGCATTTACAACACCCCGACCATGTCCACCAACCTCAATGCCATGCTGATACGCGGCAGCGAGCCAATTCTGGTCGATACCGGGATGGTCCTCCACCGCGAAAGCTGGTGGCGGGACGTCTGTTCGCTGGTGGACTCGGCGGACATCCGCTGGATTTTTGTCACCCACGACGACTGCGACCATACCGGCAATCTGCTGGAGGCGCTGGACCACTGCCCCAACGCCCGGGTGATCGTCAACAAGGCGTCCTCCTGGCGCAGTGTGACGGCCTTCGGCCTGCCGATGGAGCGGGTGCAGACGGTCAACGATGGAGAGTCGTTTACCCTCGGTGAGCGCCGTTTCCTCGCGGCCAGGCCGCCGGTGTACGACAGCCCCTACACGCTCGGACTGCTCGACGAGTCCACGCGGGTTTACTACGCCTCCGACGCGTTCTGCACACCCATGCCCCCGCAGCCGGTGGATTATGTGGATGAGATGACGGACGAGTTCTGGGCCAGGGGCATGGCGGTCTACCACCAGAATTCCCTGTGCCCGTGGATTTCGCTGGTGGACTCGCTGCGCTTTGCCGCCGAGGTAGGCCGCCTTGGCGCACTGGACATCGACGTGATCGCGGGCGCGCACACGCCGGTCATTCGCAGCGCATCCGTCCCAGCTGCGCTGGAATTGCTGGCCGACCTGCCTGGCGCAGTGCGGCAGCACCTCGATATTGCCGGGGTGGGGGCGCCGCTGTCGCCGGGTTAGGCGGCCGCGTCACCTCAACCGGCAAAGCGCTGGGACAGGCCTTCCCCGGCACTGACCAGCGCCTCCGACAAGCCCTCCAGGCCGCGCCGCTGCACCGCGCTGCCCAGGCCCAGGGCGACCAGCGCGTGGGTGAACTTGCCGGGCGACAGCCAGACCGGAGCGGCCACCACGGTCACGCCGGAAATATAGTTGCCGGCATCCACGGCGTAGCCCTGGGCGCGGGTTTCCCGGACCTCGCGGTACCAGTCATCGAAGTCCGGCGGGTTTTCCCAGCGCAATTCGCCGAAGCGCCGCAGCAGGTCTTCCCCGGAATAATTGCGGTAGGCCGCCACGCAACGGCCGGTGGCGCTGATCAGCGCCGGGAAGCGGCCACCCACCTGGGCGCTCACCTGCAGGCTGTTGCCGGCGCGGGAAACCCCCACCACCACGATGTGTTCCGTGCCCACGCATTTCACCGCCAGCATGGTCACCTCGTGCTCGCGGCTCAGGCGGTCGAGCACCGGCTGGGCGAGGTCGGTGAACTGGTCGCGCTGCAGCCACTGGCGCGCCAGGGTCAGCACCCCGGCGTCCAGCGAGTAGCGCTTGGTGTCCGGGTCGAAGGCCACCAGCTCTTCCGCCACCAGGGCGCGCAGGGCATAGAGGCAGGTGCTGGGCACCAGCCCGAGTTCCTTCGCAATGGGCTGCAGGCCCAGTGGGGATTCGTGCTTGCCCAGCAGGCGCAGGATGGCGGCGGCGCGGGAAATGGCCGGCGCCTTGCTCTGCTTGATGTTCTCGGCCAGGCTGCCCGCTTCGGTTTTTTCGCTCATTGGTTGCCCGCTTCCCAGTGGAGTTTATCCGCCGGAAACGCTCGCCACGACCGGTTCCGGAGGCCCGCCGGGTAAGGGTTCGCGCATACGGCGCGCCCTCCCGGCGGCGATACGCGATCCTAACATATTCAATATATTGAATACAATTCTATATTTACAACAACCTCTGCATGTGGCATTGTTCCGTTCCACCTCTGGCGACAGCCGGCTGTCGCGCTCAACACACCAGGGAATACGCTTACCCAGATGGCCAAACTGACTGACTACACCTCGTTCGCCGACGCCCAGGCACACGCCAATTCAACGGCCCTGTGGGAACTCTTCGACGGCGACCGCGAGCACCTGAACATCGCCCACGAGTGCATCACCCGCCACGCCGACGGCTCTGGCCGCACCGCGGTGCGCATCGCCCACGACGACGGCAGCGACGAAATCCTCAGCTTCGACGAGATCGCCGCGCGCTCCGCCCAGTTCGCCCACTGGCTGGTGGAACAGGGCATCGAGCCCGGCGACCGCATCGCCTTCATGCTGGAGCCCTCGCTGCCCTTCTACACCAGCCTGTTCGGCGCCATGATGACCGGCGCGATCTCGGTGCCGCTGTTCACCCTGTTCGGCCTCGACGGCCTGCGCCTGCGGGTGGACGACTGCAAGCCCAGCCTGCTGGTCACCAACGACGAGAAAGCGGAGATCGCCCACCAGGTGGAAGGGCTGAACGTGGTCATCGCCAACGACGAGCTGCTCGAGACCATCAGCAAGTACCCCACCAGCTTCGAGACCAACACCAAAGCCGGCGACCTCGCGGTGTTCCAGTACACTTCCGGCACCACCCGGGAACTACCCGCCGCGGTCAAGCACACCCACAAGTCGCTGGTCACCCTGATGTTCGCCGCGCTCTACGGCACCGGCATCCGTCCCGGAGACGAGTACTTCTGCCCGTCCTCCCCGGCCTGGGGCCACGGCCTGTGGCACGGCACCCTGGCGCCGCTGGGCATGGGCGTCACCACCGGCACCTTCGCCGGCAAGTTCGATGCGGTGCGCCTGATGAAGGCGCTGCAGGACTACAAGATCACCAACATGTCCGCCGCCGCCACCCACTACCGGATGATGAAAAACTCCGGCAAGGGCGGTGACTTCATCTTCAGCATCAAGAAGCTGTCCTTCACCGGCGAACCCTGCGACCCGGCGACCCTGGAGTTCATCGACGAGACCTTCCACGTCCCCGCCTGCAGCATGTACGGCACCACCGAGATCGGCGTGGTGCTGGTGAACTTCCCCGGCGCCGAGGACTACGAAGTGAAGCCCGGCTCACTGGGCAAGCCGATTCCCGGCCTCAAGTTGCAGGTGCAGCGCGCCGACGGCACGGAAACCGACGCCGACGAAGTGGGCGAGCTGATGCTGTGGAAGCGCGATCACTGGGAGACCACCAAGGATCTCGCCCGCCGCGATGCGGACGGCTACCTCTACCACTGCGGCCGCGCCGACGACGTAATCATCTCCGCCGGCTGGACCATGAGCGCGGTGGAGATCGAGAACACCATGCTCAAGCACGACGCCGTGGACGAAGTCGCGGTGATCGGCGTGCCCGACGAGACCCGCGGGCAGGTAGTAAAAGCCTTCGTTGTCAGCAAGTCGCCCTGCAGTGACGAGCTGGTGAAAGAACTGCAGGAATTCACGCGCAGCCGCCTGGCCCAGCACGAGTTCCCGCGAATTGTCGAATTTGTGGATGAACTGCCGAAGACACCTGCCGGCAAGGTTCACCGCAAGGTCCTGCGCGACCGCGAAGCCGCGAAAGCGCTTGCAGCGGCCACCAACTGATTTCCCCCAAAGGAGAGTAAACCCATGACTGCAGTCAATAAATTCCCGAAAATTACCGAGGAAGGTCTCGACGACCTGCGCTCGCGCATCGGCGTCAAGATCGAGAACACCATCGAGCCCTGGAACTACGAGGCGACCCGCGACGCGATCCGCCACTACGCCCACGGCATCGGTGACGACAACCCGCTGTGGTGCGACCCCGAGTACGCCAAGGGCACCAAGTACGGCGACGTCGTGGCCCTGCCCAGCTTCATGTTCACCACCAGCCGCATCATCTCCGGCTACTGCGGCGGCCTGTCCGGCGTGCACGCCATGTGGGCCGGCGCCGACTGGACCTGGCACAAGCCGGTCCTGCGCAACGACGAGATCCGCACCGAGGCCTACCTGAAAGACCTGATCGAGCACCAGACCCGCTTCGCCGGCCGCTCCTTCCAGCAGATCTACCACGTCGACTTCTACAACCAGCACGGCGACAAGGTCACCGAAGCGGACAGCTGGGTATTCCGTACCGACCGCGACGAAGCCCGTGAGCGCGGCACCAAGTACGACAGCGTGAAGGGCAAGGTCGAGCAGCTCTCCGACGAGCAACTGGCCGAGTGGGGCAAGCTCTACGCCAACGAGGAAATCCGCGGTGCCAACACCCGCTACTGGGAAGACGTCACCGAGGGCGAGGAACTGCCGCGCATGATGAAAGGCCCGATGACCGTCACCGGCTTCATCTGCTACGCCCAGGGCTGGGGCGGCCTCTACATCCGCTCCAACAAGCTGGCGTGGAAAATGCAACAGGCGCACCCGGGCCTGGCGATCAAGAACCGCTTCAACATCCCCGACTGCCCCGAGCGCGTGCACTGGGATGACGACTTCGCAAAAGAAGTGGGCACCCCCGGCGCCTACGATTACGGCCCGGAGCGTACTTCCTGGCTGACCCACCACTGCACCAACTGGATGGGCGACGACGGCTTCCTGCACAAGCACAAGAGCCAGATCCGCCGCCACAACCCGGACGGCGACGTGATCTTCATCGACGGCCAGGTGAGCCGCAAGTTCGTCGAGGACGGCAAGCACTACGTGGAAATCAGCCAGCGCGCGGAAACCCACCGCGGCGAACTGTCCGCCACCGGCTCCGCTATCGTGCAACTGCCCTCCAAGGGCTGATAGCATGGGCTGGCTTCCAGCACGGAAGCCAGCCCCGGTTCCTGCAGGCGTGGCCATGCCGCCCTGCAGGTAACTCCGGTGAGTGTCGCAGCGGTATCGCGGCACTCACCCGAGTTGCCTGGCACCAGGTAACAGACAAGCGCCGCACGAGCGCCAAATAACAATTTTCCGACCGGCAGGTTGTATGACTGAACAGGCAAACTGGGCGGGGCCGCTGGCCGGTGTCCGCGTTCTCGACCTCACCCGCGTGCTGGCGGGTCCTTCCGCGTCACTGGCGCTGGCCGATCTCGGCGCGGAAGTGATCAAGGTCGAACCCCCCGGCAGCGGCGACGAGACCCGCACCTTCCCGCCCTTTCGCGAGGGCGAAAGCCACTATTACCTGGCCATCAACCGCGGCAAGAAGAGTATCGTCGTCGACCTGAAGACTGACGAGGGCGTGCAACTGGTCAAGGACCTCGCCGCGAAGTGCGACATCCTGGTTGAAAACTACCGGCCCGGCGTGATGGACCGGCTCGGCCTGGGTTACGAGACCCTGTCGGCCATCCACCCGGGGCTGATCTACTGTTCCATCTCCGGCTTCGGTGCCACCGGCCCGATGCGTGAAAAGCCCTCCTTCGACATCGTGCTGCAGGCGCTGTCCGGCGCGCTCAGCGTCAACGGCGAGCCGGGCGCCGCGCCCACCAAGCTCGGCATTCCCCTGGGCGACCTGATCGGCGGCATCAACGGCCCCATCGGCATCCTCGCCGCCCTGCACGAGCGCCACGCCACCGGCCGCGGGCGGCATATCGATGTCAGCCTGCTCGACGGCATGCTCGGCATGCTCGGCTACCTGGCGCAACTGGCCTTCTTTACCGGCGAGGACCCGCAGCCCCAGGGCACCCAGCACCCCAACCTGGTGCCCTACGGCGCCTTCCCCGCCAGCGATGGCTCGATCATCGTCGCCTGCCTGACCAACAGCTTTTGGGCGCGCATCTGCAACGCCATCCAGCGCCCGGAACTGATCGACGACCCGCGCTACGACATGATCGAGAAGCGCCGCGACGCGCGCGAGGAAGTCAACGCCATCATCGCCGCATTCACGCAACAGCACAGCGTAGACGAGCTGGTGGAACTGTTCAGCGAATACCAGGTACCCAACGCACCGATCCTCGGTATCACCGATGCCCTGCGGCAACCACAGGCAGTCGAGCGGCAGATGGTGGTGGAAACCGAGCACCAGACCCTGGGCACCATTCCCATCGTCAACCGCGCCATCAAGTACACCGACGCAGCACAGCCGGTGCCGGCGGCGCCGCCGGTGCTGGGCCAGCACACGGATGACGTACTCCGGGAACTGCTGGAGCTGGAACCGGCACAGATCGCAGCGCTGCGCGACAGCGGCACGGTTGCCTGAGGCAACCCTGGTTCAGGGTCCCGGCTAAAGCGCCCGCTCGTCGATCCGCTTGCGGAAGGCCCCGACGCTCTCCTTGCGCTCGGAATGGCGGTCGACCAGGTAGTTATTGCAACCGCGGGTCAGCAGGCGCTCGGGGTCGATACCCTGCAGGCACTCCCGATCGATGTTGGGCATGGATTCCAGCGACATGAATTACTCCCGGGGTTCGAACCAGTGCCGCGTGCGGTTGGCGAAGGCGACCAGCGACAGCATCACCGGCACCTCGACCAGCACGCCCACCACCGTCGCCAGCGCGGCCCCGGATTGCAGGCCGAACAGGGAAATGGCCACGGCGACCGCCAGTTCAAAAAAGTTGGACGTGCCGATCATGCAGGCGGGCGCGGCAATGTTGTGCGGCAGCTTCATCGCCTTCGCCGCGGCGTAGGCGATGGCGAAAATACCGTAGGTCTGGATCAGCAGGGGAACGGCGATCAGGCCGATGGCCGCCGGGTGGGCGAGGATGGTCTGGGCCTGGAAGCCGAACAGCAGCACCACTGTCGCCAGCAGCCCGCTGATCGAGATCGGCTTCAGCACTTTCAGGAAATGCTCGAGCCGGGAATGGTCCTGCTGCGAATCGAGTTGCCGCCGGGTCAGCACCCCGGCGACCAGCGGAATCACCACGTACAGCACCACCGATAACAGCAGGGTATCCCAGGGCACAGTGACATCGCTGACGCCGAGCAGGAAGGCGGCTAGCGGCGCGAAGGCGAAGATCATGATCAGGTCGTTCACCGACACCTGCACCAGGGTGTAATTGGCGTCGCCGCGGGTGAGGTGGCTCCAGACAAAGACCATCGCGGTGCAGGGCGCCACCCCCAGCAGGATCATGCCGGCGATATACTCGGTGGCGGTCTGCGGGTCGACGAGGTCGGCGAAGATCACCCGGAAGAACAGCCAGCCCAGCGCCGCCATGGTAAAGGGCTTCACCAGCCAGTTGATCACCAGCGTCAGCAGCAACCCCCGGGGCTTTTTACCGATATCGCGGATGGAGGAAAAATCCACCTGCACCATCATCGGGTAGATCATCACCCAGATGAACAGCGCGACGGGGATGTTCACATGGGCGACTTCCAGTGCCGCGAACCAGTGAAACAGGCCCGGCATGAGGTTGCCCAGCAACACCCCGGCGAGGATACACAGGCCCACCCATACGCTCAGGTAGCGTTCGAAAATTCCCACCTGCTCACTCCTCCGTCAGTCGATCCAGTTGCCGTTGGCGCTCATCGCGCGACAGGCTTTCCCAATTCACTGCCAGCATGCTGCCGACCCGTTGTTCGATGGTGTCCATCACCGCATTGAAGGCCTGGCGGACAGTTGCCTCGTCTCCCTCGAGCTTCGACGGGTCGGGCAGTCCCCAGTGGGCGACCGCCGTAGTGCCGAACCACACCGGGCAGGTTTCGTTCGCCGCGCTGTCGCAGACCGTGACCACGATATCCGGTTGCTCCGCCTCGAAATCATCCCAGGACTGGCTGGCCAGCCCTGCGGTGGCTATTCCCCGCTCGGCGAGGAATTTGAGGGTCAGCGGGTGCACCTCACCCGCGGGCTGGCTCCCCGCGCTGAAGGCGCGCAGGCGGCCTCCTGCAAGGTGATTGGTCAACGCCTCGCTGAGAATACTGCGGCAGCGGTTGTGGGTGCAGATATAAAGAATACTGGTCATATCGGTTCCGTTCCTGCGTTTGCTAGCAACAGGCGGGGCGGCCCGCCATCCGGTCGAGGTTGTCGCGGTATACCGCGAGTTCCCCGACGCTCGCCTCGCCGGCAGTACGCAGAATTGCCAGCGCCCAGTCGGGCACGTCGCGGGCGATGCTGTAAAACACCCACTGCCCCCGCCGGGTATCGGCGAGCACGCCGCAGTTGCGCAGTTGCGCGAGGTGCCGGGAAATCTTCGACTGGCCCTCGCCCAGGGCCGCCACCAGTTCACACACGCACAACTCGCCCTGCTGGAAAATCAACAGGGTGGCGTGCAGGCGCGTTTCATCGGCGAGGCACTTGAGCAACTGTACCGGTGTGAGCACGTTGTGTTCTCCGGGTTCGGTGGTTTCACCGGGGCGTGAATGGCAAGCAGATATATTATGATATCCGTATATCCAGATATCATTCAATCACAGGCACATAACAGGACAATGTGCCTGCCGCACCGGAAATAAGCGCCCCAGCCAACGGCCCGGTTCCGGATTCTGAACTACACTGAGACCCAGCGAACCCCACCCCCCGCTCCCGCAAGCCGGTGGCCGCGGGGTTCGCTCTCTCCCCGTGATTAAAGAGGAACCGGGCAATGCGCTCACTACGACAACTCCAACTACTTTTAAGCTCAGTACTCCTGTCGCTTGCCACTGTGGCGGTACAGGCCCAGGACAAGCCCAACATCGTCGTGATCTTCGGCGACGACGTTGGCTACTGGAACCTGTCGGTCAACAGCGGCGGCATGATGGGCTTCCAGACCCCCAACATCGACCGCATCGCGAAAGAGGGCATGCGCTTCACTGACTACTACGCCGAGCAGTCCTGCACCGCCGGCCGCGCCGCGTTCATCACCGGCCAGATGCCGGTGCGCACCGGCCTGACCAAGGTGGGCCTGCCGGGCGCCGACCTCGGTATTCGCCCGGAAGACCCGACCCTGGCGGAACTGCTCAAGTCGCAGGGCTATATCAGCGGCCAGTTCGGCAAGAACCACCTCGGCGACCGCGACGAATTCCTGCCCACCGCCCACGGCTTCGACGAGTTCTTCGGCAACCTCTACCACCTCAACGCGGAAGAGGCACCGGAGAACCCGAACTATCCGAAGGACCCGGAATTCCGCAAGAAATTCGGCCCCCGCGGCGTCATTCACAGCTACGAGGATGGCCGTATCCAGGACACCGGCCCGCTCAACATCAAGCGCATGGAAACCGTCGACGAAGAGTTCCTGACCGCCGCCATCGACTGGATGGACCGCCAGGTGAAGGCCGACAAGCCCTTCTTCCTCTGGTTCAACAGCACCCGCATGCACTATGTCACCCACGTACCGCCGGAGTGGGCGGGCAAGTCCGGCCTGAACTTCTACGCGGACGGCATGCTGCAGCACGATGCGGACGTCGGCAAACTGCTCGACAAGATCGACAACCTGGGTATCGCCGATAACACCATCGTGATCTACTCCACCGACAACGGCCCCCACTTCAACATGTGGCCCGACGGCGGCATCACCCCCTTCCGCGGCGAGAAGAACACCAACTGGGAAGGCGGTTACCGGGTGCCTTTCTTTATCCGCTGGCCCGGCAAGATCAAGGCCGACTCCATCTCCAACGACATCGCCGCGCACAACGACTGGGTACCCACCCTGATGGCCGCTGTCGGCGAACCCGAGGTGAAGGAAAAGCTGCTGAAAGGCTTCAAGTCCGGCGGCAAGACCTACAAGGTCCACCTCGATGGCTACAACCTGCTGCCCAACCTGACCGGCAGCACCGACCAGCCCTGGCCGCGCAAGGAGTTCTACTACTGGAGCGACGACGCCGACCTGGTCGCCATGCGCTACGACCGCTGGAAGCTGGTCTTCAAGGAACAGACCGCCGAGGGCTTCCGGGTGTGGATGGAACCCTTCGTCAACCTGCGCGTACCGCTGATCTTCGACCTGCGCATGGACCCCTTCGAGCGCGCGGAACACAATTCCAACAGCTACTACGAGTGGATGGAGCACCAGGTGCAGTGGGCAGGCGTGCCGGCCCAGGTTTACGCTGGCCAGATGATCAAGACCTTCGAGAAGTTCCCGCCACGGCAGAAACCCTCCTCGTTCAATCTTGACCAGGTCATGCAGTCCATGAGCAACGCCACCGGCAGCCGCTGAGCGGGTACCGCGTTACAGCCGCCGGGTGACCGGCGGCACACAATCGTGACGGCGGGCAAGTGTCCTACTTGCCCGCCGTTTTTATTGCCTGCAGGAAAGTAAAAAGGAGCGCTGTAACAACGTCAGCCCCGGGACAGCCGGGAACCGGCAAGGTAGGCCACCGCGATGGCAACCGCGTAGGCGAGGGACTGGCCCGCCAGGGTAAGTGCCGGGGCGCTCAGGCTGGCGCCGGAGAAGTACTGGAAGGGAAAGTAGGCCAGGCAGCCGAGCAGGAATACCAACACAAGGTGCAGGCGGTTACAGAGAAAGCCGACCACCAGGCCCGGCGAAAACACCACCAGCTTGGCCAGGGGTACGCCGATGAGGTAGGCGCTTACCGCCACCCAGTGCGCCGCCGCGACATGCTGCAGGCCCTGCACCTCCCGGTACAGGAATCCCGCCAGGCCCGCGCACGCGACCAGGACAATACTGAACACGATACTTCTGTTTCCCATTGGCACCTCAAGCAGCCTGAACATCAGGCGGCTTTTATACCACGCGGTTTCCACCGCGGTTCCAGTGGAAAGACAAAAAGCAGGCTTTTTTCCCGGTTATGGCCACAATGCCGTGGCGGGTGCTTCGACCACTCCGCCGTCAACCCATGCCGCACGGATTGCCCGGAAACAGCTCAAGCAGGCATGGGCAGCCCCCCGGCTAGTTGAAGCTGACAGTCATGCCCTGCACTTCTTCGAGCCCCAGGGCCATGGCGCGCCGCACCGCCGGGCGCTCGGCGATGCGCTGGTGCCAGGCACGGATATTCGGGTAGTGCTGCAGCCCGTCGACGTAGTGACCGTACTGGTCGACCCAGGTCCAGCAGGCCATGTCGGCGATGCTGTAGTCGTCGCAGATGTAGTCGCGCCCGGCGAGCTGGTTTTCCAGCACGGCGTACAGGCGCTTCACTTCCTTGGTGAATCGGTAGATGGTCAGCGAGGTTTCCTGCGGGTCGCGGCCGGGCTTTTCCGCCGCGCGCCTGAACCAGGTGATCTGCCCCGCCATCGGTCCCAGGCCGGCCATCTGCCAGAACACCCAGCTGTCCACCGCCGCCTGCCTGGCAGCGGATTCCACGGGATAAAAGGCGCCGCTTTTGCGCCCGAGATACTGCAGGATGGCGCCGGACTCGAACACCATGACCGGCTCGGCACCGGGCTGTTCGTCCACGATGGCCGGGATGCGCCCGTTCGGGCAGATTGCCAGGTACTCCGGAGACTGCGCTTCCCGCTCGAAAATATTGAGCACCTGCAGCCGGTAATCCAGCCCCATCTCCTCCAGTGCGATGCTGACCTTGCGGCCATTGGGCGTGGGGAAATAGTAGAGCGTCAGCGCCACTAGTCTTCGATCTCGCGGAACTTTATTTCGACCCGCGGTTTGGCCTCGATGCCGATATCGGTAAAGGTCGACACGTCCCACAGGTCGCGCCCGCCGATGTCGAAAAACACGGCGACCTCGTCGCTGCGGTTCTGCAGGTGGTGGGGATTGGGGTCGCCGGCGGTGAAGCCCACGCAATCGCCGGCGCGCAGGACCTCCTCGCCATCGTCGGTGACCAGCACCAGTTCGCCGGAGAGCACGATCACCGCCTCGTCGTTGGTCTTGTGCCAGTGGCGCTGGGTCGACCAGGTGCCCGGGGGCAACTCGACACGGTTGATACCGAACTGGGTGACGCCCAACTGGCGGGTGAGGGGCCAGGTCTTGCGGCCCGCACAGGGTTCGTCGTGAGGTGGCGGGTAACTGGCGCCCAGGCGCGCCGCGTCCGGATCGATCACTACTTTTTTGCCCATCGCTGCCTCCTGATTTCTTATTGCTGTGTTGTCGCGATGTACCTTTGGATATTAAAGCCGGCGCACCAGGTCGCCCAGCTTGCGGGTCTGCCAGACATTGAGCGTTTTGGTCATCATGTGCAACTGGATACGGGCGTTTTCGTGTTCGGCAAATGCGGCATCGCGGTAACTGGCCAGCGCGTCGATATCGTCGATTTCCCGCGCGATCGCCACCGGCGCACCCATCGAATAGGCCACGCCGGACACCACCACGATCAGCAGGCAGTGCAGGCGCAGTTCCTCCAGGCTGATGCGCGGCCCACCCTGGGCCGCGTATTCCTCGATAAATACGCCCAGCAGTTCATCCAGGTGGTCGTTCCAGATTGCCGGTTCGGCACCGCTGATGACCCCGCTCACCGACTGGGCCACGCTCATCGGTCCCGCATTCGCCCAGTCCATGAACCCACTGTGCAACTCGCCCTGCGCATCGCGCCAGAACCAGCAGTTGTCGATATTGGCGTTCCAGTGGGCGAAGGCGACCATGTCCGGGTTACCGAACATTACGTCCCGGATCCGTTCCTGTGCCGCCACCACGTCGGGAATATCGGCGAGGAACTGCTCGCGCAGGCCCGGCTCCCGCACATTGCCAGGAAACAGCCGCGGATAGCGCGCGATGAAGTCGAACATGCGGTTCGCCCACTGCAGCAGTTTTTCCTCGGGCACCGGGATGGCGAACATCGCCGCGGCCCGCTTGCCATCGTAGGGGAACTGCCGGTCGAACTCCGGCGACAGCCTGCCGCCGCGGTGCGCGCCGGATAGCCTGGCCAGGCCTTTCAGGATGGCCCGGTAGTGCTCTGGCTGGTCCGCTATCGTGTAGTCCATGCACTTCGGGTGCAGCGGCTCCACGGCGCCGACGCCATATTGAATGCACTCGGTGATAATCAGCCCGGTCGCCGAAGCCGGCTCGACATCCGCAAACAGGCACAGGGGTACGGCAACGGGAAAGTTCGGTGCGCGGGAGAGCACCGCCACCCGCACCTCAGACACCATCATGAAGCGGCCGCGGTCCCACAGTTCGTTATCGTAGTTGCGGGAAAACTTGATGAACAGGCGCTCGGGCAAGTCCGGCTGCGCTGTGGCGTAGGCCACCGTCAACAGCAGTTTTTTACCGGTGCCGCCGCCGAAGAATTCCTCAGCCTCGACAACCCGGCTGACGCTGTTATCCGCCGCCAGCGCGCCGGAAGCCCGGAAGGCGCGGGTCAGGAATTCCGCGCCGCCGGCCAGCAGCGCCGCCGCGTCGGCGGGAATCTCCAGGCCGTAGGTTTCACCGGTCACCCAGGGTTTTTGTTCGGCGTCGGCCTGTTGCTGCTGGTCAAACATGTTGCGCTCCGCGGGACCCGCCTCAGGCTCCGCTGTGCCGCAGGGCAATCACGCTGCCCTCGGCGTCGCCACAGATATACAGCGTGCCGTCGGCGGCCACATCGATACCGGTAAAGTTGCCCATCGGGCCGCACATGTCACCGACGCCGCCAAGCAGCTTGATTTCCGCGCCAGCGGGCGCGCCCACCGGCAGGCCGGAGGCGATGACCCGGCGGTCGCCGTCCAGCAGGTCGCACTCGACCAGGGTCTTGGCGCCGATATCGAGCACGAACAGCTTGCCCTGGTGCAGGGCGATGCCCTCGGGCTGCTGCAGGCCGTCGAGCAGGGTTTCCGCAACACCGCCGCTCACCCGGCTGACCTTGCCGGCGGCGGATTCCGCCACGTAGCAAGCGCCGTCGGCGGCGACTGCGACACCCTTGGGTGCGGCCAGGTCGGTGGCCAGTACGCTGACCTCGCCACTGGCGTCGATGCCCAGCAAGCGGCCGCGGCCGTATTCCGCGGTGACGATCCCCGCATCCGCCAGGGCGACGCCCATCAGTTGGTCGAAGCCGCTGGCGATCACGCTGCTTTGCTGGTTCACGACATTGAAGCGGCTGACCTCGCCATTGGCGGTGGTGACGATCCACTCGCCCGGTCCGCTGCTGGCCACCCCGCGGCAGTAACCGGGGAAACCGGGGGAAAACAGCATGCCGACCAGTTGCAGCTCACCGCCCGGCTGCAGGGTGTAGGTAAACCCGCCGTCGACCACGAACAGGCTGCCGTCGGCGGCGACCCCGACGTCCAGCGGCCACTGCAGGCCCTTGTCGACCAGCGCTCGAACCTCACCACTCGCAGTGATTTCCACCACCTCGCCGGTGATGCTGGAGACGAACAGGCGGTCGCCGACGAAGGTGCAGTTGTCCAGTCCCGGCGCCAGTTGCGCGAGCACGGTTTTCTCGCCGGTTGCGGGATCGATGCGCAGCACCTGGCCGCTGGCGACCTGGGTGGAGACGATAAATCCCCGGCTGTCGAACTTCACCGAGTCCGGCACGCCGAGATCCTTCGCCACGACTTCCGGTTCGCCGCCGGCGAGATCCACCCGCCAGATTTCGTTGGTCCCCATCACCGGGAAATACAGCTTGCCGTCCGGTCCGACCTCGAAGGCATTGGGCATCGGCACGTTATCGAGGATGATGCGCGGCGGCCCGCCGTCCGCGCTGAGTTCCATGATGCGGCCGCCGATGCGGCACTCGCCGGCAATCAGTTTGCCGTTATACACGGTGATCGGGTTGGCGCAGGGCATGTCGCCCTGTACCACGCGGTATTCGCCGTTGGGTTTGCGCATGCTGACCAGGCCGCGGGTGATTTCCGTGGCAAACAGGTTGCCGGCGGCATCGAAGGCCAGGTCGTCGGGGCCGACGATATCGCCGCCGGTCGGGCTGATGGTTTCAATCTGTCCTGAATTCACATCGATGGCGCTGACCTGGCTGCCGGCAACCTGGGCGACGTAGACACGCCCGTCGGCGCCGGTGCGCATGCCGTTGGCCCCGAACAGGCGACTGGGCCGGGTGAGGCGCTCCGCCTGCCAGCCGTCCGCTGCGTGAAGGGAAGACGCGGCGCTGTAGCGCCCACTCAGGCTTGTCACTGTGGCAACCTCCTCGGGATGCGTGATACTGCTGGCGCCGTCGCCGGATCTATCGCGACACCATTGGAATTATCAACAGGGCTGTTTATTATCTGGTGCCGGAGCCAATCCGGCCAGACCTGTTCGGCAAAACGAAGCGGTACAATGGCCGAATTGAAAATTCAATGCAATATCAGGACGAGTGGATGAGCGGGCAGCAGGAATGGAAGCGGCGGGAAATGAAGGGCATCCCCGCCTCACTGGGCGCGCTGTGGACCCAGCGCGACGACAGCGGCTGGCACTACGCCGTGCAACTGGACGAGAGTCACTGCAACGCCCAGGGTTTCGTCCACGGCGGCGTGCTGATGACTTTCGTGGACCACGCCATGTCGCTGCTGGTCTGGGAAGCGGCCGAGCGCGCTTTCTGCTCCACCGTGCAACTGGACAGCCACTTCCTCAACGCCCTGCGCGCCCCGGCCTTCGTCGAGCTGGAGTTCGAGCTGCTGCGCCGCAGCCGCTCGCTGATCTTCGCCCGCGGCCTGCTGCGCGCAGATGACAATATCGTAATGGAAGCTACCGGGATGTGGAGTGTGGCTGCATCATGATGCCGACCCGCACGGCCGCCGGTTCCGGGGCCCCGACACGAGCCCGCCTTCCACTCAGCCGCCACGGCTCGAAGGCGTTTTGACTCACCGTGGCGGCTGAGTGGAAGACAGGCTCTCGCTATCAGCGGATTCCGCTTCAGGCAGTTCCTCTCGCTGGATCCACCACCGCAAGAGCAGGTACCGGCGTGTTCCGAAGGTACAACCGGGCAATACCCACGACGCCCGGATAAAATTGCCCAACCCACCCCTGATCACTAGAATCAAGCGATAATTAAACCAAGGAGTATCAATAAAATGAACACCGACTTCCTGATCGCAGAGAGCGGCATCCGCCAGCTCTATGCCCGGTTTATCGACGCCGTCTGGCGCCAGGACGCCGACAGCTTCTCCGACTGCTTCACCGAGAACGGCGAGTGGAAGGTTGGCGGCATGCACCTTAAGGGGCGCAGCGAGATCGGCCCGACCTTCGCCAAGCTGCTGGGCCTCAACGAGCGCGTGCTGATCCTGCCGGGCCTGCCGGTACTGGAGATCGACGGCGACCAGGGCAGCGGCCGCATCCACAGCACCGAGATGGCCAAGCTGCCCGACGGCAGCTCGGTAATGACCATCGGCGTCTTCTACGACCGCTACCAGCGCGAGGGCGACACCTGGCGCTTCCGCTGGCGTCATTTCGGCCTGCATTACCGGGGGCCGCTGGACCTGTCCAACCCGATGGTGGAATCGCCGGATTTCGGCCCGCCCCCGGGCATGCCCGAGTGGGACGAGCCCACCCTGACCCGGCGGACCCAGCCGCTGGAATAGGTCTCTGGCCGGCGGGCGGCGCACACCGGCATCTGCCAATCCGCGCTCTGCTGCCATTGGTAAAAAACGCGCTCGGCGGCAGCCGGGACGGCTGCCCGGGCGGCGGATAAGACAGCCAAAAACCGCTGTTCCGGGCCGCCCGAAGCGTTATAGACAACACTGTTGATTTTGTTTAAGATCGATAGCCTCAAAACGCTGGCGCCACAGGGTCCGATACCTGCCGATGTGAAATGCCGCCGCCTGGCCACCGCCCGTCAGCGTGGACTGACGGGGGCATTATTACGGTCTAAAGTGTTCCACACCCTGAACGATAAAAAGCGCATGTCCGGTTTCCGCAGGAGGATGACATGAACAAACCCGAAGACCCCAGAATCCCCAGCATCAGCATCGACGAAGTCGGTGAGCCCCTCAACTATCCGGTGGAAGCGTTCATCTGCCCGGAATACGCGAAGGCGGAAAAAGACCTGCTGTGGCCGAAGATCTGGCAGATGGCCGGCCGCGAGGAAGACATCCCGCAGGTCGGCGACTACTTCACCTACAATATCTGCGACGAATCCATCATCGTCATCCGCACCGCGCCCGACACCATTCGCGCCTACTACAATGTCTGCCCGCACCGCGGCCGCCAGCTGGTCAATTCACCCGACAGCACCAACGGCACCCGCGGCCGCAAGGCCAACTTCGTCTGCGGCTTCCACGGCTGGACCTTCAACCTGGAAGGCGAGAACACCTACATCCTCGACCAGCAGGACTGGCAGGGCACCCTCGACGACCAGGCCAAGACCTGCCTGACCAGCGTGCACTGCGACACCTGGGGCGGCTGGATCTACGTCAATATGGACCCGGACTGCGAGCCCCTGCGCGACTTCCTGGAGCCCGCGGCGCGCATCCTCGACCACTTCCAGTTCGAGAAAATGCGCTACAAGTGGCGCCAGTGGTCGATCTATCCCTGTAACTGGAAGACCGCCATCGAGGCCTTCATGGAGCCCTATCACGTGGCGGGCACCCACACCCAGCTGCTGAAATACGGCGAGTACTACGCTTACAGCAAGCCCTACGGCCCCCACGGCGTCAGCGGCTTCGACGAGCGCGACGCCGCGGCCAAGAACAGCCAGAGCAGTTCGGTAACCCGGGTCGGCCGCAAGGACCAGGACCCGCGTATCTCCACCTATGAACTGATCCGCGAGAACTATGAGACGGTGAACTACGCCGCCGCCACCGAGACCCTGGTGAAAGCCGCCAGCCGCCTGGTGGACGAACTGCCGGAAGGCACCCCCGGCAACGAGGTGATCGCCCACCTGATGCAGTCCGCCCGCGCCGACGACGCCGCGCGCGGTGTCGAGTGGCCGAACATCCCGCCGGAGATCATGGCGGAAGCGGGCCTGGCCTGGAGCCTGTTCCCCAACCAGACCATCCTGCAGGGGCAGACTTTCGCGCTGTGCTACCGCACCCGCCCCTACGGCGACGATCCCAACCAGTGCATCTTCGAGTCCTACGCCCTCGAGCGTTTCCCCGAAGGCGAAGAGCCGAAAACCGAGTGGGTGCAGGCCGAGCCGACCGCGGAGAAATGGGGCTCGGTGCTGGCCCAGGACTTCGCCAACATGGAGTGGGTCCAGCGCGGCATGAAGTCCCGCGGTTTCCGCGGCGCCCAGCCGAACCCGCACCAGGAACAGAAGATCACCAATTTCCACCGCGTGCTGTCCACCTACATGGAAGGGCGCGGCGCACCGAAGCTGGTCGATAAGGACTAGTCAACCACTAACAACAAAACAGACGATTCGCGGCGCCCGCCGCGGACCGCAACTGGAGCCCTATATGTCAGTACCTGTTTACCAACGCATCGTCGACCTGCTGGAAGCGGAAGGCATCGATACCCTGTTCGGCATCCCGGATCCCGGTTTCATGCACATGGCCATGACCTGCGAGGCGCGGGGCTGGAAAGTGGTCGCGCCCCACCACGAACAGAACGGCGCCTTCATGGCCGACGCCTGGTCGCGGATGAGCGGCAAGCCCGGGGTCTGCTTCGGCACCCAGGGTCCGGGCATCTCCAACCTCGCCACCGCGATGATCGTGGCGAAAAAAGAGTGCTCGCCGACCATTTTCTTCGGCGGCAACCGCTCGCGCACCGCCAACCAGCGCGCCCGGGTCGGCCGCATCCAGTTCATGGATCAGCTCGAACACTTCAAGCCGCTGGTGAAATACGCGGCCATTATTGAAGACGCGGACCAGACCGACGAGATCATTCGCGAGGCCATCCGCCAGTGCACCACCGGCAAGCCCGGCCCGGTGTACGTGGAGCTGCCGCTGTCGGTGATCCACGAGACCTTCAACTGGCCGCCGGTACAGGCGCCGGAGCAGTACCGCATGGTCGAACAGGCCGCCAGCGGCACCATGGTCGCCAAGGCCGTCGAACTTATCAAAGGCGCGAAAAACCCGGTCATGCTGGTCGGCCAGGGCATGTTCACCTCGCGCTCCCACGCGCTGGTCGCGCAGCTGGCGGAAAAGCTCGACTGCCCGATCCTGCAGACCTCCGGCTGCGCCATGACCATCAAGGGCCAGGAAGAGCGCACCTTTGCCTACGGCTTTTCGCCTGCCGGCCGCGCCGCCGCCAGTGAATCCGACCTGTGTATCGCCATCGGCACCGAACTGGGCGAGCCCGTGCACATGGGCATCGGCCGCCACTGGGAGAAAGGCGACGCCCAGCGCAAGTGGATCTACCTGGATCGCGACGGCGCCGCCATGGGCGTGAACCGCCCCATCGATGCGCCGCTGGTCGGCTGCATGCGCGACATCATCCCGCAACTGATTGCTGCCCTGGGCGACTACCAGGGCAGCGCCAGCACCGAGTTCGACGGCTGGAAGTCGATGCAGAAAGAGTGGAAAGCCGAACTGCTGGCCGGCGTGCCCAGCGGCGGCGAGCAGATTCACCCGGCGCGGCTGATCGTCGAGGCGACCCGGGCGATCCCGGACAACGCCATCTATGCGGCGGACGGCGGCTCCACCACCATCTTTGGCTGGACCTACACCCAGTACAAGCCGGAGGACCTGGTGTGGAACCAGAACACCGGCCACCTGGGCACCGGCCTGCCCTACGCCATCGGCGCCGCGCTGGCCACCGACGGCAAGCGCCCGGTGGTGTTCATCACCGGCGACGGCTCCTTCCAGTTCTCCCTGAACGAGCTGGAAACCGCCGTGCGCAAGAAACTGCCGATCGTCACCGTGGTCGCCTGCGACTACGCCTGGGGCCTGGAAGTGGGCGTCTGGAACAAGCAGGTGGGCATGGACTCACCGAAGACCGAGGCGCGCTGGAGCAAGACCGTACGCTTCGACAAGATCGCCGAGGGCTACGGCGCTTACGGCGAATACATCGAGGACGAGACCAAAATAGCAGCCGCCGTCGAGCGCGCGGTCGCACGCGCCATGGCCGAGGGTGTGCCCACGGTCATTCACGTTCCGGTCGACCCCCAGGCCAATGCCATGGAGGCGCCGAACTACGAAGAATTCAAGTCCTGGTATACGGACTTCAAGGCCGGATACGGCGCAGAGGCAGAGGACGCCTACTGAGCGAGGCGCCGGAGAGCGCCGCCCTGTTTCCAATATTTGCTCGCACTCTACAAGGTACAAAAATATGTACGCAGATGAAAAAGCCCCGGTCGCAACGCCGGCGTCCAGCGACCGCCGCACGGTCAAGGTCTACGAACGCATCCTCGAACTGTTCGAGGCCGAGGGCGTCAAGACCGTATTCGGCATTCCCGATCCCAACTTCGTGCACCTGTTCGTCGCCGCGGAAGCGCGCGGCTGGGACATTGTCACCCCGCACCACGAACTGGCCACCGGCTTCATGGCCGAGGGCTGGACGCGGATGACCGGCAAACCGGCGCTGGCGATCTGCACCCTGGGCCCGGGCATCGCCCTGTCCTCCGGCGCGATGATGGATTCCCTGGTGGAAAACTGCCCGGTGATCTTCCTCGGCGGCCAGCGCGCCCGCATCACCGAGCGCCGGGTACGCCGCGGCCGCATCCAGTTCATCCAGCAGGAAGACCTGTTCAAGAACTCGGTGAAGTGGAGCGCCAGCATCGAGTACGCGGACCAGACCGACGAGATCATCCGCCACGCCCTGCGCGTGAGCCAGTCCGGCACCCCCGGCCCGGTGTACATCGAGTACCCCTCCCACGTCATCCAGGAAGACCTGGAAGTGCCGCCGGCCCTGCCGCCCTCGGAGTACCGCCTGTTCGAACCCGGCGCCGATGGCGAGATGGTGGCGAAGGCCGTGGAGCTGATCAGGAACGCCGAGTGCCCGATCATCCTCACCGGCCACGCGGTGCAGTGCACCCGCTCCGGTCACAAGGTGAAGGAACTGGCGGAACTGATGGGCTGCCCGGTGCTGCAGACCTCCGGCGGCAACGCCTTTATCGAGGGCATTGAAGACCGCACCTTCCCCTACCTGTTCGCCGAAGTGGCCGACGAGATCGTCGCCAAATCCGACGTGGTCATCGCCATCGGCACCGAGATCGGCGAGCCGGTGCACTACGGCCGCGGCTTCCTGTGGGCCGAGGGCAATGTCGACCGCAAGTGGATCTACGTGGAACTGGACCCGGAAGCGATCGGCCAGAACCGCCCCATCGACGTACCGCTGGTGGGTGACCTGCGCAGCGTGGTACCGCAGATCAGCGCCGGCCTGAAAGACAGCCCGCGCGCCGAACACCCGGACCTGCAGCGCTGGATCGCAGAAGACAAGGCGCGCCTGCAGGCGCTGACCGAGCAGGACTTCAGCACCGACAGCGGCCGCGTACACACCGGCCAGTGGGTGATCGAGGCCACCGGCGCCATGCCCGCGGATGCCATCCACGTGCGCGACGGCGGCTGCACCGTGATCTTCACCTGGACCTACCTGCAGTCCAAGCCCCACGACGTGATCTGGAACCAGAACTTCGGCTGCCTCGGCACCGGCCTGCCCTACGCGGTGGGTGCGTCCATCGCCGACGGCGGCAATCGCCCGGTGCTGTTCACCACCAGCGACTCGGCCTTCCTCTACCACATCGGCGAACTGGAAGTGGTGGAACGCTTCAACCTGCCGATGGTCATCGTGGTGGCGGTGGACAACGCCTGGGGCCTGGAAGTGGGCGTGTACAAGCGCACCTTCGGCCACGGCAACACCAACGAGCCGGGCGTGCACTGGAGCAAGAGCGTGCGCTTCGACCAGATCGCCGAGGGCTTCGGCCTGCGCGGCGTGTACGTTGAGAAAGGCGAGGACATCGGCGCTGCGATCACCGAGGCCTTCGCCAGCGGCAAGCCCACCGTGATCCACGTGCCCATCGACCCGGTCATCAACCACGGCGGCAACCAGAACCTGGACACCCCGAACTACGACCGGTTCCGCACCTGGTACGCGGAAGGCCAGCAGTAATCGGGTGAGCGATTCACCGCAAACGGCCCGTCCCGCGCGACTCCGCGCGGGACGGGCCAGAATTACCGGAACCTTCCCCGGCCCGTGCCGCGGAAGGTTCACTCGTTAATGGAACAAGCCAGAGGGATAACAGAGCCATGCGCGAATACCTGAAGTTCTACATCGACGGCCAGTGGGTCGACCCCATCGAGCACACTGTCGGCACCACCATCAATCCCGCCACCGAGGAACCCTCGGGCAAGATCGCCCTGGGCGGTGTGCAGGACGTGGACCGCGCGGTGCAGGCCGCGCGCAGGGCCTTCAAGAGCTGGTCGAAAACCAGCCGCGAGGAGCGCCTGGCGGTGATGGAGCGCATCCTCGAGGAATACAACAAGCGCAGCGCCGATCTCGCCGCGGCCATCACCGAGGAAATGGGCGCGCCGGCCGGCCTGGCGGGCGGCTTCCACATCCACCTCGGCCTCGGCCACCTGACCACCGCCATCGAGGTGCTGAAGGAATTCGCCTTCGAGGAAAAGATCGGCAACAGCCTGATAGTGAAAGACCCGATCGGGGTCTGCGGCCTGATCACCCCCTGGAACTGGCCGGTCAACCAGATCGCGGTCAAGGTCTTCCCGGCCCTGGCCACCGGCTGCACCATGGTGCTCAAGGCCTCCCAGGAATCCCATTTCTCCGCCCAGATCTTTACCGAGATCCTCGACGCCGCTGGTGTCCCGGCCGGCGTGTTCAACATGATCCAGGGCCGCGGCTCGGTCGTGGGTGAAGCCCTCGCCGTGCACCCGGAAGTGGACCTGGTCTCCATCACCGGTTCCGAGTCTGCCGGCGTGCAGGTGGCGATCAACGCCGCCACTTCGGTCAAGCGCGTGTGCCAGGAACTGGGCGGCAAGAGCGCCCACATCATCCTTGACGACGAGCAGATGGCCGCCAACGTGGCCGGCGCCATCGGTGGGGTGATGATGAACTCCGGCCAGACCTGCAGCGCCTCCACCCGCATGCTGGTACCGAAGGCGCGCATGGAAGAAGCCATCGCCGCGGCGCAGGAAGCCGCCGCCCAGGTCACCGTGGGCGACCCCAACAGTGAAGTCGCCATGGGCCCGGTGGTCTCAGGCAAGCAGTTCGAGTCCATCCAGGGTTACATCGCCAAGGGTATCGACGAGGGCGCCACCCTCATCGCCGGTGGTGTCGGCCGTCCGGAGGGTCTCGACAAGGGCTTCTACGTCAAACCCACCGTGTTCGCCAATGTCACCAATGACATGGTCATCGCCCGCGAGGAAATCTTCGGTCCGGTGCTGTGCATCCTCGGCTACGAGGACCTCGACGACGCCGTCGCCATCGCCAACGACTCCGACTTCGGCCTCGCCGGCAACGTCTCCGGCGTCGACCTGGAGACCGCCCGCAATGTCGCCCGGCAGATGCGTACCGGCGCCATCTACATCAACGGCGGCTTCGACTTCCACGCGCCCTTCGGCGGCATGAAACGCAGCGGCAATGGCCGCGAGTGGGGCGAGTACGGCTTCCACGAGTACGTGGAAATCAAATCACTGGTGGGCTATGAGCCCGCAGCGGGCTGAAAATTAAAGCAGCAGGAACGGGTAGAACAGACAATGAGTGACACACAGGAAAGACTGTCCATCATCCGGGGCATCCCCCTCGCCGAGGAGAAAGGCACGGGCGCCCTCACGCTGGGTGGCTACATCCGCGAGCTTACCGAGCGCTACGGGCCGCGGGAAGCAGCCAACCTGCGCCTCGGCGACAGCATCGAGCGCTGGACCTACGACGAGTTGTGGGCGCGCTCCGTGCAGGTGGCGAAGTCCCTGCTGGCCATGGGCCTGACCCGCGGCACCCGGGTGGGCATCATGATGACCAACCGGCTGGAATTCCTTTCCGCCACCTTCGGCACCGCGCTGGCCGGTGGCGTCGCCACCACCCTCAGCACCTTCTCCACCCAGCCCGAACTGGAAGTCATCCTGGAGAAATCCTGCTGCAGCTACATCCTGTTCGAGCGCAATGTCCTGAAAAAGGACTTCGCCGCGATGCTGGTGGAGGCCGAGCCCGGCCTGGCCACGGCCCGGCCCGGTGAACTGCAGTCTGAAAAATTCCCCTTCCTGCGCTACGCCGCGGCGGTGGACAGCGACGACCTGCCCACGGGCATGGAGACCTGGCAGCAGTTCCTCGCCCGTGGCGCGGACATCAGCGACGCCCTGGTCGACGCCACCGCGGCCACCGTCACCCCGGCGGACCCCGGCGTACTGTTCTTCTCCTCCGGCTCCACCGGCAAGCCCAAGGGCATTCTCAGCGCCCACCGCGGCGTGACCCTGCAGCTGTGGCGCTGGGCCCAGTGGCTGGGCTTCGGCGAGGAAGGCGTGCGCTCCTGGTCCGCCAACGGCTTCTTCTGGTCCGGCAATTTCGCCATGGGTATCGGCGGCGCGCTCTCCGTGGGCGGCACCCTGATCCTGCAGCGCACCTTCGACCCGGAGGACGCGGTGGACCTGATGCACGCCGAGGGCGCCACCTACCTGTTCGCCTGGCCGCACCAGTGGAAGCAGCTGATGGACGCCCCCAACTGGCTGACCACCGACCTCTCCAGCCTGAAATACGTGGACAAGGACTCGCCCATCGCCCAGCACCCGGACATCGAGCCCGGCGACTACACCGAGCCGGCGGCGGCCTACGGCAACACCGAGACCTTCACCCTGAGCACCGTGTTCCCGGCCAATACGCCGAAAGACGTTGTGGGCGGCAGCCACGGCAAGCCGGCGGCGGGCAACATCATCAAGATCGTCGACCCGATGAGCGGTGAAACCGTGCCCCTGGGCGAAACCGGTGAGATCGCGGTCAAGGGCGCCACCCTGATGCTCGGTTACGTCGGCATCCCGCTGGACGAGAGCGTCGACGAACAGGGCTTCTTCCGCACCGGCGACGGCGGCTACGTGGACGAGGAGGGCCGCCTGTTCTGGCACGGCCGCCTCAACGACATCATCAAGACCGGCGGCGCCAACGTGTCGCCGATCGAGGTCGACACCGTGCTTGCCACCTACCCCGGGATCAAGATTCCCCGCTGTGTCGGCGTGCCCGACGAACTGCTGGGTGAAGTCGTGGTGGCCTGCATCGTGCCCCAGACCGGTGTCGAGCTCGACGGGGAGGCAATCCGCGCCTTCCTCAAGGAACGCCTCGCCAGCTTCAAGATCCCGCGCAAGTTCCTGTTCTTCACCGAAGAGGAACTGGAAACCACCGGCAGCTCGAAGATCAAGCTGGAAACCCTGCGCAAGCTGGCGACCGACCGGCTGGCAGCCGAGGGTTGAGGAGGAGAAAAGGGGTCAGAGCCCTTTTTTCATCTGCTGGCGCAGGGGGTCAGGCATACGTGGGGAAAAAAGGGCTCTGACCCCTTTTCTCTCCGCAAGATCCGGGTCGACCCTGCAGCCTGCGGGAGCTACTCTGAGCCCTGCAGAATTGACTGACAGACACTCTCCGCCGTGGACTTATTCGACCAGCAGGAACTGGGGCCTGTCGCCCTGATCGCAAAGGACGGTGACGTCGCCTACCACGGTATCCTGCTGCCTCCCGCAGAGGCGGACCACCACCTCGCCGGCCTGCTGCACGACATCGACTGGCGCCGCGACGAGGCGGTCATCTTCGGCCGGCACATCCTGACCAAACGCAAGATCGCCTGGTACGGCAACAAGCCCTTCAGCTACACCTACTCCAACACCACTCGTGTCGCCCTGCCCTGGACCAGCCAACTCCTGCAGCTGAAACGCCAGGTGGAAACGCACACCGGTGAAACTTTCAATTCCTGCCTGCTGAACCTCTACCACGACGGCTCCGAGGGCATGGCATGGCACTGTGACGAAGAGGTGGACCTGAAGAAGAATGGCGCCATCGCCTCCCTCAGCTTTGGCGCCGAGCGCAAGTTCTGCTTCAAGCACAAGCGCAGCGCGGAAGTGATTTCCGTGGTACTGCAACACGGCAGCCTGCTGGTCATGCAGGGCAGCACCCAGAGCCACTGGCTACACCGCCTGCCGCCGAGCAGGAAAATCCGGGAACCGCGGGTGAACCTGACCTTCCGGACGATTGTCGAATAAAAAGGCTGCCGAGCCCTTTTGTCGCCGATCGGTGAAAAGGGGCTTTGACCCCTTTTCACCTTGATCCCGGTTACTCCCGGTTGCCCAGTAATGAAACGATAGAGTACTATTTGTAAAAGCTCCGTAAAATAATCAGAAAGGGATTGCTCATGCTCAACAACCTTCCCGACCACTGGGACCTGGAAACCGATCTTGTCGCCATCGGTTCCGGCATCGGCGGGCTGTCCGCCGCCATTACCGCGGCACAGCAGGGCGCCAGCGCCATCGTGCTGGAACGCGCCCCGCAACTCGGCGGTGTCACCGCCCTGTCCATGGGCGAGGTCTGGGTGCCCGGCAACCGCCATGCCCGGGCGCTCGGCGTCGAGGACTCGGTGGAAAACGGCTTCCACTACCTGCAGCGGCTCGCCATGGGCTACGGCGACGAGCTGGCGATGCTCAACCTCGCCGCCCATGCCAACCCGGTGTACGAGCACTTCTCCTCGACCATCGGCCTGCAGCTCACCGCCATCGAGGCCTGCCCCGATTACTACTACGGCCACTGCGACTTCGCGGTGGCGCGCGGACGCCTGCTGGAACCCGTGCCCTTCGCCGGCGAAAGCCTCGGCGAGTGGCAGGGCCGGACCCGGGTCTCCCCCCAGGTGCCCTACGGCATGACCCACGCCGACATCGACGCCGGCGGCGGTACCGCCAACATGCTGCACTGGAACTACGAGATCATGGGCGAACGCCTGGGCCGTGACGAACGCTGTCTCGGCCCCGGGCTCGCCGCCTATTTCGTCAAGGGCGCCATCGACCTCGGCATCCCCCTCTACACGGACACCTGTGCCGAGGAACTGATCGCCGATGGCGAGCGGGTGATTGGCGTGCGCGCCGTCAGGGATGGCAAGGACATCTACATCAAGGCCAACCGCGGCGTCGTAGTCGCTGTCTCCAGCTACGAGCGCAACCCGGAACTGAACAAGACCCTGAGCCAGCAACTCGACATCGGCTCCATGGTGTTCTCCAGTGTCGACGGCGCCAACTTCCGCCTCGCCGGCCCGCTGGGCGCGCAGGTAGCCCGGGTGCCGGACATCACCTCCATGTGCTTCCACGTCCCCGGCGAGGAGGACGACGAGGGCCAGCCCCTGTGGCGCCCCACGCTGCCCTTTATCGGCCAGCCCCATGTCATCGTGGTCAATCGCGAAGGCAAGCGCTTCGGCAACGAGGCCTTCTATCGCGATTTCTACTACCAGGTCGACCGCATCAACGGCGGCGACCAGACCCACCCCAATTTCCCCTGCTGGGTGGTGATGGACAGCCAGGCCCGGGAGAAATACCCCTTCGGCTCGGTGATGCCGGGGCAGGAACTGCCGGAAGGCCTCGGCGTGAAAGCGGATAGCATCGCCGAACTGGCGGAGAAAACCGGCGTGAATGCTGCGCAATTACAGGCCACGGTCAGCAGTTTCAACGCCGGCGCAGAACGCGGCGAGGATCCGGAGTTCGGCCGCGGCACCCACCCCTGGAGCGTGTGGATGTGCGGCGATCCCAATCACCAGCCCAACGGCAACCTCGGCCCGCTGGAAAAAGGGCCCTTCTATGCGGTCGAACTGCGCCGTATGGGCGGCTCGGCGATTCCTGCGGCGGGCCTGCTCACCGACCAGCACTGCCGCAGCGTGGGCTGGGACAGGCAGCCCATTCCCGGTCTCTACGCCGCGGGCAACTCGGTGGCGCGCATGGAAACCGGCGCGGTGATGCAAAGCGGGATTTCCAATGTGCGCGGCATGGTGCACGGCTATCTCGCCGCGCTGCACGCACTGGGCAAGCCCAGCGAACTGCTGCCGGAAACCGTCAGGCGGCTCGGGCTCTAGGCCCGCCGACCAGGGCCGGGGCGCGTTGAATCGAGACAGGCCCCGGCACAACAGGCCACCCTCAATCCCTTGGAAAGACACGCCAGGAGAGCTCCCATGAGCGAACAGAACAAACAGGTAGTGCGCGAGTTCATCGAAGCAATGGGCCGCGGCGACCGACCCGCAGCGGACAAACTGATCACCGACGACGCCTTCACCCTGGCGATGGGTTACAGCAAGTTCGCCGGTGTACGCGAGCGGGAGACCATTCTCGCCACCATCGCCGGCTTCCGCGAACTGATGCCCGAGGGCATGCAACCCGAGATTCTCTCGATGACCGCCGAGGAAGACCGCGTGGTCGCGGAGTTCAAGGGCAACGGTACCCTGGTCAATGGCGAAGCTTACTGCAACGAGTACTGCATGGTCTTCATGCTGCGCGACGGCAAGATCGCCCAGGTGCGGGAATACTTCTGCACCGTGCTCGCCGAGCGCGTCCTGCTGCCGCTGTTCGAAGCGGCGGGGCTGTAAGCCATGAACATCGAGGAACTGCTGGCACGGGAGAGTATCCGCCAGACCATGGCCCGCTATTCGATCGCCGGCGACGATTTCGACGCCGACGAGTACATCACCTGCTTCACCGCCGACGCGGTGATGGAATTCGTCAACTTCCCCGGCATCGGCGACCTCAAACTGGAGGGCCGCGAGGCCATCTACGAATTCGTCAGCGGCTGGTTCGGCGCGGTGCAGCGCGGCGAGACGCCAGTCCCCGGGGGATTTATGCGCCACAACCTGACCACCTGCCGGATCGACCTGGACGGCGCCGATGCCGCCCGCTCGCGCACCTACTGCGTGGTATTCAACACCAACGGTGCGGAGAGCAGCGGCGTGTACACCGACCAGTGGCGGCGGGAGGGTGCGCACTGGTTGCTGGAACACCGGCGCTGGAAGCCCGACTGCTGATTCAGCAACTGACGGAGTACCTGCCCGCAACTGGCGAAAACCGTACCGGGCATTCCACTAAAACAGCTGTGGTGTACTGGACGACACCACGACAAGACAATCAGGACTTGCCCATTCTTACAATAAACCTGGAATCCCTATGACTGATATCAACGGAAGAACCGCCGTCGTCACCGGCGGCGGCAGCGGCATCGGGCGCGGCCTGGCGCTGGAACTGGCGGCACAGGGTGCCGCAGTCGCGGTAGCCGACATCATCCTCGACAACGCGCAGAAAGTCGCCGACGAAATCGAGGAAGCCGGGGGCCGGGCCATCGCCGTCCACTGCGATGTCTGTGACCGCGACTCCGTCCTCGCCATGAAGAAACAGGTCGTGGACGCCCTCGGCCGGGTGTCCCTGCTGTTCGCCAATGCCGGTGCCACCTCCTTCGAGCGCATCACCGACATGAGCGAGAACGACATCGACTGGATCATCCAGGTCAACCTGATGGGGGTCACCAATTGCCTGCTGGCCTTCTACCCGGACATGGTAGCGGCGCGCGACGGCCACATCTTCGCCACCGCCTCCACCGCCGGCCTGATGCCAACTTTCGTGCCCTACCACGCCCCCTATTCCGCCGCCAAAATGGGCATCATCGGCATGCTGCTCAACCTGCGCGAGGAAGCCGCGGAAGCCGGCGTCGGCTGCACGGTACTTTGCCCGGGCGGCGTGCAGAGCGGCATGAAGGACAACAACGCCAAATACCGTCCGGAGCGCTTCGGCGGACCCGGCGAGGGCGGTATCAAGGTTCCCGACAACTGGGTAGCCCACGGCGACCTGGTATTCCGCCCCGCGGAGGAAGTCGCCCGGCTCTGCCTGCAGGCGGTCAGGAACAACCGGCCGATGGTGATTACCGACGGCAATATGCGCAAGACCTTCGAGGAGGGCTACCTGAAGATCGTGATGGGCGCCTTCGATGACGTGGATGCGTTTGATCGCAGCGTGGAGGGTTAATCGAGTTCTCGGTAAACAACTGTGGGGCGGTTCTTCTGGCAGTTTCTATCGAGCTTCAACCCACACCCCTTCCGCGGCTCGAAGGCGTTTTGACTCACCACGGAAGGGGTGTGGATTGAAGCTCTTGCTCTGTGTTGATGCGGACATTGTTGCTTTCGATAGTCATCCACGACTGCTGTAGTTGATCCAGATGTTTTGATTGATACAGACACGTAAACGACGTCTGAATGAATCAAAGAAATTCAGGATTGATCCACCTTGAAACTTGCGCCGTGGGTAGAGTGTGAAGCAGCAGCTGCCTGCTGGAACCGTGTGGCGACAAGGATGTCGCCACCCGAGCCTGCACATGGATGTGCGCTTTTTGGCGTGTTCCAGCAGGCAGCTGCTGTTTCACACTCGGCAACGTTGCTACCACCTACCTCACCAAACAAGCAAAACTACTTCCCGAGTCATTCCTGCCAGATAACCCACAGTGCACAATGAATCGCAACCCACCCTCTACAGACCAATAACAGGAAACCACCATGGCCTACACCGACATCAACGGCATTGGCATCGCCTACGACCTGCTCGGCGACCCCGGCGCACCGGCCGTGGTGATCACCCCCGGCGGGCGCTTTCCCCGCGATACCCAGGGCGTTCCGCAACTCGCCGAACAACTGGTGGCGAGCGGCCGTCAGGTGCTGCTCTGGGACCGGCCCAACTGTGGCGGTTCCGATATCTGCTTCGATGCGCCCAGCGAATCCGGTATGCAGTGCGACGCCCTGGTGGGGCTGCTGCGGGAACTGGACCTGGGACCGGTTGCGATGCTCGGCGGCTCCGGGGGCTCGCGAATTGCGCTGCTGGCCGCGGCGGCCGCGCCGGAACTGGTGTCCCATCTGTCCGTGTGGTGGATCAGCGGCGGGCCGATATCACTGGCCCAGCTGGCCGCCTACTACTGCGGTGATTCGGCCATGGCGGCAGCGCGCGGGGGAATGGAGGAAGTCGCCGCCCTGCCCGGCTGGCGCGAACAGATCGAACGCAATCCGAAGAACCGCGAGATTATCCTGGCGCAGGACGCCAATGCCTTTATCGAGCGGATGCAGCAGTGGGCGGCGGCCTACGCGTACTCGGAAACCTCCCCGGTACCCGGCATGGGTCCGGCGGAGTTCGCCCGCCTGGCCATGCCGACGATGATTTTCCGCAGCGGGCAGAGCGACATCAGCCACACCCGCCGCACCAGCGAGTGGGTCCACGAGATGATCGCGGGCTCGCAGCTGGTGGAACCGCCGTGGCCGGACCAGGAGTGGAACAACTGCTCGAAGATACCGCTGGAACCGGGCCGCGGGCGTTTCGAGCGCTGGCCGCTACTGGCTCCGCAACTGCTCGACTTCCTGAACCGCTGACCCGCCCGGGTTCAGGCCTCTGTCGAGGTCTTCGCCGCGTCGATAATCCACTGGCCGCTGTCGCGGGCCTGCTCGTAGATATCGAGGTGGCGAATCCTGCCGGCGGGATCGAAGCGATACACCGCGACCACATTCTTGCGGATGAACTCCTCGCCCCGGTAGTGGCGCTCCTCGATTTCCTGGTACACGCTGTCACCGATTTCCGCGATGCGGAAAATGGTGGTTTCAAAGCGTGTGCCGCCGGCCCACTGGGTGAGGAAGTCTATGTATTCGGCCCAATTCATGGTCTCAAGGTAGGCGCCGACCCGGCAGAATTCCTCGACCGCAACATAGTCGCGCAATACATCCCAATCGGCCGTACTGACGGCGCCGCCACTCACCAGGCCCTCCAGCACGGTACAGTAGTCGATCACGGTTCTGGTCAATGGGCCGGTTTCACCGGTACAGGCGGTCGCAGTAGTAATGATCATGCGGTGATGTCCTTTTGTGGTCAGCTTTCGGGATCGGCCTGCCAGCGGTCGAGCTGGCGGTGGAAATGCGCCAGGCGCACCTCCTGCCGGGAGAGCGCGAGGTGCGTCAGGGCACGGTTGCGCAGGCCCTTTTGCTGGCGCTGCATCTGGTCAAAATCCTGTTCCAGGGCGAGGAAATAATTGAAGTGCTCGCCCTCGGGAACATCGGTCGGCAGCAATTTCTGCGCTTCCCTTTCGGTTTCCGGGAACCACTGGAAATTGCTCACGTGCCAGATGCAGCGGTTGGGGTCGCCATCGGGATGCGGCACCGCGCTGATGAAGGTCGCCTCCCCGGCATGGATCGTCAGGAACAGGTTGGGAAACACCAGGTAGAACTGGTTGTCGCTCATCTGCGTATCGGTCAGGCCGGAAACATCCAGTCCCCGCGCCGACAGGGTCTCGCGCATGGCCTGCTGCAGCAACAGGCGCGGGGTGACGCCTTCCGGCAGATGCCCGGCCTGGCCCTGGCGGTTCTCTTGCAGCAAGCGCTCGAAGGCCGGCAGGGAATCCGCCACACCGGGGAAGGTTGCCGGCAGGCCGCGGATCGCCTCCGCCTGTTGCTCCAGGGTGATATCCGGCGTGTTGGCCGCGCCGAAGGGCGCGGTGGCCACGCTGTGGTCGCCGAGGAAGCGGTAGCGCTCGCGCGACTCGTCCATGGCGTTGACCAGTTCGGGGTGAATGCCCTGGATGTGGTAGCCCTCCTGGAAGGCGTCCATGACCACCTTCCAGTTGCAGTCGAGGCTCTCGCGCACATTGAGGCCGCAGGCGACCATCTCCTGCATCCGGTAGGGCGCCAGCAGGGTTGCAATTTCACCGAGGTAATCCGCCAGCGACGGGGCTTCGCTATCCGGGTTGAGGAAAATAAAGCCTGCAAAGCATTCCACCGGCACGGCAATCAGGCCCAGTTCCTCCCGGCAGCCGACGAATTCCTCCAGCGAGCCATCGAAATCCGGTCGCGGCACCCCGACCAGTTGGCCTTCGAGATCAAAGGACCAGCGGTGGTAGGGGCACACCAGGCGCGCCGAATTGCCGCGCCCTTCACACAGGGCATTGCCGCGGTGGCGACAGGCGTTTACGAAACCCCGGATCAGCCCGTTGCCATCGCGCAGCAGCAGGAAGGACTGGTCAAACAACCGGTATTCCAGCCAGTCGCCCCGTTTCGCCAGCTCCTCTTCGCGGCCTACCACCTGCCAGCAGCGCGACCAGAGCCGGTCGCGCTCCCTGCGGTGGTAGTCCTCGGCGCAGTAACGGGCGGTATCCACCCGCATCGGGAACTCGGTGAAATCCAGTTCCGATAGCAACGGCGCCGTATCCACAGAGGCGCCGGGAAGCTGTGTACCCATACATTGAAACCCCGCTCTTGGCTTTTGGCTCTTGTTTCTTGTTATTGGGGGGCAGGCGCTGCTGCCGCCAGGTCGCGACAGCACTGATAGTAGGAAGCATCGGGCAAGGGGTCAAAGACCGCCGTCCCGGAACCGGGAAACAGGCGCGGGAAAACGAAAATACGTCGGGAAAACGCAAAAAGCCCCGGCTCAAACCACCTCGCCCGCGCGGACGCGGCGGCGGTAACGGGAGGGTGACATACCGACGAAGCGCCGGAACGCGGTCGAGAAATAGGCGCCACCGGCGAAACCCAGGCGCAGTGCGATCTCGCTCACCGCAAGGTCGCTGTCGCGCAGCAGATCCCGGGCCAGCAGGAGGCGCTGCTGGGTAATGGTGTCATGCAGCGAACTCCCCGTGGACACCTTGAAAGCGCGCATCAGGTGCCCCTCGCTGACGCCGCAAAGTGCGGCGATTTCCGCAACCGGGGGGAAGCCCGTTTGCGCCGCCGCGGCGAGGCGCTCGCGAATGCGCCGCAGTTGCCACGCGCAGAGCCCGCCGCGCACCCGCCGCGCCGGGGCCTCGCCGGGCGCGCGCTCGCGTCCCGCAAGGCGCGCCAGTTCGACCAGCAACAGGCGGCTGGCGGCCTCGATGACAATGTCGGCACCAAAACCCGGCTGCACCGTTTCCCAGTGAATCCGCTGCATCAGCGCGGGAATCTGGTCGCCGCTGAGATTGAGGAAATCGGTGGCCCGCTCGTACCAGCGCTCGGCGGTGATCCCGGTAATCTCTTCAAAATAGGCGTCGTCGTAGACACAACTGAGGCCGCGAAAAGCGCTTTCCGGCGGCAAAACGCTGACGGCGAAGGTCGGGGGCAGCAGGCCCACCGAGCGCACGCGGGAGAAATATTCGCCGGCGGAAGGCCCCTCAAAGCGCAGTGGGGAATGGTGTTCCGACAGGCGCTGGGTCAGGTAGTAACCAGGCACCGTGGGGTGGAACGACTGCAGGGTGCTCCACTCGATATTGGCGAGTAACACCGAGACTTTCGGCAATCTGATCTGCTGTTCGATAATCTGTTGCATGCGACTGACCCGCTGGTTGGTCAAGGCCCGGAGTACCCACAGCGCGAGCCCTGTGAGGTTATCACCGGGAACCGGCCACGGCTACAGTCACTCCCTGCACATTGTTGCAGGGCGCGTTCTCGGGTAAGTTTCACGCTGAGCCTCGCCTACCAGCCCCGACAGGGAACCATCGCCGACCATGGAAAATAACAAGCAGCCTCCAGCGACAGCGGGCACAGCGAAAAAAGCCCGCGCGAAACGCCCCTCCCGCCCCGGCCCCGGCAGGCCCACCCGGCAGCAGGCCCGGCAGCGCAACCTCGAACTGCTGGACCTGGCCCTGGACCAGTTCCTGCAGAAAGGCTACGAACGTACCACTATCGAGGGCATCGCCACCTCGGTGGGCATGGCCAAACGGACGGTCTACACACTGTACGGCGACAAGAAAACCCTGTTCAAAGCCGCCCTGGAGCGGGCGATCAACGAATGGATCATGCCGGTCGAGGAACTGCGCGCCCTGGAAACCGATAACCTCGAGGAAACCCTGCTGAGCATCGGCCAGTTGCTGGTGGACAACGTGATGACCCCGGCTGGCCTGAAACTGTTGCGCATCACCAACGCTGAGGCCAACCACATGCCGGAGATCAGCGCCTATACCTACGAACAGGGCACCGGGCCGACACTGGAGTTCCTCTCGGCGATGTTCGCCCGCCGGCTGAAACTGGCCGCCCCGGTGGCGGACGAAGCCGCGCTGTCATTCCTCTACCTGGTGGTGGGCGGCCCGGCCAGCCTCAGCATGTGGGGCGTACCCATGGACAAGCGGCGCATCAGGCAGCACACCGACTATTCGGTTCGCCTGTTCCTGCATGGGATTCTGCCCTAGCTCGAGCCGCGATCAGGGGTCAGAGCCCTTTTTCTTTTCAAAAGAAAAAGGGCTCTGACCCCGGTTTGGGAGGCTACTCACCCTTCCACTGCGGCTTGCGCTTCTCCGCGAAGGCCCGCGGCCCCTCCTGCGCGTCCTCGCTGTTGTAGCAGTGCTCGGAGGCGTGGCGTGCGGCCTGCAGGGCCGCGGCGCGCCCCATCTCGGTGGCCAGCATGACCGTTTCGCGGGCCGCCTTTACCGAAAGCGGGGCGCCTTCGAGAATCTCCCCGGCCAGCTCAAGTGCGCAATCCAGTAACGCTTCCGGCTCCGCCAGGCGATTGACCAGGCCAATCTCGTAGGCGCGCTGGGCCGTGACCGGCTTACCGGTGAGCAGGATCTCCATCATGATGCGCTGGGGAATCATGTGGATCAGCGGCGAGGCCCAGGGCGAGCTGCGGCCGACCTTGACCTCGGTCACGGCGAATTTCGCCGCGGTACTGGCCACGCAGAGGTCGCAGGCCTGGGCGATCATCCAGCCGCCGGCGAAGGCCACGCCGTTGACCGCGGCGATGGTGGGCTTGGACAGTTCGATGGTGTCGTAGGGCAGCGGGAACATGTCCCGCGGCGGCACCTTCATCCCGGTGCTGACCATCTCCTTGAGGTCACCGCCGGCGCAGAAGGCCTTGTCGCCACTGCCGGTGAGGATCGCCACCCGCAGCGCCGGGTCGTTTTCGAAGCGCTCCCAGGCCGCGAACAGGCCCTCGCGCACTTCCCTCAGCAGGGCGTTGCGCGCCTCCGGGCGGTTGATGGTGATGATCGCGATACCGTCAGTGCGGGCATCGAATAAAACAGCGTCGGACATCGGGGTGCCTCCGGAAGGGGTCAGAGCCTTGCCGAACCGGGGTCAGAGCCCTCGGCGGCCGAAAAAGGGCTCTGACCCCGGATAAGTACTCAATACGAACGCGGCAGTTCCAGCACGTGCTCGGCAATAAAATTGAGGATCATGTGCGGGCTGACCGGCGCGGTGCGCGGAATCAGCACTTCGCGCAGGTAGCGTTCCACGTGGTATTCCTGCGCGTAGCCCATGCCCCCCAGGGTCAGCATCGCGGTGTGGCAGGCTTCGAAGCCGGCTTCCGCGGCAAGGTATTTGCCGGCGTTGGCCTCGACCCCGCACTCCTCGCCCTTGTCGAACAGGTTGGCCGCCTTCAGCAACATCAGGCTGGCGGCTTCCAGCTGCGCCCAGCACTTGGCCAGCGGGTGCTGGATGCCCTGGTTCATGCCGATCGGGCGGTCGAAGACGATACGCTCGCGGGCGTAGCGTGCGGCCCGGTCGATAGCTACCTTGCCGAGGCCGATGGCCTCTGCGCCGAGCAGGATGCGCTCCGGATTGAGGCCCTTGAGGATGATCCTGAAGCCTTCGCCCTCCTCGCCGATGCGGTCTTCCTCCGGGATGAACAGGTCGCTGATGAACACCATGTTCGAGCCCACCGCGTGGCGACCCATCTTGGGAATGATGCGGTGCTCGATATTGGCGCGATTGAGGTCGGTGAAGAACAGCGACAGCCCCTGGGTCTTGCGCGTGCACTCTTCCAGCGGCGTGGTGCGCGCCAGCAGCATCATCTTGTCGGCGACGTGGGCGTTGGTAATCCAGATCTTTTCGCCATTCACGCGGTAGCCGCCAGCGACCTTTTCCGCGCGGGTCTTCAGCCTGGTGGTGTCCAGGCCGACGTTGGGCTCGGTGACCGCAAAGCACATTTTCTGTTCGCCGGAGAGAATTGGCGGGATCATCCGCTGCTTCTGTTCCTCGGTGCCGAACAGCTCGATCGGTTCCAGGCTGAACACCGGGCCGTGGACGGCGGAGGCGGCGCTCATGCCGCCGCCGGCCTCGGAAATCGCCTGCATCATGATCGCGGCCTCGGTGATGCCGAGACCGGCGCCGCCAACGGATTCCGGCATGGCAATCCCCAGCCAGCCGGCCTCGGCCAGGGACAGGTGAAAATCGCTCGGGAACTCGCCGCTGCGGTCGTGCTCCAGCCAGTACTCGTCGCTGAACTGGGAGCAGTGCTTGAGTACGGCCTCGCGGATATTGCGCTGGTCGTCAGTAAGGGAAAAATCCAATGTCCTATCCTCGCAGTTTATTCAGAGCACAGTGCCGGTTGCGGAGTCCGGCGCAGCATCCTGTTCTTTCTCTGTATCCAGTCCGAACTCCCGGAACACCTCGTCGGTGTGTGCGCCGAGGGTCGGCGTGGGACCGTGCACCTTGCCCGGGCTCTGTGAGAACCACGTCGGCACACCGGGAAAACGCACTTTACCGCTGGCTGTCTCCACCTGTTCAAAAAACCCCACCGCGTTCAGGTGCTCGTTCTCGAACAACTCGTCCAGGGTGCGGATCGGCGCGCAGGGTACGTGCAGTTCGCGCAGCAGCGCCAGCCACTCGTCCGTGGTGCGCTCACTGAAAGTCTCCGCCAGCAGGCCGTAGACCCGGTTGATCTGCTTCGCCCGCTGTTCCAGCGTCGCCAGCTCCTCGCTGGCCCAGGCCGGTTGTACCGCATCGATAAACGCGTTCCAGTGCTTGTCGTTATAGACCAGTGCCGAGAGATAGCCATCTTTGGTCTTGTAGGGCTGGCGGTTGGGAGCCAGCGCCCGGTGGTAACCGGCGGGGCCCAGCGGCGGGTTGAAGATCGCCCGGTCCGCGTGCTCCACCAGCAGGAAGGAGGCCATGGTCTCGAACATGCCCACCTCCACTTCCTGGCCCTCGCCGGTGCGTTCGCGGTGGAACAGGGCCATCACCGTGGCGTAGAGCACAGTCAGGCCGGCGACCTTGTCAGCCATGATGGTGCCGATGTAGTCCGCATCACCGGTCAGCATCTGCTGGGCCGCGACCAGGCCGCACTCGGCCTGGATGGTGTCATCGTAGGCCGGCAGGTCACCGTCGGGGCCGCGGCGGCTGTAGCCGTAGCAGTTGGTGTAGACAATGCGCGGATTGATGGCGCTGACCGCGACATAGTCGAAGCCCAGCCTGGCGATCGCCTTGCCGCGCATGGAGTGAATGAACACGTCCGCCGACTCGATCAGCTTGCGCAGGCTCTCCTTGCCCTCCTCGCTGCGCAGGTCCAGTACCACGCTGCGCTTGCCGCGGTTGACGTTGAGGAAGACACCGCTCATACCCGGCTCGACGCCGACGGAAACAAAGCGGGTGGGGTCGCCGGCGGGCGGTTCGATCTTGATCACGTCGGCGCCCATGTCGGCCATGATCTGGGTCGAGTAGGGGCCCATGACCATGGAAGTGAGGTCGATGACGCGGACGCCTGTGAGGGGGCCGGATTTTTTCATTTGGAGCTCCGTAGCAGGGGTCAGAGCCCTTTTATGCTTTGCATAAAAGGGCTCTGACCCCGGTTCGCAGGTTGCGGCGGGTTATTGAATTTTGCGCGGCGCGCCCTCGCCCATGTATTTGGCGAGGTTGCGATGCAGGTTTGCGGTGCTGCGCTCCATGTAGGGGTTCGGGCGCGGGCCCATGAAGCCGAGGGATTTCATCCCCTGCTGTACCGCCGCCATGTTGGAGAAATCCTGCGACAGCACGTAACACCAGGCTTCCTCGGTGGCCTCGCTATACTCCCACTCGGTCTGCGGTTCCTCGCCCGCGGGGAACAGTTCATAGACCGCGCCCTCGAAGATGCACTTGTCCGGGTCGCCCTTGTAGGGGCGGGCGCTGTAGCAGAGCATGTTGTTGACCGCGTGGCCGATCTGGAAATTCGGGAACACCTGCCAGGCAGTGCCGGTCTTGCCCACATGGGACGGGTCGACCGTCGGCCAGACCACGCCGCGGGCCTCGTCGGTTTCCCTCGCCGACTTCAGCCAGTGCTGCAAGACCTCGCCGGGGGGCGTGCCCTCGGGCAGTTCGTCCTTGAGCCGGCGGGCGGCGTCCACCAGGGTCTGGGTAGTATTGGTATTGGCCTTTTCCCAGGTGAACTCCTGCATTTCAGCGGTGGAGATGCGCGCGTCGCCGGTGCCCAGGCGCAATTTGCCCTTCTGGTTCTCATCGACGTCCTTGGGCGCCTCATAGCCGATATGGCTGTGCTTGCCCTGGGCCTTCGCCCAGCCGCGGAACTCGCCGAACTTGTTGAACTCTGGGTGGGTGGTGGCCACGTGGTAGGTCTCGTTGAAGGCTTCCAGCGCGACCTTCCAGTTGCAGTCGAAAATGCCCCACTTGCGCCAGCGCACGCGCATGTTCTGCAGTTCGAAGGGGTCGAGCATCTCCGGAATCGGCGCCAGGAATTCCTGCAGGGACTCGCTGTCCGGGTCCATGTTGATCCACACCCAGCCGCCCCAGGTATCGGTCTTCACCTTGACCAGGCCATCGCAGCCGGAGAGCGCGCCCTGCCAGTCCTCCTGGTGAGGGATATGGGTGTTCTCGCCATCGAGGTCAAAACGCCAGCCGTGGTAGGCGCAGACGAACCCGGGCTTGCGCCCGGCGGCGTTGCGCTTGCCGGCGGGGGTGTCGACCAGCTTGCGACCGCGGTGGGGGCAGACATTATGGTAGGCCTGCAGGGTGTTGGCGTCGGTCCGCACGACCAGGATCGAATCGTCCATCACGTCGAAGGTAATAAAACTGCCGACCTCGGGCAGGTCTTCCACGCGGCCTGCCTGCAGCCAGACCTTGCGCCACAGCAGGTCCTGTTCTGCCCGGGCGTACTCCGGCGAAATATAGGCCTCCACGGGAATGCAGACGGCTTCGGTGAGTTCCTCGACGGATTCGATAATGTTGCCACGGTCATTCATTGCTTGGCGCTCCCGGGTTGGTATTGCGGAAATTTATAAGCGTGGTGCTGGCTGCGGCCGGGGGGCCACGCCCGTCCGGACGGTGGACTCCCGGCACAGGGAAGCATTATTGTCCAGATGATAATCTCGAATGGTATTGCACAAAACTGGCCATAACCAGTGCAAATACAGACAATTTGCTTTAATGTCCGTATGTAATTTCCGACTTGTAGCTCTAACCCCGGAACCCATACCATCCCCATGGACAGCGACAAGAACAGTGACGCGGGCAGAACCAGCGCGCTCACCCAGGTAGACAGCGCCAGCCGGCGCCCGCTCTACCTGCAGGTAGCGGGCATATTACGCGATGAAATTGTTACCGGGGTGTATCCCGTGGGCGCCAAGCTGCCCACCGAAGACGGCCTGTGCGAACGCTTTGCCGTGAGCCGCTACACCGTCCGCGAGGCGCTGCGCCTGCTGCGGGAGGACGGGCTGGTGACCTCGCGCAAGCGCGCGGGCACCATTGTCATCCCGCCGCGGGTGTCGGGAAGCGATATCCAGCAGGTCATGTCGATCAATGACCTGCTGGCCTTCGGCAGCGGCACGCGCTTCGACATCGAAACCATGCACACGGTGACCGCGGACGAAAGCCTGGCCCGGCACGCAGGGGTACCTGCCGGCGAACAGTGGCTGGCGGTGCTCGGCTACCGCTACACCGACGACAGCGGGCCGCCCGCCTGCCGCACCGAGTACTACATCAATCGCGCCTTCGCCGCCGTGGGGCGCCTGTTGCAGCGCCACGAGGGGCCTATCTTCCCGCTGATCGAGGACCTGTTCGGTATCAATATCGTGAAAGTGGAGCAGCAGATCGCCGCGACCACCCTCGACGAAACACTGGCGACGCCGCTGGGGGTCGACATCGCCTCTGCCGCGCTGCAAATCCGCCGCACCTATACCACGGCCGACGCCACGGTAGCCCAGATCACCATCAACACCCACCCCGCCTCGCGTTTCCAGCACTCCATGAGCATGCGCCGGGTGCGTACCTGAGCGGAGCCGGGCCCGGGCCGGCGCCAGCGTAAGCAAAAAAAACGCCCCGCACTGGGCGGGGCGCTCAGGCGGGGATTCAGGCGGGCGCCACGTCCATGCCAGACGGCAACCGGGATTGCCTGCGGGGCAATTTGAGCTGTGCCGCCTGCAGGGCTTCCAGCCGGGTGCCGTAGTTGCCGTTACCGGGAATACCGTTGTTCAGGCCGCGCAGGACAGCGGCGACCTCGGTACACATGCCCGCCAGGAACAGCGTCTTGCCGCTGGTGCGGGCATCGGTGGCAATGGTCTCGATGGCCAGCGCCGCGGACAGGTCGAGGAAGGGAACCCGGCTGAAATCGAGGATCATCACCTGGGTCCCCGGCTCGTTGAACGCCCGCACATGGTGGCCGAGGTCCGCCGCCGCACCGAAGCTCAGCGGGCCGCCGAAGTCGAACAGGGATACCCGCTCGCCCAGCTCTTCCAGGATGGCTTTTTCCTGCGGCGAATCGAGATGCTCCGGCAGGTTCTTCAGGCTCTCGATCTGGGACCTGGCCACCTGGCGCACAAACGCCAGGGCCGCCAGCACCACGCCGACACCCACCGCAGTAATCAGGTCGACGAACACCGTCAGCCCGAGCACCAGCACCATCAGGGCGAGATCCCAGCGCGGGCCGCGGTGGGCGCGCTTGAGGTAGCTCCAGTCGATGATGTCGAGGCCGACCTTGACCAGGATGCCGGCCAGCACCGCGTGGGGAATGTTCGAAGCCAGCGAGCCGAGCCCCAGCACCACCGCCAGCAGCACCAGCGCGTGGGTCATACCGGAAATCCGGGTGGCGCCGCCGCTGCGGATATTGACCACCGTGCGCATGGTCGCGCCGGCGCCGGCAATGCCGCCGATAAAGCCGGCCACGGTGTTGCCGATGCCCTGGCCGATCAGCTCCCGGTTGGAGTTGTGCCGGGTGCGGGTCATATTGTCGGCCACCAGCGAGGTCAGCAGGCTGTCGATGCTGCCGAGCAGGGCGAGGATTGCCGCCGCCTCGATCACCAGCATCAGGCTGTCGCGCTCGAACACCGGCATGTGCAGGTCGGGCAGTCCAGTGGGAATCTGGCCCAGCACCGGCACATCCAGCGCCACCGTCGCCAACACGGTACCCGCGATCAGCGCCGCCAGCGGCGAGGGCACGAAACGCCCCCATTTCGCCGGCCACAGGAAGGTCATGGCCAGGGTGCCGATACCCAGCGCCAATGCGGTGAAGTTGATATCCGAGAGCGCCGTCGGCAGGTAGACCAGCGCCTCCACCGGCTCACCCGGGGGCGCGTGACCCAGCAGCCGGCCCAGCTGGAGAATGATGATGATGGCGCCGATGCCCGACATGAAGCCGGAGATCACCGGGTAGGGCACCAGGCGGATGTACTGCCCGAGGCCCAGCATGCCGAACACGATCTGCAGCAGCCCGGCGAGAATCACCGCGGTCAGCACCAGCTCGACACTGCCCGAGAGACTGGCGAACAGCCCCGCCAGCACCACCACCATGGGGCCGGTGGGACCGGAGATCTGGGAGGGTGTGCCGCCGGCGAGGGCGGCAAAGAAGCCGACGGCAATCGCGCCGTAGAGGCCGGCCACCGGGCCGAGCCCGGAGGCGACACCGAGGGCGATGGCCAGCGGCAGGGCGACCACGCCGGCGGTGATACCGCCGGTGATGTCGCCGCGCAGGTGGCTCAGGTCAAGCCCGCGCATGGCCCTTCTCCACACCGGACACGCCGATCGCCGCTCGGTTCAGGGGGACCAGCTGGCGGGTCTGCTCGTCAAACTGCAGCACTTCGCCGGTCTCGATGTTGTAGAGCCAGCCGTGCAGGTGCAGGCGCCCGCTGGCCAGCTTCGCCGCCACCGCCGGGTGGGTGCGCAGGTGCTGCATCTGCAGCGCGATGTTCTCCGCAGTGACGCAGTCCAGGTGCTCACTGCACAGCTCGCCCTTCTGCTCGCGGACCACTTCCACCGCCGCGCGGCAGTGGCCGAGCCACTCCTTGACGTGGGGCAGCGAGGCCAGCGATTCGGGATTCAGGGCGCCTTTCATGGCCCCGCAATCAGTGTGGCCGCAGACCACGATGTGCTCGACGCCGAGCGCGGCGACCGCGTACTCGATGGAGGCCGTCATGCCGCCGGTCTGGTTGCTGTGCGGCGGTACCACGTTGCCCGCGTTGCGGCAGATGAACAGTTCGCCGGGCTCGGTCTGGGTGATCAGGTTGGGGTCGATGCGCGAATCCGCACAGGTGATGAACAGCACTTCGGGCTGCTGGCCGCCGGCCAGCTCGCGGAAGCTGTCGGCTTTCTCGGGGTAGATTTCGCGCTGGAATTTGGCGACGCCGGACAGGACTCGGTCCATGGTTACTCCTCGTTACAGTCTGGTGAGGTACTTCAAATACGTGGCACAGAAAAATTATCCTGATAACTTCATAGGTGTATATCACTATCGCTGATAGTATTTAGTTATCATAGAAATGAGGGAGTCCCCGGGTGAGCCAGAGCAAACGCCCCACCCTGCGCCAGCTCGAGTACTTTGAAACTGTGGCCCGCCTGCTGAATTACCGCATGGCGGCGGCCGCGCTCGGGATCAGCCAGCCGGCGCTCACCACCCAGATCCACGCCCTGGAAGCCAGCCTCAATACCAGCCTGCTGGAGCGCTCGCGCAGCGGCACTCACCTCACCCCCGAGGGCCGCGAACTGCTGCCCCACGCCCGGGAGGTGCTCTCTGCCATGCGCAGCCTGCAGGATCACGCCACGGTGGTGAGCGAGGGCGCACTGACGACCTACCGGCTGGGCGTGCCGCCGACCCTGGGCCCCTACCTGCTGCCGCACGTCATGCCGGAACTGCACAAGCGTTTCGGCCAGCTGAAAATCTACGTGCGCGAACAGCCGCACCAGACCCTGGTGGAGGAATTGCGCCACGGCACCCTCGACCTCGCCATCCTGCCGCTGCCGCTGATGGCCCGGGACCTGGTGATCGAGCGCCTGTTCTCGGAACCCCTGCGCTACGTGGTACCGGCGGAACACCGCTTTGCCGGCACGCCGGTGGTGCGCCCGCGCCAGCTGCGCGGCGAACGGGTGCTGACGCTGGAGGCGCACCACCACATCCACGCCCTGGTCCGGGAGGCCTGCGACCGCTTCGGCGCCAGCATCGAGCGCGACTACGAGGGCACCAGCCTGGACACGCTGCGGCAGATGGTGGTGATGGGGCTGGGTACGGCGTTCCTGCCGGCGCTCTACATCCACTCGGAAATGCACATCCCGGAGGCGCTGTATGTCTGTGAGCTGGAGGGGATTCCGCTGGTGCGCGACCACGGCCTGGCCTGGCGGGCGGCGGCGCCGGGGCGGCACTTCTACCGCGAGTTCACGGCCAATTTGCGGGAGATTATCGACGGGCGGCTGGGGGATGTGGTGGAGATCAGTGGCGGGGCCGGGGGGCGGCAACGGCGCGGGGGACCCTGAGCGGCGGTGCTCTGATCGCCCGTCGAATTGTCCGGATGAATATTCTCTGCCGCTTCGCAGTGGCGCTCCGGACGCCGGGCGCGAGGCTGTATTGGCCCGCTGGAACACGCCAAACAGCGCACATCCCTGTGCAGGCTCGGGTGGCGACGTCCTGTCGCCACACGGTTCCAGCGGGCCAATACAGCCTCGCCCCCTACCGGCACTGCGAGATTCCCGCTAAACCTGTCTCTCTGACGGGTATTTTTTGATCGCAAGGGCAAAAGTGCTATCATCCCGCAGCTTTGCCGCCCTGCAGCACACCCTGCCTGGCAGCGATCGAAGTCATTTGAAACTTCTGTAAATCAAGTACTACCAGGGCCACCCGGGGAGCAGCGCCGCAGCCCCACAGCCCACAATTCGGCCACCATGGGAATATGTCCGGACTAAAAACCAGATCCATGTACGTCGCCATAGCATACTGGAGCCACCTGAACCATGTCTGACCTTCTCTGGACCCCCTCCGCGGAGCATATCGAGGCAACCCTGCTCAAGCAGTTCATGCGCCGCCTGGAACAGGACCTCGGCGTCGCCTGTGCGGATTACGACGCACTGTGGCAGTGGTCGGTGGAGAACCCCGGCGATTTCTGGCGCGAACTGTGGCAGTTCTGCGGGGTTAAGGGCGAGCTCAAGGGCCCCGCACTGCGCACCACTGGCAAGATGATCGAGGCCGAGTTTTTCCCCGAAGCGCAACTCAACTTTGCGGAAAACATGCTCTGCGGCCCGCGCGGCGACGGACCGGCGCTGGTGTTCTACCGCGAGTCCGGGGAGCGCCGGGAAGTGTCCTGGCAGCAACTGGAGGAACAGGTCTCGCGCCTGCAGCAGGCGCTGCGGGCCGCGGGTGTCGGCCCCGGCGACCGGGTGGCGGGCTTCGTACCGAATACCCCGGAAACCGTGATCGCCATGCTCGCCACTACCTCGCTGGGGGCGATCTGGTCCTCCTGCTCGCCGGACTTCGGGGTGAAAGGGGTGCGCGACCGTTTCGGCCAGATCGAACCGAAGGTGCTGTTCACCGCCGACGGCTACAACTACAACGGCAAGACTTTCGATTCCCGGCCGGTTGCCGCGGAACTCGCCGCCGACATTCCCAGCATCGAGAAAGTGGTGGTGATGCCGCTGATCGCCACCGAACCCGACGCGACCAGTGCCGGCGCGAAGGCCGTGGCGCTGGCGGACTTCGTGGCGGCGTTCAGCCCCGCCGCGCTGGAATTCACGCCCATGGGCTTCCGCGACCCGCTGGTAATCCTGTTCTCCTCCGGCACCACCGGCCTGCCCAAGTGCATCGTCCACGGGGTCGGCGGCTCGCTGCTGCAGAACCTCAAGGAACACCAGTTGCAGAGCGACATCCGCCCCGGCGATCGCCTCATCTACTTCACCACCTGCGGCTGGATGATGTGGAACTGGCTGGTGGCGGGCCTGGGTTCGGGCGCGACGGTGGTGCTCTATGAGGGCTCGCCGACCTTCCCCAACGCCTACCACCTGGCGGACATCGTCGAGAAAGAGAAAATCACCCACTTCGGCACCTCGGCCAAGTTCCTCGACGCCTGCGCCAAGGCGGAGGTGAAGCCCATCGACAGCCACGATTTTTCCCGGTTGCGCTGCGTGCTGTCCACCGGCTCGCCCCTGTCCGCGGAAGGGTTCCACTACGTCTACGACGCCTGGAAGAGAGACGTGTGCCTGTCCTCCATCGCCGGCGGCACGGATATCTTCGGCTGCTTCGTCGGCGGCAGCCCGATCAGCCCGGTCTACGCCGGGCAGTGCCAGAAGCGCCAGCTGGCGATGGACGTGCAGGTGTTCAACGACGCCGGCCAGCCGGTGCAGGGCGAACACGGCGAACTGGTCTGCGTGACCCCCTTCCCCTCCATGCCCGTCGGCTTCTGGAACGACCCGGACAACAGCCGCTACCGCAACGCCTATTTCGAGGGTTTCGATAACGTCTGGACCCACGGCGACTGGGTGGAGCTGACCCCCGAGGGCGGCATGGTGTTCTTCGGCCGCTCCGACGCCACCCTCAACCCCGGCGGCGTGCGCATCGGCACCGCGGAAATCTACCGCCAGGTGGAGACTATCGGGGAAGTGCTGGAGGGCCTGGTGATCGGCCAGCAGTGGGACAACGACGTGCGCGTGGTGCTCTTCGTGCGCCTGCGCGAGGGTGTCGAACTCACTGACGAACTGGCCCAGCGCATCCGCAGCGAAATCCGCAGCAACGCCACCCCGCGCCACGTACCGGCGAAGATTATCGCGGTGGACGACATTCCCCGCACCCGCTCCGGCAAGATCACCGAACTGGCGGTGCGCGACGTGGTGCACGGCCGGCCGGTGAAAAACGTGGAAGCGCTGGCCAACCCGGAAGCGCTGGAACTGTACCGGGACCTGGAAGCGCTGCGCAGTTGAAGCTTCGCTGCCCGCACACGAACGCCGGGTTTCAGTGAAATCCTGCGCAGCACCCCCGCGGCTTCGCGCGGCCGGTTTTCAGGTGCAAGACTCCCGGCTATGGCACAGGCTGCTGGGCGTCACAGGACACGTTGGGATTAAAGTCTGCAAACGTGCCGCTGGGGTTTTGCTTCCATGCCCAGACATGCAGTTCCAGAAATGGCGATGGAATGCCATAGCGATTGGGTGCCCCCGCCAGGTTCAGCAAGTGTCCCTCGAGTGCCAGGGGAGGATCGGCAAAGGCGATGTATTCTGCTGCCACAAGGCGGTGCTTGCCACTGGGTAACGGCTCATAAACCAGCACTTCCGGTGTGTTTACATCTACCGTGTCATCGAGGAGACCCGCATTGACGAAGTGTATCCCCATGCCGCCCCCGGTACTGCCACTGACACAAAATGGATCGGCGACATAACCGTCGGCAATGGCGGCCGCCGGATTCCGGTATCGAGCGGTCGCATCGCGCACCGCGGACACTATCGGGGCAGAGGTCCAGCTGTTTCCCTGCGCCACAGCGTGCGGTGCAGCAAGCGCAAGCAGGGCAGCAAGACCGCTGGTGACAATTGCGCTGGCAAGCGCATTTCGTTGAACGGGTGACTGGGATTCGGCAATCATGAGGATTCCTCCATCTGAAGAACATCTATGCCCCAGAGTGAGAAACGCCCCCCTACCAACTGTTATGTCTACCGCGAGAGTAGCCCTTCATTGAGCCGGAAGCGGATCGGCGGCCTTTTCTCCATCGTCACGACGACTCCGCTGAAAAAACCGGTTATGCGGAAACCCCACAGGGAATTACGGAGAAGGACATGAAACCGCCCTGTGCTGCTGGCAGGACTACAGCAGTAGGGATAGTCCACCGCCGCCGAACTGTCAAACGGCCCGTCGACGACGTGGACGTGTATGTAGTGCTATTCGCGCGTATGCGCGAGGGCGTCGAACTCACTGACGAACTGGCTATGCGCGACGTGGTGCATGGCCGGCCGGTGAAAAACGTGGAGGCGCTGGCCAGGCCCGAAGCGGGTGAACTTTAGCGGATTCTGGAAGCCCTGCGAAGCTGAAACAAACAGGGCCAGCCATAACGAAAAAGGCGCCGCCCCCGGGGAGACGGCGCCGTATTGATCACACCACCGTTACAACTTTATACCTGCTCCGGTCAGGGCGCAGGCACCGGTGCCGGCGGCAGTTCGATGGTCGAGAGACCAGCGGCCGAGATGTCGGGCACAGTGCAAGGTTGAGCCAGGTTGTGCGCATGCGCCAGATCCCCATTGAGCTGCTCCTCGAAGGTCTGCAGGGGAGCTGCGTTGCCGCCACTGCCCACGGCGGGAATGCCCACCAGGATGGTGTCGCCGCTGGTAGCGTCGTGGCCGTGGGGCACACAGATTTCCGGGTGGTCGAACTTGCCCTGCTCGTGCGCCAACCGCCAGTCGGTCAAACCCGTTTCCATCATCTCGACCAGCGCCGCGGTATCGGTCGGGCCCAGGTTGAAGATACGCAAGCCGGCGTCGAGGTTGTTGAGGTTCAGGGTGGTGAAGCTGCCCGCGGTCTCATAGAAATGCACGGCCTGCATCAGGTCCATCTTCGAACCATTGTGGAAATACGGGCCGGTGTACTTCACGTTGCGCAGGCCCTGTGCCTTGAAGGCGCCGTTGCGCAGCAGCCGCTCGCCGGGAACCACTGTGGGTACGCACTGGGCATTGGGGTTGTTGTTGCCGTTCCCGTTGCCAATGCCTACCAGGCCCGGGCCACAGGCCAGCGCCAGGTTCCAGGGGATCGGGGTAAGGTCCGTGGCGGAGGTCGGAATCATCAGGGTGGTGCCGAGATCCGCACTGATCGCAGCGATCTTGGTTGCGTCGTAAGGTGCAGCTACTCCCGGTCCCGCCAGCAGCTGAATCTGCTCCGCCAGCTTGCTGAAAGCCAGCGGTACGCCACCGATCGCATCGCCCAGCGAAATATCCTCAGGCGTGGGACGCACCCCCAGGTTGTAGAAGCCGGCGTCATACACTGCGGGCGCTCCATTGAAGGCGATCATCCGTTCCATCGGCACCTCGAGAGGCACGCGGCGCACCTGGCCCGGGGGCAGCGGCGGCGGCGGTGCGGCGCCGAATCCGGTGAGCGCCGCCACCGTGGCCCCGGTGAACTCCGGGTTGAAGTGACAGATGGCGCAACCGGTGGCACCGGCGAAGAAGCGGCCGATACCCCGGTCGATGGCGGTGAGTGCCGCTATCACGCTGTTGACGTCGCTGGTGCCACACCACGCGGTTTGCACCACCCCATTCTCTGCCACCGTATTCAGCACCGGGGTGTTACAACCGCCGATCGGGGTACTGGCGGGGATCGGGGTAGCGGTAGCTGCGGACTGGGAACCCGAGGTTGCCAGCGGGTGGATGAACTGCCCGTAGTGCTGCATGCACAGCTGGGTGGCCACCGCCGCCTGGGCCGCATTGTTGTTCAGGGCCGCGGCGGCGATACACCCCGCCAGCGGCAACCCGGTCACCGGCACTACCACCTGCGCGCGAATCCTGCCGCGGTTATCGCGGGTGATGTTGGTGACAGTGCCAGTGGCAATGCCGCCAACCTGCAGGTCGACGATGGTTTGCTCGGTGGTCAGCAGGGCTTCATAGGCCTGCACCGCGAGGCCGAAGAACAGGGAGAAGTTCCACTCCATCAGGGTGTAGGCTTCGCTGCCGTCGCAAAGGGCCCCTGCGCCACTGGCGTCCAGGCAGACATCACCGCCCGCGCCATCACCCCAGAAGCGCTCGTCGAAAACGGCCTTGATCCAGTCCTCGTAGTGCTGGTCGAGGCCACGGCCACCCGGCAGAACCAGGCCACCCAGCAGGGAGTCGGTTGTGCTGACCGCCTGACCGGCCAGCGGTACCACGCCGGGTGCCAGCAGTTTCCTGCCCAGTTCGCGATGCGGGCGACCATCGAACACCATCTCGAAATTGCTCTCGATGGGGCCGACAGCCTGGGAGGCGAGGGAGGAGAAGGGAATGCGAAGTTTGGTGTCCACCACCGCACTACCGTTATAGGTTTTTACCATCGCATCGGGGTCGCGGAAACCGAGGGGGTTTATACCGTTGAAGAACATGTCTGCGCGGCCGTCCCAGAAATTGCGCATGTGGTAAACGCTGTTGAGAACAGTCGGAGAATTGCGCGGCTCGACCCGCCGCACGGTGCCGAAATTTGTGAAGGCATGGGTGAAGCCCTCATCCGATAGGGCCAGTTCCGCGGTATCGACCCTGCCGGAGGTAAAATACGAGGACAGCACCGCCGTGTTGGCAACAGTTTCAAAAACGCCCGAGCCTTCGAATGTCTCCTCTTCTACCGTACAAGGGATAATAGCTCCACCGAAGTCGTCGGCGTCGAAGCACACCTCGATCTGGGTGATGCTGTCGAAGGTGCCAAACCTAACCCCCTGGGAGGAAACGCCGTCGTTGACGTCATCGGTGGCCAGGGGCTTGTTCCCCGGTTCACCGGTCGTGCCATCGAGGTCATCGGCCGTGCTGCCCCCGGCGATCAGGGCCAGTTCGTCGACCGGCAGTCCCACCGGGTTGCCGTTGACATTGGTATCGGCGTACTGCGCCGGACTCAGTGTCGCGTTGGGTGCGCCGAACAGGTCGTGGAGGTAATCCGCATCCCCCGCCGGAATGTCGGGACCGCCCCCCGTCATCTTGACGCCCGGGGTGACCTGGTGGGTTTTGCGGTTGTCGGCGCCGGCGTGGTAGTGACAGGAAGCGCAGGCCTGGACGCCGTCGCCCCCCACCTGCATATCCCAGAACCAGGATTTGCCCAGCATCTGCAGGTTGCTGCGCTGGCCCGGCTTGGTAATCGCCCCGCCAAATTCGACGGCCCACAGGCCCGCGTTCAAAATCGGCCCCTGCCCATCGAGAATACCGAGCGCGTTGACGTCCGGCACCGTGATCGCGTTGAGCGGCACCACCGGCGCCGCCAGGTCCAGCCCCACGGCCACCCCTCCGCCGCCGCGCTGGGCGAATGCGAGTGAAGGCACCAGAGTCAGTGCGGCGAGAATACCCGTGGTTCCAAGTAATTGCAGTTTCTTTCCAGACGTCGCCATGTCCAATCCCCCTTGACTGAGTCGAGCGGTTATTTCCTGGTTTGAGACTTAAGGACTATTGGGTATAGCTGGCGTTTACCGATTTGGGGTATAGGAAGTTTTCCTAAAAAAGGCCGGGAATGCGGACTAAATCAGGCTGGCGATCGGCAGCAGTTCCGTACAGAGGGGCTCAAGCAGGTAGAGGGCCGCGGGCAGCGCCGGCATGGCGAGGTGGGAGAAGCGCCGGCAGGGAATCATCCGGCGGGTGAAGGCATAGCGGGCCAGGTCCATGTCGCTATCCAGGGACATTTTCTTGAAGATATTGGCGCGGTGGGCATAGATGGTTTTCGGCGCCAGGCAGAAGGCCGTGGCGATCCGGTTGACGGAATGCCCCTGGGCCAACTGGAGGAATATCTCGCGCTCGCGATCGCTCAGTTTCAGGTGCGGGTCGGCGCAGTCCTGGCCAAAACAGCCCTGCGCTAGGCACTCGGTCGCCGCCTCGTCGATAAAGCGGCGCCCTGCAGCTACCGTGCACAAGGCCAGGCGCAGTTTGTCCGCGGGAGAGGATTTGTGCAGGATGCCGTGGGCGCCGGCGCGCATGGTGGGCACACAATAGGCATCGATGTCCTGGCCGGTGAACACCAGGATGGGCAGGGTCTTGTTCTCCTGCCGGACACGCCGGATGATCTCCAGGCCGTCGCGATTTTCCAGCGAGATCTCAGTAATCAGGAGATCCCAGGTCTTCGCAGTCAGGCACCGCAGGGCGGAACTGCCGTTATCGACCTGGGTCAGCTCGTGACCGGGAAACAGTTCGGACAGATGTGCCTCAAGTCCGGAACGGACTATGGGGTGGGAATCGGCAAGTAGTATCCGCATTGCAGCAATCTGTATTACGACAACACTTGTTCCGGACAAATTTCCGGGAACCATAGCGACCGGGTTCGTTCCATCGATGACCGGTTGATTGGGATCTCAACGTTCCGTTATTTTGTTCGTTCGCCGGTAATTCTGGCCGCTGGGCAAGGCCGCCGTTAGTTCAGCTCCTGAGCTTAAACACCGGTGAAGTTAAGTACAGGGGATATTAGAAATCCATATTTGGTATGAGGATTTATCCGGGATTTATCTAGGAATTATTCCTAGACGATCAGAAACGTGACGCGCTTAACATTTTTTGGCGCCAGACCCATACCCGGGGTTTAACTGGCGGAGTTGGCACTCACTGCCCCCCCTTTTTGACGCCGGGTTCAGTGCAGGCTGAGCAGGCGCTCCCGGTACTGCCCCGGGGTCTGCCCGGTATCGCGGCGGAAGGCGTAACAGAAGCCCGAGGGGGAGGCAAAACCCAGGGTGTGGGCGGTGGCCTTGATGCTGAGCCCGCTCGCCAGCAGCTGCCGCGCCCGCTCCAGCCGTACGGCGGCCATGTAGTCCCCCAGGGAGGTGCCGCGGGAGCTGCGGAAACCGCGGGTGAGCTGGCGCACGGAAATCCGGCACAGGGTCGCGAGCTCGGCCAGGCTGGGCTGGATATCGTCGTCGCGCAGGCGCTCATCGATCAGGCGCAGGCGCCAGGGAGCGAGCCCCCCGGCGGGGGACGGATCGTCGACGCTGGCGCTGTAGCGGCGCAGCTCCAGCGACAGCTGTGCGGTGATCAACTCGACCATGGTGTCGCTGGCAAAGCCCGGGTGGCGCAGTTCCTCCGCCAGCCGCAACATCAGGCCGTGGACGTTGCCGTCGGCGATGTCGAGGTTGGCCTTGAGGTGGCGATCGGTCCAGCACATCTCGCCCTCGAACCACTCCCGCAGGCCCTCGGCGTTGAGGTGGCAGAGCACCGAACTCTGCCGGTTGTTGCCGTCGCTGCGGGTCTGCAGGGCCTCACCGGCGGGCAGCAGGAAGGCCTTGCCGAGGCGCTCGAAATGGCGCGCGCTCCAGCGCTCGCAGTAGCGGGCGCGGGCGTTGTTGGGGCGCGGGGTCAGGCAGAAATCCAGCCAGCAGGCGTCCTGGCGCTGCAAGACGTTGTCCACCGGGCCGTCGATATCGAAACGGACCAGTTGGGCGGTCGCCGCCGGCACACTGACCTCGGCCTCGACCTGCATGTTATAGGATGCCTGGGCCATGGCCGGCACCTCCTGGAGCAATTTGCGCTGCTTGCGGGGTGGGCCAGTATACCTTCTTTAGGTACCGGGGGTTCATTACCAGAAATTAGGGTTGTCGTTCGAGGTGCATGCACGATGCTGGAGGTGATTCGCCCTGTCGCCGAGCGTGAAACGGAAGCTGCCTGCTGGAACACGCCAAAAAGCGCACATCCCTGTGCAGGCTCGGGTGGCGACGTCCTGTCGCCACACGGTTCCAGCAGGCAGCTTCCGTTCCACACTCTACCTTCGGCACGGGATTCAAAATCGCCGCTTGAGCAACCGGGGCCACCCTCTTCCGGCTACTGATAACCATCACATCGTCCTTGCCGTCCCCAAATGTCCTGATATCGCCACCGCGGCCAGCCCTCGACATCGACACCGGTTGAACCGACACCCCGCCCAGAACAAACTAGGGTGTTGAATACCAATTGCAGAAACACGCCGGTCGCAGAGCCGGCCGTAACGGAGGAAATAACATGAGCAAGGGTTTATTCGATCTCAGCGGCAAGGTTGCGCTGGTCACCGGCGGTAACAGCGGCCTCGGCCTCGGCTTCGCCCGCGGCATCGCCAAGCAGGGCGGCGACGTGGTCATCTGGGGCCGCAACGCGGAGAAGAACGCCGCAGCGGTGGAGGAACTGCAGTCCTATGGCGTACGCGCTGCCGCTCGTTCGGTCGATGTCTCCTCGCAGGAAGCCGTCATCGAAGGCTTTGACGCGGTTCTGGCAGAGTTCGGCCGCATCGACACGGTGATCGCCAACGCCGGCATGCCGCCCAATACCCGCTCGGTATTGACCGCCACCAAAGAGGAAATGGATACCCTGCTGGCGACCAACATGCACGGTGCATTCTATACCCTGCAGGAAGGCGCCAAACGCATGGTGGCGCGCTCGCAGGCGGGCGAACCCGGCGGCTCGCTGATTTTCTGCGGCAGCCTGTCGATGATGCAGGGTGTACCGGGCATCGTGTCCTACGCTGCCGCCAAGGGCGGCATCGGAGCGGTGATCCGTTGCATGGCGGTGGAACTCGGGCCCCACGGCATCCGCGCCAACACTATCGCGCCCGGCTACATCAAGACCGGTTTCTCCGGCGGCCGCGACGACGGTGCCGTGCAGCCCGAGGAAGAGTGGTCGGACCTCGACAAGTATTTCGTGACCAAGAATGCCATCCCCCGCCCCGGTTTCCCGGCGGACTTCGAGGGCATCGCGGCCTACCTGGCCAGCGACGCCTCGGCCTGGCACACCGGCGACACCATCGTTATCGATGGCGCTTCGCTGATCAAACTCTAAGGCCCGGGAGGACGCTCGCATGAGACAGGTACTGAATATTCACGAGGTCGACGACGTGCGCCTCGACCAGATCGAATCGCCCACCCCCGGCAGCAGGGACGTACTGGTCGATGTAAAGGCCTGCGGCATCTGCGGCTCGGACCTCAGCTACATCAAGTGGGGCGGCATCATGCGCCAGCCCGGCGGGGTCACCCCCATCGGCCACGAGGCGGCCGGTGAAATCACCTATGTCGGCGCCGAGGTGGAAGGCGTCAGCGTGGGCCAGCGGGTGGTGATCAACCCCATGATGACCCCCAGCATGATCGGCAGCGGCGGCCCGGAAGGCGCCTTCACCGACAAGCTGCTGGTGGCGGACGCGCGGGTCGGCGACAGCCTGCTGCCGATCCCCGACGACCTGCCCTACGCCATCGCCGCGCTGGCGGAACCGCTGGCGGTGGCCCTGCACGGGGTCAACCGCGCCGAGGTCAAGCCCGGCGACAAGGTGGTGGTCTTCGGCTGCGGCCCGATCGGCCTGGGCATGGTGTTCTGGCTGAAGGAGCGCGGCATCAACGATGTGGTGGCGCTGGACCTCGCCGAGGAGCGCCTGGAGCGCGCCCGCGCCATCGGCGTGCAGGCGGCCTTCAATCCCACCGAGGTCAACCTGACGGAAAAGCTCTACGAACTGCACGGGCGCACCCGTATCCTCAACCGCGAGGCCGTGGGCACCGACGCCTTCATCGACGCGGCGGGCGCGCCGAACATCGTTCCCGACGTCATCGGCATGGCCAAGTTCCACGCCCGCATGGTGATCACCGCCGCCTACATGCGGCCGGTGGAAGTGCCGCTGGGCGCCATGCTGACCACCGAGATGACCATTACCACGGCCATGGGTTACCCCGACGAGATGCCCGAGGTGGTTGCCGCGCTGCCCCGGGTACAGGACAAGCTGGGGCCGATGATCAGCCACCACTTCCCGCTGGAACAGGTGGTGGAAGCGCTGGAAGTCGCCCGCAACCCGGCCTCCGCCAAGGTGATGATCGATATCAACGGGGGCGATGCCTGAGATGAGCGAGCAGAATAAGGAAGATAAACCACTACTCGCCTCCCTGGTCCAGGCCGGTGAACAGCAGACCGAAGCCGTCGCGATCACCGACTACATCCACATGGCGAAGGACATCTCCAACGCCTACCTGGTCAACACCGCGGACGGCGATGTGCTGGTCAACACCGGCTTCATGGGCAGCACCGAGCGCAATCGGGCACTGTTCGCACCGGTGCGCAGCGGGCCCCTGCGTAAGATCGTGCTGACCCAGGCCCACGCCGACCACTACGGCGGCGTTCCCGCGTTTGTCGAAGACGGCACGCAGATCGTCGCCGGCGAGGGTTTCACCGCAACCTTCGACTACTTCCAGATGCTGGACGACTACCTGCGGCGGCGCTCCGGGGTGCTCTGGTCCGGTACCGTTTCCGGCCGCAACCTGGAAGTGCCCAGGGTGGTACCGGATCTGGAAGTGGCCGGCCGGCAGGCTTTCGAGGTGGGCGGTCGCCACTTCGAGGTCATCCATACCCCGGGCGGCGAATCACTGGATTCCGTGGTGCTCTGGCTACCGGATGACGGGGTCGTGTTCACCGGCAACCTGTTCGGCCCGGTATTCCTGTCCATGCCCAACCTGAGCACCGTGCGCGGCGACAAGCTGCGCTCGGCGCAGCGCTACCTGCGCTCGCTGGAAGCCGTGCGCGACCTCGGCGCGCAGACGCTGGTCACAGGCCACGGCGAGCCGATTGTCGGCGCCGACAACGTACGCGCCGGCCTCGACAAGATGCACGCGGCGGTTTCCTGGGTCCACGACGAGACCGTGAAAGGCATGAACGCCGGCAAGACGGTGTCCGCCCTGATGCAGGAAATCCAGTTGCCCGAAGACCTGAAGATCGGCGAGTTTCACGGCAAGGTCTCCTGGGCCGTGCGCAGCGTGTGGGAGGAATACACCGGCTGGTTCAAACTGGAAACCCCCGCGGAGATGTACCCGGTACCGCGGGACAGCGTGGATGTCGACCTGGTGGAACTCGCCGGCGGCCCCGGCGCCCTCGCCAGCCGGGCGCAGCAAAAGCTGGAGGCCGGCGAAGTTGTGCAGGCCCTCCATCTCACCGATATCGCGCTGGCCGCCGCGCCGGGCTCCGCCGCCGTGCTGGCGGTGCGGGCGCAGGTCCTGCAAAGCCTGTTGCAGCAGTCCGGGGGCAGCAACCTCAGCGAGGTGATGTGGCTGAAAACCGAGCTGGGCAAGACCGAGGCCGGCCTGGCGGGCTAGGCACCCGCGCACTGCTATACTCTGCCCCCAGCGCCGCTGGCGACGAGGAGGCAGAGTAGGCTACATGTGGAAAGTGATCCTGCTGGCGCTGCTGGCGCTGGCCCCCGCCGCGGCCGGCGCAGCCACGTCGGCCGCGCCCGCACAGTGCGTGATACTGCTGCACGGCCTGCTGCGCAGCGAGCTGTCGATGCTGGCGGTGGCCTGGAAGCTGCAGGACGCGGGCTACGCCGTCGCCAATGTCACCTACCCCTCCCTCACCCGGCCGATTCCCGAACTCGCGCAGATCGCGGTCAACGCAGGGCTCGCCGAGTGCCGCGAACAGGGCCTGTCGCGCTTTCACTTCGTCACCCACTCCCTCGGCGGCATCCTGCTCCGCGAGTACCTCAGCCACACGGACATCGAGGGGCTGGAGCGGGTGGTGATGCTCGGCCCGCCCAACCAGGGCAGCGCGCTGGCGGACTACGTCCAGGGCATCGACTTCATCCAGCCCCTGGCGCCCCAGGCCATCGCCCAGCTCGGCACCGGGGAGGCATCGGTGCCGCGGCAGCTGGGACCGGTGGACTTCGAGCTCGGGGTGATCGCCGGTACCATGGCCGGGCTCTCGCCACTGCCCTGGGTGCTGCAGGGCCCGAGCGACGGCACCGTCACCGTCGAGGAGACCAGGGTGGCGGGCATGGTCGACTTTATCGAACTCGACGCCAGCCACTCGTTCATCATGTGGAACGCCGATGCGCTGCAGCAGGTGCTGTATTTCCTGCAGCAGGGGCATTTCGATCACCAACCAAAAGACGCACCGGCCGCCGCTGCGCACCGCGCACCGGACTTCAGTCCCCGATCCGGCCCGTAGCGTAGGGCGACAGGTCGAGTGGCACGATCTCGTCCAGCGCGGTGGGCGATCCGGACAGCCACATCACCATGCGCCTGCCGTCGGTAAAATAGGGATCGCCCGTGAGGTTGCCGCGGGGCTCGTCATAGGCGGCAGCGCCGACACCACCCACGTAACCGAACTGCACCAGGGACTGGGAGTAGCCCATGTCCTCGAGCAGGAACTCGCGGGTCTCGTCCACGTCCGGGTCGATCTTGTGGGTAGTGATGGTGCGCCAGGTGAAGTGCACGCCGATATCCCGGCTGATCTGGCCGATCCACACCGGTTTGCCCTCATGGACCAGCGGGGTGAGCCAGATCCGCAGGTGGTTGCGCTCGTTGATGCTGCTGCGGGCGCGCTGCAAGGCGACATCCTGCGGGCGCCCGAAAACGTACAGCGCGCTGACCGGCGAGTAGCGGTAGCGCTCCCCACCGATTGCCGAGGCCGCGGTTTTCAGCAGGCTGCTGCCGTAGATGGTCTCGGTCTCGTCCCAGCCGGCGCGCATGAAGGCGTAGTAGAGGTCGGAGATCTCGCCGACCAGCACCAGGTTGAGGGGGTCACCGCGGTCCTCGCCGCTGGCGTCGCGGACGCAGCAGGGGAATTGTTCCAGCGCCGCCACCAGCGCCGGCAGCTCCAGTTCACGGCGCTGGTCGGCGGGGTAAAGGCCCTGCAGGTCGACCTCGTAGTGATCCAGTTTGAGGCCCGGCACCGGCACGAAAAAGCTCATCCGGTAGGGCTCGCTGCCACCCACCACGTCGACGTTGAAGGACTTGGTACCCTCGTCCACCCGGGTAAAGATATAGCCCGAGCGGGTGCTCTGGGGCGGCACCACCACGCGGTTGATGGAGCGCCGCTCCAGTTGCTCATCCGCGGACTCCCCCCCCGACTCCCGGGAGCGGGACATCGCCTCGCGCGCGGAATAGTAGCCGGGATCCATGCCCATGGGCGTGAGAAAACGGAATTCATCACTCCCGTTGACCACCTCCACCCAGACCGGCTGTACGTTGTCGGCGTAGAGGTCGACGCCGAATATCTGCCGGGTCTCCTCGGCGCTGGGCACTGCGACGCTGACCTTCAGCGAGCCCCTTTGCTTTTCCTGCAGGCGGTCGTTCGGCGGATCAACCTGGGTGCCGGGCAGCGGCTGGCCCCACCCCGCGGCGGCCAGCAACAGGCCCGCCAACAGGCAGGACAGGGAGCGAGCGCGGCGCAGGGCCATCAGTAGTCCACTCCCGACGGGAGTTCGAGGCGGTAGAGAACGCGGGTTTCATCCAGCGCCACGGGGGCTTCGGAGAGCAGGAAGACATTGCGGTCGCCGTCGGTGAAGTAACCGACACCGTCGAAGGTCAGCAGCGGTTGTTCCTCGGTGGAGCGGCCGACCCCGGCCACCAGGCCAAAGCCGGCGAGCGACTGGTTGTACCAGAGGTTCTGCAGCAGGAAGCGCCGCGCGCTGTCGATATCCGCGGCGACACTCTCGCGCATGAAGCGGGAGAGCAGCGCGGAATCGCGAATGGAGCGATCGCCCGCCAGGGTCTTGAGGAGACTGTCCTCGAATTCCCGGTAGTAGACCTGGCCGACCCACACCGGCTGGCCCTCGACCCGCCAGGGCGCCAGCCACAGGTGCAGGTTGATCTGTTCGTTGCCGTCGGGGCGATTGAGATAGAAAATCCCGTCCGGCCCACGCCCGCGGAATTGATGCTGGCGAGCCTGCAGCGTCTTCTCGCTATCCAGCCGGGTTTCCCGCCAGTCGCCGCGCAGCAGGGCGCGGCGCAGCGCCAGCGGCGTCGCGATCATCACCACGTTGAGCGGGCCACCATCAGTGGCCTGGTCGGGTCCATTGGCGCAGCAGGGCAACTGTTGCTCCACTACGTCCTTCAACCCGGCATAGTCGAGATCGACGATCTCGCCCGGCGGGTAGAGTCCGGCAAAATCCACCGAGCGGTAGTCCGCCTCGAAACCGGGCATCGGGACGAAAAAGGTAAAACTGTGGTTCTCCCCGGCGCTGAAGATATCCAGGTTGAAACCCTTGGTGCCCGGCTTCAGGTGGGTGAACACCAGGCCGGAGTTCACCGCACCGGGCAGCACCACCCGCCGCAGGCCGTTGTCGTGAAACCAGCGCTCCATATCCGCGTAGCCGCTGGCGCTGAACCCCGAGCGGTTCATGTAGGCAACCTCGATCGGGGAGAAGTAGTCCTTGTCCACGCTGCGCAGGACCACCCGGGCGTTCTTGTCCCCGCTGTTTTCCACCCGCAGCCATACCGGCTGGATGCCTTGGGCGTAGAGGTCGAGGCCGGTCAGGGCCTCGGTTTCGGCCGCGTCGGGCACCGCGGCGGTAACCGTCACCGTCCCGTCTGACTGGCTGATGCTGCGGGAGAGAAAACCGGAACCGGCCACCGCCTGGCCGCGGAAAGGATGAATCCCGCAGCCCGCCAGTGCGGCCACCAGCAGGAGCGTGCAGAGAAGTCCGCGTGCGCTAGTACTGGTCACGGGGCCCCAGTTTCATCAGCAGGTTCATGACCCGCTGCATGCCGTCGCGGGCCGGCTGGCTGTCGCGGATCTCGCTGTCGTTCTGCCAGCGCAGCTCCCCCTCATCGTTGAGGAACACGTGCCAGGCATTGGCGCCGGACATGTCGCGCTCGATCACCGCCGCCATGTCCGCGGCGAGGGCGGGCGAGTCGACGATCGCCCCCATTTCGGTGTTGATTTTCGCCGAGCGGGGATCGAGGTTCATGGAACCGACGAAGACATAGCGGCGGTCCACCACCGCGGTCTTGCTGTGCAGGCCGGTAAACTTCGCCTGCACCGGGGCCACGTCCACCACCGTCGACTGGATCGCCGGGTCGGAGCGGAATTCGTAGAGGTCCACCCCGGCGCGGATGAAGTCGTCGCGCCAGGGTTCGTAGTGGCTGTTCACCGCCGGGACGTCGTGTGAGGCGAGTGAATTGGTCAGTATTTTCACGTCCACCCCGCGCTCGCCAAGCTCGCGCAGGAAGTCGACGCCCGCCTGGCCCGGAATCACATAGGCGTTCATGATCAGCAACTCGCTCTGGGCGAGGCCGAAGAAATTGAACATGGTGGAGACCAGGTTCTGTTCGATCTGCTCCGCGGCTGTCTCGTCGAAGATGATCCGGCTGGTGCCGATACGAAGGTCACTGGCGTGGTCGCGGATCTCCGCCGACCAGTCCTGCGGCTGGCGCGGGAAGCGCTCCAGTTGCGGCGCGGTGGCATTGCTGCGGGTAATCGACTCCCACTGGGCTGCGGCGATTTCCGGGTCCGGTTTAGTCGTCAGGTGCTGCGCCGATACCACCCAGTCGCTGTTCCAGAAACTGTCGAACATGGCATTGGCCTGGGCGGCGATGTGCCCGACACCCAGCAGGTCGGTATCGTGGAAGTTGTAGGTCTCATTGAGGCCGAAGTAGTGGTCGCCGAGGTTGCGACCGCCGATCACCACCGCCCGGCCGTCGGCGATCATCAGCTTGTCGTGCATCCGCGTGTTGAGGCGCTCCATCTCGGCCAGCATCTGGCCCGCCCGCTCCACCAGGCTGGAGCGCTCCGACCAGGGATTGAAAATACGGAATTCGATATTCGGCTGCGCCTCGAGGTTGGCGATGACCTGGTCGTGGCCCTGCAACAGCAGGTCGTCGACAATCAGGCGCACCTTGACCCCGCGCTGTGCCGCCAGCACCGCGCGCTCGAGGATCAGCTTGCCGCTGTTGTCCGGGTACCAGAGGTAGGTCTGGATATCCAGCGAGGAGACCGCCGAGTCGATCAGGGCGAGGCGCCAGTGGAGGCTGGAGTAGCTGCTGTCGAGGAGGCGGAACCCCGAACTGTCGGCGCCGTGCTGCGCCTCGATGTCGCGGGCCACTTCCGCCAGCAGGCCAGCCTGCGCCGGCGGCAGGGCGTCGTCCTGGGGAGGCTGTACCGCGGACTTTTCCAGACCCCGGGTAGAGCACCCGCCCAGCAGGACCAGCCCCGCTAACGTCATGACCAGGCCAATCCGGCGGCAGTATCCCGTCACTGGCATTCCCGCATTTCCCATCGGCGCCCTCCGCGAGGCTGTTGAATTCTTTTTCCAGGCCCATTAGTAAATAGCAAACGCAGCGCCAGCCTGCCAGCAGGACTTTTTTTCCAGCGCCAACCTGTGTACTGTGCCCGGCCACACACCGCGGCCAGGCGATGCCGGGCGCGGGTGAACCTTCGCACACGGTTGCTCGCGCCATGGCTCCTCGAGACTTGCTCACCGCCCTGCTGGTCATCCTGCTCTGGGGCATCAACTTCGTACCCACCAAGGTCGCGCTGGAGGACTTCAGCCCCCTGCAACTGGGTGCCCTGCGCTTCCTGCTGGTGGGTGTTTCGCTGGTCCTCTGGATACCCCGGCCACAGGTTCCCCTGCGCTGGCTGCTGCTGTTCGCGCTGAGCCAGGGGGTGGGCCAGTTCGGCCTGCTGTTCTATGCGCTGCAGGCGGGAATGACTGCAGCCATGGCCTCGGTACTGATGCAGACCCAGATATTCTTTACCGCCCTGCTCGGCGTCAGCCTGCTGGGGGAGTCGATCTCCCGGGCCCTGATGCTCGGCATGGCCGTGGCCGGCGCCGGGCTGCTGTTCTTCGCCGCCGATGTCGCCGCCGGGGAACAGTTTCCGCTGGATGCCGCCCTCGGTTTCCTGCTCACCCTGTGCGCGGCTGCGATGTGGTCCGTGTCGAATATCGTGGTGAAGAAAATCCACGGCATGAACCCCGGTTGCCCGCCCGCCCTCCTGCTGGTGTGGGGCAGCCTGGTGTCGGGGCTGGTATTCGCCGCCCTGTCCCTGTTGACCGAGGACTACAGCGGCGGCTGGCGCTGGCTGGCCGACGTCGGCCCGCGCAGCTGGCTGTCGGTACTCTACGCCGGCTGGCTGGCCGGCGGCCTGGCCTTCTGGCTGTGGACCGTACTGCTGACCCGCTATCCCGCCAGCCAGGTGGCGCCGTTCTCACTGGGGGTGCCGGTGGTCGGCATGTTTGCCGGCATCGTGGTGCTGGGCGAGGAGGTCTCGCGGTTGCAGTGGATCGGCTCCGCGCTGGTGATGGCGGCGCTGGTGATCGTGGTCGCCAGTTCGCGCCTCACCTTACTCAGGTTGCGGCGGCGCTACAAAGCTGATTGATCTCCACTGGGGCCGAATCGACCGGCAGTGACTTAAAGGTCACCGCCAGCCACGGGGGTTGGTACGCATTTCCTCCCGTTTATCGCCGTAGGCATTCCGCAGGCGATGCAGCGCTTCCGGGTAGCGGTCGCTGGTGTCATAGCTCTCCCCGGGATTGCCTTGCAGGTCGAACAGCCACGCTTTCTGCGGCACCGGAAAGCCGAAGCCCAGTTCATCGGTACTGTAGGCGACCGGCAGTTCCGCGCGGTACTTGAAGCGCTGGTCGCGCGCGGCGAACAGCGTCACGCCATCGTAAAAGTAAAGAAACTCATGGGGCGATGGGGCGCCATCCACCAATAGCGGGAGAATACTGCGGCCATCCAGCTCACGGTCTTCGGGCGGCGGCAGGTCGAGCATATCGAGGATAGTCGGCAGGAGGTCAGTGCCCATAGCCATTGCCGGCTCAACCCGTCCGCCGGCAATGCCCGCCGGCCACTGTACGATCATGGGCACCCGCATGCCCCCCTCGAAAGTGCTGCCCTTGCGTCCACGGCGACTCCCGGTATCGCCGAGGAACCAGGGGCCATTGTCCGAGCTGATGACGATCAGCGTGTTTTCCAGCTGGCCGCGTTGTTCGAGCGTCGAGACCAGGTCGCCGACACCCTCGTCGAGTTCCTCCAATACGTCACCATACAGGCCCGCAGCGGACTTTCCACGGCGCTCGTCCGCGACCGAAAGAGGGTCATGGGGAAAATTGTGGGCCAGGTAGAGGAAAAATGGCCGGTCGTCCTCGCGCTGTAAAAATGCTTTCACTTCCTCCTGGTAGTAGCGGGAAAGATTGCGCTGATCGACCGGCGCGGGTATCGCCTCCTCGCGATTCCGGTACAGCGCGAAAGGCCGCATGTCGTTGCTGTAGAGCGAGCCGAAGAAATACTCGAAACCGAAATCGTTGGGCAGGGAGGGGCTCCTGTCGCCGAGATGCCACTTGCCTACCATCGCGGTCCGGTAGCCACTGGCGAGCAGCACATCAGCCAGGGTGATTTCCTCCGCCGGCAGGCGCTCGGGATTGCCGGGGTTCATCACTTTGTGGCCCGCCAGGTCCTCCAGGCTCCCGGAGGGAAACACCACATAGGGCAGGCCCGCCCGCGGCGCCAGGCGCCCGGTCAGGAAGCCGGCTCGCGAGGGCGTACACACAGGCGACGGCGAGTAGAACTGGGACAGCGTTACACCCCGCTGCGCAATCGCATCTATATTGGGAGTGCGAATCAGGTCGGGATTACTGACCCCGGCGCCGATATCGCCATAACCCATATCGTCGTAGAGGATAAACACGATATTCGGTCGCGGCCCCGCTGGCTGCAAGCCTTCCAGCCGTTCCAGGTACTGGCGCTTCAGGGCCAGGTGCGCTTCGCTGTCTTCCTGCTTGTAGCTGAGGACGCGATACGCGACAAATAACGCGAACACCAGTAGCGCCAGTACCGCCGTCACCAGCAGCGATTTCAGAACAGCGCGTATCCACCTGGCAATCATGATTAAACTCCGCTTCTGTTATTGGACCAAGGTCATCTTGGCTGGGTAATCGGGTCTATCAGCCGTAGAGGACTGACGAGGACAACCGGGTATCACGGGAGGACGCGCCGAGCCGCAGGGCGTACTGTCCCGGGTCGCAACGCCAGGCGTTTGTCTGCTCGCACCAGTAGGCCAGCGCTTTTTCCTCCAGCCGGAATTCGACCTCACGAATCTCGCCGGGCTGCAAAAACACCTTCTGGAACGCTTTCAGTTCCTGTGGCGGGCGCGGCACCCGCGGCGCCTGCGGTGCAAGGTATAACTGCACCACCTCTGCACCGGCCACCGCACCGGTGTTTTCCAGTTTCAGTGCAACGGTTAGCGTCTCCCCCGGTTGCCAGTGAGCGTTCACTGCAAGGTCCCGGCAGGTAAAGCTGGTGTAGGACAAGCCGTGGCCGAAAGGGAACAGGACATCCAGGTGTTCGCGGTCGAAATGACGGTAGCCGACAAAAACGCCCTCGTCGTAATGAACAGTAGCGCTATCACCAGGATACTGACGTTCACTGCCATGGGCGGGGCTGTCGCCGAGCGAGCGGGGAAAGGTCACCGGCAGCTTGCCCGACGGGTTTACCTTGCCGAACACAATATCGGCAATGGCCCTGCCGCCCTCCATCCCCGGGTACCACGCCATCAATATCGCGGCCACATCCTCTGCCCAGTCCATTTCCAGCGGGCTGCCGCTCACCAGGACCACGATAGTCCTCGGGTTGGCCGCAGCAGTCTCCCGGATCAACTGTTCCTGCTCTGCCGGCAGCCTCATGGTCTGGCGGTCCCTGCCCTCACAGTCACCGTGAACCCGGTGCCCGAGCCCGGCGAAGACAATCGCCGCATCGGCCCGGCTGGGGTCCTCCACTACCCGGCATCCCGGCCCCAGGGCGTCCCTGATGCCCTGCAGGGGCGTGATTTCATAGGGCGACCAGACACCCGCGCTACCGCCGTAAAGCGGGCGGCAATTGCGCTTACTGGCGCGCGGCCCGAGTACCGCAATGCGCTGACAGGTGTCATCCAGGGGCAGGGCCTGATTCGCATTCTGCAGCAGGGTGATGCTCTCCGCCGCCATGCGGTAGGCCAGTTCCTGGTGTGCCGGCGTGTTGCGCTGCCCGGCGGCCCGGCTGACCGTGGCAGTGCGTGACCAGACGCGCAACAGGGGCGCCAGCGCGGCATCCACCTCCTGCGCGGTGAAGTCGCCCTGCTTGAACTCGCGCAGCAGGCTGGCACGGCGATACCGCAAACCGCCGAGGGGCATTTCCAGGTTCAGGCCGGCCTTCAGGCAACTTGCCCCGGAGCGGGTGCGCCGGGCGGCAAACCAGTCAGACACCACGAACCCGCGAAAACCGTATTCGCGGCGCAGCCGCTGCTGGAGAAGATCCCCATTCTCACAGCAGGCATCGCCGTTGACCCCGTTGTAGGCTGCCATTACCGACCACACATCCGCCTCGCGCACCGCTGCTTCGAACACCGGCAGGTAGATTTCGCGCAGCGCCCGTTCGCTGACCTGCACCGTGATCCTGCTGCGCTGCGCCTCCTGGTTGTTGACGGCAAAGTGCTTGATACAGGCAGCGATACCCTGGGACTGAATTCCGCGAACCAGCGGTACCGCGAGCCGGCAATTGAGCAGGGGATCCTCGGTAAGATATTCAAAGGTGCGACCGTTCAGCGGGGTGCGGCAGATATTGACCGCCGGCCCCAACAGCACGTGGGCACCGACAGCGATCGCCTCCCGTGCCATCGCAACGCCGAACTCACCTGCCAGGTCGGGGTTCCAGGAAGCGCCGAGGGCAATTCCGGTGGGGAAGGCCGTGCAGCGTCTGAGCGACGAATGCCAGCCGATTCCACGCGGGCCGTCCACCAGTTTCATGGCCGGCAGACCCAGTTGGGCAAGCGACCGGGTCCTGAACAGGCCCTTGCCCGCCAGCAGTGACAGCTTGTCATCGAGGGTAAGCCGAGACAGCATCTCCTCCACAATCTGTTCGCGGTCGCCGTGCTCGCTGGAATTTTCGCCGTCCAAGAATCGCCTCCCCCTGTGGTTGTTGGATCTGCTGCGCGCCTCCGGGACCCGGATCGGGTCCTGAGGCGCTCACGGGCACAAGGATAACGGCAGGCAGCACATGACTAAAAGATCGAACCCTGTCCTTGAATTGATCATTCCTGCTATATTTTCAGAATATAGCAGGATAAATTAACCAAAAAATGGCAAAAACGTCTGACACATCCCCTGTGCGGCTGGCAGCCGGGAGCCTGTACCGCTGGTATCTCGACCGCGAGACCACAGAACAGGCCGCAGCACGGCTTCACCGCTGGCTCAGCTCCGGCGCCGGCGACAATCCCCTGACCGCCGTTGACATCGACCTGCTGCTGGCCCGTGTGCGCGCGGACGCCAGTTTCTCCCAGCGCCGCAGTTCGCTGCTGGCTCGCTGGAAAGACGCCATGGCAGCCTGCGGCGGCAGGCCCGACGGGGAACTCGCCCGGCAGTTCCTGCACGCCTGGCTCGAGGAGCAGGACCACGGCCTCCTGTTCAACCAGAGCCTTCTTGCGGGCGTCACCCGGGCAGTCGCCGGGGAACTCGGCGATATCACCACCTTTCTCTACGACCGCCGCAGTTTCTGGACCCTGCATTTGACACTGCAGGGCGGCGCTACCTATACCTCGGATTGTGAACTGGAGGTGTCCGCGGGTAATCTGGTCCTGATCGCGCCAGACGCCCGCTGCCATTACCAGCGGGCCGCGGATTGCGACGAATGGGTACACGCATGGGTTATTTTCCAGCCCCGCGAAGACTGGCTGGAGTGGTTGCAGTGGCCCTCGCCCACCGCGGGATTGCACGCCTGCCCCCTCGACGATACGGCGTTATTCACATTGACTGAACAATTGATGGCCGATATCCGCGCGGCCTCGCAGGAGGGAGGCCGGTTCAGCGCCGCCCTCGGGACCAACCTGCTCGAGCAGCTTCTGCTGCGCGTCGCCACTGTTCATTTGGCCGATCTGGGCTACCAGGGTGATCCGCGCGTTGGCCGCGCCTGTGACATTCTGCGTGAACGACTGGACGATCCCCCGACAGTGGAAGCGGTGGCCCGGCATTGCCACCTGTCTCCGTCGCGAATGGCGCACTTGTTCAAGCAGGAAATGGGGATCAGCATGCAGCAGTTTCGCATCCGCCTGCAGATGCAACTGGCGAGGGAACTGCTGGTGACCACCCGCATGCCAGTGGAGCGGATAGCAATGCAGGCCGGTTATGGGGATCGTGCCCGTTTCAGCCGCGCATTCCGCAAATTCAACGGCTGCAGTCCGCGGCGTTTCCGCCAGCAATACATTCCCCCCGGGGAGACACTGCGGAACGGGACGAACAGGATCCGGCGACAAGCCTGACCCGGGAAGTGCAGGGTGCCCCGCAATCCCGGCCCGGTTTCCACGGCCGGGCGGCCCCGCCCTGCTAGAAACGCTGGACCTGTTTACCGACGACGCGATCGCGTACTTTCCAGAACAGGCTGTCGGGATTGATCACCACGATGAATACCCGGCGCAGGCGTCCCTCGGGGCACTCGATCGGGCGCACCGCGTGCCAGGAGCGGTCGCTGCGCAGCATCAGGGCGCTGTAGTTGCCGATGGACGCGACTTCGTGGATGGCGGCGAAATCCTCGAGGGCCGGGGCGGAGTTGAATTCGATCCTGCCGCCATCATCGAGCACCAGGGTCGAACCACCCCAGGCCGGGTCCCAGTCCTCTTCGGAGTTGAAATAGAACAGGTGGGAACCGTGCTCCCGGCGGGCATCGCAGTGCGGCGAAACGTCGCAGCCGGCGGGCGTGTAGTGCCAGTGGAAGCGGAATTCCACCTTGTTCGCCCCGAGCAGTCGGGCGACCTGGTTGCGGTAGGCGTCGCTGCACAGTTCGCCGATGAATTCCTGCCAGGGCTGCGGCACCGGCATCCCCGGCTCATATTCGAGCGAATAGCGATCATGGGGCGCCTGCCCGGCGCGGCGTTCGTAGCCGAACTTCTTCTCGAACAGCTCCAGCGGCGGCATGTTGTCCAGCAGGGCCTGGAAGCCCGCGTCCGTGAGCAGGCCGCGCGGGTTGAAGTAGGGATAGGGTTTGACCGCGAGAAAATCGTCGCGGCCGAGCTTTTCCAGCACCCCGATGTCGAGGTAGTTCATGCGGCGTGCGCCTCCAGCGGAGCAGTTCTCTCGAGGACCTCGAAAGCATCGTGACGGATATGGTTCTTGCCGATTTCCTCGCGTACCAGGGCTTCGCTGACCTGCCCGGAGTCCAGGCATTCGCGCAGCAGGCCGAAGAACAGCTGTTCCTGCTGGCGATCGGGGTGCTCGCGATAGGCGCCGAGCAGGCCGTACTCGCCGAACACTTTCGCCCGCAGGCGGTTCAGCGAGGCCAGCAGCGGCTTGTCCCTGAATTTGTCCGCCGGGGTGTAATCCACCGGCAGCCCGGTTTTCCAGGGCTGGGTACGGCGCTTGGTATTGTGCAGCAGGCGGGTATTGGCGTCGAGGTGGTCGAAGTCGTTCCAGCAGGGCTCGAGGAAGCCGATATTGGCCGGGTCTTCATAGGCCAGCACCATCCACTCCTTGTAGTCCTTCCTGAACTCGAACAGTTCGGCGAACTCGGCCTCCGCGTCCCAGTGGCGCAGCCGCGCGCAGTCCATCAGCATCACGGAAGTGGCGACCTGGCGCGACTTGCCCTCCTTGTCCGAGCGATGCCGTCCCATCACCGCCGCGCCGCCCATGTCGCGATTGAACAGCTCACAGACATCGCCGACCGCGAACACATCCGGGTCGGTGAGCAGCGCCCTGCCCTGCCAGTTCATCAGCTTCGGCGGCAGGAAGCGCATCGGGGTGAAGGACTGCAGGTCGTCCATGCGCCAGACGCGGGAGGTGCCGCCGCGCAGGAAGCTCTGCCCCTCGCGCGCCGCCAGCCAGGGCTGGTCGCGGGTATGGATGAACCGGATATCGAAGCTGTCCGGGTCGCTCGCGTTGCGGCGAAACGAATGGGCGGCCACCAGCGCACCCAGCCACTGGCGTTCGTTGGTGTGGATGAAAACGCACTGCTCCACGCTCGATCCTCCTGTGTCGCTATTGCGATCAGACCGCGAGTTTATCCTGTTCGGCACTGGTGTAGCCAAAGCCGGGCAGCAGGCTGGCATCTACCATGGCGTCCAGCTCGGCCACCTGGGCGTCGTCGAAATAATCCTTGTAGCCGCCCACCTTGGCCTTGCGCACCTTGAAGGTGTTGGGGTCGTTGACGTCCTTGGCCTGCACCCGGCTGCCGCTGCGCCAGAAGTAGTTCTCCTGCTCTTTCTTGCGCAGGTTCTCCACCGAGGCGAACTCCGCGGTATCACGCAGGAACTCGTCCTTCGCCTCCATGCCAAGGAACTCGACAATACGCGCCATCTGCGCTTCCGGATCGCTGCGCAGGTCTTCGTAGCGTACCACCAGCAGTTGCCTGATTTTCGGCAGCTCGCGCGCCCAGGCGTTCATGAAGTCGATGATGTGCGACAGCCCCTGGTTGGGGTCCTTGACGAAGTCGTACACCGAGATATCCGCCTCGTGGGCCGGGTACTTGTTCATCGCCTTCTTCTCCGGGCGCATGCGGTACTTCCACTGGAAGAACTGCGATACCGCCACGTCCTGGGGCTTGCGCACCAGCAACACGGTCTTCTTGTCGTAGAAATCCGCCTTGGAATCCACGTTACCCGTAAAACCGCGCAGGTAGTTGTCGTGGGTAAAGAAAATCCGCGGGATATCGCTGTTCAGGCGGGTGTAATTGTCGAAACCCATGAGGATGTTGTCGGGCAGCTGGTACATCAGCTGGTAGTAGCGGGAGATCATCACCCGCACCCAGGTGCGACCGCTCTTGCCGTAGGAGGCGAATATGTACTCGCAGCGCTGGTACTTCCAGTACTCCTCCCGCCCCCGGCGCCAGCGCTCCAGGCGGTGTGCCTGCGCCTCGGGAAGAAAGACGCAAATTAGGCGCACCAGCCACTTGGTCAGGCGCTTGACGATCATATGCATGGGCGGTCCCCGGCTGGAGCTGGCTAAAGCGCCGTACTTTAGCGGTTGGGGAGCGCTTTCTCAATATAGAAGGACGATTGCCCGCGGCCGTAAATATGGTCGTTTTACCGCGCTCGGAATACTGCTCAGCCGGGCCCGTTTATTGCTAGTATTAGCTCTGGTTGCCATTACAGAGTCTCATAACCCATGCCCAACAAGGTTGCTGCCGACAACAGCGCCAACCCGACTCCGAGCCCAAGGCTCGAATTGCGCAATGTCGTCAAGGATTTCGACGGCTTCCGCGCCGTCGACGATGTCAGCCTGAGCATCCAACGGGGTGAAATCTTCGCCCTCCTCGGTGCATCCGGCTGCGGCAAATCCACCCTGCTGCGCATGCTGGCGGGCTTCGAAACGCCCACCGAGGGCGAGATTTACCTCGACGGCACGCTGCTCAACCCGATTCCGGCCCACGAACGGCCGCTGAACATGATGTTCCAGTCCTATGCGCTGTTCCCGCACATGACGGTGGAAGAAAACATCGCCTTCGGGCTCAGCTACAACCGGCTGAGCAAGCCCGCCATCCGCCAGAAGGTGGGCGAGGCGCTGGAACTGGTGCGCATGACCGCCTACGCGAAACGCAAGCCGCACCAGCTCTCCGGCGGCCAGCAGCAGCGCGTGGCCCTGGCCCGCAGCCTGGCCAAGGCCCCCACCCTGCTATTGCTCGACGAACCGATGGGCGCGCTGGACAAGAAGCTGCGCTCGCAGATGCAGCTTGAGATTGTCGACATCATCGAGTCGGTGGGGGTGACCTGCGTGATGGTGACCCACGACCAGGAAGAGGCCATGACCATGGCCACCCGCATCGGCATCATGGACGCCGGGGTCATCCGCCAGGTGGGCACGCCGCACGAGATCTACGAACAGCCCAACTGCCGCATGACCGCCGAGTTCATCGGCTCGGTCAACATCTTCGAGGGTACTCTCGACGTCGATGAGGTGGACCACGTGGAGATCGGCTGCCCCGCGCTGGGCGGGACTGTCTACGTCGGCCACGGCATCAGCGGCAGCATCGGGATGGAGCTCGCCTTCGCCCTGCGCCCGGAGAAAATCCGTATTTCGCGGGAGGCCCCCGTCCAGGCCCACAATGTCGCCCACGGCAGGATCGTCGATATCGCCTACCTCGGCAGCCACTCGATCTTCCACGTCGCCCTCCCCAGTGGCAAGGTGGTGATTGCCTCGGAGGCCAATCACCTGCGCGGCACCACTGGTGAAGAGCGGCTGACCTGGGAAGACGAGGTCTGGCTGTCCTGGGAAGAACTGAGCGGCGTGGTGCTCACCTCGTGAAAACGCTTTCCACCTGGAGGAGCGAAAGCTGGGGGAAGCGGCTGGTCACTGGCGCGCCCTACCTGTGGCTGCTGCTGTTTTTCCTCGCTCCCTTCCTGATCGTCATCAAAATCAGCTTTGCCGAGTCGCTGCTCGCGCAGCCGCCTTTCAGCGACCTCGCCAGCTATGCCGACGACGTACTGACCCTGCAGCTGAACCTGTTCAACTATATCGACCTCTACCAGTACGACCTGTACCTGGAGGCCTACCTCAGCTCGCTGAAGATCGCGGCCACCGCCACCGGCATCGCCCTGCTGGTGGGCTACCCCATCGCCTATGCGATCGCGCGGCTGCCGGAGCACTCGCGCAACCTCGCCCTGATGCTGGTGATCCTGCCCTCCTGGACCTCGTTCCTGATCCGCATCTACGCCTGGATAGGGCTGCTCAAGGACAACGGGCTGATCAACAACACCCTGCAGTCCCTGGGCCTGATCGACCAGCCGCTGGTGCTGCTGCACACCAACTTCGCCGTCTACCTGGGTATCGTCTACGCCTACCTGCCGTTCATGGTGCTGCCCATCTACACCAACCTGGTGAAACACGACCGGCGCCTGCTGGAAGCGGCGGCAGATCTCGGCGCGCCGCCGGTGGCGGCATTCCTGCGCATCACCCTGCCGCTCTCCGTCGGCGGGATCGTCGCCGGCTGCATGCTGGTGTTTATCCCTGCGGTCGGCGAGTTCGTCATTCCCGAACTGCTCGGCGGGCCGGACACGCTGATGATCGGCAAACTGCTGTGGGCGGAGTTCTTCAATGCCCGCAACTGGCCGGGCGCCTCGGCGGTGGCCGTGGTAATGCTGTTGTTGCTGATCGTGCCGATCACCATTTTCCAGCGCTACCAGGCGCGGGAGCAGGAGGCGGCGCAAAATGGCCACTGAGCAGAGCGCCGGCTGGCCCACCCGCCTGATCCTCGCCGCGGGCTTCATCTTCCTCTATGCGCCGATCCTCGTGCTGATGATCTACTCCTTTAACGAGTCGCGCCTGGTCACGGTATGGTCCGGATTTTCGACCCGGTGGTACGGGGAACTGCTGAACAACCAGCAGATTCTCGGCGCCGCCTGGATGAGCGTGCGCATCGCCTTCGTCAGCGCCACCTCGGCGCTGGTCTTCGGCACGCTGGCTTCGGTGGCGATCGTGCGTTTCGGCCGCTTTCGCGGCAAGACCCTGTTTACCGGGATGATCACCGCGCCGCTGGTGATGCCCGAAGTGATCACCGGGTTGTCGCTGCTGCTGCTGTTCGTGACCCTCGGCCAGTTGGTCGGCTGGCCCCAGGAGCGCGGCATGGCGACCATCTGGATCGCCCACACCACCTTCAACATGGCCTACGTCTCGGTGGTGGTCTCGGCGCGCCTGCGCGAGTTCGATACCACCCTGGAAGAGGCCGCCATGGACCTCGGCGCCGGCCGCCTGGCGGTGTTCTTCCGCATCACCCTGCCGATCATTGCGCCGGCCCTGTTTTCCGGCTGGCTGCTCGCCTTTACCCTGTCGCTGGACGACCTGGTGATAGCCAGTTTCGTCTCCGGCCCCGGCTCGACGACACTGCCGATGGTGGTGTTTTCCAGCGTGCGGCGCGGTGTCAGCCCGGAAATCAACGCGCTGGCCACGATTCTCGTCGGCCTGGTGGCGTCCGTCTCGCTGTTGAGCTGGTGGCTGATGCGCCGGCGCGAGACGCAGCGGCAGCGCGACATGCAACGCGCCGCCTTGCAGTAAACTGTTTTCCTGTCACTCACAATCGGGAGGACCCTCCGTGAGAACCCTCGTTAAACTCGCAACCGCAGTCGCCATTGCCCTGGCTCCCACCCTTGGCAATGCCGAAGAAAAGGTACTCAACGTCTACAACTGGTCGGACTACATCGCCGAGGACACCCTGGCCAAATTCCAGGCCGAGACCGGCATCAAGGTCACCTACGACGTTTTCGACAGCAACGAGGTGCTGGAGGCGAAACTGCTCTCCGGGCGCACCGGCTACGATATCGTGGTGCCGACCTCGACCTTCCTCGCCCGCCAGATCCGCGCCGGGGTGTTCCAGAAACTGGATCGCGCCAAGCTGCCCAACTACGGCAACCTGGATGCGGGCCTGATGGCAAAACTCGCCGCCCTCGATCCGGACAACGCCTACGCGGTGCCCTACCTGTGGGGTACCACCGGCATCGGCATCAACGTGGACAAGGTCAAGGAACGGCTGGGTGCCGACTTCCCGCTGGACTCCTGGGACATGCTGTTCAAGCCCGAGATCGCGGCGAAACTCGCCGACTGCGGCGTCACCATGCTCGACGCCTACGACGAGATGGTGCCGACGGTCCTCAACTACCTGGGTGAAGATCCCAAGTCCCAGGATGCGGGGTTGATCCAGGGCAAGGCAGCCGAGACGCTGCAGGCCATTCGCCCCTACGTGCGCTACTTCCACTCCTCGCAGTACATCAATGACCTGGCCAACGGCGACGTCTGTCTCTCGGTGGGCTGGTCCGGCGATATCCTGCAGGCGAAGACCCGCGCCGAGGAGGCCGGCAACGGCGTCAATGTCGCGTATATCATCCCGAAAGAAGGCGCCGGCCTGTTCACCGACATGCTGGCGATTCCCACCGACGCCACGCACGTGGAAAACGCCCACACCTTCCTCAACTACCTGATGCGCCCCGACGTCATGGCGGAAATCACCAACTACGTCTGGTACGCCAACGCCATCCCCGCGTCAAAAACTGCTGTCGACGAGGCCATTGCCTCGGACCCCTCGATCTACCCCTCCGAGGAAGTGGCGGCCAAGCTGTTCACCTTCCCGGTCTACGAGCCGCGCGCCGACCGGGTCGGCACGCGTATGTGGACTGCGTTGAAGGCGGGGCGGTAACTTCCTGACGGGGCCCACCGGACGGGGCCAGAGTCAAAGACTCTGGCCCCATTAGTCGCTCCGCCTCCACCTCACTTCGATTCAGGGTTAGTGGTACGCACGGAATGGGGTCAGAGTCGTTGACTCTGACCCCGTTGGTCACTCCGACTCCGACTTTTCTTTATTCCGTATCGAACTCGATCGGCAGGCCGCGCAGGCCCCAGGTTCCGGGGAACGGCCGGTAGCCCAGTGGACCGGGTGAGCGCGGATTGCGCATGCGCCGGGCGATTTCGTGCAGGCCCTCGTGGATCTGGAAGCGGGCGATGTACTGCCCGAGGCAGATATGTGGCCCCAGGCCAAAGGCGATATGCCGGTGCTGCGTCTCGCGCTCCGGGTTGAAGCGGTCCGCATCCGCAGCGTAGCGCTCGTCCCGGGTGGCCACGCTCAGCGGGAACCAGACAATCGAATCTTTCTCCAGCACCACGCCGCGGTAGGCAATATCCCGGTTCAGCACCCGCTGGTTGGAGGTCGTGCTGTGGAAGCGGAAGGTCTCCTCGACCACCTTGCGCGCATAGTCGTAATCCTGCGCGCAACGCTGGTACATCTCCGGCCGGCTCAGCAGTTCCCAGAAGGTGAGCGTGAGCATGTTTTTCGAGGTGTCGTAGCCGGCGACAAACAGGAAGATCAGCAGATCGGCCAGTTCCCGGTCGCTGAGTTCACCCCGCGCATTGGTTTCCAGCAGCAGGTCCAGCAGGTCCGGCTCCCGAGCCCCGCCCGGGCTGGCGCGGCGTTCGGCAATCAGTTCGTCGGCGAATTTCTCCATGGTGATGACACCTTCCTGCATCGCCGGCAGCCAGCGTTTGTCCATGCTGGTGGACAGGCCGATCGCCTCCATGGCGTCGCGCAGCCCGGGGATGACAGCGGGAGAGGCGCCGATCAACCGGCACATCACCGTGATCGGGAACCAGGACGCGAACTCCTCGAAATCGAAAGCGCCCCTGGGCAGCCACTCGTCGAGCAACTCGCCGATCACCTCGCGCATCAACTCGCGCTTTTCGTTGGCCCGCCGCGGCGTAAAGGACGGCGCCAGCACGTCGCGCAGGCGCTGGTGCGGCGGCCCGGAGATACTCAGCATGTGGCGCTCCTGGAAATTGCCCCAGGGGGTACCTTTCGCGTCCATGATCTCGACGATGCCGTCGTACATCATGCGCATGTCGTCTTCCCTGGCGAACAGGTCGCGCATCGCCTGGTAATCGGTGACCACGTAGCCGAGGGGCCAGCGGGCGAGCCAGGGATGCTGCGCCCGCGCCCGGGCGAAGTGGGGGAAGGGGTCCACGGAAAACGCGTCCTCGTCCATCGCCAGCCAGGGCAGTTCCAGGCTGGCCCCCGCTTGCAGCGTCGTCTCCTGTTCCGTCTGTTCGGGCATCGCGCTCACTCCGCCTTGCGACCGGTCTGCTCTTCCCACTTCCTGAAGGCCGCGTCGGCACCTTTCTGCCGCTCGGACTCGAGGCGATCGATGGCGTTGCCGAGGTCGTCGTAGGAGTCCTGCCGATTGCGGTTGGTGCCCGCGAAATGGGGCATGACGAAGCGGGCGTAAAGCTCGTAACTCTTGCGGGTCTCCTCCCAGTCCGCCCAGTTGTGCGCCTGCAGCAGGACCACACCGAACTCGCCCTGCTTGGCCTGCAGCTTCTCGATCATGGCGATTGCATCCGCCGGGGTACCGATCACCGCCCGGCCCGAATTGACCAGGGTGTCCACCGGGTCGCCACTGGACATGCCGCGCATGCCCGCCGGCGCCACGCGGTCGAAGTATTCCACCCACCGGGACAGGCCGTACTCCACGTCCCGGCGCGCCTGTTCGCGGGAATTCGCCAGGTGCATCGGCACCACCAGGCGCAATTTCTGCGGGTCCATGGTCTTGCCGTGTTCGGCGGCGATCTGCCGGGCTATTTTCCAGTTCTCGTCCAGCACATCGAAGCCCGCGCTCTCGGTCGCCGCGACGCAGAGCATACCGAAACCGTGTTTGCCCGCCAGCATACCGCCGGAGGGCGTCACCGCGCTGGCGCAGGCAATTTCCGGGTGCGGCTGGGTATAGGGCAGGATGTGGGCGCGGGCCTTGTTCAGCTTGTACCAGGAAGTCTCGTGGGTCACTTCCTCGCCCATCAGCAGCGGTACGAGGATCTCCGCCACTTCGGTCAGTTTTTCCCGCAGGCTTTTCACCTCCACACCGATCATGTCGGCATCGGTGGGCAGCAGGCCGGGCCCAATGCCGAACATCGTGCGGCCCAAGGTCATGTGGTCGAGTTGGAGTATGCGGTTCACCACCATCAGCGGGTTGTGGTAGGGCATGGAGACGACGCCGGTGCCCAGGCGGATGCGACTGGTGCGCTCGGCGGCCGCGGCGATCATCAGTTCCGGCGAACAGATGGTTTCCCAGCCGGTGGAGTGGTGTTCACCGAACCAGGCTTCGGCGAAACCCAGCTTCTCGACCCATTCGACGATCTCGACATCGCGGCGCAGGGCGATGGTGGGGCTTTCAGTGACATCGTGATAGGGCGCTATAAACAAGCCGTGCCGCACGGTGGATTCCTTTTATGCCGACCGGCGGGCCCGCACGCACTATCCGCGGGGCCTGCTGGTACCTGTTATGTTTTTGGTCAGTGCAGCTTCGATCGCGGGGGTCGGGATCGGAGCGGGAATTATAAAATTATACTTTGTAGTTTCTGCATTACAACCGCCCTGGTCTGGGGCGGGGGAAAAGGGTTTAAAAGAAAAAAGGGGGCAGGGTCACGACTCTGACCCCTTTTTTCTTTTAAACCCCTGCTTACTGCTCCCTCTCCCTACTCCGGCGGCAGGGTGCGACCGCCGTGGAATTTCTCCCGCAGGGTCTGCACCAGCTTGAAGAAAACCGGGACCAGGATCGTGCCGCCCACCGACGCCATCAGGGTACCGCCGAAAATCGCCAGGCCCAGCGATACCCGGCTGGCAGCGCCGGCGCCGGAGGCGATCACCAGCGGGAATACCCCGACCACGAAAGAGAGCCCGGTCATCATCACCGGGCGGAAGCGCAGCCGCGCGGCCTCCACGGTCGCCGCCTGCAGGTCCATGGCATCGTTTTCCCGCAGTGACTTGGCGAACTCGACGATCAGGATGGCGACCTTGGCCGCCAGGCCCACCAGCAGCACCATACCAATCTGCCCGTAGAGGCTGAGCGGTTCGCCGCCTATCGCCAGCGCCAGCAGCGCACCGAGTATAGCCACCGGCACCGAGAGGATGATCGCGATCGGCATGCTGAAGGACTCGTAGAGCGCCGCCAGGAACAGGAAGGTGAAGACCAGTGAAAGGCCGAGGGCGATGGGTGCCAGGTTGCCGGATTTGCGCTCCTCGAAACTGGAATCGGTCCAGTCGAACTTGAAGCCCGGCAACAGGGTACTGGCCGAGACCTCCTCCAGCGCGTCCATTGCCTGCCCGGAGCTGTAGCCCGGCGCCGGCTGGCCGTTGACGACGGCCGAGTCGTAGGTGTTATAGCGGTAGAGGACGTCTGCCCCCTGCACCGCGCGGGTCGACACCAGCGCGGACAGCGCGACCATTTCCCCGCCCTTGCCGGGCACGTAGAGATTGCCGAGATCGGCCTCGTCCTGCCGGTACTCCGCCTCGGCCTGGGCCATTACCCGGTAGGTCTTGCCGAAGAGGTTGAAATCGTTGATGTAGAAGCCGCCGAGCTGGGTCTGCAGGGTGAGGAAGATATCGCTCACCGAAACGCCCAGCGCCTTGGCCCGCACCCGGTCCACCTCCAGCCAGATCTGCGGGTAGTCCGCGCGGAAGGTGGAGAAGGCGCCGGCGATTTCCGGCCGCGCATTGGCCTCGCGCAGGAGTGTGGTCTTCATCTCCGCCATCGCACTCGCGCCGCGGGCCTGGGTGTCCTCGAGCACGTAGGAGAAACCGGCCACCGCGCCGAGGCCCGGAATCGCCGGGGCGCCGAACACCACGGCCTGGGCCTCGCCGAGCGCGGCGATCTCCGCCTGGTACTTCTTCTGCAGCGCGAACTGGTGCATGGCCGGGGATTTGCGCTCACTCCAGGGTTTGAGCTTGACGATCAGCATGCCGGCGTTGGACTGCAGCGCGGCGTTGAGCAGGCTGTAGCCGTTGACGGTGAGTACCCGTTCCACCGCCGGGTCGTCCGCCACCAGCTGGTAGATCCGGTCCATCACCTCCCCGGTGCGGTTGAGGGAGGAGGCCGCGGGCAACTGCACATCCACCATGAAGAAGCCCTTGTCTTCCTGGGGAATGAAACTCGACGGCACCACCCGGTAGAGCAGGTAGAGGGCCACGAACAGGCCGGCGATCAGCACGCAACTCAGGGCCAGGTGCCGGGCAAGGAAAGCGACCAGCGCCACATAGCCCCGGGAAACCAGCGCAAAGCCCGCGTTGAATACCCGGATCACCGGGTTGGGCTTGTGCTCGCCGGACTTCATGAAGATGACACACAGAGCCGGGCTGAGGCTGAGGGCGTTGATGGCGGAAATCACTACCGACACCACCAGCGTGGCGCCGAACTGGGCGAACATCTGCCCGGTGATGCCCGGCAGCAGCATGGTCGGCGCGAACACCGCCGCCAGCACCAGGGAGGTCGCCACGATGGGGGCGGCCACCTGCTGCATGGCTTTCTCGGTGGCCGCGCGCGGCTCGAGGTGCTCGTCGTGCATCAGCCGCTCGACGTTTTCCACCACCAGTATGGCGTCGTCGACCACCACGCCGATGGACAGGATCATCGCGAACAGGGTCACTGTGTTGATGGTCATGCCAAAAGCGTGCAGCACCGCGAGCGTACCGATGATCGCCACCGGAACCGCGATGGTCGGCACCAGGGTGGCGCGCAGGTTGCCGAGGAAGAGGTAGGTCACCAGGATCACCAGCACCATGGTGAACACCAGGGTCAGCAGGGTTTCCTCCAGCGAGGCCTCGATGAACAGCGTGGTGTCGTGGCCGATGGCGTAGTCGAGGCCCTCGGGGAAGTAGGCCTTCAATTCCTCCATGCGCTCGCGCACCTGTTCCGCGGTTTCCAGCGCGTTGGCCTCGGAGAGCTTGTACACCGCCAGCACCACCCCCGGCTGGTTGTTGTACTCGCCGTAGCCGACATAGGCCTGGGCGCCGAGTTCCAGCCGCGCCACATCCGCCAGCCGCAACTGGGAACCCTGTTCGTCACTGCGCAGGATGATATTGCCGAATTCCTCGACGCTGGACAGCCGGCCCTGGGTCTTCAACACGTACTGGAACTGGGTGGAATCCGGATTGGGCGGCCCGCCGAGCTGGCCGACGGCGGCCTGCACGTTCTGCTCCTTCACCGCCGCCAGCACCTGGTCGACGCTGATCTGGTGGGCGTTGAGCTTGAGCGGGTCGAGCCAGATGCGCATGCCGTAGTCCAGCGCGCCGATAATACTGGCCTCGCTAACCCCGGGGATGCGCGCCAGCTCGCCGGTGACATTGAGGCTGGCATAGTTGGACAGGAAGATGCCGTCAAAGCGCCCGTCCGGCGACAGCAGGTTCACCACCATCAGCATGTCCGGCGAGCGCTTCTTGACCCGCACCCCGCGCTGGCGCACTTCCGCGGGCAGCCGCGGCTCGGCCAGGGCGACCCGGTTCTGCACGTCCACCTGGGCCATGGAGGGGTCGGTGTCTATATCGAAGGTTATCGTCAGGGTGTAGCTGCCATCGCTGGCGGCCTTCGAAGACATGTAGACCATGCCCTCGGCGCCGTTCACTTCGTCCTCGATGGGGGCGGCCACGGCTTCCTTCACCGTCTCGGCACTGGCGCCCGGATAATTGGCGCGGACCACCACCTTGGGCGCGGAAATATCCGGGTACTGGTCGATCGGCATCACCAGCCCGGCGAGCACCCCGAGCAGGGTAATCAGGGCGGAGATGACCAGGGCGAAGCGCGGCCGGCGGATGAAAAAACTGGGACTCATGGGTGTGGCCTCAATCCAGTGTCACGGGATGTGCTCACTGCGTGTCGTCGACAATCCGGACCCGCGTCCCCGGGGCCAGGCGATCGGCGCCGCGCACCACCACCCGGTCGCCTTCCTCCAGCCCCTTGTAAACCGACCAGTCGGCGCCGTCGCGGATACCCACCTCGATATTGCGCCGCACGAGGACGCCGTCGTCGCCGACCGCAATCACGTAGTGGCCCTGCTGGTCCTGTAACACCGCGCGCTGGGGGACGAACACAGCGGTGACTGCCTCGATCGCCTCACCCCTGACAATCACGTTCTGTCCGGGCAGCAGGATCTGGTCGGGGTTGGGAAACAGGGTCCGGCCGACGATCATCCCCGGGGCAGCCTTGGCGCTGTGGTCCCAGGACTGGAACTTGCCGCTGTAGGGGTATTCCTCGCCGCCCGTGAGCTGGATACTGACCTTGAGTTCGGGCACATCGACGCCCTCGGCGTCGAGCTTTTTGCGCAGCAGGACAAAGTGGTTGTACTTGCCCTGTTCGACCGCACCGTCGACATACATCGGGTCCAGTTGCACCAGTTCGAACAGCGGGTTGACCGAAAGCGGTCCCACCAGGTCCCCCACCGCGTGGCCGGGAGGGCTGATGCGGCCGCTGAAGGGGGCGACAATGCGGGTGCGGTCGAGATTCAGCTGGGCCTTCTGCAGTGCCGCCTCGGCCTCGGATACCGCCGCCCCGGCGCTGCTGAAGCTGGCCTTGGCCTGGTCGTAGTCCAGCTCGGAAATAAAGCCGTCAGGTTTCAGTTCCTCGGCCCGCTTCCAGTTGGCCACCGCCTGGGTACTGGCTGCCTGGGCGGACTCCAGCTGGGCTTTGGCGGCGGCGAGTGATGCCTCGAAACTGGCGGGATCGAGTTCGACCAGCAGCTGTCCTTCCGCCACCTGTTCACCCCCGGCGAAGTGGTTGGCAAGCAGGCGTGCCTGCACCTGCGGCTTGACCCGGGCGGACTGGTAGGCCGCAGTAATACCGGTAAGCTCGAAGGTGGGGTTCACCGTGCGGGTTGCGACCGTGCCGACCTGGTCGGCGGCAAGGACCACCGCCGTGTCGGCCGAGGGACCTGCCGTTTTCTCCTGCGAGCCGCGGTCACAGCCGGCGATAGCCAGCGGCAAAAGCATTGCCACCGTTACGATTTTCCAGTTGTGCATCAAACCCCCTGGGCGGGACCAGCGGCCCGGACCTGTCTAATTTGTGACTAACTATAGTCCACGCCACTGGCGCCTGCCGGGAACTGCAATGCGCGTGCGAAGTGCAGATTGCGAAGCCGCCCCGCCGCTGCCGGAAAGTAATGCCACCCGCCCTTTAATGACCTGTGGCAGCAGGCTTGGCCGGGCGCACGAATGCCGTTTCCATACTTCAGGCATGGCGGTGCACTTCAGGGCCAGCCGCCTGCAACCGGCTTGAAGCAATTGACGTGACAGCGGTAGACGTGGAGGATTAAGGCGGTATCGCGAACCCGCGCGGGCGAGTGGTACAGGCCCTACAACGACATAACAGGAGCGCAGCGACAATGGCCAAATTCCCGGTCTGCCACGTTGAGGACATACCCATTGGCGAACGAGGTGTTTACCGGGTGGGTGACACCAGGGTCATTGTCTTTCACCTGGAAGACGGCTTCTTCGCCACCCAGCACAACTGCACCCATGTGTTCGCACCGCTGGCCAAGGGCAAATTGATCGACGGCGCCCAGGTCCAGTGCCCTTTCCACCGGGCCTGTTTTGACATCCGCACCGGGGCGGTGGTCCAGTGGGCGAACTTCCCCCCGGGCGTCCAGGTGCTGAACGCGGTGCGCGGGGAAAAGGCGCTGCGCACCTTCCCCGTCACCGTCGAAAACGGCGAGGTTTACGTCGAGGTGGACTGAACCCCGAACGCGACAGCCCTGCGCCCTTCGCTCGTCAGCCTATACAAACTGTAATCCAGCGCCCTTGATGCCCCTACACCGTATGGGGTAATGTCATTCGACCTGAATAACAGCAACCAGCCGTGGTACCCGCGATGAACAAGCCGATCGACATTCCCAATCCCGTGCCCTTCCAGATTACCGACCCGGCGCAGATTCCCACGCCGCGCTATTACGACGAGGATTTTTACCGACTGGAGTGCGAAAAGCTCTGGCCGCATGCCTGGCAGATGGCTTGCCGGCTGGAACAGATTCCCAACGTGGGTGACTGGGTGCAGTACACCAACGTCGGCAAGTCAGTCATCGTGGTGCGCACCAATGACGGCGTGAAGGCCTTCCACAACGCCTGTCGCCACCGCGGCGTGCCGGTGACTGAAGGCGAACACGGCAACTGCCGCAGCGAAGGCTTTATCTGCCCCTTCCACGGCTGGCGCTGGAACATCGACGGTGAGAATACGTTCGTCTATGGCCGCCACCTGTTCGATGAGAAACAGCTGGAACCACAGGAACTGGCCCTGCGCCCCTGCCGGGTGGAGACCTGGGGCGGCTGCGCTTTCATCAATTTCGATGACAACGCACCCTCCTTCCGTGAGACCATCGGCCCGGTGGCCGACAACCTGGAAGCGCGCGGCATGAGCAACATGCGCTCCGAATGGTGGTTCGCCACGGTACTACCCGCCAACTGGAAGATCGCCATGGAGGCATTCCAGGAGGGCTACCATGTCATGCGCACCCACCCGCAGCTGCAGCGCGCCCAGCCGGCGCTGTACAACACCCGCTACGGCCACGACACCGGCGGCATCGGTTCGCCGATCAATCCCAACCTGACCGTGCGCCAGAACATCGAGCAGGCCTTCAAGGGCATGGAACTGCTCAGCGAAGGCATGGCCGGCATGGTCCACGCCAAGGAAGTGGAGATTGCCCGCCAGTTGGTCGGCATGGAACTGCCCGATAATCCCGAGCAGGCCATGATGACCTGGTACGGGGCGGTGGCCGCGCAAATCACCGAACAGCTGCAGGCCCGCGGCGAACCGGTCCCCAACCTGCTCGAGGTCATGCAGAACAACCCGGTACAGGCGGTGGAATTCCTTTTCCCCCACTACTTCCTGCTGCCGACTTTCACCAGCATGTCCTCCTACCGTATTCGCCCGCTGGGGCCCGAGGAATGCCTGTTTGAGATCTGGTCCCTGACCCACTACCCCGAGGGCGAAGAGCCGGAACCGCCGATGGAGCCCACCTTCCTGCCATACGACAGCAAGGACTTCCCCCCCATTCCCCAGCAGGATTACGCCAACATCCCCACCCAGCAGAAAGGCTGCCATGCCGAAGGCTTCGACTTCATGCGCCTGTCGCCGCAGATCGAGGGTCTGCTGAGCAACTACCAGCGCATCATCGACGGCTATCTCGGTGATGTACCGCAGGACAAGCTGGCAGCGGCGATCCAGAAACTGGGCGGCAATTTCGACGGCCCGATTCTCGACCTCGGGTTCTGAGCGTCCCCCGCCGGAGCGCTGCGAGCATTGCACCGCGCGCAGCTGCCCGGCACAACGCCTGTTTTTCCGCCGCAGGCGCGCCGGTGCCATACTGGGACTTCACCTATCCCCAGGTACGATTGACTCGAATAACAACAGGAAATTGCTATGACAAAAACGCTGGCAGGCAAAACCGCGCTGGTCACCGGCGGTGCGCGCGGGCTGGGCAAGGCCATGGTGGAGCGACTGGCCGACGAGGGCGCGCTCGTGCTGTTCAACTACATCAGCAGCAGTAGCGCCGCCGAGGCAGTGGTCGCAGGTGTGGATGCTCGCGGCGGCCGGGCCATCGCCATCCAGGCGCCGCTGGAGGATGACGACTCGATCAGCCGTTTCGCCGCCAGTGTGACCGCCACCCTGCGCGAGGCCACCGGCAGCGACGGCCTCGACATCCTGGTCAACAATATCGGCGGCGGCGTCTACGGTGGAATCCCGATGACAACGCCGGAGGTCTACGACCACACCTTCAACAACAATGTTCGCGTGCCCTTCTTCCTTACCCAGGCACTGCTGCCGCAGCTGCGCGACGGCGGCAGGGTCATCAACATTTCCTCCGCCGCGTCGCGCCTGGCGGGCAAGGATTTCGTCGTCTACAGCATGAGCAAGGCGGCGCTGGACATGTTTACCAAGGTCCTGGCCAAGGAGCTGGGGCCGCGCGGCATTCCGGTCAATTCCGTGTGTCCCGGCTTCAACGCCACCGACGCCAACGAGCACGAGATGAACGACCCGGAAATTCGCCAGCAGATCGAGGGCAACACCCTGCTCGGCCGCTTCGGCCAACCGGAGGACATCGCGGGCATCGTCTACGCCCTCGCCTCGCCCGACGGCGGCTGGGTCACCGGCCAGGTGATCGAGGCCAGCGGCGGGTTCAACTTCCTGTCCTGAGACCCGGTTCAGTCCCGCCTGCGCCGGCCCGCAGCATGCCATTGGGCCGGCGCCCGTTACAGGTCTTATACTTACCGCGTCATCTGAACACGGCAGGCGGGCAAACTATGCAGGTAAACTGGGAAGCGCTGGGCGCCAGCGCGGAGTTGATTGGCGCCGCCGCGATCTTTGTCTCGCTGGTCTACCTCGCGGTGCAGATCCGCCAGAACACCCACATGATCGCCCAGAATATCGAGAACAACCGGCTGGCCGCCTTCGAGCGCAATGTCGAGGCCGGCAACCGCTCGCGGGAGCTGCTGCTCCTGCACCCGGAACTCAGTGCGCTGTTCCTCAAGGGCGCCCCCGGCCTGGACCAGCTCGACGCAAGGGAACAGTTCCTCTACGGGCTGATCCTGCGCAACCTGTTTTCCTCCATCCAGGGCGCCCACATCCGGCAATTGAAGCTCACCCACGACCCGGACGAATTTGCCGGCACCATCAAGGTAATCGACGAACTGCTGGCCAGCCCCGGGGTGCGCGAGTTTCTCGCCCGACACAACCTGGATTGGCGCCCGGAGTTCAGGGACCTGGTCGCCGAGCGCACCAGGCGCTTCAGCCAATAGCCTCCGGCGCCTGCTCCGCGGAATCATCGGGCTTGCCCGCGATCCGGCGGATATCCCGGCCGAGGTAGTACATGACCGGCACCAGCAGCAGGGTGACGAAGGTCGCGAAGAGCACGCCGAAGGCCACCGAGATCGCCATCGGCTTGACGAACTGGGCCTGGATCGCGGTCTCCAGCTGGATCGGCAACAGGCCCATGAAGGTGGTCAGCGAGGTCAGCACCACAGCGCGGAAGCGCTTGACGGCGCCGTTGATCACCGCGTCCTGCCAGAATTCGCCGCGGTCGCGCAGCCGGTGGTTGATGTGGTCGACCAGCACCAGGCTGTCGTTCACCACGATACCGGTGAGGCCGATCATGCCCACGACCGATAGCACGCTGACCGGGTTACTGAGTATCAGGTGACCGAGCACCGCGCCCACCAGTCCAAAGGGAATCACCGCCATGATGATCAGCGGCTGGCCGTAGCTGCGCAGCGGAATCGCCAGCGCGGCGTAGATCATCACCAGGATCGCCATGAAACCGAGGCCGAGGGAGCTGGAGGAATCCGCCTGCGCTTCCGCCTCGCCGGCCAGCCGGTAACTCACCCCCGGGTGCCGCTTGAGAATCTCCGGCAGGTGCAGCTGGGCAATCTCCCCGTTGACCTCGCCGGGTTCGATACGGCTCTTGTCGACATCCGCCCGCACGTTGACCACGCGCTGCCGGTTGAAACGGTTGATCTCGCTGACCCCGGTGCGCTCCACCGCGGTACCGACGACATCGAAGGGCACCTTGCCGCGCCCCGGTACGTCGATCCACAGGGAGTGCAGGGCCTCCAGGGACTCGCGGTGACTTTCCGGCAGGCGCACATAGACGCGGATTTCGTGACGCCCGCGCTGCACCCGCTGTACCTCGGCGCCAAAGAAGGCCTGGCGCACCTGGCGCGCCAACTCGACCTGGCCGAGGCCGAGGGCATCGCCCTCCGGCGTCACGCGAATATCCAGCTCTGGGCCGCCGGCGTCGAAGGTATCGCGCACGTCGGAGACGCCGTCGAATTCCAGCAGTACCTGGCGCAGTTCGCTGGCCGCGGCGCGCAGTTCGTCGAGTTCGGTGCCGGTCAGCTCGAAATCCACCGGTGAAATGCCCGGACCCGCGTTGGCGTCGAACACCAGCGACTGCACGCCGCTCAATTCACCGAGGGCCTCGCGCAGCCACATCGACAGGCGCACCGAGTCCACCGAGCGCTCGGTACTGGGCACCAGTTCCACCTCGATATTGGCCTCGGTATCACTGGTGGACATGGTCATGATTTCCTTGACCACACTTTTGTTGGTGCCGGTCTCGCGCTGGTAGCGGCTGTCCATGACCTGCACCGCATCCTCGATACGCAGGGCGTATTCGTGGGTGGTCCGCCAGGGCGTGCCACTGGGCATCTTCAGTTCGGCACCGACGAAGTTTGACGGCACACTGGGGAAGAACACGTAGCGCACCATGCCCGAGGGAATCAGCGCCAGGCACACCACCAGGCCGCCGAGGAAGGTCGCCAGGGTCAGGTAGCGGTACTCCACGGCCTTTTCCAGTATTGCGCGGTACTGGTTTTCGCTGAAGCTCTGCATCGCCCCGGTGCAACGCAGTTGCAGGGCCTTCAGCCAGCCCAGCGGGCTGCGCATGTTGGGCGGCCGGTTATCGATGCGAATGTGCCTCAGGTGCGCCGGCAGTATCAGCTTGGTTTCCAGCAGCGAGAACATCAGGCTGAACACCACCACCGGCACCAGCACGGACAGGAAGCGCCCCATCCCCTCGGTCAGCAGCATCGCCGGGGTAAATGCCACCATCGTGGTCAGCGCCCCGAACACGGTGGCCAGGGAGACCCGGCGCACGCCGCGCACCACGCTGTCCACGCCCTGGCGTTCCTCCTCGAGCTGGGAGAAGGCGCTCTCTGCGGTGACGATACCGTCGTCGACCAGCATACCCAGTACCAGGATAAAGCCGAAGACGGACATCACGTTGATCGAGACATCCACACCCAGCAGGTCAATCGTCGCCAGCGCGCCGAGAAAGGAGAACGGCACGCCGAGAATCACCCAGAAGGCCAGCGAGGCATTGAGGAACAGGGCCAGGGTAATCATCACCAGCACCGCGCCCTGGGCGGCGCTCTTCAGCATCAGGTTGATGCGGCCCTTGAGAATGACACTGGTGTCCGCCCAAGCCGCCAGTTCGACCCCCGGCGGCAATTCGGACTGTTTGTCCTGCACCCACTGGCGCAGGGTGTCGGTCATGGCGAGAACGTCCTGCTCGCCGACGCGATCCACCTGCAGGGTTGCGGCGCGCTTGCCGTTGAGCCGGCTCAGCACCGGCTGTTCCTCGAAACCATCGCGGATGGTGGCGATGTCGCCGAGGGTGATCAGGGTACCGTCGTTGCGGCTGACCAGCGGCAGGCGGGCAAAGTCCCCGGCATTGTAGGCCTGGCCGACCGAGCGCAGGGTAACGGCGCCCTCGCTGGTGCGCAGGCGGCCGCCGGGCAGGTCGCGGGAATTCTGGCGCACGGCGTTGACCACACTGTCGAAACTCAGCCCGTAGCGGCGCAGCGCGTGATCGGAAATCTCGATGGAAATCTCGTACTCGCGCACGCCCTGGATCTCCACCTGGCTGATGCCGGGCAGGGTCAGGATTTCATCGCGCAGGTCATCGGCCAGTTCCTTCATCTGGAACTCGTCGATATCCCCGAACACGGTAACGCTGATCGCCCGGCCGCGGCGGATAATCCGCTCGACAATCGGCTCCTCGGCGTTGACCGGGAACGAGGCGATACCGTCCACGCGGGATTTCACCTCGGCGAGGGCCTGGTCCATCGGCGTACCGACTTCCATCTGCACGTTGACGATACCGACGCCTTCGGTGGCCACGGAGGAAATTTCCTTCACCCCGACGATATCCTGCACTTCCTCCTCGACCACCCGCAGGATGCCTGCCTCGACCTCTTCCGGCGAACTCCCGGGATAGGGCACGGTGACCGTGACCATCTCCGGATCGAAGGTGGGAAAAGTTTCCTTGGTGAGGTCGGTGATCGCCGCGAGGCCGCCGAGCATGACCACGATCATCAGCAGGTTGGCGGCAACCGGGTTGTTCGCCATCCACGCGATGACGCCTTTTTCGACTGGCGTATGCACCTCAACCCCGCCCGGCTTCGTTCACGGCCATGCCGTCGACGACCAGGTCGAGGCGGCTGGTCACTACCCGCTGTCCGGACTCGAGGCCGCGCAGGATTACGCTGTCCTTCTCCCGGCGCAGCAGTTCTACCGGTTGCAGGTAGAGCCGCCCGTCGCGCACGACATACACCTTGTTGTCCTTGTGCAGCACCGAGCGCGGCAGGCGCACCGCGTCGGGGATGTCGTTGCCGGTAAACTGCGCCTCGACGAACAGGCCCATCACCAGCGCCCTTCCGTAGCGCGCCAGGTCATAGGGATTGTCCACTTCCGCGACGACGAAGAAGGTGCGGGTCTGCGGGTCGACCCGACGCTCCAGCCGGGCGAGACGCGCGGGCCAGCTCTGGCTCGCGTCACCCAGTTCGGCGGTCAGCGTGGCCTGCTCCCACTGGTCCCCGGCATTCCTGCCGTAGCGCAGGTAGGGTACATCGGCGGCCAGCACCGGCAGGCGCACTTCGGCCGTCTCGATACCGAGCAGGGACAGCACCGGGCTGCCGGCCTGCACGTACTGGCCGAGGTCCGCGTGCTTGCTGTCGACCACCGCGTCGAAGGGCGCGGCGATATGGGTATTGGCGAGATTGACCTCGGCCTGTTTCAGGCGCGCTTTCGCGGCCTCGACCTGGGCTTTGGCCTCTTCGATGGCAGCCTCCTTGCGCACCACGCTCACTTCCGCCAGCCCCAGTTGCGCGCTGGCCAGCGCCGCGCGCGCGTCGGTCACGGCCACTTCGTAGTCGATGGGGTCGATGCGCAGCAGGTCCTGGCCGGCCTTGACTTCGGCACCGGTGCGCACATCCGGTGAAACCCAGATGACCCGGCCGGAGACTTCGCTGACCAGTTCGGTGTTCCAGCGCGGTGTCACCACGCCGCGGGACTGGATGGTCACCGCCACCGGGCCGGTTTCCACCTGCACGGTTTTCACCAGCGGCAGGTTTTCTTCCCGGTCGCGTTTCGGCAGTTCGGCGCGGCTGTTCACCATGGCAAGGGCAATCAGCGCGGCGAGCGCGAGTGCGGCGATGGGTAGCACGAGGTTTTTGATCAATGCGGGCATAGCATCTTATACGTAGGGGATCGGCGTTTGGCCTGCATTGTTGGCGGGCCGGTGGCCTATGTTAGCGGGAACAACACCGGGATGGGCTGAAAAAATCGTAACAATTCAACAGGGCGAACTGGTTTGGAGATTCAAGCGCACTCAGTGGTGAACCTGACCTCCGGCGCACAAAACCAATTTACCCTGTGGAAACACGCCAAAAAGCGCACATCCCTGTGCAGGCTCGGTCGGCGACGTCCTGTCGCCTCACGGTTTCCAGAGGGTAAATTGGTTTTGCACGCCTCTGTACTACGGAACGCCTCCACAAGCGAGCCTCTGGCTATGAATTCGACCGATATTTACCCCCCCGCAATCCGCGCCACAAACACCAGCTGGCTGTCCTCGCGAAAACGTTCCAGCATCGGCGTGTGCACGATCATGCCGTCGATCGCCAGCGACTGGCGGCGAATGATCTCTTCGCCGAGTGCGGGATAGCGCGCGAGCAGTTCCCGGACCAGGTCCGGGTAACTGCCCGCGGCGACGTCGATCTCGCGATCGCCGTCGCTGAAGCGCTGCAGGTCGCTGGACAGTACCAGCTTCGGCACGGCAAACCCTCCGGGCGGGTTAGCCCGCGTCGATCGCCGCCAGCAGTTTCGGCGGCGACAGGGGCAGGTCGTAGAGCAGGGTGCCGGCGGCGTTGTTCACCGCGGTGACCACGGCGGGTACTGGCGGGCAGATGGGCACCTCGCCGACACCGCGCACCCCGTAGGGGTGCATGATGTTGGGTTCCTCGACGATGATGGTGTCGATCATCGGCAGGTCCGAGGCCACCGGTATGCGGTAATCGAGCAGGCCGGCGTTATCGAGGACGCCGTTTTCATCGAACAGGTATTCCTCGTTGAGCGCCCAGCCGATGCCCTGCACCGCGCCGCCCTGCAACTGCCCTTCCACGTAGGCGGGGTGGATTGCCTTGCCGACGTCCTGGGCGCAGGTGTAGCGCAGGATGGTGGTCCTGCCGGTTTCCGGGTCGACTTCCACGTCGCAGACGTTCACCGCGAAAGCGGGCGCCGCGTTGTGGGCGTGCAGGGAGGCCACCGCAGTCAGGGGGCCGCCGGTGTTGCCGGCGGTCGCCGCGAGTTCCGCCAGGGTCAGGGATTTTGCTCCGTCCTTTACCGGCGAGGTGCCCTCGATCAGTTCGTCGATGCCGATGCCGCAGCGCTCCACCGCCTTGCCGTCGAGCCAGACCACGTCCTCGATCTCCACCTGCCAGGTGGCCGCCGCGCGCCGGCGCAGTTCCTCGACCAGTTTCTCTGCGGCCTGGATCACTGCGCCGCCGGTGGCCAGGGTGGTGCGGCTGCCGCCGGTGCCGTCGCAGTAGCCGATGGAGTCGGTATCCATTACCGCGGGGCGCACGGTCTCCACCGGCACGCCGAGCACTTCCGCGGCCATCAGGGCCATGGAGGCACGGGAACCGCCGATATCGGGGTTGCCGGTCTGCACGCTGATACCGCCGTCCGGGGCCACGTGGATGCTGGCGCTGGACTGCATGCCGGCGTTGATCCAGAAGGCGCAGGCGACGCCGCGGCCCTGGTTCTTGCCGAGCGCCGCCTGGTAGTTGGGGTGCGCCTTGGCCTGGCGCAGGCACTCCTTCAGGCCGACCGGCTGGAAGGGCACGCCGTAGAGGGGGATATCGCCCTCCTCCACCGCGTTGTGCAGGCGCAGGTCGATGGGGTCCATGCCCAGTTCGGCGGCGATCTCGTTGACCACGCACTCCACCGCAGTCAGTGCCTGGGGTGCGCCGGGGGCGCGGTAGGCCCAGACCCGCGGGGTGTTGGTGAGGATTTCCCGGCCCACGCTGCGGATGTTCTCGCACTTGTAGGGCGCGGTGCCGAACAGCACCCCGGCGAACATCGCAGAGGCGGAGTAGGCGCCGGTGTTCATCAGCATGTCGGAATCGATGGCGGTGATGGTGCCGTCCTTCTTCGCGCCGATTTTTACCCGGGTTTCCGAGTTGGAAACCGGTCCGGAGGCGCGGAACACCTCTTCCCGGCTCATGACGATTTTCACCGGACGGCCGGCTTTTTTCGCCAGCACCGCGGCCACCGGTTCGATGTACACGGTGGTCTTGCCGCCAAAGCCGCCGCCGATTTCCGAGGGCGTCACCTTGATGTCTTTCTGCGGAATGCCGGTCACTTCGGCAGTGAGGATGCGCACCATGAACTGGCCCTGGGTAGTGCACCAGATATCCACCCGGCCGTTCTCGTCCACCTTCGCCACGCAGGCGTGGGGTTCGATGTAGGCCTGGTGGCACATGGGCAGTTTGACCGTGCGCTCGATCACGATGTCCGCCTCGGCAAAGCCCTTTTCGATATCGCCCTTGGCCATGTCGATGTGCACCGAGATGTTGGAGGGCTTTTCCGCCGGCGGGTTGAGCCCGACGGTAAAATTGTCCGCGTGCAGCAGGGGCGCGTCGTCGCGGATCGCCGCGTGCATGTCGAGCACGTGGGGCAGTACTTCGTACTCGACCTTCACCAGCGCCGCCGCCTCGGCGGCGATCCGCGGCGAGGTGGCGGCCACCGCCGCCACCGCCTGGCTGTGGTAGAGCACCTTGTCCCGCGCCATGATCACCGGGGAGAGGTTTTTCAGCTTCATCTCCACCTCGGCGCCGGGGATCAGCTTGTCGCCGGGGTCGGGCAGGTCCTGCGCGCTCATGGTGGCGACCACGCCGGGCAGCTTCACTGCCTCGCTGAAGTCGATGGACCTGATCCGCGCGTGGGCGTGGGGGCTGCGCACGATGTGGCCGTAGACCTGGCCCTGCAGGTTGAGGTCGGCGCCATACTTCGCGCGGCCGGTCACTTTATCGAGGCCGTCGGGGCGCACCGGGCGGGTGCCCACATGGCGAAACTGCGTCTTCACTTTCACATCACTGGTCATGGCTTCACTCCCCCCGCATCGCGGCGCCGGCGTCCAGCACCGCGCGGATGATCTTGTCGTAACCGGTACAGCGGCAGAGGTTGCCGGCCAGCCAGTAGCGGGCCTCCTCTTCGCTGGGATCGGGATTGCGTTCCAGCAGGGCTTTCGCGGCGATCACGATGCCCGGCGTGCAGATGCCACACTGCAGGGCGGCATTTTCCAGCAGTTTCTCCTGCACCGGGTGCAGTTGCCCGCCCTTGGCGACGCCCTCGACGGTTTCCACGGCACGGCCTTCGACTTCCGCCGCCAGCACCAGGCAGGAACAGACCAGGGCGCCATCCAGCATGACCGAGCAGGCGCCGCAATCGCCGGTGGTGCAGCCTTCCTTGGTGCCGGTGAGGTCCAGGGTGTTGCGCAGGATATCGGAGAGCACCTGGGTGGGTTCGCAGAGAAACTCGCAGGGTTCCCCGTTGACCGTGGTGCTGACATGGCATTTTTTCTGTACGACTGTCATGGCAGTCTCCTAGGCCTGTGCTTCGATACGTGACTTGGCGATCAGGGCCGCCCGACGGGTAAGCACGCCGACGACCTTCTTGCGGTATTCGACGGTTCCGCGCTTGTCGGTAATCGGCGTGGCGGCGGCACTGGCGGCGGCGGCCGCAGCGTCCAGCGCCGCAGCATCCAGCGTGCTGCCGAGCAGCGCGTCCGCCGCTGCGGGCACCGCGATGGCCCGCGGCCCGACCGCGCCGATGGCGACCTTTGCCGCGGTGCACACGCCCGCGTCGTCCAGGGTCAGGGCGACGGCGGCGCCGGCCACCGCGATATCCATCTCGGTGCGCGGGATGAAGCGCAGGTAGGCATCGCTGCTGCGCGGGGCCGGGCGCGGGAATTCCAGCGCCACCAGGATTTCGTCCGGCGCCAGGCAGTTGCTGCCGGGGCCGGTGTTGAATTCGGCCACCGGCACACGGCGTTCGCCGGCGGCGCCGACGATATGGCAGGCCACGCCATTGACGATCATCGCCGGCACCGAGTCCGCCGCCGGGGAGGCGTTGCACAGGTTGCCGCCGGCGGAGCAGCGGCCCTGAACCTGACTGGAGCCGATCAGCCCGAGGGCCTCGACGAACCCGGGGTACAGTGCCTGCAGTTGCACATTGGCTGTGACCACCGCACCGGGGACGGCGGCACCGAGCACCAGGCCCTGGTCATCCAGGCGCAGTTCAGTGAGTTCGGGGATACGCTTGATGTCAACGATGGTGCCGGGCCGGCGCGCGCCGAGTTTCATCTGCACCAGCAGGTCGGTACCGCCAGCGAGGATCTTGGGCTGCTCGCCGGCAGCGAGCACCTGCGCCGCCTCGGCGAGGGAGGTCGGTGCGGCATAGTGGACTGACGACATTATTATGGGCTCCTGTCGGGAAAAGCGTGGCTGATGCGCAAGTACCGCGAGCGCAAGTACCGCGGGGCGACCTGAGACATTACTCGCTTGGCACCGGGTGTCAACAACGCGGGTTGCAAGCGGGGATTACAGTGCGTTCATCAACAAAAGGCGAGCACCGCGGGGCTGTGCCGCCCTGCCGCAGGGAATTACACTAGGACCGGGACCACGGACAGGCAACAGGGCACTACCTCCCGCTATGACCACGACAGCGAGCCCCGGCGCGGGGACAGTTCAATTCGGCGAATACAGCATCGATGCGGCGTGTCGGGAACTGCGCCGGGCAAACCAGCCGGTGGAAATCCAGCCGCGCGTATTTGACCTGCTGGTCTACCTCGTTGCCCACCGCGACCGCGCCGTGGACAAGGACGAGCTGCAGGAGGCGGTGTGGCCCGGAGTGGTAGTCACCGAGACCGCGCTGACCCGCGCCATCATGAAAGCGCGCAAGGCGGTGGGCGACGACGCCCAGCAGCAGGCCGTCATCCGCACCGTCCACGGCCACGGTTACCGCTTTGTCGCCGAGGTCGCGCCGGCCTCACCGGCAGCGCCTCATCCACATTTCGAACAGCAGCCAGCGCCACCGGCAGCACCCGGGGCAGAAGCAGAAACTCCGGCACCGGCCCCGGCGCTGACTCCGGCGCCACGCAGACACCCGCTGGCCCTGCTTGCGCTCGGCCTGTGCGCAATGCTGGCCATCGGCCTGCTCGGCTGGTGGGCCCTGCGCCCGGCGCCGGCAATCGACGAGCGGGCGCGGGTCGCCGTTCTGCCACTGGTGGATGACACCGGCAACCCGGAACTGGCCTGGACCCGTCTCGGCCTGATGAGCCTGGTCAGCAACCAGCTGTCGGCGGAGGACCGCATCGCGGTGGTGGCTGACGGCAGTGTACTCGGGCTGGCGGAGACCCTGGACTGGCGGGGCGACCTCGCGGCGGAGCGGTCCGCCGAACTGGTCGACAAACTGCGTGAGGTCTACGGCGCGGACTACCTGGTGGCCATGCAGTTGCGCAGCGAAGGCGCCGCCCTGCGCCTGAACCTCAGCCTGCTGGGCCCGGACGACCGCCTGCGCCAGGCGACCATGGTCGGCGACCAGCCGGCGGGACTGGCGCAGGGGGTAGTGCAAAGCCTCTACGGCGACCTGCTGAACGCCCGCGCCCGGCACTTCAATGCCGACCCGGTATCCAGCGACGCCTTTCACAATGAGGCCTTCGCCCGCGGCATGGACCTGTCCCTGCAGGGGCGCTGCGCCGATGCCAACACCTATTTCCGCCTGGTAATGGAGCGCGAGCCGACCCTGTTCGCGCCGCGCTACCAGTACGCCGCCTGTGAGCGCATCCTCGGCCACAACGACGAGGCCGAGCAATTGCTGGATGCACTGGCGAGCGAACTGCGCCCGCAGGGAGCCGACCGCAAACTCGCCCAGGTGTTGATGACCCTGGGCGTCATCTACAACCGCACCGGGCGCCTCGACGACGCCGAGGCCAGCCACCGCGAGGCCCTGCACACCGCCGGCGCCATCGGTGACCGCGAGCTCAGCGGCCGGATCCTGCAGAACCTGTCGATCGTCTACGAGGATCGCGGCGACTTCCAGCAGGCCGAGGAGATGCTCGATCTCGCGGTCCTCGAATACCACGGCGCCGGACGCGAAACCCTGCCCGGCCAGCTCTACTCGGCCCGCGCCAACCTGTGCATGGACCGCGGCGAGCTGGCGGAGGCGCGCGATTACCTGGAACAGGCCCTGCAGTCCTTCCGCGCCAGCGGCGATTTGCGCAGCGAGGCGATGATGCTCAACAACACCGGCTACCTGCTGCGCGAGATGGGCCGCCTGGACGAGGCCGAGGACTACCACCTGCGTTCGCTGGCCCTGCGCGAGGACATCGGCGACCGGGTGGGCGTCGGCCGGGTCTACGGCCAGCTCAGTGCGCTCTACAGCACCCAGGGCAAATACAGTGAGGCCGTCACCGCCGCGAAGTCGGCCCACGCGATCGCCCTGGAGACCCACGACCGCCTGTTCGAGGCCACCTCGCTGGCCCAGTGGGCCACCGCGGAACAGGGGCTGGGCGAGCGGGCTGCGGCCCGCGGCCACCTGCTGCAGGCGCGGGAGATTTTCGCCGACATCCAGGACCGTATGCGGGTGCTGCAGAGCGATCTGCTGCTGGCCCGACTCGACCTCGAGGAAGGGCAGGCGGACGTGGCGGAGCAGGCGGCGGTTCAGATCGAGGCGGCGGCCCGGGAGGCAAACCTCAACCAGCCCGAGGTCGAGGCCATGGCCCTGCTCGGCGAGACCGCCGAGGCCCGCGGCGACCACGCGCTGGCGGTGGAGCGCTACCGGGCGGCGCTGGCCCGGGTCCGCGAGAGCAACTGGGAGGGCAAGGAAGCGGAAATCGTCGCCCACCTGTTGCGCGCCCTGGTCACCACCGGCGACCTGCAGGCGGCCGCGCCGCTGGCCGGGGCACTGGCGGGCTTCGACGCCACCCCCGCCAACCTCTCTGCCCGCGCCAACTATGCCTTCGCCAGCGGTGACAGCACCGCGGCGGTGAACCTGATGGAGCAGGCCAGGGCCCTCGCCGGTACCAATTGGGATGAAAGCGCCGCATCGGAACTCGCCCGGTACCGCCAGTCACCCTGATCCCGGGCCTTTTCACACCCGTATTTTAATTTTTATCCTGTTGATTTTATTAAACTTTTTTCGAGGTCATAAAAAAGTCAGGCAATAGTCAGGCAACGATCAGGACTTGTCGGGAGGCTTCGACCAGAGTGTGCCCCATACCGGTAAGGGAGCCGGTTCAATTCACACTCACTGGAGAATAAAGTCATGCAACGTCTGTTCATATTCCTCTACGGCATACTGTCCTATGCCCTGTTTTTCGTCACCTTCCTGTACGCGATAGGGTTTGTCGGCAACATCTTCGTGCCCAAGTCCATCGATGCCGTACCCCAGGTGCCGCTGCTGCACGCGCTGCTGGTGAACCTCGGCCTGCTGGCCCTGTTCGCGGTCCAGCACAGCCTGATGGCGCGGCCCTTCTTCAAGCGCTGGATCACCCGCTTCATCCCCAAGGCCGCTGAGCGCAGCACCTTCGTGCTGGCCTCCAGCCTCGCCCTGATCGTGCTGTTCATCTTCTGGCAGCCGATGGGTGGTGTGATCTGGTCGGTGGATAACGGTATCGCCCGGGCGCTGCTGCACAGCCTGTTCGGCTTCGGCTGGCTGATCGTGCTGTACAGCACCTTCCTGATCAACCACTTCGACCTGTTCGGCCTGCGCCAGGTCTGGCTCAACCTGCGCGACAAGCCCTACACCCCGCTGATCTTCGGTACCCCGATGCTCTACAGCCTGGTGCGCCACCCGCTCTACCTGGGTTTCCTGCTGGGCTTCTGGGCGACCCCGGTCATGACTGCCGCGCACCTGGTGTTCGCCGTGATGACCACCGCCTACATCCTGATCGCGATCCAGCTGGAAGAGCGCGACCTGATCGCGGAGCACCCGGAGTACGCCGACTACCGTCGCAGTGTGCCGATGATCGTCCCCTTCCTCGGCCGTCGCAAGCTGCGCCAGGCCTCCGCCCTGCGCGGCGAAACCGCCTGATCCGGGTTCGGGGGATAGCGTCGTGTCCATCGTATTACAGCGCCGGCCGCTGCAGCTGCCGGCCTGGTTGAGCCGCCTCGGCGTGGCCGGTTTCCTGTTCTTCCTCGCCAAGGGCCTGCTCTGGCTGGCCCTGCCCTGGGTCGCAGCCCTGCTGCTGACCTGATTCTCACGGCGCTCCGCCAACACGGCGGGGCGCCGACTTCCCTCCCCCGGCCCCTGGCCCGACTTTCTGCAATTTTTCCGGCGACCCCGCCAAGGATTCGCGCCTAAGCTTCGTCCTACAGTGGAACAGTGCACGGGCCGGACATGACTACCGACCTCGAGGAGACAATCAAGCGCGCCCAGCGCGGCGACCGGAACGCCTTCAGCCAGTTGGTGGAGGGGCACTATGCCGCCATGTTCCGCTTCGCCATGCAGTACTGCGGCAATCGCGAGGATGCCGAAGACGTGACCCAGCAGGCCTGCGTCAAGCTGGCCCGCGCCCTCGACCAGTTCCGCTTCCAGTCCGCCTTCAGCAGCTGGCTCTACCGCCTGGTGATCAATTGCGCCCGGGACAACTACCGCGCGCGCGGCCAACAGGCCGTCGCGGAGCCCGCGGACCTGCCCGCGCCCGGCAGCGCAGAATCGGGCATCCTGCTGGGCCAGGTACTGGCGCTGGTAGAACAGATGGGTGAGGGTTTTCGCGAAGCCCTGGTGCTGGTCCACGGCGAGGGCCTGAGCCACGCCGAGGCGGCCGCGGTACTGGAGGTGAAGGAATCCACCGTGTCCTGGCGCCTGCATGAAATTCGCAAACGGCTGCGCGAGCACGCGTCGCCGGGAGTTGATGTATGAACGATGACGAACTGAAAGCCCTGTTCGATACCGGTGACGCGGAGCCCCGCAAAGCGGCGCAACAGGCCGCACTGGCGGCAGCGCTGCAGGCCTTCGATGCCGCCCAGGCGGAAAAAAACGCCGACGCCGGCCAAGGATTCGCCGCCGGGCCGCGTCTCACCCCCGAGAGACAATCACTCGGGAGAAAAATCATGAACGTACTGACCGCGCAATCACCCTTTCAACGCTGGGCTTACAGCGGCATGGCTAGCGCCGCCGTGCTGATCCTGGGCGTCTTCCTCGCCCTGCAGCTACCCCGGGACCAGCAGCCAGTGAGGGTGCCAACCAGCGACACGGCAGCCGAACCGGAAGCCGCTCACCCGATACCCGGCAAACAGGCCGAGACCAGGGAGATCATCGTCACTGCCCCCCGACCCGCTCCGGCAGCAGTCGCCCGTGAACAGGATGTGGTGGCCGATGCCATCGGCGGGGGCGCGGCGGCGCAGGTCATCCTGCTCGAAGAGAGCGTTGCGGCACGCGACAGTAGAGCCACGGTCGCCGCGGCGGCGGCCGCGCCACAAACCCGGTTAAGTGGCCGCGCCATGGAAGCCAAATTCGCAGCCAACTCGCAGCCGGCCTCGCTGGACGACAGTGCGAGCTCGCCGTTCTACCAGGACCGCGGCCGCGACCGCTTCGAAAAAATCGACAGCAACCCGGTGAAACGCGTGGCCGCGGAACCGGTCTCGACCTTCTCCATCGACGTCGATACCGCCGCCTACAGTTTCATTCGCCGCCAGCTGAACGGCGGCGTGCTGCCGCAAAAGGCCGCGGTGCGCATCGAGGAAATGGTCAACTACTTCCCCTACGACTACCCGCTGCCGCAGGACCGCGGCCAGCCCTTCAGCACCGATATCGCGGTGATCGACGCGCCCTGGAAGGCCGGCAACAAGCTGGTCCGTATCGGTATCCAGGGCTACGAACTGCAGGGCGCTCAACCGCGCAGCAATCTGGTCTTCCTGCTCGACGTCTCCGGCTCCATGAACAGCCCGGACAAGCTGCCGCTGGTGAAGCAGTCGATGAACTTGCTGCTGTCGCGCCTGCAACCGGAAGACACCGTGTCCATCGTGGTCTACGCCGGTGCCGCGGGCAGTGTGCTGGAACCGACCCCGGTGCGCGACAAGCAGAAAATCCTCGACGCCCTCAACCGCCTGCAGGCCGGCGGTTCCACCGCCGGCGGTGCCGGCATCCAGCTGGCCTACCAGCAGGCGCAAGCGAGCTTTGTCGAGGGTGGCGTCAACCGCATCATCCTGGCCACCGACGGCGACTTCAACGTCGGCATCAATGATCGCGAGGAGTTGCAGGGCTTCATCGAGCGCAAGCGCGAATCCGGGGTCTACCTCTCGGTGCTGGGCTTTGGCCAGGGCAACTACAACGACGCCCTGATGCAGGCGCTGGCGCAGAACGGCAACGGCGTGGCCGCCTACATCGATACCCTGGGTGAAGCGCAGAAGGTGTTGGTGGACGAGGCCACCTCCGCCCTCTTCCCGATCGCCAGGGACGTGAAGATCCAGGTCGAGTTCAACCCGGCGACGGTCAGCGAGTACCGCCTGCTGGGCTACGAGAGCCGCATCCTCGCGGAGGAGGACTTCAACAACGACGCGGTGGACGCGGGCGACATCGGCGCCGGCCATCGGGTGACCGCGCTGTACGAGATCACCCCCGCCGGCCAGGCCAGCGGCGTGTTCTCCGAATCCCGCTATGTCCAGCCGGCGCAATCAGGGAGCGCTGCCCGGGCCTCGGAGTACGGCTACCTGAAACTGCGTTACAAGCTGCCGGATGAGGCTGTATCGAAACTGCTCAGCCAGCCCATTGCCATCGGTGACAGCAGCGACGCCACCAGCCTGCGGGAGACCCGCTTTGCCGCGGCGGTCGCCGGCTTCGGGGAACTGCTGCGCGGCGGCAAATACAGCGGCGGCTGGGACTATGCCGATGCCCTGGCCCTGGCCCAGGCCAATCGCGGCGACGACCCCTACGGGTACCGCAGCGAGTTCGTGCAACTGGTACGCAAGGCGGAAACCGCCAGCGGCATGTAAAAAAATCCCGCGCGACAATCCCTGTCGCGCGGGGATCATCCCGGCAGCGTCGCTGCCGCCAACCTTCCTTTCCTAGCGTTGACCTGCCGTGTAGAGCACACATTCCCGCTGGTGTTCGAAGACACTGCCATCCGCGCGGCGCAGAGTGCGCCAGTTGAAGCGCGCGCAATCCGCCGGCGATTCCGGGTACAGGAACAGGCTCAACCCGACGACCACCGGGTCGTGGTCGGAACTGCGGAACTCGTCGGGCGCGAACAGCGCAGCCTGTGCCGGTTTCTTGAAGCTGGTGTCGTAATCGATGAGGTCCGGTTCGTCGGCATTGATATGCCAGGTCGCCGCGCCGGCTACCTGCAGGGCCAGCGGTGCGCTGGCCAGCGCATGGTCGAGGTAGCCGACCTGGCCATCGAAGACGTAGCTGTAAGCGAGTTCACCTTCAAAGGCCGCCAGCAAGTCGCTATAACCCGCTTCAGCGAGGGCCGTGATCGGGTCTTCCTTGTCGTAGGAGTTCAGGTCGCCGAGGATCAGGAAGTCCGGGTCGCCGGAAGCGGTGGGGTCGGTCGCCAGCCACTGCGCCAGCACCTGTGCCGCGTTGCTACGGGTGATGTTGCAATTGCCCTGGCCGTCGCCGATATCCGGGTCGCCGAGATCGTTGCAGTCCGAGCCCTTGGATTTGAAGTGGTTGACGACGGCAGTGACCACGCCGCCACTGGCCGCGGCAAAGGTTTGCGCCAGCGCGGGCCGGTTTTTCGTATCGATATAGCTGCCGTCGAAGTTGCTGTCGAGAATGGCGGGATCGCCCTGGGGCGTGGCCAGGGCCGGCTGGTAAATAAAGCCGACGCGGATGGCATCGCTGCCGATAACGTCGCTTTCGATCGCGGCCCAGGTGCCAGCGCCGGCGACAGCGTTGAGGCCCGCCACCAGGTCGTCGATGGCGGCGCCGCTGTTTTCCAACTCGACCAGACCGATAACAGCTGCGTCGAGTTTGGCCAGCGCGGCGATGATCTTGCTGCGCTGCCGCTCGAACTCATCTGCGTTGTCTGCCCCGCGACAGTCCATATCGCCGCTGGGCCCACAGATGGGACCGAGGTTATCGAGGGTGGTGAAGTAGTTGAGCACGTTGAACGCCGCCACCCTGAACTCGCCACCGACCGCCGGCGCCGACGCCGGCCGCGGGTTGGCGGCTGTGTAGCTCGCACCCTGGGTCGGCTGCACCCGGTAAAGGTCGAAGGCGTAGTGCATCACCCCGCTGGTGCCGGTCAGCAGGTCGCCGCCGCGGAAGCGGTTGTCGAGCGTGAACTCGCCGCCGTTGGGGTGCCGGGCCGGGTCCGGATTGGAAGCGGTGCGTCCGTCGTCGAGGGTGATCCGCGAGCGGGCGTTGAGGTCCGCGCGCTCGAAGTAACCGGCGGAATTGGGCTGTTCCACCGCAGTGGGGGTCATCGCCCGCGCCTCCCCGGCAAGCGGCTGCGCCAGTACGATTTCCCCGAAGCGATCGAAGTTGTAGTACTCGCTGATCACCAGGGACTGGGGCAGGACCACCCGCATGCCTTCCACGGCCTCGAAGTCGGCGATATCTGCGACCGGCAGCAGCAGTTCCGTCGCGGCGGGCAGCGCAACCCCCGACGCCAGTACCTCGACCGCGCTGGCGGTGACTTCGGTCAGGCCGTTGAACTCGGAGACCACCCCGGTGACGCGTACCCGGTCGCCGACGCTGACATCCACGGCGCCGCCGGGGTAGTAGACGAAGATGCCCTCGGAGGTGGCGCTGTCGCCATCTGCATCGGTATCTTCTTCCTGCAGGAAGAAGCCGTTGAGCTCGCCGTCGTCGGCCATGCCGTTATTCTGGAAGTCGCCTACCACCACGGCTTCCAGGACCAGTTCAATACCCTGCAGGGGCGAAGCCTCACCCGCGCCCTGGACCGCGTGGATCAGGGTCAGTTCGGGCTCGGGTTCCGGCGGCGGCGGCACGAGTTCATCCTCGAAACCGCTGAGGACGACCAGGTCCTGGAAGGCGAAGGCTTCCGAACCGCCATCGGTGTTGGCGGCCAGTGTCAGTTTCAGCGTATTGCCCGTGCCGGCGACGGGCGCGCGCAGGGCCAGCAGCTGGTTGCTCAGCGTTACGCCACTGACTGTCATCGGGTCATCGATGGTCACTGACTTGCCGCTGGCGAGGACATAGGTCAGGCTGGCAGCCTCATCGGCACTGCCAGTGAACAGCACCTGCTCCGCGCCACCGTCGATGGAGGCGCGCCACACAAACACATCAACGGCTTCAAAATCCCCCATCGCACCCATGCCGATGGAGACTCCGAGGTCGCTGGCCCCGCTGATATCAAACTCCCAGCTGGCGAGTACATCGCCGGACGCATTGTCGCCGTTCACCGTGTCGGTGATGCCGAAAAATTCGTCGAGATTGCTCTCGTCTATGATACCCAGGGCATCAGCCGAAAAACTAACGGTGTCGTCCAGAACGGAGAACGGTATCGAGCCCGAAACCCCGCGCCGGTATTTCTCAGCGCCGTCACCCGCGTTGCTGAACGCACCGGCGAATGTGTTGGTGTGGTCATTCAGGCGACCGCTGGTGCTATCCACCATATCCCAGGCCAGCGCTGTTTCCTGCGCCGCGGCGGGTAGAACGGGAAACAGGATGGCGGCGAGGGCCGCGCTCAGGTAGCGGGGACTGTAAGGCATGGGATCGACTCCGGGAAAAGGGAAGTCCCCCACGCTACGGAGCCGCGGTGACGGGAATATGAACGCGGTGTGTTGATTTAATGGCATTTGCCTTACAGACTCGGGCTGCCGCAGTGGCACGGCCACCGGCCGCTCATCCGCCGCGGCGCAATTTGCCCACAACGTGGAAACAATAACGATGCGAAAACAAACCGCGTATCTTTGCCGCCTCGCCAGTTGCATTGCCCTGCTGTCCCTCCTGCCGCAGACACTGGCCGCGGAAACCGTCGCAGAAAATAACAGGGAAACCACCATGACCGATACTGTCGAACTCACCCGCGCCTGGCTGGAGCATTTTCCGGAGGGCAATTTTGACGCCTTCCCCGGCGCAATCGCGGAAGATTTCCTGCTGCGCCTGCCCTTCATGCCCGCCGGGGTGCCCACCGATTACCGCGGCCGGGAGACGGCACAGGCGGTGCTCAAAGGCAGCGCCGAGGGGCGCAGCCCGCTGGTGTTCAGCGAGGTCCGCATCCTGCGCACCGAGGACCCGGAACTGGTGATGACCACCGCCAGGGGGCAGGCGACCATGAACAGCGGCAAGCTCTATGAAAACGAGTACATCATGCTGACGCGCATTCGCGACGGCGTCGTGCTGGAGCACATCGAGTACCTCAACCCGCTGGCGGTGATCGCCTCCATGGGGAGCGACTGAAGCCGGCGCCGAAGCTTACGGCGATTCCCGTCCGGCGCGGCTGGCCCGGGCTTCCGCGAGAGTCTGTTCCAGGTAGGGATTGCTGCCACCGGCCACCGCCAGCCCGGCGCTGGCGGTGGCGATAGCGCCCTCGGTATCGCCCAGTTCCACCTGCAGGCTGGCGAGGTTGTTGTAGCCCGGCAGGTAATCGGGAAAACGCTCGACAATACCCCGGTAAGCCGCCAGTGCCGCCTCGCTGTCTCCGCGCCGGTAGTACAGGTTGGCGAGCCCCAGGGCGAGGTCCGGGCGCTGCGGCCAGGTCGAGACTCCCGCCGTCCACACCGCCTGCATGGCGGTCGCGGGCTGGCTCTCCTCGAGATCCGCAGCGGCATGGAAATAGCGGTCGGGATCATCCCGGTAAGGCAATTCACCGGGTTTTAGGGTAACCAGCCCCCAATAGCTGGAGCGCGCCCAGGTCAGTTCGAACGTGGCCATACTCACATGGTAATTTTCAGTGACGCCGGTGTGCAGGATCATTTTCCGGGCGTCGAGGTCGTAGCCGATTACGACCGCGTAATGCCAGACCGGGTACCAGTCCGTCCCGAGGTTCTGCAGCACCAGCACCGGTTCGCCGGCGTCCAGCCAGCCCAGCAGGCTCGCCATGGTGGGCGTCACCGTCAGCGCGAGCCGACCCTGGGCGCGTGTCGCGGCGAGCATTTCCACCTGGAAGGAACCCTTGCGGGCGGGCACGTAAACCGCGGAGACCAGTGCCTCCGGCGCGATGCCTATACCGCTGTGCTGCAGAGTCATCGCCAGCGCCGCGGGACCGCACTGGTAGGCGTCCTGGGCGAAGAAGGGAACATCCGCCAGGCGGACCTGTGGCGCCAGTTGCGCCGGTCGCTCCCGCAGCAGGGCGGTGGTCTGCGGCGCGTTGACGCAGGCGGTCAACAGTCCGGCAAGCAACACCAGCAACAGGGGCCCGGTGCAGCGCCCGGCAGCTTTTCGCAGTCTGTTCATGGGTGGGGGGAAATACCCCGGCACCGTTTGTCCAGTGCCGGGGAAGCGCTTGCAGATCAGAGTTTGGGGAAGATATCGATAACGCCGGCAACTTCCAGCAGGATGAGAATCAGCAGTACCAGTACCACGGTACCCAGCACGCCACTACCGGCCGGCAGGGCATCCAGCTGGCCGTTGACCTGGGCGATTTCCGCGCTGGTCAGGCTGTTGATGCGGTCGCTGACGGTGTCCGGGCTCACCCCCATCTCGACCAGTTGGGCGCGCACGTCATCGCGCATCACGCGCTGGTGCAACTGGTCGCGCTCCGCCTGCAGGCTGCCCTGGGCGGCAATCTGCTGGGTGCTCAACATGGCGGCGTAGGCCGGCGCCTGGAGACCGACAGTGGTGAAGGTCAACAACAACATCATGACGATAAAACGCTTGGCGGATCCGGTGTGCATGTTCATAGGTAACTCCTTTTTCTGTGAAGAACATCGCCGGTAGCTTAACAAACCTGCCCGCCTGTCCCGAGGTAGTATTTCATAAACATTTTCGGGAACTCACCGAATCCCCACCGCTGCCGGGGTTCAGCGGCTGCAGGCGCAGCGGACGCAGGGGTGCGCTAATCCTGCCTAGCCAGTACCCGATGCTCCTGCGGACGCGACCCGCAAGCAGCGATGCCAGCGCCAGGCCGGCCAGCGCCAGTAGCGCCCAGGCAACAGTGTCGCGACCGGATACCTCGCCTGCGCTTGAGACAGTGCCGGAGGCCATGGCGGGGTTGGGTATGACGGCGAAACTCCTGGCAGCGAAGTCCCTGCTGCGAACCTCGCCACTGTCAGGATCAAACCAGCTGAAGGTGACCGCCGGAATCGTGTACTGTCCCGGTGCCGCGGTGACATAGGTGAGGGTATCCCGGCGCTCGCCGACAAAGCCGCCGCGCGCATCGCTGTGATCCTCGACCCGTGGCTTGCTGTATACCCTGATCCCCTCGATCGGCGCCGTCGGGAACGGCGGAAAAATCATCCCCGGCAGGTCCGGCGCCGAGAATGTGATAGTGCGCGTATAGGCCGACCCCGCCTCCACCGGGCTGCTCCCCGGCTCCGGTTCCCAGTGCTCGTTCACCGCGAGGTCGCGCGCACTGATCAGCGTACCCATGCCCGCGGTACCCGGCGGTTGCTCGACATCCAGCACGACGGCCTGAGTGCTCACCGCTGCGGCAATGCTTTTCGTATCCAGGGGATTGGCCTTGTAGGCGAAACGCACGGTGATCGGCGCGATGGTCTGCTGCCCCGCCCGCATCGGCCAGGCCCGCAATTCGTGTTGCTGGGTGGTGTAGGTAATGCCGTCGACAGTCCGGTTGCCGATAACCGGACGCTCGGTAGGCCGCATCAGGATCACCCCCGCCGGGTCCGGCAGGTCGAAGGTGGCCGCACTGTCAAAGTATCCCGGCGCCATCAACTCCACCACCAGGGTCACCTGCTGGCCGGCCCACAGGGGTTTGCCGGCCGCGACCCGTATCCCGACACCCGGCTCCTGCGCCAGCGCCAGCGCCTGCATACCACAGGCCAGGGCGAGTACCAGGCAACACAGGCGGCGGATCACGGCTGCTCCCCCGCCGCTTCCGGCGCGGCCCCGGCTTCGCCGGCTTCCCGGTGGGCCGCCTGGTAGGCGAACTTGGCGCGCAGGAAATCCCCCGGTGTTGTTTGCACCCGGCGCAGCCAGCTGGCGCGCAGGGCCTCGTCGGAGAGCGACTGCTGGTTCATGTCCTGCGGCTTGCCCGCCTTGTCTTCGCCCTTCTGGTCGAACACGGTGTCGTCCGGTTTGTAGGCATCGGCGGATTCCTGTTCGCGCTCCCTGCCGGCATTGTCGATCAGGGCCTTCCGCGCGCGGGCGAGGGCCATATTGTCAGCGGCAGCCTGCCAGCCCGGGCGGAAGCCCAGGGCCTGCTGGTAACTGGCGATGGCCTCCTCGTAGGCGCCGTGCATGAGCTGGGCGTTGCCGCGGTTAAATGCACCGACGGCGCCGGGTACCCGGGCAAAGGTAGCGGCCGCCGCCTTGAAGTCGCCGTCGCGGTACTGGGCGGTACCGATCCGCCAGGGGTCCTGGTAGGTTTGCGCCGCGCTCCGGAACTGCTGCTGCACCATCAGCCGGTCGCCGCGCCGCGCCGGGTTCATCCAGAAATCGGGATTCGACCAGCTGCCGTAGGCCAGCCAAGCGATGACCAGCGACAACAGCGCGGAGAGCAGGACATGCCTGCCGCGCAGTCTCGCCGTCCTGACCGCGGCGCTCACGCGCGCCCCCCGGCCAGCGGTACCAGCCAGCCGCGACGGAAAAATACCAGCAGCATCAGGGCCAGCAGCGGGGTCAGCCAGTAACCGCTCTCCGCCCAGCGGGTGTCCGAATCACCGGCCTGGACCGGCGCGAAACGCGCGGCGGTGGCGAGCGCAGCCACGTCGGAGTCATCGGCTGCCAGTTGCACGGTGTCCGCCCGCACCGCTCGACCCATGGATTTCACGGCATCCAGTTCAGTGCCCCGCAGCAGGGGAGGCCACAGCCGGACCTCGCTGGAAGAGGCCTTGCGCCAGCGGCGCAGCGCGTCGGCCGCGCCGGGGCTGATCGCATCCGCAATCCAGAGAATGGAACCGCCCCCCGCCTGGGCCAGCGCCAGGTCGGCGAGCTGCAGGGCCTCGGCAGCGGCATCGCCTTCCACCGGCATCAGCGCGGGATCGAGCGCAGCGGCGAAGGTATCGATGATGCCGGCATCGGCGGTCGCCGGCATCACCAGGTGGGCGGAACCCGCGTAGGCGATCAGCGCGCTTTTCGCGCTGCCGCGGGCCGCCAGCAGGTCGTGTATTTTCTGGGTGGCGCGCTGCAGGCGGCTGGGCTGGATGTCTTCCGTCAGCATCGAAGGCGTTACCTTGACGACAATCGCCAGCGGCGCCGTGTCCTCGGCGAATGCCGAGGGCATGCGCTTCCAGCTCGGGCCGGCAATGGCGACAATCGCCAGCAACCAGCACAGGCCGATCCAGGACAGCGGCCCGAGGCGGCGGCCAGCACTGGCGTCGCGCCAGAGCAGGCGCAGCAGGTGGGGTGCGACAATCCCCCGCCAGGCGCGCTCCTCCTGGCCTATCCGGCGCAGGCGCCACCAGAGCAGGCCCGCGGGCAACAGCGCCAGCAACCAGCCCGGGCGCACAAAGTGAAAGGCCAGCAGGGCCGTGCCCAGCAGCGCTGGTGAAAAACCCGCTACGCCCTCGACCAGGCGCTTCTCCCGCCCGGGTAGCAAGAGTCCCCGCAGCAGCATACCGACGGCAAAGTAGGCCATCGATACCACCAGCGCCGCGGCCAGGGGCCACCAGTAGACATCGCGCCGCGGCCGGTGCGAGATTGTCTGCACCTTGCGTGTTTCGAGCTGGTCCAGCTGGTCGTAGATGGCCTGCAGCTGGCTGCGGTCCGTCGCGTGCGAGTAGATGCCACCGGTAGCGGAAGCCACCTGCTGCAGGGTTTTCTCATCCAGGGCATCCTCGCCCGCCGAACGGGGATCGCCCACCGCCACGCTGTGGATGACAATGCCCTTGTCCCTGGCAATCTGTGCCGCCTTGTCCGGTGGCACCTGGCTGGCGGTATCGTTGCCATCGGTCAGGGCGATCAACACCCGTTCGCGCACCGTGCTGCGCTCGAATACGGTAATCGCCAGCCCCAGGGCATCGCCGAAGGCGGTCTGCGGTCCGGCCATGCGTACCTGGGCTTCGTCCAGCAGTTGCCTGACGACGTCCAGGTCCTCGGTGAATGGCGCCTGCACAAACGCCGCGCTGCCAAACAGGATCAGCCCGACCCGGTCGCCCTGCCGCCGCGCGAGGAAATCATCCAGCACTTCCTTGACCGCGGTGAGTCGATCGACCTGCCTGCCCTGCGCATCGGTAAAGTCGCGGGTTTCCATCGACCCGGAAAGGTCCACCGCCAGCAGCATGTCGCGCACCGGGATCTCCTTGCTCACCGGCGGCTCCACCAATTGCGGCCGCGCCAGCGCCAGCACCGCGCAACACCAGCAAAAACACACCACCAGGAGACGCCACAGGCCACTGCGCGCCACCACCGCGCCGCTGCCGGGCGCGCTGCCGGCCGCCGCAGCGAGCCGTGGCAGGAAAGGCACCTGCAAGCCGCCGCGACGCACCCGGTGGGGCGGCACCAGCCACCAGACCAGCAGTGGCAGGGGCAGGCAAAGCAGCCACCAGGGCTGGGCGATCGCGAGGTTGCTCACGCCACGTCCTCCAGTACCGGCTCCGGGTCTCCCGCCCGGGTGGCAGCCCGGCCGGCCGGCTCCGCGGCTGACTCCGGCAACACCCGGTGGTGCCTGATCCAGTGCCGCAACTGGCTCTCCAGCAGCGCCAGGTCCTGCGCCGCAAGCGCGTTCCCGGCGATACCGTAGTTCACGGCCTCCATCAGCGCCCCGGTCCCCGCGGCGAACCGGGTACCGCCGGTACGGTCGAGGAATGCAAACCACGCCTCACCGCTCAGCGTCGCCACCCGGGTCCGTGGGAAGGCGGTCAGGGCCACCCGTTTCAGCAGCACCGACATATGCGCCACCACCTCCCCGGCGTCGTCACCGCGTTCACCACGCTTGCGCAGGGCGGCCAGTTCCGCCAGGGCCTCGCGGCGGTAGTGATTGCCCTGCCAGCGGATAAAACCGCGCAGTAAGGCCAGTGCCGCCAGCGCTGCGAGTACACCAAGAAGAATCTGCCAGCCAGGCGCCGGCGGCCACCAGGGCGCGGCAGCGGGCGCGACTATATCGTGCAGCCGGTCGAGGCTCGTGCTATCGCTCATCGGTGCAGCGCGCCGATGCGCCGGCGCACCTGTTCGGCGACATCCTCGGCGGTGTTGAGCGGGATCACGGGAATCTGCCGGTGCAGCAGGAAGCGGCGCCCGTCGGCGCGGGTGTCGGCAAATTCATCACGGTAGCGATCACGCAATCCGCGCTGGCCGGTATCGACTTCCAGTTGCTCGGTACCACCGGCAAACACCAGGGGGCCCGCGGTGGGCAACTCTGCTTCCAGCGCGTCGTGAACAAAGCCGAAGAGCAGGTCATTGTGCGCGGCGATACGGTTCAGCAGGCGCCGGGATTCCTCGTCCTGGCCACTGCAGTCACTGATGACATTGATCAGGCAGTCATGCTTCGCCAATTGGTCACAGCGGCGCAGGACCTCATTGAGCATGGCGGGATTGCTGCCGCTACAACTATCAATAGTGAGGGCGCGGTTCTGGCTCACGATGGCCTGCAGGATACGCATTACCGCGTTGCGGCTACGCTGGGGACGGATTTCCACGATGTCCGTGTCGTTGAATACCAGGGCGCCGACCCGGTCCTGCTGTTCCAGCACCCGCCAGGCAGCCAGCGCCGCGGCTTCCGCTGCGGTGACCGATTTCATGCGCTTCACGCTGCCGAAAAACATGGCGGCGCGCTGGTCGACCAGCAGCAAGGTAGTGCGCTCGCGTTCCTCGGTATAAACGCGGCTGTGGGTTTTGCGGGTTCGCGCGGTGATTTTCCAGTCGATCTGGCGAATGTCGTCACCGGCCTGGTAGCGGCGAATCTCCTCGAAGTTGAGGCCGCGGCCGCGCAGGCGCGAAGCGTGCCGCCCCGCCAACAGCGAATGCACCGGTTGCCGCGGCAGGTAGCTGAAGCCCCGGGCGCGGGAACGCATGGCCACCAGGGCTTCCAGACTGGTATACGCCCCTTCGGCGGCATCCTCTGCCGGCGGCCGGGCAGGGCTGCCCGCCTGGCGGGCCTGTAACTCCCGCTGCTTAAGCGACTGCGACTTGTTGAAGAACTTCATCCAGCACCGCGTCCCTGGTTACGCCTTCGGCCTCTGCTTCATAGCTCAGTATCAGGCGATGGCGCAGGCAGGCATGGACCACCGCCTTGACGTCATCGGGTGTCACCGCAGTGCGCCCGTCGAGCCAGGCCCAGGCCCGGGAGGCGCGGTCCAGGGCCAGGGTGCCGCGCGGGCTGGCGCCGACACTGAGCCACTGGGCCAGCGGGGACCCGGCGTATTCCGTGGGGCGCCGGGTCGCCGCGATCAGCGCAACCATGTAGCGCTCCACCGGATCGGCAACGGTAACCGCCAGCACCTCCCGACGCGCGTCGAGTACGGCGCTGGCGGGAATCACCCCCTTGTCACCGGCACCGTGGCCGGCGTCTTCCCCGCGCACCAGCCGGAGTATTTTCTGCTCGTCGGCGTCACTCGCGTAGTCGACGAACACGTGCAGCAGGAAGCGGTCCATCTGCGCTTCGGGCAGCGGGTAGGTGCCCTCCTGCTCGATCGGGTTCTGGGTTGCCAGTACCAGGAACAGTTCCGGCAGGCGGTGGGTGTTGCCGGCAACGGTCACCTGCCGCTCCTCCATGGCCTCCAGCAGCGCTGACTGGGCCTTGGCCGGTGCGCGGTTGATTTCGTCGGCGAGCACCAGGTTGCCGAAGATCGGCCCGGGCTGGAACTGGAACTTGTCGTCCCGGGCCTCGGCGATATAGATCTCGGTACCGGTGATGTCACTGGGCAGCAGGTCCGGGGTGAACTGGATACGGCTGAACTCGCTCTCCAGGTTGGCGGCGAGGGTCTTGATAGTGCGGGTCTTGGCGAGGCCCGGAAGTCCTTCCAGCAGCACGTGGCCGTTGGCCAGCAGGGCGACGAGAAGGTTATTGATGACGGCATCCTGGCCGATGATGCCTGCGGCCAGCCGGTCGCGAAGCTCGAGAATCTGTTGCCGTGTACTCATGGGACGTCCGTTGGCGGTATTGATGTCAGCGCGGTATTGCGGGCTGTGGCATACAGCATAGATGAATTTGATTTGCTTCGAGAGCGGAGGCCAACAAAAAAAGGGGTACGTTGTACCCCTTCTCATTGCGTGAAAGCGCTTGAAGTTGATCAGGCGTGCATCAACGCGGCTTCATCCCTTCCAGTTCGTTCAGGCGCTTCAGGGCGTCCTGCTGCCGCAGCAGGCCGTAGTTGATACCGGCCGCGTTCAGCGAAGACCCGGTCTGGTAAGGGTAGTCGGTGAAGTCCTTGAAGAAATCCTTGATCACACTCTGGATAGGCACCAGCAGCCACATCTGTCGGGCGTACCAGTCGAGGTACTGGCCACCTTCGTGGGCTGCCTTTTCATAGGGGTCCATGCGCAGGTTGGTAATGCCCGCCCAGGAAGTGACCTTGCGGCTACCCATGGCGATATTGCCGTCCTGGACGGCGAAACTGAGCTTCCAGTCGTTCCAGCGGACGGCGTTCAGGTTACCGCCCTGATCGAAGTACATGATGCGGTCGCGGGGGCCTTTCTCCGCCTGTGCTGTCAGGTAGGGCAGGAAATCGTAACCGTCCAGCTTGACCTTGAATTTCTTGCCGTTCAGGCGGGTACCCTTGGAGAGGTCCCCCTTCACGTGGTCATTGCCCGCAACGGAAAGCAGGGTCGGGAACCAGTCGAGGTTGGAGATGATCTCGTTGGACACGATGCCGGGCTTGATGTGCCCGGGCCAGCGCACCATCATCGGCACGCGGAAGCCACCCTCCCAGGTGGTGCCCTTCTCGCTGGCGAACATGGTCATGGCGCCGTCCGGCCACAGGGCGATCTCGGCGCCATTGTCGGTGCTGTAGACCACAATGGTATTGTCGGCGACACCCAGCTCATCCAGCAGGTCGAGCAACTGGCCCACGTGGCCGTCGTGTTCCACCATGCCGTCCGCGTGGATGCCCTTGCCGGTGACCCCGTAGGACTCCGGCTTCAGGTGAGTGAATACGTGCATGCGGGTGGAGTTGAACCAGGTGAAGAAGGGCTTGTCGGCTTTCACCTGGCGCTGGATGAAATCCTTGGCGGCGGCCAGGAATTCCTCATCCACGGTTTCCATGCGCTTGGTGTTGAGCGGGCCGGTATCCTCGATCCGGCCGTCGGCGAAGGACTTGATCACACCGCGGGGACCGTATTTTTTCTTGAACTCCGGGTCCTTCGGATAGAAATATCCCTCCGGCTCTTCCTCCGCGTTCAGGTGGTAGAGGTTGCCGAAGAACTCGTCGAAACCGTGGTTGGTCGGGAGGTGCTGATCGCGGTCGCCGAGGTGATTCTTGCCGAACTGGCCGGTGGCGTAACCCTGGTCTTTCAGGGCGTCGGCGATGGTCGGCATCCAATCGGTGATCCCGTGGGGATCGCCGGGCATGCCAATAGTCAGCAGGCCGGCGCGGAAGGGTTCCTGGCCGACAATAAAGCTGGTGCGCCCCGCGGTACAGCTCTGCTGGCCGTAGGCGTCGGTAAACAGCATGCCCTCATTGGCAATGCGGTCTATGTTGGGGGTGCGGTAACCCATCAGGCCCTGGGTATAGGCGCTGATCTGCGGGATGCCGATATCGTCCCCCCAGATCACCAGGATGTTGGGTTTTTTTGCCTGTGCCTGTACTCCCAATGGCACAAGGATAGCCACGGTAAACAGTATCAGGGTGGATCGCAGTTTGCGTCGCCAGTGGGTAAGAGGTCTGCTGGTATTCATCACTGAACTCCCGGTTTGAATGTCAGGCCATCAGGCCGAAGCGTGACCTTCAGCGTAGTCCAGTATCGGGAAATTTCTATTAAACTTGCTTTAACATTGGCGTCGTTTGAGTTGCTTTGATCAATGACGTGTGTCGATCCCGAGCCAAAGCCGTCTTCAATCCCGGTCGACAAACTCCCTGACCGCCTCGACAAACACCTGCGAGGCCGGCTCGCGACCCAGCAGCAGGTGGCCGTCACTTTCCAACCCGAGGAATTCCGCGCCGGGAATACTGGCGGCGATATCCCTCCCGGTCGCCACGGGAATGCGGTGATCGCCGAGGGAGTGAATCACCAGCGTCGGCACCGTCACCCGGGCCAGTCGTTGGCGCACATCGATATCGCCAAAGGCCGACAGGAAGCGCACCGCGTTTTCCGGCGAGGTGGTGAGGCGCTGGAATTCATTGAACCAGTTGAGTTCGTCGGTGCTCGCGCTGGGCAGGAAGGTGGAGGAGAAAATCTGCCGATAGGCGGGATTGTCCTGGCCCCAGCCCGAGGCGGTCAGTGTCATTACCGCCTCGCGCTCGCGAATGGTCTGCTCGCTGGCGTTGACCCGCCAGCCCTGGGGGTAACCGCCGAACAGGATCAGCCGGGAGACCCGTTCGGGGTGGCGCACCGCATACTCGATGGACACCGCAGCACCCTGGGAAATGCCGAGCAGCGCGAAGCGGTCCAGTCCGGCGGTATCGACCACGGTTTCGAGGTCGGTGACAAAGGCTTCGAAACTGAGGTCCGCCACATCCCAGTCGGAGAGGCCGTTGCCGCGCTCGTCGTAGCGGATGACCTGGTGGTCCCGGGCCAGTTCCCGGAACAGGGGGCTCCAGATGGGTGCATCCCAGTCCAGTTCGAGGTGGCTCAGCCAGTTGGCCGCCTTGACGATCGGCCTGCCCTCGCCAACGCTGGCATAGGCGATGCGCACCGCATCCGAGGCTGTACAGAACTGGATTTTCTGGCGGGCGAGAAATTGCCGCGGGGTATCCACTGCGGCCGGGCCGGGCACCGCCGCGGCCGCGGGCTGCGGCAACCAGGCGATGCCGGCATTCTGGAATCGCGCAGCCAGTTCCCCGCGCATTGCCGCCGCGTCGGACGCCCGGCCAAACTGCTCGAGACGGCTGACCAGGTGGGTCGCCGCGTCGGTACTGTAGGGCTCGCTGGCAGACCAGGCTCGGGCAACCGCCAGCACCCGCTCGGGGGCAAGGTCCCGGTGAACCGCCAGCCGCCGCAACGCCCGCCCCCTCAGTCGATGGATATCCTCGCGCTCTGCCGTCAGCCAGGCCTGGAACAGCGACTGGTCGGGCAGGTCCATGCTGTCGAGGAACGGTTCTGCGAGCGCTTCCAACAGGCGGTCCAGGCTGCCGATAGCCAGGTCGGGTGCTTCCAGGTCCGCCGCGAGCGATGCCAGGTCGACTTCCAGGTCCGGCGCCCCCAGGGACACCCGTTCGCGATCCGCATGCAGGCGTTCACCGGCGTCGTCATTGACCAGTGGCCGGATCTTGCTCAGGGACCAGCGCAGGGCGCCGCGAGGGTCATCGGGAATCTCCCAGAGTAATTCGCACAAGCGGTCGCGCCGGTGGGGGCGGCCGGTGATCGCCAGGTAGGCCAGCAGCGCCCGGGTGCGCCGGGATGCCGGCAGCTTCAGGGCTTTGCCGTCGCGCTCCACCGCGAATTCACCCAGGGTGCGTATCCGAAGTTTCCCCATTGCCTACCGCCTTCCTACCACTGAAATCCGGAAGATTCCGCGCTGCTTCACACGCTATACCCACGGCCATTCCTACTGTCCAGCCGGATAATCGCCCCTCTGTATCCGGGGAGGTACAGCTACCCGGGTCAAGAATTACGCCTTTCGCAGAGTATCATGAGTACACGCAGGCGCATTTCAAAAACGCGATTTTCCGGCACATTCCCCAGTATCCACCGCGGCCGAGCCATCTTCCCAAAGTCCGGCGGGACCCGCGAATTACCGACCGCATGATCACCCTGGCCACCGCGGTGCCGGGAAATTCAGGCCGCCCGCTCGCCCGGTTTCGACAGCAAGCGGCCTATCGCGCCCACCAGGCAACTGGCGACGACATAGGGATCCGCATTGGCCCCGGGGCGGCGATCCTCCAGGTAGCCCTGGCCCTGCTGGGCGACTGACTGGGGAATCCTGATAGAGGCGCCGCGGTGCGCAACGCCGTAGCTGAACGCGGCGAAGTCCGATGTCGATTGTCGACCGGTCAGGCGCTCCGCGAGGCGCTCGCCATAATGACGAAGATGATCGGCATGGACTTCCTCGAGGATATCGATGAGCCGGTAAATGGCGGCGAGCCCGAGGCCGGGATTCCGCGTCGACAGAGTGGAAAAACTGGTGTGCAGTCCCGCCCCGGCCCAGTCACCCGGCACGGGTTTCGGGTCCAGCGATACGCTGACGCCGAGGCGTTCACCGCAGCGGTACAGCAGATAACGCGCTACCCATAGATCGTCCGCTACGCGCAGCGCGCCCGGGTCTTCACCGCGGAATCCCCGCTGGCCGACCTGGAATTCCCACTGCCCCGGCATTCCACCGCCATTGCTGCCATAAAACAGGATCCCGGCTTTCACGCAGGCGGTGGCATGCGTGTCGACAAAATCCCGGCCACGAATGCAGTCACCGCCCACAGCGCAATAGTGTGACCCCTGGGGCCGCGGATTCGAGCCGGGTTCAAAACCCAGCGGCAGCCCGCTCTCGAACAGCGTGTATTGCTGTTCGAAGCCCAGCCAGGGGGACTCGTTCGCCGCAACGATATCCAGCAGCGCCCGCAGCTGGATACGCTTGTTGGAGGAGTGGGGCCTGCCGTCCGCGGCAAGGACTTCACACAGCACCAGGAAATGGTGGCCGGGGCGCAGGGGATCCCGGTAGACGCGCACCGGTTGTAACAGGCAATCGGCGTTGTCGCTGCTGGCCTGGCCCGTGGAGGAACCGTCGAAACCCCAGCTCGGGAAATCCGCCGGTGCGGGGTTGCCGGGCACGCTCACGACGCGCGCCCTGGAACGAAGTTGGGCGGTCGGGCGGGTACCGTCAATCCAGAGGTACTCCGCAAATACAATGTTGTTCATGGTGGACTCCTGTCGGAATGATTGTCTTGTCTCTGGCTCCGGAGGGTCCGCCCATCGCGGCCGGATTCCGGGGATCAATGACATCGTCCGGCAAGAGCGTGGAAGGGGCCGTGACCGCAGCGTGGTAAAGAGCGTGGTAATTGCCCGTAAGTGGCCAAAAATGCGCTGACCGCTGCGAGGCAGTCGTACCCGGCTATACTCTGGAACTTTGCAGGAGGAAACCGCATGCAACGGATACTGTTCGTTCTGGCAATCGCCTTTTTCACTGGCTGCGCAGGCAGCGCGGGAACGGGCAAAAGTGCTGCCGAGGCCGCCAGCCTGATCAATCGCGAGGCAATCTTCGGCAATCCCCAGCGCACCCAGGGCCGCATCAGCCCCGACGGCCGCCACCTCAGCTGGATTGCGCCGAAAGACGGTGTCCTGAATGTGTGGGTCGCCCCCGCCGCTGCGCCGGACCAGGCCGTTGCGGTAACCGGCGATACCTACCGCGGTATCCGTTTACATTACTGGGCCCCCAACTCGGCCTATATCTACTATGTGCAGGACCAGGGGGGGGACGAAAACTTCCACGTCTACGCCAGCGACATCAGCACCGGCGAAGTCCGTGACCTGACTCCGGTGGCGCCGGGTGCGCGGGCAAGCATCCAGGCACTGTCGCGGGACAAGCCGGACTACATCCTGGTCGGCCTCAATGAACGCGACCCGCAGTATGTCGACCTCTACCTGGTGGACGTGCGCAGCGGCGAGCGCACCCTGGTCGCGGAAAACCCCGGTTACGCCTCGTGGATCGTCGACCATAGCCTGACTCCCCGTTTCGGCGTCATCCAGTCCCCGGGCGGAGTTTCCCGGGTCGTCGACATGCAGGGCAAGCAGCTCACGACCATTCCCGCCGAGGACTTCATGATCACCAGTGCCGTGGGTTTCAACGCCACCAACGACCGCATCTACATAATCGACAGCCGCGGTCGCAACACTGCCGCCCTGGTTTCCGTCAGCGCGGAAGACGGCTCTGTCGAAGTGATTGCCAGCGACCCGCGCGCCGATATCAATAATGTCCTGCTGCACCCGACGACCCGCGAACCCCTGGCCTACAGTTCCGAATACCTGCGCGCCAGGTGGCACGCGCTGGACCCCGCCGCCGCCAAAGACCTGCAATTCCTGGAGTCGCAGCTGGAGGGCGACATCCAGATAACCGCCACGACCGACGACCTGTCGCGCATGGTAGTGCATGCGGAATCCGCCACCGCCCCCGGGGTGTACTACCTGTACGACCGCGAACAGCAGGCGCTCACGCCGATGTTCGCCACGCGACCGGAGCTGGAAGGCGCCCCCCTGCAGGCGATGTGGCCGGTCGAGATCCCCGCGCGCGACGGGCTGACACTGGTTTCCTATCTCACGCTGCCGCCGGGCAGTGACAGCGACGGCGACGGCCGGCCGGAGCAGCCGGTCCCCCTGGTACTCGCCGTGCACGGTGGCCCCTGGGTCCGGGACAGCTACGGTTACAACAGCTGGCACCAGTGGCTCGCCAACCGCGGCTACGCGGTACTTTCGGTGAATTACCGCGGCTCCACCGGCTTCGGCAAGGATTTCGTCAATGCGGCCATTCACGAATTCTCGGGCAAGATGCACGACGACCTGATCGACGGTGTGGACTGGGCGATCAACGCGGGCATCACCCGGCCCGACACAGTCGCCATCGCCGGTGGATCCTATGGCGGTTACGCCACCCTGATCGGCGTGACCTTCACCCCCGACAGGTTTGCCTGCGGTGTCGACCTGGTCGGCCCTTCCAGCCTGGTCACCCTGGTGGAGAGCTTCCCGGAATACTGGAAGCCCCTGCTGGAGGGCTCCTGGTACAAATTTGTCGGCAATCCGGAAGTGGCAGCGGACCGCGCGGACATGCTCTCCCGCTCAGCCATCTCCAGGGTGGATCACATCCGCGCCCCGCTGCTTATCGGCCAGGGTGAAAACGACCCGCGGGTGACCAAACTGGAGTCCGACCAACTGGTGGCAACCATGGAAGAGAAAGGCCTGCCGGTCACCTATGTGAATTTCCCCGACGAGGGCCACGGCTTCGCCCGACCGGAAAACCGGCTGGCCTTTTACGCGGTGATGGAAGGCTTCCTGGCCCACGAGTGCCTGGGAGGCCGCGCCCAGCCGGTTGAAAACGACTTCGAGGGTTCAACCATCGAAGTACTGGCGGGCGCGGAAAACGTGAAGGGACTGGCTGACGCACTGGCCAGGAGCGAGGGCAAGTGATGCCCCAGCGGCGACGGAAACCAGCGCCGCTCCTTATCAGCCCGTGCGGGCGGTTTTCCGGCTGCCCACGATGGCTGCGTCCGGCGTATCGAGACTGCTGGCGAGCATGACCCGATCGCGGCCCGCGGCCTTGGCGCTGTAGAGCGCGGCGTCCGCCCGATTGACCAGGCCCTGGAAGTCCGCGGCGGCGCCACCCGCCGCCACCCCAAGGCTGGCGGTGAAATCTACGGTAATGCGGCCAGCATGCTGGAAGCGCGCGCTCTCCTTCACCGCCCGGCGCATGGTCTCCGCACGCACGCGGGCCTGTTCGGCGGTGTGGCGGGGGAGGATGACAATGAACTCCTCGCCACCCAGGCGACCCAGTAGCTCCCCCTTGTCGAGGCAACCACCGAGGGCGGCCACCGTCGACCGCAAGGCCCGGTCCCCCACCTCGTGACCGTAGCGGTCGTTGACCCGCTTGAAATGATCGATATCGATCAGTACCACGGCCAACGGCTGCTGCCTGCGCGTTGCGCGCTGGAACAGTTGGTTGCCGCGCTCGAAAACCCGGGCGCGGTTGGCGACCCCGGTGAGAAAGTCGGTCGAGGCGCGCTCCCGGTGCAGGCGCAGGCGGTATACCAGCCAGCTCGCCAGGCCCACCAGTATCAGCGCCAGCAGGCCGAGAATCAGGTTCGACTGCCGGGCCAGGCGCGCGCTGTCTTCCGCCCGCGCCAGCTCCAGGTTCTGCAATTCCAGGCGCTGCTTCAGCAGGTCCGACTCGTAGGCCGCGATCTTGCTCTCGTGTTCCGCGGTGAACAGGCGGGTGTTGGCGTCGAGAAAGGCGATACGCTTGTCCAGCTCCCGCTGGCGCCACGCCTGTAGCGCGGTGACCAGCAGCTCACTGTCGTTGCGGGTGATGGCATCCGCCAGGCGGCTGTAATACTGGTACTCCGCGTCATCGGCTCCCGCGGCCGCAGCATATTCCTGCAAATCCGCGCGCGCCCCCGGCAGGTCCTGCTGCCAGAACCGCGCGATTCCACGCAGCATCCGGGAGTGATGGACGAAGCGGGTTTCCGCGGTAGTCGGGCCGAGCTCAATCGCCGCGCCCAGCGCCGCCTCCGCGGCGGCGTAGTCTCCCCGGGCCAACGCCAGTCGGCCCCGGTTGAAGCGGGTAAAGAACGCGTAGTCGTTGTCGTCTCCGGCCCGCTCCGCTATCGAAGACAAGGCCTGCACGTGTTGCTCGGCCTCTGCCCAGCGACCCAGCGGGATCGCGGAGCCAACGAGGTTATGCAGCATGTTGAAAGCATCAGACTCCTCGCCCTGGTCGCGCCAGATCAGGTAGGCGTGGTAGTAGGCGTCGTAACTCCGGTCGTAGAGATCGAGACTGCGGTACAGGTTGCCGCTGACATTGAAAATCATGGCCTGTGCGTCTTTCGCCAGCTTCGCCTGCAAGGCCACATCCATGGCCTCCTGCAGGTCGGCCATGGCCCGGCGCACTGTCTCCGGCTGGTCATAGCAAAAGGCCCGCTTGACCAGGGCCTCGACCTGCACCTCGGCATTGCCGAGGTCCCGCGCGATGGCCACAGCTCGCTCCCGGTCCGGGCAGTAGTCCTCGCGCTCGCCCGTCCGCAGGTAGGTAATGTAGGACCGCTCGCCGAGGGACTGCACGAGCTCCTCGCCGGGCGGCAGCGCTTCCAGCATATGCACAGAGCGATCATAGGCGTCGAAGGCGTCGTCTATGGCGTTGAAGGATTCGTAGCGGTAGCCGATTTCCCTGAGCAGGGCGGCTTTTTCGAGGCCCGGCTCCAGGCGTTCGTCGAGCGAGTGGTCGAAACCCTGGATACCGCTGAGACTGTCCTGCGCCTCCAGTTCCGCGAGCAGAGCATCCCGGGTATCGGCGGAGGCTGGCAGGACAGATAGCGCGAGGCATAACCCGGCTGCGGACAGCCAACTGGCCGCCGGTTGATGGACTTTGAAATTCACGTTGTGCCCCCAGCCCCACCCCTTGCAGGGCAACGCTACCACGTCGCTACCGGATGTTGTTCTGCTTGCATGTTTCCGTGCGAGTGCACGGCAGTAACCGAGACTAACCCATGGGCGTCCAGGCGGGCAACGCAGGGCGCCAGTCGCGCCGCTCTCCTGCACCGGTTTCAGCGCGAGTAATAGTTGAGACCTCGGCCACTCAGGCTGGTGTAAATGATGCCCCAGGATTTTGCCAGCCGGTAGAGGTGATGGCGGAACTGGTTCGGTGAAAACACCGAGAAAGGCAGTAACACCAGCGAGACCAGGAACTTCAGGCAAGCCGCACCCAACAGACGCAGCCGGCGCCGGCGATCCCCGTGGACCATTGCCAGGTTGATCTGGGAACAGCCATTTTTCATACCGCGACGCAGCAAGCCGCGCAGCGAGTAGCGTTCGCAGTCATGACTGCGCTGAATGATCGAGCGCTCAGCACAGGCCAGCGTTGCGCCCAGGCGGTGGGCGCGCAGGAAAAAGTCCTTGTCCTCCCCCCCTGAAAAACGGAAATGGTGGTCAAAAACCGGGCCTGCTGCACCCACCCGCTCAAGAATTTCACGCCCTGCAAGGAGGTTACAACCGGAGGCGAAATGCGGCAGGCCGTAGCGCCGCTCCTTGTTGCGCTTGGGTTTGTCGGGTGAACGGAAGATTCCGGATTCCCTGACCCACGGCGGCAGATCCGCATCCAGCACCCACGAGCCGAAAACCAGGTCAGCGCCACTGGTCGACTGCTGTTCCAGGAGGCGCAGCAACCAGTCGGGGCGCGGTCGATCATCGTCGTCGATGAAGGCAACAAAGTCGGCGTTGCGTGCCAACGCCACCGCCACCGCGCGATTGCGGGCGTAGGTAAGCCCCGGTTGCGGCTCCTCCGCGTAATGCAGAACGATCGGCAGGGAGGGCGCCATCCGCTCACAGAGTTCACGGGTTTCCCGACCCGGACGGTTGTCGATGACAATGAGTTCAACGCGCTCCGGCGGATATTCTTCCAGGTCGATAGCCGACAGCACATCCAGCAGTCCCGCGAGTTGCCGTGATCGCCCGTGCGTGCATACGCAGATCGCGATACGGGGCACTGCAAGTAAATTGGCGGCGGTCATGTCTGTCTGCTATCCCACCATACAACCGGCGCCGGTCAGGCTGGCCAGCTTCGCGACGGAGCAACTGGGGACTCGCTTGGCCATCATGCCCGGGACACCCCGCCAGCACGCGTGCGATCCCGTTCGCGATATGCCGGCCACACTGCCATTACCAGGGCCACCGGCAGCCAGAAGAACAGCCAGAGTTCCGTGGGATGAACCAGCAGGCGGTCGTAGTCGAGGACGAGGGAGAGCGCACCATACAACAGCAACGCCAGGTAGATTGGCTCGCCGGAGCGCGTGCGCATCTGCCAGCCCCATCGCAGGGCGACGGCCAGGAGAACGAGCAGAAGGACGACACCAACGGCGCCGCCATCGCGCAGGGTTGCCAGATAGCTGTTATGGGCATGGCTGAAGAGCTTACCATAAGCAGGGACCACGGTATCGACCAGGTAACCGTGCCCGAACCAGAAGTGATCCGGCACTTCGCTCAGCACCTGCGCCCAGATTCCGGGGCGGAAAGAAAACAACAGGACTCGCGCGTTCCACAGCCCCGGCGTCACCGCCACCAGCAGCCAACTGGCGGCCACAGTTGCGATGACCGGAGCAATGGCGCGGCGCCCGACCAGGGCAAACAGTCCGACACAGACGGCCAGCAATGCGGTACGCGACTGGGTCAGCACAACCAGCCCGGCCAGGATCAACGCCGCGGCGAGATACATCAGTTTTTCCCGGCGCGCATCGGACCTGCGCAATTGGTGGATTGCCAGCACCAGGAAGAGTCCGTAGGCACAGCCGCTCTTGTTCGGATGATGCATCACCCCCAGCGGTTCGAGTCGCGAATCCGGGAAGGGGTTGTGCAGGTACCATACTACCGTCGACACCAGTGCGGCGGCCGCCGCCAGCCACACGGCCCGGCCGGCAAGGTACTGCATCTGTTGCGGGTAACTGACCCAGAGGTAGCCGCTAAGCAGTACAAAGGAGAGGACACAGAATCCGTACCAGGTTACCCAGAAGGCTCCGATCCCGCTGAAGTTCGCGGTCCAGGCCAGTGAGGACAACATGTAACCGGCGTACACCAGGATCAACCCGGCCAGGAGGTTGTGGCGGTAGAACGCCAGCAGTTCTCGCCACAGCAGCAAAACCGCGGGAACTACCAGGATGTAGAACACGCGCCGATGCCCCGCGGCCATTGGCATCAGGAAAAATCCGGCGACAAAAATAGCGTAGAGGTAGACCACGCCACCGCCCAGCAGAAACTGGCGAAGCTTAGCGAGGCCCATGGTCAGCGAAGCGTCGCGATACCTTCCGGTATGCCTGCCCCGGATCCCCACCCGGGTTCGCCCGAAGCCTCCGCCAGTTGCACCATCGACAGCTCGCAGCCCGGTAGTGGCCGCAGTGCTGATTCGGAGGCTTCAATCATGCGCATCACCCGATCCAGTGTCCTTTTTTCTCCAGTGTATAACACTCGCTGAAGTAAAGGTGATCCACGGATAAGGATTACAGGAATCGGCCGCTGAGAATGGCCGGAAGGGCGAAGGCTGCCGCCAGAAGTTGCTTGCAGGCACAGGCACTCGCGCGGAGAACGGCCGGCCTGATCCTGCACGGGACGGAAACAGGGCTAAACGACGTGCTTCGCAGCCAAACGTATTTAGAGGGTAGTGTCAAAAGCCGCAACGAGACTTGCGCTGGGCGAAATGGTGGGCCGTGCTGGATTCGAACCAGCGACCAATTGGTTAAAAGCCAACTGCTCTACCAACTGAGCTAACGGCCCTCAGAGGAGGTGCGTATCTTACGGATTTAGGAAGAAAACTCAAGCCCCGGGAAGTCATTTTTTCCGCTGACGGTTATCTTAGCCGTAGCGGGTTGGATCCGCCACGCCGGCATCGATGAAACCCTGGCGACGCAGGCGGCAGGCATCGCATTTGCCGCAGGCCACACCCTCGTCGGAGGCCTGGTAGCAGGACACGGTGAGCGCGTAATCCACCCCCAGCGCCAGCCCCTGGCGGATGATCTCATCCTTGCCCATGTTCATCAGCGGCGCGTGGATAGTCAGTTTGTGACCCTCGACACCGAGCCGGGTCGCCAGGTTGGCCATGGTTTCGAAGGCCGCGACATATTCCGGGCGACAATCGGGGTAGCCGGAGTAATCCACGGCGTTTACACCGATAAATATATCCTGGGCGCCCAGCACCTCCGCCCAGCCCAGGGCGATGGACAGAAACACAGTATTGCGCGCCGGCACATAGGTCACCGGAATCCCGGTGGTCTCGGTTTCCGGTACGGCGATAGCGGCATCGGTCAACGCAGAGCCGCCGATACTGTCGAGGTTGAGCTTCACCACCTTGTGTTCGACATCGCCGAGAGCGGCAGAGACCCGCTCCGCTGCCAGCAATTCGGCGCGGTGCCGTTGGCCGTAATCGAAACTCAGTGTGTAACAGGCATAACCCTGCTTGCGAGCCATGGCCAGTACGGTGGCCGAATCCAGTCCACCGGAGACCAGGATGACGGCAGGTTTTTGTCCACTCATATGCGCTCCGCCCCGTCAGTGCCCCGGTTCGTCGTTCCACAGGAGCTTATGCAACTGCAACTGCATGCGCACCGGCAGGTTGTCCTCCAGCATCCACTCGGCCAGTTGCCGTCCGGGCAAATCCGCGTGGCTGGGCGAGAACAGTACGTCGGACACCCGGGAGACCAGGTCATACTTGTCGAGGGTGAAACGCGCCCACTCGTAGTCCTCGCGGTTGCAGACCACAAACTTTACCTGGTCCCTGTGCGTCAACAGGGGGATGTTGTCATAGTCATTGCGCGACATCTCGCCGGAAGCCGGCGTTTTCAGGTCCAGCACCTTGACCACCCGCGGGTCCACACCCGCTACACTCAGCGCGCCGCTGGTTTCCAGCGAAACCTCGTAGCCCGCATCGCACAGGCGGGCAAGCAGGGGCAGGCAGTTGGGCTGCGCCAGGGGTTCGCCACCGGTGACCGTGACAAAGCGCGGATTGAAACTACCCACCGTCGCCAGGATATCGTCGATTTGGCGAATTTCCCCGCCGCTGAATGCGTAGGCAGTATCACAGTAGACACAGCGCAGCGGGCAACCCGTCAGGCGCACGAACACCGTGGGCAGGCCCACGGTGCGGGTCTCGCCCTGCAGCGAATAGAAAATTTCCGTGATTCGCAGGGTATCTGCGCCCTGCGCCTGCATGTTGCTCATGTTGGTTCCCGGCGTGGTAAAGCCTGGCGGTTGTCTGGAAAAGGGTAGCCGATTTTGCGGTGATGAAAACACATCGGGCCTGAACCCGGGTCACACGCCCGACCCGGTCATGGCTCGGGCGCGCTGTGTTTGCGGCTGCGTTTAACAGGTGCCGGCAGGGCGCCCGTCAAAAGTTCTGGGTGATGAAATCCCTGGCCATCTGTACCGCGGAACTGTTGCTGTTACCGTACTCGTTGATAACCCGGTCGAGGTATTCGCGCGACTTGGCGCGATTGCCCTTGAGGTAATACACCTTGCCCAGCTTGAACATGGCATCGGGTGCCTTGGGGTTATCCGGGTACTCGCTGAGCAGCAGTGAAAAGGCCTGCCGGGACGCTTCCGGATCCGGCGGGTCGATGACCAGGTACAGTTCGCCGAGCCAGTAATGGGCGTTGGGGGCGTACTTGCCGTCCGGGTACTGCCGCAGGAAAGCATTGAATGCGTCTACCGCGGGTTTGAAGGACTGCTCCCTCACCAGGGCGTAGGCCGCGCGATAGGCATCGGCCTCACCGGGGATTTCCTGGGCCGAACCCATGGCGATGGCGCCGCCAGCCGCCGGGGCTACCGAGGCCGAGGGGCCCGCGCCAGCCGCGCTGCCACCGAGGCGCTGGTCGAGATCGCGGTAGCGATCCAGGCTCTGGGATTTCAGCTGGTTGAGCTCGTTGCTCAGTTCTTCCACCCGGCCATTGAGCCGCATGACTTCCTGGCGCAATTGCTGGACTTCATTAAACATCGCCCCCATACCGCCAACCGCGGCAGTATCTGCCTGCACGGGAGGTGCACTGAGGGAAGACTGCGGGGCACTGGTCACCGCGGGGCCGGCCGGGCCGTCATTCATTCCGTAACTGGTGGCGGGGGCCGTTGATCCTGGGGGGGCCGCGTAGTCGGGCGCGGCGGAGCCTGCACTGTAGTCACCCGGGGAGCTAGCCTCCGGTGAGGCAGTGGCTGGTGATGCGGGAGTGGTACGCGAACCGCGCTCCGCTTCCACATCCACGTAATCCTGTGCACAGGCCGTAAAACAGAACGGGCTGGTCACCAGGACCAGCCCGCTTGCCACAAGCCATTTGCTTATGTTCGCCATAGGCGTATTACTTCAGTTCGACGCGCCGGTTCTGCGCCCAGTTGGACTCGCCGCTGCCCATGGCCAGCGGACGCTCTTCACCGTAGCTGACGGTTTCGATGCGGTAGCTGGGGAGGCCATTGACAACCATGTAGTCGCGAACTGCGTTGGCACGACGCTCGCCCAGGGCCATGTTGTACTCACGGGTACCACGCTCGTCGGTGTTGCCTTCCAGGCGCACGGACTCTTCATTGGACTTGTAGTACGCGATATAGGCGTTCAGGGCTTCGATCGCTTCGGGCTTCAGGGTGTAGCTGTCGAAATCAAAGTAGAAGACGTTGCCGTAAGTGGCGGCGGCGTCTTTCAGACGTTGCTGCTCGGCGGCGGCAGCGGCAGCGATGCGCTGCTGTTCCGCCTGGGCGGCAGCTGCTGCATCAGCCGCAGCTTTCGCTGCTGCATCGTCGTCTTTTTTCGCACTGCTGGAGCAGGCAGCCACGAGCACTGCAGTCAGCAGTACGATCAGTGCTTTACCGGCAACAGGCAAATATTTCATATGTCCCTTCCTTAAAGAGAAAAAGTTCGTTACAAAAACGTTTAGAGCCCGGTCAGCGGCTCATATAGGGTGACCAAGCCGGCTCGCGCACGTCACCTTCCCGTGCCGGCAGCCTGAACTTAACACCGCCGTCCACAGATACTGCTGCCAGTATTCCGCGGCCGTCATGTTTAGTCGCGTACAATACCATAGAGCCATTAGGCGCGATACTGGGGCTTTCGTCCAATTCTGTGGAAGTGAGAATTTGTACCCGATTTGTCACCAGGTCCACCACGGCGATGTGGAAACGGCGGTCCTGCTGGTGCACCAGCACCACGTTGCGGCCGTCCTGGGCAACCCGTGCACGGGCGTTGTAACCGCCTTCAAAAGTCACCCGGTCGATATTGCCGGTGCGCAGTGTATAGCGGTAAATCTGCGGCCGACCGCCGCGATCGGAGGTAAAGAGGATGGCGCTGCCGTCGGGCATCCAGGTCGGTTCGGTGTCGATCGCGTAGTGCTTGGTCAGGCGGGTCAGTTTCTTGGTCGCCAGGTTCATCAGGTAGAGGTCGGGACTGCCGTCCTTGGACAGCACCATGGCCATGTTCTGGCCATCCGGCGACCACGCCGGTGAACTGTTGAGGCCCTTGAAGTTGGTCAGCTGCTCGCGGGCCCCGGTGGTCAGGTTCTGCCGGTAGATGGCCGGGCGACCGGTCTCGAAGGACACGTACGCAATCTGCTTGCCGTCCGGCGACCAGTTCGGCGCCAGCACCGGTTCGCGGGATTCCAGCAGCACGATGGGCCGCGCGCCGTCCGAGTCCGCGAGGGTCAGGCGGAAGTAATCCTTCTGGCCCGGCACGTGGGTTACCGCGACATACAGCAGGCGGGTCGCAAAGGCGCCGGGGATTCCGGTCAGTTTTTCATAGATCGCATCGGAGACCCGATGGGCGATCATCCGCGCCTCGTTGACCGGGCCGCTTTCACTGCCCGTCGCCGCCTGCTTCTGGCGCACCACGTCGTAGAGTTCGTAATCCACCCGCATCTGGGTGCCCTGGGTGGATACCTTGCCGATCAGCAGGTACTCGGCGCTGATGGCGCGCCAGTCGCGGTAGAAAATATCCTGCTCGCGGCTCGGGCGCCCTAGCATGTCGTTGCGCGAGATCGGCGCGAACTGGCCGCTGCGCGACAGGTCGGAATCGACGATCGCCGCGATGTCTTCCGGCGACGCGGCGCCTTCGCCCTGCCAGGCGAAGGGCACGACGGCTATCGCCGTGGGGTTGTCGATGCCCTGGGTAATCTCGATGGCGAGTTCCGCTCGCGCGCCGAGGGTCACAAGGGACAATACAACGGGCACAAGTGCCAATAGCAAGCGTTTCATCAGTAACGTAAATCCTCTGGTCTGAAAATCAGGCGAAAGCGCCTGAAGGTCCGTTCAAATTCCTCGCGCGGCAGGTTGCGCAACTCGGGAAAACTGCCCGCCTTGTTCACCGCGTTCACCGCGGAGTTGTCGAAGGCCGCGTTGCCACTCGAGCGTATCACCTGCACGCTGACAATTTCACCCGTGGGCACCAGTTGCAGGCGCAGTTCCGCCTCCATGCCGTTGCGGGCGCTGGGCGGACGGCTCCAGTATCCCACCACCGTCTGCTGGATCAGGGCGGCGTAACTGTTGGCCAACTCATCCGCCGTTGCCGCCGCCTCCAGTGCCTGGTTCTCGGAGGAGATGGCCCGGGCCAGGTCCTGGCGGGCTATCCGCGCCAGTTCCTCGTCGGAGATACGCGGTTCGGGCCTGGGCTCCGGTTTCGGCTCTGCCTTCGGTTGCGGCTTGGGTTCCGCCTTGGGCTTCGGGGTCGGCTTGGGCTCCACCTTCGGTTTCGGTTCTACCTTCGGCTGGGGCCTGGGTTTGGATTCCACCTTCGGCTGTGGTTTGGGCGCCGGTTTCGGCTTGGCTTTCAGCTCACTGGCGTCGACCAGGCGGGCCTCGATGGCCTTGGGGATGACCCGCGCCTGGATGACTTTCGGCTCCGAGCTGCTGCCCCAGTGAAACAGCATGGCGGCCAGAATCAGCAAATGCAGGGCGACCGACGCAAGCGCCGGGCGCACGACGATGCGCGGCATCACCGGCGGGGCATAGACCGAATCCGCGTTCAATTCGGGTCCTCGGTCACCAGGCCGACGCTGGGGGCTCCCGCTTCCTGCAGGGCGACCATGACCGTGACTACCTGGCCGTAGGGTACGGCGCGGTCGCCCCAGATCAGTACGGGGGTATCCGGTTTGCGGCGGATCACCGTGGACACCCGCTCGCGAATAGTCGCCAGCTCCAGCACCTGCTTCTCGTTGCCGAGATTCAGGAACAGCTGGCCCTGGGCGTCGACCGAGACGATCAGCGGCTCGCTGTCCTGGTTTTCCACCGGCTCGGCGCTGGCCTCGGGCAGGTCCACCTGCACCCCCTGCATCAGCATGGGCGCGGTAACCATGAATATAATCAGCAGGACCAGCATCACGTCGATATAGGGTACGACGTTGATCTGCGACATCGGCTGGCGCTTGTTTCGGGTTCGATTCACGTCAGCTTACCCGGCCTTGCGTTCCTTGCGCCGCAGCGCGTAGGCCTGGCGGTAAAGGATGCTGGAGAATTCGTCCGCGAAGGTGTCGTAGCGGTTGCTGAACACCTCGACCTTGGCGGCAAAGCGGTTGTAGGCCAGCACCGCGGGGATCGCAGCAAACAGGCCCATGGCGGTAGCGACCAACGCCTCGGAGATACCCGGGGCCACGGTGGCGAGGGTCGCCTGGGTGGCGTTGGCCAACCCGCGGAAGGAGTGCATGATGCCCCAGACGGTACCGAACAGGCCGATATAGGGGCTGGTGGAACCCACCGAGGCGAGGAAGGCCAGGTGCCGCTCGAGGCGCTCTTCCTCGCGCAGCATCGCCACCCGCATGGCGCGTCGGGAACCCTCGACGACTGCCTCGGAATCCATTTCCGACTGCTGGGTGAGGCGCGAGAACTCCTTGAACCCGGCGCGGAAGATACTTTCCATGCCGAGCACCGGGTGACCCTCTGCGGCGCGCTCACTGCCCTCGCGGTAGAGCTGCGAGAGGTCGATGCCCGACCAGAAACGCTCCTCGAAATCGTAGGCTTCATCGCGTGCGTTGCGCAGGTAAATGAAGCGCTGCACGATCATGTACCAGGACAGCACCGAGGCTGCCAGCAAGATGCCCATCACCAGCTGCACGGTAAAACTGGCATTCCACACCAGCTCCAGCAGGCTTAACTGCTCTTCCAAAATCCAATCCCCTCTGTGCTCGGCACGGCGTCGCCGTACCGGTTAGGTGTTATCCAGGCAGTGCCTGATTTCCTCTGGTATGCGCCGCGGGCGCATGCTGTTGCGATCGACGCAAGCGATACTCACGATCCCTTCGGCCATGGTATCCGCCCCGCGCCGCACCGCCTGTTGCAGGGTCATCGACGCCCCGCGCAACTCCTGCACTCTGGCGGTCGCCTGGAGTTCGTCGTCCAGCCGGGCCGGGGCGCGGTAACTCACTGCCACATCCCGCACCACGAACATCAGTTCGCGGTTGAAGATGAAATCCTTGCCGAAGCCCAGGGAGCGCAAAAACTCGGTGCGCGCCCGTTCCATGTACTTCAGGTAATTGACGTAGTAGACAATACCACCGGCATCCGTGTCTTCAATGTAGACGCGAATCGGCAGTGAAAATTCCGCATTCGCCATCAGTCGTCGCCACTATCCCCGAGATCAAGTGGAATATTGCCGGAGACAGCAGCGCCCGGCTGGGGCAGTCCGAAATGCAGGTAGGCATTGCGGGTCACCATGCGCCCGCGCGGGGTGCGCACCATGTAGCCCTGCTGGATGAGGTAGGGTTCGAGTACGTCCTCGATGGTGCCGCGCTCCTCGGATATGGCCGCGGCGAGGCTGTCCACCCCCACCGGACCGCCGTCGAATTTCTCGATCATCGCCAGCAGCAGGCGGCGGTCCTGGTGGTCGAAGCCCTGCTGGTCGACGCTGAGCATGTCCAGGGCACGGTCCGCCACCGTGTCGGTGATGTGGCCATCGGCCTTCACCTCGGCGTAGTCGCGCACCCGGCGCAGCAGGCGATTGGCGATGCGCGGGGTGCCGCGGGAGCGCCGCGCCACCTCGCCGGCGCCCTTGGCGTCGATACCGATGCCGAGAATATTGGCGGAGCGCTGCACGATGTGGGCGAGGTCATCCACCGCGTAGAACTCCAGCCGCTGCACAATGCCGAAGCGATCGCGCAGGGGCGAGGTCAGCAGTCCCGCGCGGGTGGTCGCGCCCACCAGGGTGAAGGGCGGCAGTTCCAGCTTGATCGAACGCGCCGCGGGGCCCTCGCCGATCATGATATCGAGCTGGTAGTCCTCCATCGCCGGGTACAGTACTTCCTCGACATAGGGGCTCAGGCGATGGATCTCGTCGATAAACAGCACATCCCCGGGCTCCAGGTTGGTGAGCAGGGCGGCGATGTCGCCGGCCTTCTCCAGTACCGGGCCGGAGGTGGTCTTCAGGGAAACCCCCATCTCGTTGGCGATGATACTGGCCAGGGTGGTCTTGCCGAGCCCCGGCGGGCCGAATATCAGGGTGTGGTCCAGTGGCTCGCCGCGCCCCTTCGCCGCCGCGAGGAAAATGTCCATCTGTTCGCGCACCACCGGCTGGCCGACGTACTCGGCGAGGGATTTCGGGCGGATCGCCCGGTCCATGGCGTCCTCCCCCGGACTGCTGGCCTGGGGTGCGATGAGGCGGTCGGTCTCGATCATCAGGCGCTCACCACAGAGCGGAGTGCGCGGCGAATCAGCTCTTCACTGTCGGCGACACTGTCGTCATTGACCGCGGCGACCATCTTCGCTGCCTCGGTGGGCTTGTAACCCAGGGCTACCAGCGCACCTTCCGCGTCGGCAATGATCGCGCCGGGGCGCGGCATGGAACCCGCTTCGCAGGGTGCGGAAATTTCGCCGGGCGCCGACTGCCAGTCGCGCAGCTTGTCGCGCATCTCCATGACCAGCCGCTCGGCAGTCTTGCGCCCCACACCGGGCAGGGCGACCAGGGTGGAAACCTCCTCGCGCTGCACACAGCGGACGAAGGCATCACTTTCCAGGCCGGAGAGAATCGTCAGTGCCAGCTTGGGACCGACGTTGCTCACCTTGATCAGCAGGCGGAACAGTTCGCGATCGCTGGGTTCGATGAAGCCGTACAGGGTGTGGGCGTCCTCGCGGACTGCGTGGTGGGTGACCAGGGTGATATCCGCACCCGGCTCCGGCAGCTGGAACAGGGTTGTCAGGGGCACCTGCACTTCATAGCCGACACCGCCGACATCCACGAGGATTTCCGGCGGCCGCTTGTGTACCAGTTTGCCGCTGATTCTGCCTATCATTCCTGCCCGCCCGAAATTCGTTCGTTTATCGCAGCCGGCGCCGGCGAACCGCCGTCGCCCCGGCCATGTTTATCATACTCTGCTGGGTGTGCGCATGGCACAGCGCCGCCGCCAGGGCATCCGCCGCGTCTTCCTGGGGAACCCCTGGCAGGCCCAGCAGGACCCTGACCATATGTTGCACCTGCGCCTTGTCCGCAGCTCCGGTACCGACCACGGACTGCTTGATCTGCCGTGCGGAGTACTCGGAAACCGGCATGCCCCGGGTGGCGCAGGTGACGATGGCCGCGCCCCGCGCCTGGCCCAGTTTGAGCGCCGAACCGGCGCTCTTGGCCATGAATACCTGCTCGATCGCCAGGCACTGGGGACAGTGCAGTTCGATCAGCTCGACCAGGGAATCGTGGATGATGCGCAGGCGCTCGGCGAGTTCGCCGTCCGGCAAGCGGATGACGCCGCTGGTGACATAGCGGCTGCGGCCACCCTGGAATTCGATGACGCCGAAGCCGGTTTTGCGGGAACCGGGATCGATTCCCAGTATGAGCGACATGACCTGGACCGCGCTGTGAGAGCCTGCCTTATTATGTACAAATTTACAGGTCGGGTCAGCTGGGTTGCGGTGAAAGGTGGCTACTTCCTTCTATATAGCTGCCCTGCCAACCCAATGAGGCAGTATGGGGTAGTGGGTAGCCGCCGGGCTGGCTCACCGTACCCCGCGCCCCGAAAACTGCAAAAGCAGCGTCCTGCCAGTCCGACCCTTCAGCTCAACAGACAGAAACGGTGTGGGGGTAGCCGCCGGGCTGGCTCACCGCACCCCGCGCCCCGAAAACCGCAAAAGCGGCGTCCTGCCAGCTTGGCCTCGGCCCTCCATGGCCTCGGACATTTTCGTGGCGCGGGGTGCGGCGATCCATCCCTCCTGCGTGCCACATTCCAACCTCTCGGAAAGCCGGAAAGCACGCTCCCGGAACTGGAGAGTTATGGCAAGGAATTGGCGGCCCGGTCAGAGACCGGCGAGTACTTCGTCGGGGATGTCGACGTTGGTGTAGACGTTCTGCACGTCGTCGAGGTCTTCCAGGGCATCCACCAGCGCCATCAGTTTTTCGGCGCCCTCGGCGTCGACCGGCACGGTGGTGGAGGCCTGCATGGTGACTTCGCCACCCTCGGGGACCAGGCCGGCCTCTTCGAGGGCTTGCTTGACGGCGGAAATGTCCTCCCAGGGGGTGGTGACGTCGACAGAACCGTCGCTGTTGGCCTGGATGTCCTCGGCGCCGGCTTCCAGGGCGACTTCCATGACCTGTTCTTCGTCCACGCCGGGGGCGAAGGAGATCTGGCCGACCCTGTTGAACAGGTAGGCGACCGAGCCGTCGGTGCCGAGGTTGCCGCCGCGCTTGCTGAAGGCGTGGCGCACTTCGGCGACGGTGCGGTTGCGGTTGTCGGTCATGGCCTCGATCAGCACTGCGATACCGCCGGCGGCGTAACCTTCGTAGGTCAGCTCCTCCATGTTGTCGGTATCGTTGTTGCCGGCGCCGCGGGCGATCGCGCGATCAATGGTATCGCGGGTCATGTTGGCGCCGAGGGCCTTGTCGACCGCCGCGCGCAGGCGCGGGTTATCTTCGGGCAGGGGGCCGCCGTGCTTCGCCGCGATCACCAGTTCGCGGATCAGCTTGGTGAAGATCTTGCCGCGCTTGGCATCCTGTGCCGCCTTGCGGTGCTTGATGTTCGCCCATTTACTGTGGCCAGCCATACCTGCCTCTAGCTACTCTTTTGTTGGTTGCCTGAACCCGCCCCGGCTCAGCCCTGCTCGCCCTTGTTCTCGGCCTGCTGGCGCAGGCGGATGTTCAGTTCGCGCAGTTGCTGGGCGCTGACGTTGCCCGGCGCGTCGGTCATCAGGCACGCTGCCGTCTGGGTTTTGGGGAAGGCAATCACGTCGCGGATAGACGGGGAGCCGGTCATCAGCATGATCAGGCGGTCGAGGCCGAAGGCCAGTCCGCCGTGGGGCGGCGCACCGTATTGCAGGGCCTGCAGCAGGAAGCCGAACTTCTCGCTGGCTTCCTCGTCGCTGATCTCCAGCGCGCGGAATACCGCTTCCTGCATGTCGCGCTGGTGGATACGCACACTGCCGCCGCCCAGTTCGGTGCCGTTCAACACCATGTCGTAGGCCCGGGACAGCGCTGTACCGGGGCTGGCTTGCATCTCCTCGGCGCTGCAGGAGGGGGCGGTGAAGGGGTGGTGCAGCGGCGTCCAGGAGCCGTCGCTGTCCTCTTCGAACATGGGGAAGTCGACCACCCACAGGGGCGCCCAGCCTTCCCTGACCAGCCCCTGGTCCTCCGCCACTTTCAGGCGCAGGGCGCCGAGGGCGTCGTTGACCACCCGGGTCTTGTCGGCGCCGAAGAAGATGATGTCGCCGTCGGCGGCGCCCAGGCGCTGCATCATCTCCAGCACGACGGCGTCGGGCATGAACTTGAGGATCGGCGACTGCAGGCCTTCCACGCCGGCAGCCAGGTCGTTGACCTTGACCCAGGCGAGGCCCTTGGCGCCAAACACGGCAACATAGGAGGTGTAGTCGTCGATCTCCTTGCGGCTGATGCTGGCACCACCGGGCACCCGCAGCGCGGCGACACGCCCCGCCGGGTCGTCCGCCGGGCCGCGGAAGACCTTGAAGTCGACCTGCTGCATGAGGTCGTCGACACTGACCAGTTCCATGTCGATACGCAGGTCCGGCTTGTCGGAGCCGAAACGCTCCATGGCCTCGGCGTAGGGCATGGAGGGGAATTCCGGCAGATCCACATCCAGTGCGGACTTGAACAGCCCGCGCACCATACGCTCGGCGATATCCATGATGCCGGCCTCGTCCATGAACGAGGTCTCGATATCGATCTGGGTAAATTCCGGCTGGCGGTCCGCGCGCAGGTCCTCGTCGCGGAAGCACTTGGCGATCTGGTAGTAGCGGTCGAAGCCGGCCACCATCAGCAGCTGCTTGAACAGCTGGGGAGACTGCGGCAGGGCGAAAAACTGCCCGGGATGGGTCCGGCTTGGCACCAGGTAGTCCCGCGCGCCTTCCGGCGTGGCGCGGGTCAGGATCGGGGTCTCGATATCCAGGAAACCCTCGGCGTCGAGGAAATTGCGCACCGCCGTGGTGATTTTCGAGCGCAGCGCCAGGCGCTCCTGCATCTCGTGGCGGCGCAGGTCCATATAGCGGTAGCGCAGGCGCACTTCCTCACCCACGGCGGTGTGCTCGTCCAGCTGGAAGGGCGGCGTGGCCGCGGCGTTGAGGATTTCCAACTCCTTGCCCAGCACTTCGATCTGGCCGGTTGCCATTGCCGGGTTGACGGTACCTTCGCCGCGGGCGCGCACCCGGCCGGTGATCTTCAGCACATACTCGCTGCGCACCCGGTCGGCGCGCTGGAAGTGCTCTTCGGTGTCGGGATCAAACACCACCTGGACGACGCCCTGCCGGTCGCGCATGTCAAGAAAGATGACACCGCCGTGGTCGCGGCGGCGGTCGACCCAACCACACAGGGTGACGGTCTCATCGATATTGCTGGTAGACAGGGCGCCACAATAATGACTGCGCATAACTCGGTTTCCGTATATTGGGCCTGTTGAGGCCGTGTCAGGCGGTTTTCTCGCTGCCGCCGGTAGTACTTTTCTCGCTGGACTTGCCCGCCGCGGCCTTGGAGCCTCCGTCGGAGCTGTCGCCTCCCGATTTGGCCGACTCCCCGTGCAGGTTCTTTTTCTTGCCACCGGACTTGAAGTCAGTCTCGTACCAGCCGCCGCCCTTGAGGCGGAACGCGGCCGCAGAAACCAGCTTTTTCAGCAGGGGCTGCTTGCACTGCGGACACTCGACAAGCGGCTCTTCACTGATCTTCTGGATGACTTCCAGCTGATGCCCGCAGCCCTGGCATTGGTACTCGTAAATCGGCATTGTCTAAACACCAATAAATCAACAGGTTGGAGAAAATTTGAGGCGCGGATTTTAACCCAAGCCCGGTGAGAGTCCAAGCTCGGCGGGGAGCCACAATGCAGGGGGTAGAAAACCCCTCACCTTGCGGCGATTGCGGGAAGGGGGCCGGCAACCCCCGGGCACAGGCCGGAGGCAGCCGGCGGAACTACGCCATCAGGAAGCGGCGTATTCCTTCAGTTTCTTCAGCGGGCGAATTTTCACTGCAATGCTGGCAGGCTTCGCCTTGAAGGTGGTCTCTGCACCAGTGAAGGGGTTGATACCCTTGCGCGCCTTGCGGGCGGGCTTCTTCACGGTGGTGATTTTCATAACGCCGGGAATGGTGAACTCACCAATCGCGCGCTTCTTGATGCTGCGTTCGATGAGCATGTTCAGCTCGTCGAGAACGGCGTTCACCTGCTTCTTGCTGAGCTCGGTGCTCTCAGAGAGGCTGGTGACGATCTGGCTCTTGGTCATTTTTTCAGAGATTGCGGTAACCTTTTTAGCCGGCGCTTTCGCAGGTGCTTTCGCAGGCGCTTTCTTGGCTACTGCTTTCTTGGCTGGAGCCTTCTTGGCCGGGGCTTTTTTCGCTGCCGCCTTAGTCTTGGCCGGAGCCTTCTTCGCTGCTGCTTTTTTAATCGCCATTGTTTTTCGACCTTCCCTAATAGTGATAATGGATCAAGTGTGTGCCTCGGCGTTCCGCATCCCCTACTGCACTGGCGGCAACACAAGCCACGACAAACATATAAAGCATGAAACCCTACAATACAAGCGTTTTCAGCGCCCGAGGCGCAAATAACCCTGTTTTTTCAGGGCCCGGGCCGAAGCACTTGTGCAAAAGCACCAAAACAGCGCGATTGAAGCGCCATTTACCGCGTCCGGCAACGCCACTAAAATAGACACCCACACCCCACTCCCGAGCATTTTTGCCCCATGCGCAGCAGTCAATTTCTTATCGCTACCCAGAAGGAAACCCCGTCCGACGCGGAGGTTATCAGCCACCAGTTAATGCTGCGGGCGGGCCTGATCCGCAAGCTCGCCTCCGGACTGTATACCTGGCTCCCGCTGGGCCTGCGGGTCCTGCGCAAGGTGGAGAACATCGTGCGCGAGGAAATGGACGCCTCCGGCGCGCAGGAAGTCTGCATGCCGGTGGTTCAGCCGGCGGAACTCTGGGAAGAATCCGGACGCTGGCAGCAGTACGGCCCGGAACTGCTGCGCATTAAAGACCGTCACGAGCGCGACTTCTGCCTCGGCCCCACCCACGAGGAAGTGATTACCGACTTCGTACGCAATGAAATCAAAAGCTACAAGCAACTGCCCCTGAACCTGTACCAGATCCAGACCAAATTCCGCGACGAAATCCGCCCGCGTTTCGGCATCATGCGCTCGCGCGAATTCCTGATGAAGGACGCCTACTCCTTCCACACCGACCACGCTTCCCTGGTCGAGACCTATGCGGTCATGCACCGCACCTACAGCAGTATCTTCACCCGCCTGGGCCTCGATTTCCGCCCGGTTATCGCCGACACCGGAAGCATTGGCGGCAGCGCCTCCCACGAATTCCATGTACTGGCCAGCTCGGGAGAGGACGACATCGCCTTTTCCGACAGCAGCGATTACGCCGCTAACGTGGAGATGGCGGAAGCCCTGCCGTGCGGCGAGCGCCTCGCCGCTACCCAGGCGATGGCCGAAGTAGCCACGCCCGGGGTAAAAACCATTGAAGACGTTGCCAGCTTCCTGTCGCTGGACCCGGTGCAGACGGTAAAAACCCTGGTCGTAAAGGGCGAGGAAGATGGCAGCCTGGTCGCACTGGTACTGCGCGGCGACCACCAGCTGAACGACATCAAGGCGGAAAAGCTCGACGATGTCGCCAACCCCCTGTGCATGGCGGATGAGGCCGAAGTGCGTAAAATTTGCGGCGCCGGATTCGGCTCGCTGGGTCCTGTGGGGCTGCCAATTGCGACCATCGTCGACCGCAGCGCGGCAGTGCTGGCGGATTTCTGCTGCGGCGCCAACCGCGACGATTTCCATCTGACCGGTGTGAACTGGGAGCGCGATTGTGCGCTGGTCCGGATCGAGGACATCCGCGATGTCGTCGAGGGCGACCCCAGCCCGGACGGCAAGGGCAGCCTGATGATTCGCCGCGGAATCGAAGTGGGCCACATCTTCCAGCTGGGCACCAAGTACAGCGAGGCAATGCAGGCGAAAGTGCTGGATGAGAACGGCAAGAACATCACCGTCACCATGGGCTGTTACGGGATCGGCGTCAGCCGGGTAGTTGCTGCGGCCATCGAACAGAACCACGACGGGCAGGGCATCATCTGGCCGGAAGCCATGGCGCCCTTCCAGCTGGCCATCGTGCCGCTGAACATGCAGAAGTCGGAAGCCGTGGCCAGCTGCGCCGAGGATTTCTACGCAAAACTGCGTGCCGCCGGCATCGATGTGCTGCTGGACGACCGCAACGAGCGCCCCGGTGTCAAATTTGCCGACATGGAACTGATCGGCATTCCCCACCGCATCGTGATTGGCGATCGCGCCCTGGGCGAGGGCAATATCGAATACAAGGGTCGCAGGGATGCCGAGTCCAAGCTGATTCCGATCGATGATTGCCTCGAATTCCTGCTCGAGACACTGCGCAACTGAGCCGCGTGCTGCGACTTCTCGCATTCGCCCTGCTGGGGCTCGCTGCGTGGCACGCCGCAGCGCAACCGGAAGATAAACAGGAGCGCGCAGAGCTGCGCGCTTTCCTCGAGAATACCATTACCGGCGCCAACAGTTTCGAGGATCGTTACGACGCCGAAGTCTGGCTGGTCGACATGTCCGGGCGACTGGAAAACTTTGTCGCGGACCCGCGCAAACGCCTGCGCCTGTTAAAGCAGGTTCACGCGGCGGCCGGGCGCGCCGACCTGCCCCCGGAACTGGTGCTGTCGGTGATCGAGGTCGAAAGCCATTTTGACCGCTTTGCCATCTCGCGGGTCGGCGCGCAGGGCATGATGCAGGTCATGCCTTTCTGGAAGGATGAAATTGGCCGCCCGGAGGACAATCTCACCCTGAACGAGACCAACTTCGAATACGGCTGCCGCATCCTGCAGTTCTACCTGCAGAAGGAGGACGGCAACCTGCACCGCGCCCTGGCTCGCTATAACGGCTCGGTGGGCAGTCGCAATTACTCGGACCGGGTCTACCGGGCCTGGCGCACACGCTGGCGCACCGACCCGATGAGCTGGGCGGACTGATCGCAACCGACCGAAAACAGCAGGACAACTGGCCTCCGCTGCATGTTCCGGAGCAAAAACTGCATTCCGCCGTTTGACATCCCGCCTCCCCCTGCCCAATATGCCCCATCAGGGGGTGGGGCAAATCACAAGAATGAACGAAATCGCTGAACTCAGTCGCTGGAACCGGGATATCTCCCGCACCATTGCCTCCCTGGGTGAGGAATCTTTCTTCCCCACCCTGTTTGAAACCATCAGTACCCAGGTGCAAATCGACTACCCGCAGGTCTGGCTGTACCACCGGGACCTGCCCCCCCGCATTCTTTACCACCATATCCCGTCCAACGCCGTTTCCTCCCAGGTAGACCAGTACCTCGATGGCCCCTATCGCGAAGACCCGTTCTACCAGACCTCGATGCGCGGCCCCAAGGCGAAGATCTATCGCCTGTCGCGAGTAGCCCTCGGCGACCTGGAAAAGACGACCTATTACCGCGACTACTACCACACCACCGGCACCGTGGACGAAGCGGTGTACATTTCCCGGCTGGGCGGCGGCAATGTCATCAACCTGTGCATGATGCGCCTGCCAGAGAAAGGCCCGTTCACCGATGCGGAATACGAACGGCTGTACCTGCTGGCGGACCCGGTATCGGAACTGCTGAAGGCCCACAGCCAGCATCACCATTTCGCCGTCGAGCACCTGATCCAGCCCGGCATCAACCACCAGATCGACCTCGCCTTCAAGACCTTCGGCGCCTCCCTGTTGTCGCCGCGGGAAAAGGACGTACTCGAACTGATGCTGCGCGGCTACAGTACCGACACCTCCGCCGGGAAACTGGACATCGCCGTGGAGACGGTGCGCCGCCACCGCAAGAACATCTACCGCAAACTCGACGTCAGCTCCCAGACCGACCTGTTCTCGCTTTTCATCAACGCACTGTCCTGCCTCGGCGAGGCGGCGGGGGATGACCCCCTCAAGGTGTACATGGCCCCACGCTGAGGCTGATACAGGCGTGCCCCATCGGGGGCATTGCGCTCTCCAACGATCACACTGATAGTGATTGCTGACTTCCAGACGGAATACCGGCGTGTCGATCGAAGCCGATTGGTTCCTGCGGGCCCACCCAGAAATCACCACCATCGAAGCCCTGCTCCCCGATTGCAACGGTGTCCTGCGGGGCAAGTGGATTCCGCGGGAAAAACTCCAGAAAGTCTTCAGCGGCGAAATGAAACTGCCACGCACCGCCATGAGCCTGGATATCTGGGGCCGTGATATCGAGGAACTGGCCTTCGCCACCGGTGACGACGACGGCATCTGCCTCCCCATCGAGGGCACACTCATTTCCTCTCCCTGGTCGCCGGGCGGCACCCACGGCCAGCTCCTGATGTCGATGTACATGCCCGACGGCACGCCCTTCGCCGGCGACCCCAGCCACGTACTGACGGATGTAGTGGACCGCTTCCACGAACAGGGCTGGCGACCGGTCATCGCCGCAGAGCTTGAATTCTGCCTGGTCTCGGTGGAGGACAGGCTGCCGCGCCACACCTGCCCGGTACCCGATAACGACACCCCGGTCGGCGGCGACAGCTATTCCCTCGAGGCCCTGAGCCGCCACCGGGAAATTCTCGACGAGATTCGCCACAGCTGCGAGGTGCAGGAACTGCCCTACGACGGGCTGGTGAAGGAATCCGCGCCCTCCCAGTATGAAATCAACATGCAGCACATCGATGACCCGCTGAAGGCGGCGCGCCAGGTGCTGATGATGAAACGGCTGATCAAGGGCATTGCCGCCAAACACGGCCTGGTTGCCAGTTTCATGGCCAAGCCATTTACCGGCGAATCCGGCAATGGCATGCACGTCCACTGCAGTGTCCTGGACAAGCAGGGCGCGAACATCTTCGATGACGGCACGGAAAAGGGCACACCGCTGCTGCAGCAGGCCATTGGTGGCTGCCTGACCTACATGGCCGACGCGGTAGCGGTGTTTGCGCCCAATTACAATTCCTACCGGCGCTTCCAGAAGGGCTGCCACGCGCCCACCTACCCCTGTTGGGGCTATGAGAACCGTACAGTTGCGGTCAGGGTTCCCGCCGGCCACCACCAGGCCCGGCGCCTGGAGCACCGGGTGGCAGGCGCCGACGCCAACCCCTACCTGCTGTTTGCGGTCATCCTCTCGGGCATCCTCGAGGGTATCAACGAAAACCTGTCACCGGGGGACCCCGTCGAGGGGGACGGCTACAGCCAGCAGGACGACAGCCTGCCGCTCTACATGCCCGAGGCGGTACGCCGCTTCAGGGACTCGGATTTCATCCGCAATTCCCTGGGTGCGGAGTTCCAGAACATCTACAGCCTGAGCAAGATCCAGGAGATCGAGGAATTCCGCAAGCACGTGACCGCCTTCGAGTACCACGCCTTCCTGGAGCGCCTCTGACCGCGACCAGTCGCGCCACCGGCAGCTCCCGACGGCGCAATTTGCCATGTACTGACGGCCCCGCTGGCGACACAATGCAATCATGAACCTTCCGCTACGCCACTTCCGCGCACTGCGGCTGCTCCCCGTACTGGGACTGGCCTGCCTGCTCGGCCCCGTCGATACCGACGCCAACCCCGTCGGTCCCGCCGGACATTGCGCGAGCCACCTCGATACCCTGCCCGTTGCGAGGGGCCAGATACTGCCGGATACCCTGAAGATCCTCAGCTGGAACATCCACAAGGCCTACGACGCCGGCTGGCTGGAGGACCTGCAGCGGCTCGGCGCCGATGCCAACCTTTCGTTCATCCAGGAGGCCACCCTGCGGGCCCGGCTAGGTGAGCTGTGGCCGGGCGGCCCGATCTACCAGTCCTTCGCGCAGGGCTATGCGACGCGGGATGAGATTACCGGGGTGATGACCCTGAGCTCGCACGCGCCCACCATGCAGTGCAATTTCACCCGCATGGAGCCCTGGCTGGGCACCCCGAAAGCGGCCACGGTGACCGAACACGCCATTGCCGGTCACCCGCAACGGCTGCTGGCCATCAACGTGCACGCCGTCAACTTTACCCTCGGCCTCAGCGACCTGCAGGCCCAGCTGCAACCGCTGACCACCCTGTTGCAGTCCCACGCGGGGCCGGTGATCCTCGCGGGGGACTTCAACACCTGGAGCAGCGCCCGGGCGCACTATGTGGACCAGGCCCTGAGAGCCCTGGGGCTGGAGCCGCTACAGTTCGAGCCCGACCTGCGCTCAACCGCCTTCGGCATGCCGCTCGACCATATCTATGTTCGCGGCCTGGCCGTGGAGTCGACCGAGGTCGTCCCGGTGAGCAGTTCCGACCACAACCCCCTGCGCGCGAGTCTGCGGCTGGTCATATAGGAGGGCGTAGCGATGATGCGATACCTGATACCGGGACTACTCGCCCTGAGCCTGGCGGCCCTGGCCCAGGGCGCCGGGACCAGCGCACGGGAGATCGATTACCTGATTGCCTTTGTCGGTGGCAGCGGCTGTACCTTCCACCGCAATGGTTCGGACTACCCCGCCAGCGAGGCCGCCGACCACCTGCAACTCAAGTACCGCCGCGGCGCCAGATACGCCGATACGGCGGAACATTTCATCGACCGGCTGGCGAGCGAGAGTTCGTGGTCGGGCAAACCCTACACAGTGACCTGCGCGGGCAAGACCGAAAGCTCCCGCGCGTGGTTGCACCGGGCACTGGACAGTTACCGCCAAACCGGCAGCTAGACCGGCGGCTGCCGCTCCACCGCGCCCGCCTCCGCGCGCCCCGTCACCGCCAGCGGCACATGCTCGCGATCGAGCCGCGCGACCAGCCCGAACGCCGCGTACAGCGCCACCGAACCGAACACCAGCGAACCCACCGCTTCCCCCGCCATGACGCCCCGGGCGCCGAACCACTGGGCGCCAAAATACACCGCGGGCAGCGTACCCAGCAGGGCCCGGCCAAAATTGAAGGCGGTTGCCCAGTGCGGGTGGTGGAGGTTGTTGAAACTGGCGTTGGCGACAAACAGCGCGCCGTTGAAGGCGAAAGCGCCCACCAGGAAGTGGCAGTAAAACAGGATCAGCTCGGCGGCCTCGCCGGTGGCCGAAAAGGCGGACACGATAAAGTCGGCGGCAAGCCACAGGACCAGCCAGATGAACAGGGTGTAGCCCGCGTTGAACCAGGCCGCATTGCGCAGCGTCGAGCGCACCCTCCCATACTGCACGGCCCCCGCGTTCTGCCCGATGATCGGCCCCACCGCACTGGAGAGCGCGAAAATCGCGCAAAAGGCCACCGGGGTAATCCGCCCCATGATGGCGGCGCCGGCCACCGCGCTGTCTCCGAAGCGGGACATGATCCGCAGCACGAATCCCCCGCCAATCGGGGTCGCCAGGTTGGTCAGGATTGCCGGGGTGGCGATATGCAGTATCGGTGTCAGGTCGGCGACAAACTCGCGCCAGGTGATCCGCCGCGGCAGGCGATGTACATGGAACAGGGCATACCAGGCGACGGCCAACACGACCAGGCGGGACACCGCGGATGCCCAGGCCGCCCCTTCCAGGCCCCAGTTGAAGCCGAAGATAAACAGCGGGTCGAGTACCGCGTTGACGATGGAACCGATCACCGTGGCCCACATCGAGCGGCGCGCGTCGCCGATCGCCCGAACCCCGGCGGCCGCACTCATCCCCAGTACCAGAAAGGGCATATTCGGCAGCAGGATATGGGCATAGGCCAGCGCATATTCCAGGGTGAGCCCGGAGGCGCCGAGCAGCTGCAGCAACTGGAGCAGGTAGAACCAGCCGACAGCGCTGATGACCAACGAGGTGGAAAAGCTGAATATCAGGCCGCTGCTGCAGAAACGCCGCGCCAGGTCACGCTGGTGGGAACCCTCAGCGCGCGCCACCAGCGCCCCGAGGGCAATCTGCAGACCGATACTGACGGACACCAGGAAGAAAATGATGGTGCCGGCATAGCCCACCGCCGCCGCGAGCTCCTGGTGCCCGAGCAGGGAGAGAAAATACATGTCGACCATGTCCACCCCGAACATGGTCAGCAGCCCCATCGCGCTGGCCGCGGTCATATTCAGGACATGGCGCATGGTGGAGCCGTGGGTAAATACCGCCTGGGGCTGCGTCATCTCGCGTTCAAATCGATTTTACAGGCCGGGCATGATACTGCAGTTCGCTGCAGATTGCCGGTTCCACGGCGGATTTCACCACTGTGCACAAGTGCCGGAATCAGGCGACTTTGAGCCCTGAAACCGCTAACATGAGCCCTCCCAACGAGAGAGAAACGCCGGCTGTTACCATGAAAGCGCGCGAGCCTTTACCCCCCCTCAACCCCCTTAATGTCACGATCTTTGTCGGCCTGCCCATCGCGGCCCTGCTACTGGTGCCCGCCTGGGGGATCTACCACGGCTACAGTGCCACACAGTGGCTGTGGGCCATCGCCTTCCTCTACCTGAACGGGATGTCCATCACCGGCGGCTATCACCGCCTGTGGTCGCACAAGGCCTATGAAGCCCACCCGGTCCTCAAGTGGTTCTATGCCCTGTGGGGCGCCGGCGCGCTACAGAACAGTATCCTTATCTGGTCCTCCGACCACCGCCGCCACCACCGCCATGTCGACGACAACGACAAGGACCCCTACTCCGCCGGCCGCGGCCTGTGGTTCAGTCACATGGGCTGGATGCTGCGCAACTACAACTCCAATGACCCCGATTTTCGCAATGCCCGCGACCTGCAGGATGACCCCGTGGTCATGTTCCAGCACAATCACTATGTGCCGCTGACGGTTGTCATGAATATCGGCCTGCCGCTGCTGCTTGGCGTGTTCCTGGGTGACATCATCGGCACCCTGCTACTGGTCGGCCTGCTGCGCCTGGTGGTCAATCACCACTTCACCTTTTTTATCAATTCACTCGCCCACTTCTGGGGCCGTCGCCCGTATACCGAGGCGAACAGCGCCCGCGATAACGACTTCCTGGCCTTCCTGACCTACGGCGAGGGTTACCACAATTTCCACCACCTGTTTCAGCGCGATTACCGCAACGGTATCCGCTGGTGGCAGTGGGACCCGACCAAGTGGATGATCAACGCCTGTTCCCGTATCGGCCTGGCCAGCGACCTGCAGCGGGTGCCCAACTTCCGCATCCAGCGTGCGATTCTCGATACCCAGTTCAGCAAGGCCCGCAGCCAGCTGGAAATTTCCCGCGGCGCTGAAGTCCTGCGTGCCCTGCTCGAGCGCGAACACCAGTTGTTTACCGAAACAGTCAACGCCTGGAGCAACCTGCACTCACAGTGGTATGAAAGCAAGAAGAGCGCTATCGGCGATGCACTCGGCGAGCACAAGCAAAAACTGCAGGACAGCTGGGAGAAGACCGCCCTGCGGACCAGGCTCAAGGAGATCGAAAACTCCCTCGGCATGCAGCGCAAGCGGCTCGAACTGCTGATGGCGCAAATGCGCCTCCAGGCCCAGGCAGCCTGATCTATCCCCGGGCACCTTTCCGGTACCCTGAATTACCCGGCCGGAAATGATCCGGCCTGCCGATCCCCTCGCGCATCCAGCTCAATCACACCCCTGCATACCCGGCACCGGGACAGGCCAGGAATGTTTTTGTACTCCCGCCAAACCGTCCGGTAAGCTACTGCGTACCAAGAACCGAGTATTCAACAGTTGGGGAAGCACCCAGATGCCAACGTCCGTATACGACTTCAAGTGCCTGACGCCCAGCGGAGAGCAACGCCCCCTCGCTGATTTCCGCGGCAAAGTACTGCTGATCGTCAATACCGCTTCCAAGTGCGGCTTCACTCCACAATTTGCCGGCCTCGAACAACTCTATGAAAAATACCGGGAGCGCGGCCTGGCCATCCTCGGCTTTCCCTGCAACCAGTTTGGCAAGCAGGACCCGGGCAGCAATGACGAGATCCAGGAATTCTGCCAGCTGAACTACGGCGTCAGCTTTCCCATGTTCGCCAAGATCGAGGTCAACGGCAGCGGCACAGACCCGCTGTTTTCCCACCTGAAACAACAGGCGCCGGGGCTTGGCACCAACAACATCAAGTGGAACTTCACCAAATTCCTGGTCGACAGCGATGGCAAGGTAGTGAAGCGCTACGCCCCCATTACCAAGCCCGAGAGCATAGAGAAAGACATCGAGAATCTGCTGGGCTAGCGGGGGCGGAGCTACGCGAAGTAGCCGCAACGAAGTACCGGGGTCAGAGTCGAAGACTCTGACCCCACATACCTCAAAGTTTGACCCCGCCACCGCTTACCCTTTTCATCAGGCATAAAAAAACCCGGCGTATAGCCGGGTTTTTCATTCAGACCTGATCGGAGCTTTGTCGGAGTCGGGGGCGACTCCGATCGCTAACTGATCGAGAGGCAGCTCCGATCGGGGTCAGAGTCATGACTCTGACCCCATTCATCAATTACTCGATGATTTTAGCGACGACGCCAGCACCAACGGTACGGCCACCTTCGCGG
>NZ_JBLWFK010000009.1:0-122044 GCF_048323675.1 Haliea sp. E17
ATCGGCCCGATCGCCAAGCCGGACGTGATCCAGTGGGCGCCGGACCTGCCGAAGACCCGCTCGGGCAAGATCATGCGCCGTATCCTACGCAAGATTGCGGAGAACGAGCTGGGGTCGCTGGGGGATACCAGTACGCTGGCGGACCCTTCGGTGGTCGACAAGCTGATTGCCAACCGCCCGGGCTGAACCGGCTGCTGTAGGTAGGTCAAAAGCGGAGCCCTGGATGCGGGCTCCGGTCTCATACCCCTTCCGCGGCTCGAAGGACTTTTAACTCACCGCGGAAGGGGTATGAGACCGAATCCCTCGTCAGCAGTGAATTCGACTCTTGGTCCCTGAACCTGAACTTGGCGGAATTACGCACGGGGCGAGCAAGTGCAGGCGCATGTTCCGTGCGTCGAGTTAAAAGTCTTTCGAGTAAGCACGGGACATGCGCCTGCGCTTGCGGGATCGAAACCACCGGAATGTCTCCCCTGCATCGCCTGAACCCGACGGAATTACGCGCGGAGCGAGCAAGTGCAGGTGCATGTTCCGTGCGTCGAGTCAGTCGCTACCGCCATCCATGGCTCTCGCGACATACCGTACATCCTGTACATAAAAGTCTCTCGAGTAAGTACGGGACATGCGCCTGCGCTTGCGGATTCAATGCCACCGAAACTTTTTCCACTCAAGTTCTGTACTTGCGGCAACGAACCTCCAACCCGGAAATTCAGGACGTTTCTCTCTCAGCCCAGGCCGCCAACAAGCGGTCCTCCAATTCCCGTGTATAGCCCGCGGCATCCGTGAGCGCCGACTGCGCCATGCGCTGTCGCAAGCCCTGCCGCAGGGCGAGCAATGCCTGCCGGTGTTCATTCCAGTAGACGCCGATACGGGCAAAATCATCCCCGTCTGCGGCAATAAATTCGGGCAAACCGATGGCTTCAAGCATGCCGGCGGTCTGCCGGCTGATGATTCGGTCTCCGCACAGTGTCAGTACCGGCGTTCCCATCCACAGAGCTTCGCAGGTGGTGAGTCCGCCGTTGTAGGGGAAGGTATCCAGGGCAATGTCGATATCCGCATACTCCGCCAGCATTTGCTGGTGTGGCGAAGCGGCGCGAAACTCGATGCGCTGCGGCTCCACCCCGTGCTCGGCGAAACGCTGGCGGAATTCTGCCTGCATATCGCTGGACTCGTAGGCCCTGCCCTTGAGCAGCAGGCGCGAATCGGGCACGGCGAGCAGGAGTCTGGACCAGGTCGCGACCACCTGCGGCACCACTTTATGGTGGCGATTGAAGGAGCCGAAGGTCAGGGGGGCCTCCGTCGAGGTATTGCTGGCGAATTCCGGCGCATACTCCGGTGGCTCGTACACCAGCCGGGGACGCTCGAGACGCATCAGGGTTTCGGTAAATTGCTGTTTTGTATCCCGCGGCGAGGAATAACTGTCGGTGACGTAGTAATCGATCGTGGTAAGCCCGGTAGTGTCGAAATAATCGAGCAGGGACACCTGCAGTGGCGCGGGACGGTGCGCCATTACGCCAATGCGGTTTTCCGGCGCATGTCCCGCCAGGTCGATAAGGATGTCCACCTCATCTTCGGCAATCTGCCGGCTGATGGTTGCGGCGTCCGCGCCCCCCATGTCGCGCCACTGGTCTGCGCGCTCGGTGAAATACCGGGTGAGTTCATCCTGGCGTGGCGTAATACTGTACAAGTAGAGTTCGAAGCGGCTCCGGTCGTGGTGATCGAACAGGGGCTTGAAGAAATAACCGACGATTTCCCGGGAGAAACGCGGGGACAGGTAACCGATACGCAGCTTGCCGTCGGCCCGCGGCGAACGCTGGGCAAGGTCGATACGCGGATGCTGTTGCTCTATAGCCCCACCCAGTTGCCGGTGCATGGCAAACAGCTGCCCATGATCCGACTGGGAGAACAGGTGCATGCTGAGCAGGATCTGGCTCATGGTAGCGATATCGATCCTGCCTGAAGCGAAAGCCTTCATGTAGCACTCGATCGCCTCCGCAGAGCGACCCAGGTCGCGCAGGGTGTGGCCGAGATTGGGATAGATCGGAATCAGGTCAGGATTGATCACCAGGGCCCGGCGGAAGGCATTTACCGCCTCGGTCTTGCGCCCGCTGACACTCAGGGCCGTTGCATAGTTGTACAGGTGGGTCGGATTGTCGGGCTCGACCTGCAGGACTTTTTCCATCAGGTCCCGGGCCCGCGCATAATCTTTTTGCTGCAGGGCGATACTGGATGCCATGACCAGCGCATCCAGCGGTACCTGGCTGGCCTGCAACAGCGGGCGCAACACCTGTTCCGCCCGTTCCAGTTCGCCCAGTTGCAGCAACTGCCTGGCGTTAGCCAGTTGCGCGCGAATCTGGTGCAGCGACGAAAGCTGCGGTTGCGCAGCTCGCAACAGGCAGCAGCGTTTGTATTTTTTTCCACTGCCACAGGGACAGGATGCGTTCCTTGCCGGGGACATCGCTCGAAATACAGTACTTCCTGAAAAGTGACTCGACCGACTATAGCACACCTGCCATATCCGTCGATTTCAACTCAGTGGCCCTGGGCGATATTCTGGCCCGGGAGTGCCGACCGCCAGTCGAGACGAATATCCCAGTCGTGGAATTTGTCGAAGGGCAGGGTCGGCGAAGTCTCGTTGTCCACCAGGTCGTAGACGTTGTGCGGGGGCACAACAGTGGCATCCTTGCCGTAGATATAATCCTGGTCTTCGACGATAACCCGGTAGGCCTTGTTGAGTTCCAGCGCCCGCGCCAGTGACGGCGTAATAATGTCGTAGATGCTTGCCACCGCTTCCAGTTCACTGCGCTTCAGGCCGCCGTCCTTATCGAACCATTTCGCCTGCATCTCCGGGTTGCTGCGGAACTCGCCGCCGCCGCCGACGCGGCTGAGGTAGGTGAGGTACTCGCCTTCGGTCTCCCCGCGATTGGGAACGTCCTGGAGTGACTTCAGGTCGATGTAGCCGTAGCCGGCAGCGCCGTCGGGCTTGCGCGGGAAGGCGAAGGTCTTGTCTATCGTGGAGCCGATCGAATTATGGCAGCCCATACAGGAAAGGTTCTCCTCGAAGGTATAGGCGCGCAGACGGCCGTGGCGATCCTCGATGAAACCGCTGACCGACCAGCCCATACCATTGTCGAGACCAAAGTCGCCCAGCCTGGCGTATCCGGGCAGGTATCCGGCATCCTTGGAATAGCCTTCCTCGCGGTAGTATTCGCGCAGGGCAACCAGGGGATAGGAGACCTGCTTCTTGAGGTAACGCACTTCCTTCATGCGCCGGGAGGGGCCGATATCACCCTGTGCGTCCACGCCCACATAGCGCACTGTGTGCAGGAATTCCGTACCCTGTGGATAGGTACCACGCTGTAGAAAGTAGTTGCTCGCCTTGCCCAGGTAGCCGTCCAGTACCGTGATGCGCTCAATCACGCCCAACTTACCATCGCCGTCGAGGTCCTTGCCAACCCTGGCCTCATCCACGGGAAAGGTCGTAATGGCATCGAGCTCTTTCAGGTTGGCCTCGGTCACCGCGAGATTGGCGAGATAGATATCGCGTGAGGGTTTGCCGTCGCTGTCGCTGCGATACTCCGGAGCGAGACGAATCATCACGTCGTCCGTGGAGCCGTTAGTGGGCCAGAATGTGCTGGGGAACGGCTTGTAATTGAACGCGATCCAGTCACTCCCGTCGCGGGCAAAACCCTGATTGTCGAACGCCGCCGCAGCGCCGGCAAGGTTTTCCAGGTCGGGAATCCAACCCTTGAATTCCGCCTCGCGCAGACGCGGGGCGAGTTCGGAATAGTTATCCTGGTTGATCCAGTCCGTAATTTCCGCGTCGGAGATTTTCGCCACCCGCTCGCTGCGGTCCTCGAACAGGTTTTTCCAGTGATTGGTGAGGCCCAGGTCACTGAAGCTGTATGCGACCTGCAGGGCGCCATCACCGAGGGTATTTTCCCGGCCCGGCTGGGGATTCTGGTGGCAGACATAACAGGGGTTGTACTGCCCTTCCGTGCGGGTATAGCACATTGGCGGGATAATCGCTTCGCGATTGTAAGCTGCAGTTACCGGGTGTACGGGAATCGCTGCGGGACGCACTCCTTCATTGTCCTTTAGCAAGGCAAGGTTCTGTTCGTAGTAGGGCACGGACTGTTCCGCTTCGGCCTGGAGCACCGGGGAATAGCCCTGGCTCAACAGCCCGGCTCCGCAAAGAAATAGCAGGGAGATACGTTTGTTCACACTCATTTTCGGGATCCGTAAAACGTGAAAGGCGCCCGCACAAAAGCGTGGGCGCCAGGGAGTGCCGCGCATTCAGCGCGGCGGTATGAAGCCTTGAGAATCAAGCGCCGGAATTACTTGCTCTTTTTCTTGGACTTGTCGTGGTCGCGATTACTCTTGCGCTCGAACTCTCTCGGTTCGTTGACTTCAGAGATATCGAATTTCCACAGGGCGTCACCAAAACCTTCCGGGTATTTGGCCAGGTCGGTGCTGTCCGGGTGCTGGATGGACACCACGAACTCGTCGGGGCTGACCGGGTTGAAGATCATGCCGGTCGCTTCCGCGCCGTCAACCACATGGCTGAGGAAGTGGTCGAGGGATTCGGCGACACCGTCACGATCAGTGTCACGAACAAACCAGATATCGCCGCCACGGTCGCCGCCGTTGGGCTGGTCTTCGATCACGAAGATATTCCCGTACATGTCCTGGGCCAGGTTGTCCGGTGAGTTCAGGATGGCGGTAGTGCCCGGGAAGCCAAGGTTTTTCGGCGTCTCGGCATCGCTGACCAGGACCTGTACCAGCGCCGTGCCGTCGCCGTTTTCGATCACGCTGTACACGGAATGCTCTGAGGTCGCAGCGAAGTAGACCACTGTGTCACCGCTGCGGGTGTAGGACACTTCCATGTCTTCCGGACGGCCGAAGGGGGTACCGTCAAGTTCGTCGGCGGCACAGCGACCGCCGAAGGTGTCGGGGTTACCGCAGTCACTGGAGATGCCGTTTTTCAGCGGGTCAGTGGCAGTGCCGGTAATCTCGATCCAGGTAGCAGCGCCAGTGCGGATATCGGCATTGACTCCGGAGTCCCAGTTCGCGGCCGCATCACCACCATTGGCGATAAAGTCATCCACCTGCAGGACATAGGAGGTGCCGCCCTGAGAGTAATCTTCCGCGTCGTTAAATACGATTTTGTACAATGAACCGGAGTTCCACTCGTCGACGAAGTACAGGGCTCCGCCATCGTGGCTGAAGCGCAGACCCTCATGGGCTACATTGGGAATACCAGTTAATTCACGAATGATTGCGCCATTTTCACTGGCGGCGATCGGGTTCAGTACCTCGATGACACGACCCTGGCCAGCCCACTCTTCAGCCAGCAGCAGGGTGCCGTTAGGGGTAAATGTGGAGGGGTCAAACGCGCCGAAGTCAGTCGGGCTGCCTTCCTCGCCCCAATCACCGCTGAGGCCATTGCCGTCACCGGAGAACAGCATGACAGTGGTATCGGTCATGGTGTCATAGCGGCTCACACCGGCACCCACGGGAGTTTCGTGGGGGATGAAGATGTACTGGCCGGTCGGGTCAAACGCTATCATGTCCCACATGGTTGCACTGGTACCCTGATTCACAACCCGCACCACTGACTGATTAATATCAGCTTCAATCTCACTCATGCTGGTGAGGTTGGTCTGGGACACGCCGGGCGGGGTCTGCCAAGGGTGGTTCAGCTCATTGAAGTGTGACTTCTTGCCGGTGGTACCTTCGACAGTCGCAACGGCTGCAGACTGGGTCAGCGGGTAGAAAAAGATATCGCCCTGCTGGCGGGCATTGTCTGCGGAAACCATCTGGGCATTGGCGAGCAGTACGCCCGCGGCAAGCATACCCTTTGTAAATTTGGACATCAGTGTTCTCTCCTGGATCAGGTGACGTGTGTGTACTGCAATTAGCTTTGCGCGGACCTGGGAAAGTGACGCTTCGGCCCGGCAGTGAAACAAGCGTCGTGCGGCGTAAACGTTACTGAGGGCCTGTTACAGTCCTGCAACGATCAGATGGCGATTGAGTGACAGCTTTGTGACATCCCGCGCCAGCAGCTGCCGGCGCGGGATGCGTTCAGGCCTGGGGAAGGATATTGCTGTTCAGGCGGAACAGGTTGCCGGGATCGTACTGCGCCTTGATCCGCGAGAGCCGGGGGTAGGCGGGCCCGTAGTTGCCGGCGGCGGCCGCACCTTCGAACTCGATATTGTCGTAGTAGCCCCCGGTGAACGGTTCCAACTGGCGGAACCATTCGCGGCAGGTGGCCATGGCCTCCGCGTCCTGCGCCGGGTCGGTCCACGCACCCGCGACAATCATCATGGTCTCCGCCTTGCGGTGGGGAAAAGCTGTGTCCAGCTCGCCAACCCGTTTCACCGCGCCTCCCGCAGTGTGGGTGAAGAAAGCCAGCCGCGGATCCGGCACGAAGCTTTCCAGCATCGCGTCGACCAGTTCCGGGCCAATGGCTTTCACCATGCCGTTCTTGGCATAGGAGCGAATGCCGTGGTGAAAGGTGGCGTCCTCCCAGGTCTGCATGACCTGGTAGTCCTGTACCTTGATGCCATCCTCCATGGGTTTGCCAAACTGGCGCAGGGGAGCCAGTTCTTTCTCCCCCGCCGCGGGGTCGCCGGCGTAGACCACCTCCATCAGGATAAAGGAGGTACCGTCCGGAGTCGTCGCCATGGTCGGCCCGACATAGCAGTCATCGGACAGGCCGAGGTACCAGTCGCGATAGAATGCCAGGACTTCCCGGGCCTGTTCGATGGGCCAGGTGATCGCCCCGGAAAGGACATTGCGGTCGAAGGGATACAGCTGGTAGTCGAAGCGGCTGACCACCCCGAAATTGCCGCCGCCACCGCGCAGGGCCCAGAACAGGTCGGGCTCTTCCTCCGCACTTACCTGGCGCACTACGCCATCGGCAGTCACGACCTCTGCGGCAACCAGGTTGTCGACAGCCAGGCCGTATTTGCGGTTGAGCCGCCCAAAGCCCCCTCCCAGGGTGAAACCACCCACCCCGGTGTGCGACACCACCCCCGCCGTGGTGACCAGCCCTTTGGCCAGGGTCGCGGAATCCAGCTGGCCGAGCAGGGCGCCACCCTGGACACTCGCCCGGCGCGCCAGGGTATCCACCGTGACGGCGTGCATTTCCGCGAGGTCGATCATCAGCCCGCCCTCGCAGACCGACTTGCCGGGCCAGCTGTGCCCGCCGCCCTTGATCGCCAGCAGCAGGCTGCGCTCGCGGGCGAAGGTGATAGCCTTGCTGATATCCGCGCTGTCAGCCACCCGCGCGATCAACGCCGGATGCTTGTCGTGCATCCCGTTCCACAGCTTGCGCGCCACATCGTAATCCGCGTCCCCCGCCATCAGCAGCTCGCCCTGCAGGGCGGCTGCCAGGTCGCGCACGGCGGCGGCCTCGAGCTGGGTCGGCGCGCCGTCCAGGGTGACTGCGGCAATCGCGGTTTGTGCCCTGGCCGCACTGACCCAGGCCAGCGTCGGTGTTACCAACAGGCCGGCGCCGAGCGCGGCCTGGCAAAACTTGCGTCGTTGCATGCTATCCCCCTCCCTGTGGTCATAGCCTCTTAGCAGGATAGACGCTGGGCAGCTACTCGCCAGTCTGCCCGGGCGGGCAGTGAGCAGGCAAAAAAAAGGGGGTGTACCACAGGTACACCCCCTCGGGATGGCGATTGCCGGATCAGTCGGCGGTGTGCTCGGCCTCGGCGGCTTCGCCCTCACCTTCGTCTTCCAGCAGCTCCTTGATGGAGAGCTTGATGCGGCCGCGCTGGTCTACATCCAGCACTTTCACCCGCACTTCCTGGCCTTCGGTCAGGTGGTCGGACACATTTTCCACTCGCTCGTTGGCGATCTGGGAGATGTGCACCAGGCCGTCCTTGCCGGGCAGGATGGTGACGAACGCGCCGAAGTCGACGATACGGGCAACCTTGCCGGTGTAAACCGCGCCGATTTCGGCTTCCGCGGTGATCTCCTGGATCAGTTCCAGCGCCTTGTCGCGGGCGGCGGAATCCTGGCCGAAGATACGCACGGTGCCGTCGTCGTCGATATCGACAGTCGCGCCGGATTCCTCGGTGATGGAGCGAATGGTCGCGCCACCTTTACCGATGATGTCGCGGATCTTGTCGGAATCGATCTTGATGGTCACCATGGAAGGCGCATTCTCGGAGGTCACTTCACGCGGCTGCGCGAGCACCTGGTTCATCTGGCCGAGAATGTGCAGGCGGGCCTGCTGGGCCTGCTCCAGTGCGGTCTCCATGATCTGGGCGGTGATGCCCTCGATCTTGATGTCCATCTGCAGGGCGGTGACGCCCTCGGCGGTACCGGCGACCTTGAAGTCCATGTCGCCGAGGTGGTCTTCGTCACCGAGGATATCGGTGAGGACCGCAAACTGGTTGCCGTCCTTGACCAGGCCCATGGCGATACCGGCAACCGGCGCCTTCAGCGGTACGCCCGCGGCCATCAGTGCCAGCGAGCCGACACAGACGGAAGCCATGGAGCTGGAACCGTTGGATTCGGTGATCTCGGACACCACGCGCACGGTATAGGGAAACTCTTCCTCACCGGGCAGTACCGCGGCCAGGCCGCGGCGGGCCAGGCGGCCGTGGCCGATTTCGCGACGGCTGGTGAAGCCGACACGGCCAGCTTCGCCCACCGAGTAGGGGGGGAAGTTGTAGTGCAGCATGAAGGGATCGCGGCGCTCGCCTTCCAGCGCATCGATGATCTGCGCATCGCGGGTGGAACCCAGCGTTACGGCACCGATGGCCTGGGTTTCGCCGCGGGTAAACAGCGCGGAACCGTGGGCTTTGGCCAGCAGGTCGACTTCACAGGCGATGGCGCGGACGGTGCGGTTGTCGCGGCCGTCGATACGCGGCTCACCGGCCAGGATGCGCTTGCGCACGAGGTTTTTCTCGACCTTCTTGAAGATGCCTTTGACGTCATCTTCGCTGGGGCCACCCTCGACCACCAGTGCGGCCACGGCCGCAGAGCGAATTTCGTCAACGCGCGCGTAGCGGGAGGCCTTCTCGGTAATGCGATAGGCTTCACCGAGATCGGCTTTGACCTGGGCTTCCACGGCAGCCAGCAGCTCTTCGTTGACTGCTTCCGCCTGCCATTCCCAGCGCGGCTTGCCAGCTTCTGCGGCGAGTTCGTTGACCGCCTGGATGACTGCCTGCATTTCCTGGTGAGCGTAGAGCACCGCGCCCAGCATCTGGTCTTCGGTGAGCTCTTTGGCTTCCGACTCCACCATCAGGACCGCGTCGGCGGTACCGGCGACAACCATGTCCAGCTTGGACGCTTTCAGCTGCTCGTAGGTGGGGTTGAGGATGTAACCCTGCGCTTCGCTAAAGCCGACACGGGCGGCGCCGATCGGGCCGTTGAAGGGCACGCCGGAAATCGCCAGGGCTGCGGAGGTGCCGATCATCGCGGGGATATCGGGATCGATTGTCTTGTCCGCTGACATGACGGTACAAACAACCTGTACTTCGTTCATGAAACCGTTGGGGAACAGCGGGCGGATGGGGCGGTCGATCAGGCGCGAGGTCAGGGTTTCTTTCTCGCTGGGACGTGCTTCACGCTTGAAGAAGCCGCCGGGAATCTTGCCTACGGAGTAGGTCTTCTCGATGTAATGGACACCCAGGGGGAAGAAATCCTTGCCTGGCTGCGGGGCCTTTTCGGCCACCACGGTACACAGTACTGAGGTGTTCTCGACGGTCACCAGGACCGAACCGGTCGCCTGACGGGCGATACGGCCGGTTTCCAGGGTGACGGTCTGAGCACCGTACTGGAAAGTTTTAGTTACTGGATTCACTCTTTTTCTCCAATTCTTAAATGACAACCGGGGGACAAGCCCCCGGTATTTCGAGCGATTTAGCGGCGCAGGCCGAGGCGCTTGATCAGATCGGTGTAGCGCGCTGCGTCCTTACGCTTCAGGTAGTCCAGCAACTTGCGGCGCTGGTTTACCATGCGAATCAGACCGCGACGGGAATGGTGATCCCCTTTGTGCTGCTGGAAGTGTCCCTGCAGCTGGTCGATGTTCGCACTCAACAGCGCTACCTGTACTTCGGGAGAGCCGGTATCGCCCTCGCCTTGCTGGTACTCAGTTACAATTGCCGCTTTTTGCTCAGCATTCAAAGCCATTTTTACATTCCTCTTTCGTAATCTGCGTCGGGCTTTTTCACCCGAGGTTAAGAAATGAGCCTGTCCGTGCAGATTAACAGACAGGTTCCAGCCACCTTCCGGCGGCAATTTACCGCGCATCCCTGCGCTATCGGTGTACCGGCCGGCGCGTGCCTGTTACCGGTTGACCACCAATCGACGCGGCGCCACGCGCCCGTCGTCCAATATTTCGCCTACCCCCAGGAACTCGCCGCTCTCAAGGGCGACGCGCACAATACCATTACAGGGCGCATTTGGCACCAACACCGGCTGGCCCTGGCGGAGGTAGAAACCCCCGGATTCGGTGAGCTCGACCAGCGGCAGGGCCCGCAACGCGGTATCTTCTGGCAGCAGGAACGCATCCATCTGCGCCAGCTCATCGTTCTGCTTCAGACTCTCCAGTGTAGGCAAACTGACACTGTCTTCCAGCGCGAACGGACCCGCCTTGGTGCGCCGCAGGACACTGACGTGGGCTCCACAGCCCAGCACCCGGCCGAGGTCTTCGGCGATCGACCGCACGTAGGTGCCCTTGCTGCACTCGAGGTAGATATCTGCCTCGGCGCGGGGCCCGGGGCGGAAGGCGCGCAATTCCAGGTGTTTGACAGTCACCTGGCGCGCCTCGCGCTCGACTTCTATGCCCTGCCTGGCCAGCTTGTAGAGGGGCTGGCCGTCCCGCTTGATCGCGGAAAACATCGACGGCACCTGCTCGATCTCGCCGCGGAACTGTTCCAGGGCAGTGGCGACCTCCGCCTCGGTAACCGCGCTGGCGTCGTGTTCTTCCAGCAATTCGCCATCGGCGTCACCGCTCGCGGTGATCGCACCCAGTACAAAGGTGCTGGCGTAGGCCTTGTCCGCGTCCAGCAGGTACTGGGAAAACTTGGTCGCCTCGCCAAAACACAGCGGCAATACGCCGGTTGCCAGGGGGTCCAGGCTGCCGGTATGCCCCGCCTTGGCGGCGAAAAACAGCCGCTTGACTGTCTGCAGGGCCTGGTTCGAACTCATGCCCGAGGGCTTGTCGAGTACCAGGATGCCATTCACCGGCCGGCCACGGCGATGCCGCGCCATGGCCTACTGGTCCTCCGGTGTTTCGTCGTCGCGCAGGCCCAGCTTGCGGTCGGCGTCGGCGGCGCGGCGGATCAGGTCTTCCATGTCGCGACCGCGGCCCACGCTGGTATCAAAGTAAAAACGCAATTGCGGCACGCTGCGCATGGTGCTGTCGCGGGACAGCTGGCTGCGCAGGAAACCCGCCATGCCGTTGAGCGCCTCGGCGGACTCTTTCGCTTCGTCCGCAGAATCTGCGCCCAGCAGGGTGAAATACACCCGCGCGTGACCGAGGTCGCGGCTCACCTGCACGCCGGTGACGCTGACCATGCCGACCCGGGGGTCGCGCACCTCGCGTTGCAGCAGGCTCGCCAATTCCTTCTGCAGGTAATCGGCGACGCGTTGGGTTCTGGCGTACTCTTTTGCCACGGCAGTAATCCGGAGGAGTCGTCCGCCCTTACAGGGTGCGGGCGATTTCCTTCACCTCGTAGACTTCGATCTGGTCGCCGACCTTCACATCGGTGTAGTTCTTCACGCCGATACCACACTCCATGCCGTTGCGCACTTCACTGGCGTCGTCCTTGAAGCGGCGCAGGGATTCCAGCTCGCCTTCGTAGATCACCACGTTGTCGCGCAGCACGCGGATCGGTCGTGAGCGGTACACGGTGCCCTCGATCACCATACAGCCGGCGATCTGGCCGAACTTGGGCGAGCGGAACACGTCGCGCACTTCCGCGATACCGAGGATTTCCTCGCGCATCTCCGGTGCCAGCATGCCGGACAGGGCCTGCTTGACGTCGTCGATCAGGTCGTAGATCACGTTGTAGTAACGCAGGTCCACACCTTCGTTCTCGACCAGCTTGCGCGCCGCGTTATCGGCACGCACGTTGAAACCGAATACTACGCTGCCGGAGGTAATCGCCAGGTTGACGTCGGTCTCTGCGATACCGCCGACACCGCCGGAAACGATGTTGACCTGCACTTCGTCGTTGCCGAGGTCGAGCAGCGAGGACTGGATGGCTTCCAGTGAACCGCGCACGTCGGCCTTGACCACCACGTTGAGGGTTTTGCGCTCGCCGGCAGACATGCTTTCGAACATGTTGTCCAGCTTGGCCGCCTGCTGCCGCGCCAGCTTGGTGTTGCGGCTTTTCTCCTGGCGGAAATCGGCGATCTCGCGGGCGCGCTTCTCACTCTCCACGACAGCGAAGGGGTCGCCCGCATCGGGCGTGCCGTCGAGTCCGAGGATTTCCACCGGGATCGACGGGCCGGCTTCGGAAATCGGCTGTCCGTTTTCGTCCAGCATCGCACGCACGCGGCCATACTGCAGGCCGGCGAGAACGATGTCGCCGGCGCGCAGGGTACCGCTCTGCACCAGCAGGGAGGCCACGGAACCGCGACCCTTGTCGAGCCGGGACTCGATGACGATACCCTGTGCGGGCACATCCCGCGGCGCCTGCAGTTCCAGCAGTTCCGCCTGCAGCAGCACAGCTTCCAGCAGTTCCTCGATGCCCTGGCCGGTGTGCGCCGATACAGGCACAAACTGGGTGTCGCCACCCCACTCTTCGGGGATGACATCCTTGGCGGCCAGTTCATTCTTGACCCGGTCGGGATCGGCGCCCTCCTTGTCCATCTTGTTGACCGCGACAATCAGCGGCACGCCGGCGGCGCGGGCGTGCTGCACCGCTTCTTCGGTCTGCGGCATCACACCGTCATCGGCGGCCACTACCAGGATTACGATATCGGTACTCCGGGCACCGCGTGCACGCATGGCGGTAAACGCGGCGTGACCGGGGGTGTCGAGGAAGGAAATCATGCCGTGCCCGGTATCCACGTGGTAGGCACCGATGTGCTGGGTAATCCCGCCGGCTTCGCCGGAGGCCACGTGGCTCTTGCGGATGTAGTCCAGCAACGAGGTCTTACCGTGGTCGACGTGACCCATCACGGTCACCACCGGCGCGCGTGATTCCAGCGTGCCTTCATCGGTGGTCTGGGCCAGGGTTTCAACCAGGCTTTCCTCGATGGCGTCGGCGCTGACCAGCCTGACGTAGTGGCCCAGTTCCTCGACCACCAGGGCGGCGGTATCCTGGTCCAGCATCTGGTTGATGGTGGCCATGACGCCCAGTTTCATCAGTTCCTTGATGACGACGCTGGCCTTGACTGCCATCTGCTGGGCGAGATCGCCGACCGAAATGGCCTCCGGAAGCTGGACTTCAATCGTTTTTCGTTCTGTGGGCATTTCGAATCCGTGCTTACCGTGTTCAGAATGGGCTGCTTTGAGTTTCTTGCGCCCACCACGACGGCCGACACCTGATTCCGCGCGGTCCAGGTCGGACAGCGACAGGTTGTGCCCGCGGTGCTTGCCGCGCCCGAGCGGTTCGGCGCGGTCGAGCCGGCCATGTTTCTTCTTGCGTGGCGACTGTTCACGCTCTGGCTCACGCGGCGCCTCGTGCAGGCGCTTGGGACGCTTGAGGGTCTCCTGGGCTTTCTCGGCCTTGGCGACACGCGCCTCCTCTTCGGATTTCTTGCGCTCGGCTTCCTCGCGCTGGCGCGCTTCGAGCGCTACCTTGCGCGCAGCCGCTTCCTCGGCTTCTTTTTTCTGCCGGCGCCTGGCCGCGCGCTGGCGCAGGACTTCGGGATCCATGTTCGCTGGATCGATGTCTTCGTCTTCGTCTTCTTCCGGCTCGGGCTCGGGCACAAACTCGGGCTCGGGCTCTACCACAGGTGCTTCAGCTGCGACTTCCTGCTCGACCGGTGCCTCGACTGTTTCCACCTCGGCGGCCTCGGCCGCTACGCCAATCTCCGCCAGGTCTTCGTCAGCGGGCAGCTCTTCCGCAGCATGCTCCTTCGCCGCGCGCACCTCAGCCTCCAGCTCGGACGGATCGCGCTTCACGTAGGTGCGCTTCTTGCGCACTTCCACCGCTACGGTCTTCTTGCCCTGGGAACTACTGGATTTCAGGGTGCTGATCGTCTTGCGCTTGAGGGTGATGCGCTTGGGAGCCTCGGTGGTCTCCCCGTGACTCCGCTTGAGGTAGGCAAGCAGGGTCTGTTTATCCTCGTCAGACACGGCTTCTTCCGACTCGGTGTGGGGTAGCCCCGCCTCTTTCATCTGCGTGAGCAGACGTTCGGCGGATGCACCCACGACTTCTGCGAGTTGCCGTACTGTCACTTGCGCCATGCTATGTTCTCCTCGATACCCTTGTTTGCGTGTGTCTGGCTTCCAGCTGGCGTCGCTCAGCTTTCGGACTCCGCAAACCAGGGTTCACGTGCGGTCATAATCAACTGGCCGGCACGCTCTTCTGTCATGTCTTCAATGTCCATCAGGTCTTCAACGCCCTGCTCGGCGAGATCTTCCATGGTGACGATGCCGCGGCTGGCCAGGATGAATGCCAGGTGGCGGTCCATGCCTTCCATGTTGAGCAGATCGTCGGCGGGCTCGTTGGCGCCCAGCTGTTCTTCCGAGGCAATCGCCTGGGTCAGCAGCGCATCCTTGGCACGGGCGCGCAGTTCCTCGGCGATATCCTCGTCGAAGCCTTCGATGGCAGTCATTTCTTCCAGCGGCACATAGGCCACTTCTTCCAGCGTGGTGAAACCTTCTTCCACCAGGATCTCGGCGACTTCCTCGTCCACGTCGAGCTGTTCGCAGAACACGCTGATCACCTGGCCGGCCTCGGCCTCGTGCTTGGCGGCTGCATCTTCGAGGCTCATCACGTTGATGGTCCACTGGGTCAGCTCGCTGGCGAGGCGGACGTTCTGGCCGGCGCGGCCAATGGCCTGCGCCAGGTTATCCTCGGATACGGCCACGTCCATGGTGCCGGAATCTTCATCCATGACGATGGATTCAACCTCGGCGGGCGCCATCGCGTTCACCACCAGTTGCGCCGGGTTGTCGTCCCACAACACGATATCCACGCGCTCGTTGTCGAGTTCGTTGGACACCGCCTGTACGCGTGAACCGCGCATACCGACACACGCACCCACCGGGTCGATGCGCTGGTCGTTGGTCTTGACCGCGATCTTGGCCCGCGAGCCCGGATCGCGGGCAGCCGCGCGGATCTGGATCACGCCCTCGGAAATTTCCGGCACCTCGATCTTGAACAGTTCGATCAGCATTTCCGGGCAGGCGCGGCTGAGAATCAGCTGCGGGCCGCGGGCTTCGGCGCTGATTTCCTTGAGGATGGCGCGCACGCGGTCATTGACGCGGAAGGTCTCGCGGCCGACCAGTTCACCGCGCGGCAGCAGGCCCTCGGCGTTGTTGCCGAGGTCCACGATGATATTGTCGCGGGTGACTTTCTTGACCGAACCGGCGACCAGTTCGCCGACACGATCCATATACTGCTCGACCACCTGGGCGCGCTCTGCGTCGCGCACGCGCTGCACGATCACCTGCTTGGCAGTCTGGGCAGCGATGCGGCCGAAGCCGACGTTTTCCACGATTTCCTCGTAAATGTCGCCGGGCTGCAGGGAAGTGTCTTTCTCCGCCGCTTCCTCGGTGGTGAACTGGGTGCCCAGCAGCGCCAGCTCGTCATCGGGCACGACCAGCCAGCGACGCTTGGTCACGTAGTCGCCGGTCTTGCGGTCGATAACGACCTCGATATCCGAATCCTCTTCGTAGCGTTTTTTGGTCGCTGTCGCCAGGGCGAGTTCAATCGCCTCGAAAATGATGTCCTCGGACACCCCTTTCTCGTTGGAAACAGCTTCCGCTACCAGCAGAATTTCCTTGTTCATCTCTAGCCTCGCCAGTTCACAAGCCGCATTCAGATGCGGGGTTCAACGCGCGCCTTGTCGATCGCGCTGTGCGGCAGAAGGTATTCGTGGTCGTCAACCTGGACTACCACGTCCTCGCCCTCTATGCCTTTCAGTACACCCCTGAACCTGCGTCGCCCCTCGAAGGGACTGCGCAGGCGCAGGTCGATAATCTCCCCAACATATGCCGGGTATTGTTGCAACTTGAACAGCAGGCGATCCATGCCCGGGGAGGAAACCTCGAGGGTGTACTCACCGGTGATGGGATCCTCCACATCGAGAATGCCGCTAACCTGCTCGCTTACCGCCGCGCAGTCGTCGACATTCACACCGTTTTCGCTCTCTATATACAGGCGCAACACGCTGTGCCTGCCCTGTGACAGGTACTCGACACCCCACAACTCAAAGCCAAGGGCTTCTACTGTCGGTTCCAGCATCTGCTGGATCTGTTCGGACTTTCCTGCCACGCCGGCACCTTTTCTCCAAGTACGAAAAAGCCCCAATAAAGGGGCTTTCCGATAATCGTCGCGGTTTCGGAGCGTGCGACGATATGTTGGTAGCGGGGGCCGGATTTGAACCGACGACCTTCGGGTTATGAGCCCGACGAGCTACCAGGCTGCTCCACCCCGCATCAAAACTACCTCGATGTGAAAGCCCCTCGGCAATCACCCCGGGTTGCGGCTAAAGTTTCTTCCGCGCCCCAAATTCGAGGTGGTGCATTATAGGTACCGCCCCCTCAGGGGTCAACCGAAATACCGAAATTTTCTTCGGCGATTTCAGTGAAAAGTTTGCCGCACCGCCCGACCTGCAATATTTGCCGGAAGACAAACCAACGACCGCGATCCAAAACCATCTATCTGGATCAATAACCGGGAATTCCCTGGTTAAAAAAAACAAAACCCGGTTTTTACCGGGCCTTGTTTTGTGCAACTGCCGAAGGCGGGACTTGACGCGCCCGGCCAGGGCCACACGAACTCTCCACTGCGTGGACTATCGTGCGTCATACTAATGGTGCCGAAGGCGGGACTTGAACCCGCACGAGCATTGCCCACTACCCCCTCAAGATAGCGTGTCTACCAATTCCACCACTTCGGCGTAAAACTTCAGTCCAGTTGGGGAACATCCCCCGCAGGCTCATCGCTGCTGGCAGCGGGAATTTCGTCCTCCACTACCGGCAGTTCGTCGCTTGTTGACTGGGGCGCAGATTGTACTCCAGACACGGGCAATTCAATACCTAAATCATCAACCGGCGCAGAAGATTGATTCGCCAGCACCGCCAGGCCAAAACTGGTAGCGAAAAACACCGCCACCAGCCAGGACGTGGCGCGGGTCAGCGCGTTGCCGCTACCCGATGAACCGAACAGGGTTTGCGACGCACCGGCACCGAAGGAGGCGCCCATGTCGGCACCCTTGCCCTGCTGCATCATGATCAGGCCGATAATGGCCAGCGCGACCAGCAGGTGTACCACCAAAACTATCTGAAGCATTTTCAGTCCAGCTCCTCTGGGGAGCGTTCAATTCGTTTACGCCGCCGCAGCGACGATATCCAGGAAATCCGCGGCGACCAGGGAAGCACCACCAATCAAACCGCCGTCGATATCCGGCTGGCCGAAGAGTTCCCCGGCATTGCCCGGCTTCACACTGCCACCGTACAGGATACGGGTCGCAGCTGCATCCAGGCCATCCAGTGCCGCCAGCTCATCGCGGATAAAGCGATGCATTTCCTGCGCCTGCTCCGGCGTAGCCGTCAGGCCGGTACCGATCGCCCAGACCGGTTCATATGCCACGACCAGGCCAACTGGCTTGTCACGCCCTTCGAGCGCACCGCGCAGCTGCCCGGCGACTACTGCCCCAGCCCTGCCCGCCTCTCGCTCTGCCTGCGTTTCACCCACACAGAGTATGGGCTTCAAGCCCGCGGCGGCGGCCGCCTGGAGCTTTTGCGCAATCAGGCCATCGCTTTCGGTGTGGCCGGCACGGCGCTCGGAATGCCCGAGAATCACCCACTCGCAGCCGAGGTCCGCCAGCATCCGGGCTGCGACATCGCCGGTATAGGCACCGGACTCATGGGTACTGCAATCCTGCGCGCCGACACTCAACGCACTGCCCTGGCAAGTGGAAATCGCCTGGCTCAGGTGCACAAACACGGGACACACTGCGACGTCGACCTCCGGCGGTGTTGCGGACCGCAGGAGTTCATCGAGCAATTGCCCGACGCTGGCCCGCGAACCGTGCATCTTCCAGTTACCCGCAACCATGGGTCGACGCATATTACCTCCGGGCCAAAAAAGCGGCGGCAATCTTACCCAAGAAGGCCGGTACAGGCAAGCCGCCAAAATTAACCAAGAATCTGTTCCACTTCCGCGGCCAGTTGCTCGCAGTTGCGGCGAACCTGCACTTCGTCCTCACCTTCCACCATCACCCGCACCACCGGCTCGGTACCGGAGGGGCGCAACAGCACCCGGCCACGGTCGCCGAGATCCGCCTCCACCCGGCTCACCGCGGCCTGCAGCGCCGCATTGCCCTCGAACTGGACGCCGCTGCCGGTGGGAACATTGATCATGACCTGGGGCAGCTTGCGCATCCCCCGCCGCAACTCGGCCAGGGGCTTGCGGCTATCGCTCACCGCGCTCAACACCTGCAGGGCAGCTACGATGCCGTCGCCGGTGGTGACCACATCGCTGCAGATGATATGCCCGGAGGATTCACCGCCGAGCAGCCAGCCGCGCTCCTCCATTGCCTCCTTGACATAGCGGTCGCCCACTTTGGCGCGGAAGAATTCCAGCCCGGCGGCGCGCAGCGCCAGTTCCAGGCCGAGGTTGGACATCAGGGTGCCCACCACCCCGGCGTCCCGATGGCCATCCTGCAGGCGCTGCATGGCGATGATATAGAGCAGTTCGTCACCATCGACCAGCTCGCCCTGCGCATCGATAAACAGAACCCGGTCGCCGTCGCCATCGAAGGCGATACCCAGATCCGCCTCGCGTTCGACCACTAACCGCGCCAGGGCTGCGGTATCGGTGGAGCCGACACCTTCATTGATGTTGAAACCGTCGGGCTGCACGCCCATGCTGATCACTTCAGCACCGAGCTCGCTGAACACACTGGGGGCGATGTGATAGGTGGCGCCGTGGGCGCAATCCACCGCGATACGCAGTCCGCGCAGGCTGAAACTCTCCGGCACCGTCGACTTGCAGAATTCGATGTAGCGCCCGGCGGCGTCCACCACCCGCACCACCTTGCCGATTTCCCGTGAACCGACGGTCTGCAGACCAAGTTCAAGCTCCGCCTCGATGGCGTGCTCCAGCTCGTCCGGCAACTTGCTACCCACGGCATTGAAAAACTTGATGCCGTTGTCCTGGAAGGGATTGTGGGAAGCGCTGATCACGATACCGGCGTTCGCCCCAAAGGTGCGGGTCATCAGCGCTACTGCCGGAGTCGGCATGGGACCGAGCAACTTCACGTCGACCCCGGCGGCCACCAGCCCGGCCTCGAGCGCGGACTCGAACATGTAGCCCGAGACCCGGGTGTCCTTGCCGATGATTACCAGGCAGCGGCCCTTGACTCCGGGCTGGCGCGCAAACACCCGGCCGCAGGCCCAGCCGAGCCGCAACATGAAGTCCGGAGTGATTGCTCCCTCACCGACGGCACCGCGAATGCCGTCGGTACCAAAATAACGTTTAGCCATAGTCATCTTCTTGGTTCTTGTTCCAGCAGCGCGGTATACATCGCCAGCGCATCGCAGGTCTCGGCGACATCGTGGCAGCGGATGATCGACGCGCCGCGCTCGGCGGCCAGCACCGCCAGGGACAGGCTGGCCGGCAGCCGTTCGTGCACTTCCCTGCCAATCAGCTTGCCGATAACCGACTTGCGCGAGAGCCCCACCAGCAGGGGCAGCCCGAGCGCCGCCAGGCGCGGCAATTCGCGCAACAGTTCGAGATTATGCTGCAGGCTCTTGCCAAAGCCAAAACCGGGGTCGAGCACTATTTTTTCGCGGGGAATGCCGGCCGCCGCGCACAGTGCGGCCCGGGATTCGAGGAAGTCCGCGACATCCGCCACCACGTCCGCATACTGCGGGTCCAGTTGCATGTTGCCGGGCTCGCCGCGCATGTGCATGAGACAGACCGGCAGACCGCTGGCCGCGGCGGCCTCCAGCGCGCCGGGGCGCTGCAGGGCCCGCACATCGTTGACCAGCCCGGCGCCACACGCCGCGGACTCGCGGATCACCGCCGGGGTACTGGTGTCCACGGAAATGATCACATCCAGCTCCGCCGCGATCCGCTCGACCAGCGGGACCACCCGGTCCAGCTCTTCGGCCTCACCCACCGGTGCGGCGCCCGGGCGGGTGGATTCACCGCCGATATCCAGCAATGCGGCGCCGGCGGCGACCATAGCCGCAGCCCGCCGCAGGGCATTATCGAGATCGAGACGGCCGGCGCGATAGAGACTGCCGCCGTCGGAGAAGGAGTCGGGCGTGGTATTGAGAATCCCCATGACCCGGGGACGGGACAGATCGAGGCCGCGCCCGGCGCAATCCAGCGTCCGGGCGGGCAGTGTTACGGTTTGCAAGGGGAACTCAGTGTTCGCCGGCGGGGCCACCGATGGGGCTGCCCGGCGATGCCTCCGGTTTTTCCTCGTCCAGCCTCGCGCTGGAACCACCACCGGTATTACCACCCCAGTCGGAGGGCGGGCGCGGGGTACGACCGGACATGATGTCCTCGATCTGTTCCGCGTCGATGGTCTCGTACTGCATCAGGGCGTCCGCCATCGTGTGCAGCTTGTCGATGTTTTCTTCCAGCAGCCGGCTGGCGGCGCTGTAGCACTCGTCGATGATGCGCCGCACTTCCTTGTCGATCTGGGTCGCGGTCTCATCGGAAATGCCCTGGTGCGGATTCGCGGCGGAGCGGCCGAGGAACACTTCCTCACCGCCCTCGTCGTACATCAGCGGGCCCATTTTCTCGGAGAGACCCCACTGGGTGACCATCTTGCGGGCGATCTCGGTGGCCCGCTTGATGTCATTGGAGGCCCCGGTGGTAATCCCGTCCGGGCCGAGGGTCATCTCCTCGGCGATACGCCCGCCAAACAAGCTGCAGACCTGGCTGATGATGTGCCGGCGGCTGTGGCTGTAGCGGTCTTCCTCGGGCAGGAACATGGTGACGCCGAGGGCGCGGCCGCGGGGGATGATGCTCACCTTGTAGACCGGGTCGTGCTCGGGCATCAGGCGCCCGACGATCGCGTGGCCGGCCTCGTGGTAGGCGGTATTGCGCTTCTCGTCCTCGGACATGACCATGGAGCGGCGCTCGGCGCCCATCATGATCTTGTCTTTCGCCAGTTCGAACTGCTGCATGCCGACGATGCGCAGGCTGGCGCGGGCGGCGAACAGGGCCGCCTCGTTGACCAGGTTGGCCAGGTCCGCCCCGGAGAAACCGGGGGTACCGCGGGCAATCCGCGAAGGCTCCACGTCTTCGCCCAGCGGCACCTTGCGCATGTGCACCTTGAGAATCTGCTCGCGGCCGCGGATATCCGGCAGGCCCACGACCACCTGGCGGTCGAAACGGCCGGGGCGCAGCAGCGCCGGGTCGAGGACGTCCGGGCGGTTGGTGGCAGCGATGACGATCACGCCGTCATTGACCTCGAAACCGTCCATTTCCACCAGCAGCTGGTTCAGGGTCTGCTCGCGCTCGTCGTGACCGCCGCCGAGACCGGCGCCGCGGTGACGACCGACCGCGTCGATCTCATCGATAAAGATGATACAGGGCGACTGCTTCTTGGCCTGGTCGAACATGTCGCGCACCCGGGAGGCGCCCACACCGACGAACATCTCGACGAAATCGGAACCGGAGATGGAGAAGAACGGCACCTTCGCCTCGCCGGCAATGGCTTTCGCCAGCAGCGTCTTACCGGTACCCGGCTGGCCGACCATCAGCACGCCGCGGGGAATGCGGCCGCCGAGTTTCTGGAACTTGCTCGGGTCGCGCAGGAACTCGACCAGTTCCTGCACGTCTTCCTTGGCCTCGTCGACACCGGCGACATCGGCGAAAGTCGTGGTGATCTGGTCCTCACCCAGCAGGCGGGCCTTGCTCTTGCCAAAGCTCATCGGGCCGCCGCGGCCGCCGCCACCGCCCTGCATCTGGCGCATGAAGAACATGAACACGGCGATAATGATCAGGATCGGGAAAGAGGCGACCAGCAACTGGGTCCAGACGCTCTGCTGTTCCGGCTTCTTGCCCTCGACAACCACGTTGTGGGACAGCAGGTCATCCATCAGCTTGGGGTCTTCGACCATCGGCCGGATGGTCTCGAAGCGACTGCCATCCATGCGCTCGCCGGAGATCACCAGCCCGTCCACGGTCACCTTGCTGACCTGGTCGCGGTTCACCTCCAGGACGAACTCGGAATAGCCCACCTGTTCGGGTGGCGTCTGCATATTGAAGTTGTTGAAAACCGACAGCAGGACCGCGGCAATCACCAACCACAGCAAAAGGTTTTTGACCATATCGTTCAACGCTGCTTCCTCTCGGGACAGACCTTGGGAGGCGGGGCCGCCAGTCGCGTGGATCAACGGACCCTACAGCCTTACTCCTCAATTATAGACACTGCCGGGGCGTTTGTTCTCCGCCGTGGGCAGCTGGAAAGTGGAACCGGGTCCCGGGGGACGCAGTTTCAGGAATCGGCAAGTCGCCAATGTACTACAGTTGGGGCTTTGCCTCCATGTTTCAAGGTGGGGCTGGTTACAGTTTCATCTCCAAGGCTGGATGCCAGGCCGCCTGGGGGCTGGGCTGGGTGGCAAGCCGCGCGGAACAGGCAGTCTCCACTGGGACACGCCAAAAAGCGCACATCCATGTGCAGGCTCGGGTGGCGACATCCATGTCGCCACACGGTCCCAGTGGAGACTGCCTGTCCCGCACGGCCCCGACCGCCCTGCCAGACCCCGAATTCGGCGCCCTGGAACGCCGGGTACTCTGCAACTCGCTTGTTGTGAATCCCGAATCCCGAATCCCGAATCCCGAATCCCGAATCCCGAATCCCGAATCCCGATAAGTCTAACGCCCAGGAACCCAGCAAATGCTCGGAGTCGCAGGATACTCAGGCGTGTGCAGCGGAGATTCCCTGTGGGAACCGTGAGGCGACAGGACGTCGCCGACCGAGCCTGCACATGGACGTGCGCTTTTTGGCGTGTTCCCACAGGGAATCTCCGCTGCGCGCGCCGCCCCCCCCTCAATAAGTACACCTTCTCCCCAAAGCTCAGAGGCTCAGAGGCTCAGAGGCTCAGAGGCTCAGAGGCTCAGAGGCTCAAGAAGCTTTGAACCCAGTAGCCACAAGGTAAACCTCCCGCGACCGGGGCCGCGAAGCATCCGGTTTCCGGGTCAGTACCTTCTGGAAGGAGGTCCGGCAATCCCGCATCAACTCCTCGAAACCCTCGCCGTGAAAGACCTTGGCGACAAAGGTGCCACCGGGGGGCAGGACCCGGCGGGCAAGATCAAGGGCCAGCTCCACCAGGTACATGGCGCGCGGCTGGTCGACCGCGTTGAGGCCGCTCATGTTGGGGGCCATATCGGACATCACGAGGTCCACCGGGGTCTCGCCAACGGCCTCGAGTATCGCGTCGAAGACCTCGTCGTCGGTGAAATCACCCTGAATGAACTCGACACCGGCCAGGTTGTCCATGGGCAGGATGTCCGAGGCGACCACGCGGCCGCGGTGACCGACCAGGTCGGCGGCCACCTGGGACCAGCCGCCGGGGGCACTGCCGAGGTCGAGGACCGTCATGCCGGGCCGGATAAGGCGGTCTTTTTCGTTTAATTCCAGTAGCTTATAACAGGCGCGACTGCGGTAACCCTCGCGCTGGGCGCGCTGGACGTAGGGGTCGTCCCGGTGTTCTTTCAGCCAGGCCTTACTGGAGGATCGCTTCTTCGGCATGCAACAGGTCTATAGTAGTGGAGGTCATTCCCGCGGTGGCGCGCCTCGGGTAGAATACGCGCCCCCTGAATTTCCCATTGTAACGTGGATTGCCGATGAACATGCAGAAATCCCCCGACAGCAAGCAGTTGCGCGCCATCGGCCACAAACTCAAACCGGTGGTGACGGTCGCCGGCAAGGGCCTGACGGAAAACGTCATCGCGGAAATCGACCAGGCGCTGGAGCGCCACGAGCTGATCAAGGTCAAGCTGGCCGTGGGCAGCCGCGAGGCGCGGTCGGCGACGACCGAGGCGGTCTGCGAGGCCTGCGGGGCGCAGCTGGTCCAGGCCATCGGCAACATGATCCTGGTCCTGCGCCGCAACAGCAAGCCGGATCCGCAGCTTTCCAACCTCTTGCGCCCTCTGTAAGCAGACCCATCCAAACCCGCGGATTGCAGTTACAGATTCCGGGATAGGCCGGGCACCTCGCCTTGCCCTAGGCCGGTGGAGTTGCCGCCGGCCTGGACACGGCATCCTGCACCCCGAAAACCGCAAAAGCGGCGTCCCGCCAGCTTGGCTTCGGCCATCCATGGCCTCAGACATTTTCGCGGTGCAGGATGCCGTATCCAGTCCTCTTCAGTGCCAATCCCCGGATTATGCACTCCGTAACAAAAGGCGGCTTCTGGACAACACACCGGTGGACCAGCGCACTATGCTACTCAAGAACGTTTTCCTGGCTCTCAATAGATTGTCATTTTGATTCAGCTCGGTCTAAGGGAACACGCCAATCTCGATAATCGTTCCCCGATTTACCACCAGCTCGCGCCCCGCTACACTGGAGCCGTATCTGCCGCTGTGAGGTCACATGGGAGAACTGCTGGAATTCCCTTCGCCCCGGGTCCAGGGCCTGGCGTTTCTGGATCGCCGCATTCGCCAGCTGTTGTCCGACCGCGGCGCCGATGACGAACTGATGGATTTCGCCGCCGGCGAACTCACCCGCATCTACAGCCGCATTCACGACAGCGAGCAGTATTGCTTCGCTGTCGACCTGCCTGACAGCCTCTCGCCACAGGACCACATCGCCCTGCGCCTGGCTATCGAAACCGGGCTCGAAGGCGTCCGCCGGGAAAATCACGCACTGGTGCTGGAACTGGTGGCCGAACTGGTCCTCGCCAGGGTCCAGCTGTTCCAGTCCCGACGGGGCTAGCCGGATCGGGGCCCGGGCGTGGACCACGTGTCGGGGCGCCCCTTTCAGCCCTGCTCACCCTCGTGGCAAAAAACTCTCGCTGGCGTCTGGACAAGGCATCAAACGCAAATGATAATGATTCTCATAAATCAACGATTCATTGGGTATGAGGGTCACACATGCACAAAATGCGCTTCCTATGCGCCACTCACCGCGCCTGGCTGAAGGACAACCCCCTCGCCGCTAACAGTCTGTGGCTGCGCAGCCAGCAGCGCGGGCAGGAGCTGGCGGAGGAGCAGGATTACCTGGACGCCGCCCGGCATGCGGGCGCCGCCTTCGAAACCGCGGGCATCCTGCTGGGACGCCCGGCGCGCCCCGGGGCGTTGGACATTCGCCGCTTTACCGAGTCCTGCACGCTGCTGGTGGATATGCTGCAACGCCTTGGGGAACACGACGGAGCGCGCAACATGGCGGCCGCGGCAATCGCGCGGATGGAGCAGTTGCTGCTGCGGGGGGTGGAACGCACTGCGGTGCTGGATGCCTGCCAGCGCCTGCTGCAGGCGGGACAAACTGCGGTGCCCGGAGCCTCGGGAAACATGGCGTACCGCGGCGCGGCGCCGTTGCATTGAAGCATGGGCAAGCCGCTACCGGAACAGCAGTTGACCCAGCGGGTCCAGTTGGAACTGCCGGTGGATGTCCTGCGCCGGCTGTTGCGCGAGCGCAGCCTGGTGGCCAGTGAGTTTCGCTGCCTGAACCGGAATTCCAGCCGCGCCGGCTGGCGCGCACTGAAGGAAAGCCTGATGGAGTAACCGCGGGCCCCGGCGCGGGTGGAGGGGCCCGGGACTGGAACTAGATGTGGTGGACCTGGTCGATCTCGTATTCGATGTCGCCGCCCGGTGCGCGCACCACGACGACGTCACCCTCTTCCTTGCCGATCAGGGCGCGGGCGATGGGCGAACCGATGGAAATCAGGTTTTTCTTCACGTCCGCCTCGTCCTCGCCGACGATGCGGTAGGTACGGGTTTCATCGGTATTGACGTTGATCAGGTCGACAGTAACACCGAAGATCACCCGCCCGGTCTTGGCGATGGTGGTCACGTCAATCACCTGGGCGCCGGCCAGCTTGCTCTCGATCTCCATGATCCGGCCCTCGGCGAAGCTCTGCTGTTCGCGGGCGGCATGGTACTCGGCGTTCTCCTTGAGGTCGCCGTGCTCGCGGGCCTCGGCGATGGCCGCGACGATGCGCGGGCGCTCCACTTTCTTCAACCGCTCCAGCTCCTGCCGCAGGGCGGCCTCGCCGGTTTTGGTCATCGGCTCCTTGTTCATGCGCTGATACTCCTGTGCAGGTCCTGCAGCCTGCGTACTTTTTTATCCACTTCCTCGCGCAACGACAGCGCCACCGCTTCGGCGGCGGCCAGCGTGGTGGTGTAGTAAACCCGGTGCGCTTCGGCACTGGCGCGGATCGGCGCTGAGTCTTCGATAGCGCGGCGACCGTCGGTGGTATTGATGATGAGATCCGCCTCGTCGTTCTTGATCATGTCGACGATGTGCGGGCGCCCTTCCAGCACCTTGTTGACCCGGCGCACCTCGAGGCCGGCAGCCTCCAGCGCCGCGGCGGTGCCGCCGGTGGCGGCCAGCTTGAAGCCAAGCTCCACCAGTTGCTGCGCCACTTTCACCGCACCGGGCTTGTCTACATCGCGCACGCTGATCAGGGCGGTGCCGCCGGTGGGCGGTGCCTCGCCGGCACCGAGCTGGGCTTTGGCGAAAGCGACCGCAAAACTGTCGCCGACGCCCATGACCTCACCGGTGGAGCGCATTTCCGGGCCGAGGATGGGGTCGACACCGGGGAATTTATTGAAGGGCAGCACGGCTTCCTTGACGCTGTAGTAGGGCGGTACCACTTCCTTTTCCACGCCCTGGGAGGCCAGGCTCTGGCCGGCCATGCAGCGCGCGGCGACCTGGGCCAGCGATACGCCGATGCACTTGGACACGAAGGGCACGGTGCGCGAGGCGCGCGGGTTGACCTCGATCACGTAGATCTCGTTGTCCTGCCAGGCCAGCTGCACGTTCATCAGGCCGACCACGCCGAGCTCCAGGGCCATTTTGCGGACCTGTTCGCGCATCTCGTCCTGCACCGCCGGGTCCAGGCTGTAGGGCGGCAGGGAACAGGCGGAGTCGCCGGAGTGCACGCCGGCCTGTTCGATGTGCTGCATGATCGCGCCGATCACCACCTGCTGGCCGTCGCTGACCGCGTCGATATCCACTTCCACCGCGGCGGAAAGGAAGGAGTCGAGCAGCACCGGCGCGTCGTCGGAGGCCTTCACCGCGTGGGTCATGTAGCGCAGCAGGTCCTCTTCGCGGTAGACGATTTCCATCGCCCGGCCGCCGAGCACGTAGGAGGGGCGCACCACCAGCGGGTAGCCGATGGCTGCGGCCGCTTCCACCGCCTCGTCGACACTGCGCACGATGGTGTTGGCGGGCTGCTTGAGGCCGAGCTTCTGGATCATCTGCTGGAAGCGCTCGCGGTCCTCGGCGCGGTCGATGGCGTCCGGAGTGGTGCCGATGATCGGCACGCCGGCGGCTTCCAGGGCCCGGGCCAGTTTCAGCGGGGTCTGGCCGCCGAACTGCACGATCACGCCCTTGGGTTTTTCCAGTTCGACGATTGCCAGCACATCCTCCAGGGTCACCGGCTCGAAGTAGAGGCGGTCGGAGGTATCGTAGTCGGTGGAGACGGTCTCCGGGTTGCAGTTGACCATGATGGTCTCGTAACCGTCTGCAGCCATGGCGAGCACTGCGTGTACACAGCAGTAGTCGAACTCGATGCCCTGGCCGATGCGGTTGGGACCGCCGCCGAGCACCAGGATCTTGTCGCGCTGGGACGGCGCCGCCTCGCACTCTTCCTCGTAGGTGGAGTACATGTAGGCGGTGCTGGACGCGAATTCCGCGGCACAGGTATCCACCCTCTTGTAGACCGGGCGGATATCCAGGGACTGGCGGTGGGCGCGCACTTCGGCCTCGGTGGAGGCCAGCAACACGGCGAGGCGCTCGTCGGAGAAACCCTTGCGCTTCAGGCGGAACATCTGCTCGGCGCCGATATTGGCCAGCTCGATGGCTTTGAGCGCGTCCTCGGTGCGCACGATGTCCTCGATTTGCACCAGGAACCAGGGGTCGACGCCGGTCAGCTTGTAGACTTCATCGATGCTCATTTGCGCACGGAAGGCATCGGCGATGTACCAGATGCGCTCGGGGCCGGGGTTGATCAGCTCCGAGAGCAGGTCGTCGCGCAGGTCCGGGTCGTCCACGTCGATCTTGTGCTCGAAACCTGCGGAGCCCACTTCCAGCCCGCGCAGGGCTTTCTGCACGGATTCCTGGAAGGTGCGGCCGATCGCCATGACCTCGCCCACGGATTTCATCTGGGTGGTCAGGCGGGCATTGGCGCCCTTGAATTTCTCGAAGGCAAAACGCGGGATCTTGGTCACCACGTAGTCGATGGCCGGCTCGAAGGAGGCCGGGGTGGCGCCGCCGGTGATGTCGTTCTGCAGTTCGTCGAGGGTGTAGCCCACCGCCAGCTTGGCCGCCACCTTGGCGATCGGGAAGCCGGTGGCCTTGGAAGCCAGCGCCGAGGAGCGCGACACCCGCGGGTTCATTTCGATGACCACCATGCGGCCGGTTTGCGGGCACTGGCCGAACTGCACGTTGGAACCGCCGGTCTCCACGCCGATCTCGCGCAGCACCGCCAGCGAGGCGTCGCGCATGATCTGGTATTCCTTGTCGGTGAGGGTCTGTGCGGGGGCGACGGTGATGGAGTCGCCGGTGTGCACGCCCATGGCGTCGAAGTTCTCGATCGAGCAGACGATGATGCAGTTGTCGTTTTTGTCGCGGACCACCTCCATCTCGTACTCTTTCCAGCCGATCAGGGACTCGTCGATGAGCAGTTCCTTGGTCGGTGACAGGTCCAGCCCGCGGGTACAGATCTCCTCGAACTCATCGCGGTTGTAGGCGATACCGCCGCCGGAGCCGCCCATGGTGAACGAGGGGCGGATGATGCAGGGGAAGCCGATGCTGTCCAGCACCTGGAAGGCTTCCTCCATGCTGTGGGCGGTGGAGGCGCGGGGGGTTTCCAGGCCGATGCGCTTCATGGCCTTGTCGAACAACTGGCGGTCCTCCGCCTTGTCGATGGCCTCCTTGGTGGCGCCTATCATCTCCACGCCGAACTTTTCGAGGATACCGTGCTTGGCCAGGTCGAGGGCGCAGTTCAGCGCGGTCTGGCCGCCCATGGTCGGCAGCAGCGCGTCCGGGCGCTCCTGCTCGATAATACGGCCCACGGTGCGCCACTCGATGGGTTCGATGTAGGTGGCGTCGGCCATCGCCGGGTCGGTCATGATGGTGGCGGGGTTGGAATTCACCAGGATGACCCGGTAACCCTCTTCGCGCAGGGCCTTGCAGGCCTGGGCGCCGGAGTAGTCGAATTCGCAGGCCTGGCCGATCACGATGGGACCGGCGCCGAGGATGAGGATACTCTGGATGTCAGTTCTCTTTGGCATAGGTCACTCAGGCTCCGGCGCGGGCGTCCATCAGTTCAATAAAGTGGTCAAACAGGGGGGCGGCATCGTGCGGCCCCGGGCTCGCCTCCGGGTGGCCCTGGAAGCTGAAGGCGGGCTTGTCGGTGCGGTGGATACCCTGCAGGCTGCCGTCGAACAGCGAGCGGTGGGTGGTGCGCAGGTTGGCCGGCAGGCTGGCTTCATCGGCGGCGAAACCGTGGTTCTGGCTGGTGATCAGCACCGTGCCGTCGTCCAGGTTCTGCACCGGGTGGTTGGCGCCGTGGTGGCCGAACTTCATCTTCACGGTTTTCGCCCCGGAGGCCAGGGCCAGCAGTTGGTGGCCGAGGCAGATGCCGAAGACCGGGATGTCGGTTTCAAGGATTTCCGAGATCGCCCGGATGGCGTAGTCACAGGGCTCCGGGTCGCCCGGGCCGTTGGAGAGGAAGACGCCGTCGGGGTTCATGGCCAGCACCTCGGCCGCGGGGGTCTGCGCGGGCACTACCGTGAGGCGGCAGCCGCGGTCCACCAGCATGCGCAGGATGTTGCGCTTGACGCCGTAGTCGTAGGCGACGACATGGTATTTCTGCTCAGACGCTTCGCGGGCGGTATAGCCCTCGCCCAGCACCCAGCTGCCCTCCAGCCACTCGTAGGCGGTGTCGACGGTGACTTCCTTCGCCAGGTCCAGGCCCTTGAGCCCGCCGAAGCCCTGGGCCAGTTGCAGCGCCTTCGCCTCGTCGATGTCCGCGCCGGCCATGATGCAGCCGTTCTGGGCGCCCTTGTCGCGCAGGATGCGGGTGAGGCGGCGGGTATCGATCTCGGCGATGGCCACCACGCCGCGCTCGACCAGGTAGTCCTGCAGGCTCTGCTGGTTGCGGTAGTTGCTGGCCAGCAGGGGCAGGTCGCGGATGACCAGCCCCGCCGCCCACACGCCGCTGGACTCTTCGTCCTCGGCGTTGGTGCCGGTATTGCCGATGTGAGGGTAGGTCAGGGTAACGATCTGGCGCGCGTAGGAGGGGTCGGTGAGGATCTCCTGGTAACCGGTCATGGCCGTATTGAACACGACCTCGCCAACGGTGGAGCCGCTGGCTCCAATGGCCAGTCCTCTGAAAATACTGCCATCTTCAAGGACCAGGATAGCCGGATTGGACAAGCGAAACCTCCATCTCGAACGCATGGAAAACCGCTGGCTCGCGCGCTCGCAAACAGGCGAGATGGGGAACCACATCTCGCCTGTTTACATAAATTCGGCCTTGGTTTTCACAGGGACACACGTGGCCCGACGCGCAAATCGGGCAGGTGCAAATCTGGGCGCAAATTTTAGGTGAAGCGCGCGGGCCTGTCCAGCGCCATGCCGCCGTGCATATTTCGCTTATCTGCCAGAACGGAGCCCAAGATCGATGGCGAAGGCCCCGTCACCCGGGCGGAGCACCCCGCTGCAGGCGCCAGTTGTCACCGAGATGCCGGTTGCCCGCCGGGGACAGGTGATTGGTGTCCCGGTACCACATCACATCGTCCTTGCGGATCCAGCAGGTCTGCTCATCGCAAAACGGCGCCGCGGCATCCCACCAGGCCAGGTCGGGGTTGTCGCTCAGGACCCCCGCCAGCAGGTCGCGGTAGGCGGACTGGTCGGCGAGGAACTGCCGGCGCGGAATACTGCACTCCTCGCGCACCCCGCCGGAGAAGCGGAACGGGCGCAATTCCACGCAACTGCGGGGGTCGAAGACCACCCCGGGCCAGTCGAACACCAGCACCACCTGCTTGCCGGCGGCGCGCAGGCGGTCGATGGTTGCCTGCAGGCCGAACCGGTAGGCATCGCCGTTGGCCGCCAGGTCGGGATGCCCGGGCACCCGCAGGCGGTAGCGCTGCTCGCCGGGCTGCACATAGCGCGACATGGAAACCAGGTAGACCGTCTCGATACCCGCCGCCCGGGCCGCGAAGTCGACGTGCGCCGCCACCACCTCCCTGCAGGTGTCGGGGGCGCCGTCGCGGCGGGTCTCCACCCCCAGCAGGGGCGGGCAGCCCCCCCGCCCGAGGCGCAGGACGCCACCTTCCCCGGCGAAGCGATGGGCCAGGGCGTAGAACAGGTTATTGGAATGGCTGTCGCCGAGAACCGCGATGCGCGTATCGGTCGCGGTCCGGTCACAGGCCGGCGGCAGGCCCAGCGCCCGGGCACAGTCTGCCGCCAGGGATTCCCGCTCCTGCAGCGCCTGCGCCTGCTCGCGAAAACGCTCGATCCGCTGGGGGAAACCGTCCCCCGCATCGATCCAGTAACCGATCCCGCCGCTGGCCAGCAGCAGGACCATGAGACCCGCGGGCAGCCAGCGGGAACGGCTGGCCTGCAGGGGACGCTCCAGGCAGCGCCAGGTCAGCCCGGCGAGGAGCAGGCTCAGCGCCACGATCGTCAGGCGCAACCGTAACGGCACCTCTTCGCCCTCGATCATGCGCGCCAGCGCCAGCAGCGGCCAGTGCCACAGGTACAGCGGGTAACTGATTCGTCCCAGCCCGGTCATCAGGGGGTTGGCCAGCAGGGCGCGGCTGAGGGCGGCGCCGCTGCCGGCGTAGAGCAGAGCCGCGGCTGCAAGTGCCGGCGCCAGCGCCGCCGCCCCCGGGAAGCGGGTTCCCTTGTCGATCAGGAAGGCCGCGGCGACCAACAATGCCAGCCCCGCCAGGACCAGCGCCTCGCTGCCCGCCCGCCGCAACCCGCCGCCGGGCAACCAGACCAGCAGGGCGCCCAGGCAGAGCTCCCAGGCGCGGAAGAAAGGCAGGTAAAACGCGGCGGAGGCGTCCCGCGGAGTGAGGTAGAGGCAGGCCCCCAGCGAGACCAGCAGCAGGGAGACCGTCACCAGCGGCAGGCGCCAGCGCCAGTGCGCCGCCAGCAGGACAGTGGCGGGCCAGAGCAGGTAGAACTGCTCCTCCACCCCCAGCGACCACAGGTGCAGCAGCGGCTTGAGGCCGGCCTCGGCATCGAAATAGCCACTTTCCGTCCAGAACAGCACGTTGGGCAGGAATACCGACGCCGCCGCGACCTGCCGCCCCAGCAGGGCGAGCTCGTCGGGCAGCAGCACCCACCAGCCCAGCAGCATGCTGCTGAGCATCACCACCACCAGGGCGGGCAGCAGGCGCCGGATACGGCGCGCGTAAAATTGCGCCAGCGACCAGCGCCCCGCCGCCAGGTCGCCCACCAGGATGCGGGTGATCAGGTAGCCGGAAATCACGAAGAATACATCCACGCCGATAAATCCGCCGGGCAACAGGGCGGGAAAGGCGTGAAACACGACGACCAGCAGGATGGAAACCGCGCGCAGGCCATCGATTTCGGGGCGATAGGCGAACTTCATGGCCCGGGCGCCCCGCGCCGCGGAAAATACGGCTCGCTCACTCCAGCTCCCTGTCGAGATAGGCATCGATACGCCGGCCCAGTGTTTCCATCAGCTGCGGCTGCTCCGCGGCCCGGTCGACCTGCTCCTGCGGATCCTGTTGCAGGTTGTAGAGGCTGCGCTGGCCCTGGCTGTCGAGTACCAGCTTCCAGGGCGGATGTACCACCGCCAGCCCGGATACCGGGAATACGAACCAGTCCTCGCGCGCCGGCGGCGTCCCGCTGGCGACGCCGCCCATCAGGGGCAACAGGGAGTGGCCGGCCAGGGGCAGCTCACTGCCGGTATAGTGCGGGTCGATGCCCACCGCGTCGCGGACGCTGGGCCAGAGGTCGACCGCGGAAGTAAAGGCATCGACCACCAGCCCCGGCGGGATATGGCCCGGCCAACGAGCCACCATCGGCACCCGCAGGCCGCCCTCGTAGACCGATCCCTTGCCGCCGCGCAGGCTGCCGTTGCTGCCCACCGGTCGCTCGGCGCTCTCATGCACCGAGACGTCGGCGCCATTGTCGCTGAGGAAAAACAGCAGGGTGTCGTCGGCGATGCCCAGCGCATCCAGCCGGTCCAGCAGGTCGCCAATCCGCGCATCCATGTGCTGTACCAGCGCCGCATAATCCTGCTGGCGCGGCCCGCTGATACCCTGGTCCTGCACCCGCCGCAACCAGTCCTCGCGCGCGGAAAAGCGCGGCCGCGCCTCGCTCCACAGCGGTGTGTGGGCCGCGTTGAAAGCCAGGTAAAGGAAGAAGGGCTGCTGCCGGTGGCGGCCCATGAAATCAATGGCCGCATCCGCAAAAAGGTCGGTGGCATGACCGCCGGCGCCGTCCAGCAGTTCGCCGTTGCGGTACAGGGGAAAGCGCGCGGCGTAGCGCTCGCGCAGCTGCGCAGTGTAGGGAAGTGCCCCACCGGTGAAGCCCAGCCATTCGTGGAAACCGCGATCCGGGGGCGTAAAGCCCTCGCGATCCGACAGGTGCCACTTGCCGAAAGCCCCGGTGGCATAACCGCGGCGCTGCAGCATCTCCGGCAGCAGGGTGAGTTCACGCGGGATACCCGCCCGCGCCGGGCCGCCGGCACCCCGCAGGGAAAAATCGTGCTGGTACCTGCCGCTCAGAAGCGCGGCCCGGGTCGCCGCACACACCGGTTGCACATGGAAACTGGTCAGCCGCGCGCCCTGTGACGCAATCCGGTCGATACCCGGTGTCGCAATGTCACCCCGGTCACCGGCATAGGCGCCCACGTCACCATAGCCGACATCGTCGGCGACGATCAGCACGATATTGGGCCGCTTGCCGGCAGCCGGCAGCGACGCCAACTGGCTGTCCAGCACCTGGTTTGCCCGCTCGATCACCCGCGGTAGCGACAGCGCCCCATAGACCGCCGGACTCTGCTGGCTGAACTCCTGCTGGGAGATCGTGCCATCGCCGTCGAAATCCCGCGCCTGCGGCGGCGCCAGCGCTTCCGCCACAGTGTCCAGCAGTACCTCCAAACGGTCCCCGTAAGCGGCCAACGGCTGCCGCTGGCGCAGCATATCCAGTAGCGTCGAACTCAGCGCATTCAGCGCGATACCACTCCCCCGTGACACGCCAGGCTCGCGGGCGGCCCGCTGCAGGCTCGTACAGGGCACGAGGTTCTCCGGGGCGGTATCGTTGGGTAGCGCCGCGCCCTCCCCCCCTGCCGGCAGCAGTTCGCCGCCACTGGCCCGCAGGCGACAGAGCCGCCCCTCGGGCAAGCCTCCGGCCACGTCGATATCGAGAGGTTCTCCCGCGGCGTCCCAGCCCCTGCCGGCGAGGACAACCTGCCCGTCCAGGGTACTGACCTCAAGCAGGGCATCGGCGATGCGCCCACCCTGGGGTGATAGCAGCGGGGCGAGGTTGTTTACCTGCGCTGTGACGGCGGCCCCAGCGGAGGGCGGGGGACCCGGCTCACCACAGCCGGCCAGACCGGTGCCGGCCAGTAAAAGCAGGATGTGGGTGATGCGGGGCAGGGGCATTCGAGAGTGCAGCAACACGGGTTTTCAATGATTATTTCGGAAGGCAGCATACCAGTAAACCGAGGCGGCGAAACATGCCAGGCAGCACCTCTTTCAATCCACCAAAGCAAACAAGGCGGCCTGAGAATCGTGTGCAACAGGTAGAGTGTGAATCGGCATTTCCCTGCTGGAACCGTGTGGCGACATGGATGTCGCCACCCGAGTCTGCACATGGATGTGCGCTTTTTGACGTGTTCCAGCAGGGAAATGCCGGTTCGCGCTCGGCGGGCCGTCCCGCTCACCAGGAGCCATCCCGGAGCATTACCTATATGGTATCTCGCTGGTAAGCAGGCAAATTTCCGGGCTAAAATCGCCCGCTGGGTCTGGAAGGAAAGATCCTGCAGAAACAGGCCAAGCGGACACCCCGGCAATGAACGACGCACACCCACTGAACGCCGAAACCAGCGCACTGCTGCAACAGGCACAGTCACTGATCGTTGAAGAGCGCTTCAGCGAAGCCGCCCCACTCGCGGCACAGGCGCTGGCAGCCGAGCCCGCCAATCCCGAGTGTATCGGCGCCATGGCCCAGGCGATGATGCCCGGCGCCGGCTACAAGCAGGTCCTGCGCCGCCTGCACGCACAACTGCAACCGCAAACCTACGTGGAAATCGGCGTCAGCAAGGGCATGTCCATGGCGCTGGCCGGCGCACAGACCAATGCGGTCGGCATCGACCCTGCGTTCCGCATCGAGGCCGACATCGCAGCCCGGGCGCGCCTGTTTCCCTGCACCAGCGACCACTTCTTCGAGCGCTACGACCTGTTCGAGGAACTGCGCAGCGAGCGGCTCGACCTGGCGTTTATCGACGGCCTGCATCTCTTCGAACAAGCCCTGAAGGATTTCGTCAACATCGAGCGTTTCGCCAACCCCGCTACCGTGGTGTTGATCCACGACTGCTTTCCGGTGTCGGAACTGACCGCCCGGCGCGAGCGGGAAACCAATTTCTGGTCCGGGGATGTCTGGAAAATCGTCCCCTGCCTGCTGCGCGAGCGCCCCGACCTGCAAGTTCGGGTGATCCCCTGCCGGCCCTGCGGCCTGGCCCTGGTAACCGGACTGGACCCGGCGTCCAGCCACCTGCGCGACAATCTGGCAGCCATCATCGACCAGTACCGGGAACTGCCCTACAGCGATATCCCCAGCGAACGCGACACCTATTTTTCCCTGGTGGACAACAACTGGGACGCCATCAGCGCGCTGCTGCCCCGCGCCGCCTGAGCCCGCGGCTAGCCTTCCCGCGGCGGCCAGGCCAGGCTGAAATTGTCGAAATCCAGGCTCAGGTTGGGATTGTAGTAGTTGTCCCTGTCGAAACTCCCCGGCCAGCGCGCCTTCAGGTAATCCCGCTCGCGGACGAAGCGTTCGCGTTTCTCACCGCTGTTGTCATAGCCGCGCGAATAGGATTCGAAGTGGTAGAGCTGGGCGTAGGGCGTCCACAGGTTGGTATAGCCTTTTTCCTCCAGCCGCAGGCAGAAATCCACGTCATTGAAGGCGACGGTGAGGTGTTCCTCGTCGAGGCCACCGACCTCCAGGTACTTGTCCCGGGCCACCGCGAGACAGGCGCCGGTCACCGCGTGATAGGCCTGCAACAGGCGGGTGCGCGCCAGCATGCCCACCTCGTCCTTGTGCGCCCCCTTGAAGGCATGAGCCGCCACCCGGTCGAGGCCGACGCCGAGCAGGACGCCGGCATGCTGGATGCGGTCCTCGGCGTAGAACAGTTTTGCGCCGACGGCGCCGATGCCCGGCCTGGAGGCCTGCGCGATCATCTCCCGCAGCCAGTCGCCATTGCAGACTTCGGTGTCGTTGTTGAGCAGCACCAGCATGTCGCTGTCACACTGCGCCACCGCGAAATTGTTGATGGCGGAAAAATTGAAGGGCTTGTCGTAGCGTAAAACGCGCAGCCCGCGCCCGGGCAGGGTCGCGAGATAGGCGAGGGTATCCGCGTCGTCCGAGCGGTTATCCACCACTACCACCTCGTAGGCGGGATAGTCCGTGCGCGCCAGCAGGCTGTCGATACAGTGCCGCAGCAAGCGCAGCTGGTTGTGGGTGGGGATGATGATCGACACCGTCGGCACCGGGTCCGGCAGGTCGAAACGCAGGCGATAGGCAGTGGGTATTTCCGAGGGCAGCGCTGTGGCCGGGAGCCCGCAGCGCGCGACGTGATCCGCCAGCGCGCGCAGGCCGGCCTGCTCCGCGTAGGGTTTGGCGGCGCTGTCGCTGGCGGTGGAGCCCTCCACCGCGCGCCAGTGGTAGAGCACCCGCGGCAGGTGCGCGATGCGCGCGGCGGGCAGGTTTTCGGTCAACCGCAGGACCAGGTCGAAATCCTGCGCGCCCTCGAAGCCTTCGCGCAGGCCGCCGACAGCACTGAGCAGAGCGCGCCGCACCACCAGGAAATGGCAGGCGTAGTTGATCGAGCGCAGCAGGTCGAAATTCCAGTCCGGCTTGAAATGCGGGGCCAGCGGCTTCCCGTCGGGGTCGACGACGTCCTCGTCGGAATACAGGATATCGGTTTGCGGCTGCCGCCGCAGCGCCTCGGCGACGCGAAACAGCGCATCCGGGCTCAGCGCGTCGTCGTGATCGAGAAAAGCCACGAATTCCCCTGTGGCCAGCGCCAGCGCGCTGTTACTCGCGGCGCTGATATGCCGGTTGTGGGGATGCACCACCAGTTTGATGCGCGGTTCCTGTTCGCACAGGCCGTCGAGATACCGGCCAAGTGCGGCATCACCCGATCCATCGTCACAGATACACAGCTCCCAGCCGGGATAGGACTGGCCGCGCACCGAGTCCACCGCCTGCCGCAGGTACTCGAGCCGTGACTGGTAAACCGGCAGGACGATCGAAAACAGCGGCTTCTCCCCTGCACTCCAGCTCTCCAGCTCAGTCCGCTGCGCCTGCAGCGTCGCCGCATCGGGCTCGCCGTAAAGCTTCCACCAGGTGGCATAGCTGTCGTCGGTACCGCCCCTGAGCCAGCGCGACAGCGCCCGCGCGGAGTCCTCCCGGATACGGTCCCAGGTCCAGCTGGCGCCGAACAGCTTCAGGCGCACGTACTGTTCGCCGTAGATATACTCGCGGGCAAAGGTATTGATGCGGCGCAAGGAAACACTGCGAATACTGACTTCACAGGGCAGGCGGCTGGGGTAGAAAACGATTGCCTCGATGTCGTCGACGATCAGTACAGTGCCGAAGAACTCGCGCTGGTCACGGCGCACGAATGTGAAAATATGGTCTGGGGTTTCAAAGGCGGGCCGCGCAGCGGTAAGCCGCGGGCCGGCCAGGATGCAGTCGCTGTCGTACTCGAGACTCAGGTAGTACAGACCGCGGTCCAGGGCGCTGACATCGAAGCGAATGCAGCTGGCGCCGCCGTCGATCCGGTAGGGCTCGCCGCGCAACTGGTCGTTGAGGGAGGTTCGCGGCAGGGTGAGGTGCTGGAGGCCGCGACGTAGCGCGGAGGTCAGACGGGATAGCTGCATAGAATAATTCTTGTCGTGTTTTCTGCCGGTACTGCGTGTGCGTCTGAACGGGCCGGTCGGTTGCCAAAACAGGCGAATACTATATCATAGCCCGCGTACCGTCAGCGCCTGTGCAAGGCCTGCCCCTCCGACAAAATAACTTGCTCACCGGGTACGTTTCACTTGGAAAAGCGCAGGGCCTTCGTGGCAACAGTGCATTGGCATTCCGACGACTGGGCCGGACTGCAGGTTCGCAAGCTGCGGCAATTCATCGATGCCGACCTCCAGCTCTACGCATTCATGGACGGCGTCAGCGATGCCCTGGCCGGACTGTTTGACCGGGTTTTTTACAACGACGACCTCTCCCACGACCAGAAACTCGACTTCCTCGCCGAACAGATTGCCGCCCGGGCCGAGCCACAGGACCTGCTGATATTTATCGACGGCGACGCTTTCCCCATCGCCGAACTCGACTCGCTGTTCCCGCACCTCGCCCGGTACCCGCTGATCGCGGTCAAGCGCGAGGAGAATTTCGGCGACCAGCAGCCCCACCCCTGCTTCTGCATCACCACGGTCGGCTTCTGGCAGCAGGTCGGCGGCACCTGGAAACCCGGCTACAAATGGCAGCGTATCGACGGCCAGATGGGCACGGATGTGGGCGGCGAACTCTATGGGCTGCTCGATCGCGGCCAGTATGCCTGGGAGCCCCTGCTGCGCAGCAACCGGCGGGAACTGCACCCGCTGTTCTTCGGCATCTACGGCGATCGCGTCTACCACCACGGCGCCGGCTTTCGCGACAAGCTCTGCCGCCGCGATGCGCACTGCGGCATCGACGGCTATTCGGCGAGCCTGGCCCGCCTGATCGAGCGCCTGCAGGGACGCCGCAGCACCCGCTGGCTGCGCCAGCTGCTGCGCAAGCACATGTACTGGTACATGCGGCGCAAGAACCAGCGTTTGCACCGCGAGGTCATGGCGAGGATCCTGCGCGATGACGACTTTACCCGCTCACTGGGCCTGACCCCGAAAACCTGACCAGCAGATGCCTTTACCAGTTCTCCCCGACCTTCACCTGTCCCCGTGCCAACGGACCTCCGGCCAGCCATGACCGGGGAATACGAGGTATTGCAGAACCCCGGCCTGCAGGTCGTCAACGGCGACCTGCTGCAGGGGGCCGATGTGGAAATGACCCTGCTGGTGCTCGGCGCGCCGCGCGGCGGGACCTCGGCACTGGCCGGCGCACTCGCTGAACTGGGCCTGTACATGGGCAAAGGCGCCAAGCCGCCGGTGTACGAGGGACTGGTCCTGGCCCGCGCCATGGAGTCCGGCCAACGCGAGGAAGCCGCGCGGGAAATCGCCGACTACAACGCACAGCATCGTGTCTGGGCCTACAAACGGCCCGGGTTCACGCATTTTGTCAGCGAGTACCACGCGCTGTTTCGCAATCCGGTCTACCTGGTCATTTCCCGCGACCCGGTGGCGACCGCCAGCCGCGGCATGATTTCCGGTCGCCTCAAGGGCAACTACCTGAAGAAGCTGCAGCAGATCCTCGCCAAATACCAGGGGATCATCGACTTCGTCGAAACCCATGGCGCCTGCGCCGTATTCATTTCCTATGAAAAACTGCTTCAGGACCCGGCCGGATTGCTGGCCAACCTCGTCGGGACCCTGGGACTGCGCGTGGACGAGACAGCCATGCAGGCCGCCATCCGCTTCGTGGAACCGAGCCCCCGGCACTACCTGGAGGTCTCCCGCGCAGAACGCACGGAAGGCGAATGGCAGCGCTTTGACGCCCGCTGTATTGCCGGGTGGGCCCGCTTCGTCAACAAATCCATGAACCGCCCGCCGCAGGTCATTCTCTACCAGGGCGAACGGGAGATCGCCCGCACCAGCGCGGATCGCCCCGGCGGCGGCCAGCCGGGCAACCTGGACTGCGGGTTCAGCTTCGACCTGCAGGAACTGGGGCTGCTGCCCTCCCCCGCCCTGCGCCTGCGGGTCAAGGGTGAAATTCGCGACATGCCCCGCCCGGCCTACAGCGGCGCCAATCGCCTGCTGTTTCACTGGCGGGCCCTGGCGACGCGGCGCCGCAACAGTTGACCTGCCGTGACCAGTAACCCGGTGAAGGCCAGCCCGCAGCGCCTGGAGTACCTCGACGCCATACGCGGCGTCGCGGCGCTGGCAGTGCTGTGGAGCCACTATTTCTTCGCCTTCGGCCCGTCCCGGCTGAAGCCCCTGATGACCATCCCCAGCGCCCTGTTCCTCGATGGCTACGCCGCGGTGGTGATGTTTTTCGTCCTCAGCGGCTATGTGCTGTCGCTGGGCCAGACCGGGCACGCGAGGTTCCGTGACTTCCGCATCGGCGGGTTCTGGATCAGGCGTGTCTGCCGGATTGTCCCGCCGTTTGCCGCGGCGCTGCTGCTCAGTTACCTGCTGTGCGCCTGGGTCTACACGGTCCAGGCCGACAACCAGCCGGCGCTCACCCACTGGGGCCAGCGCCACTGGTCCGACGCAAAGTTCCACGCCCCGCTGGCGGAGTACCTCAGGGCTCTGGTCATGGTACTCCCGGACACCCACTTCCCCCTGGTCCCACAGGCGTGGACCCTGCGCATTGAAATGGGCATGTCCCTGCTGTTGCCCTGCATGCTGCTGGTGGTCAACCGCAGTTCAGCCTGGCTCGTCGCGTTCACGGCGATCGCCATCGTCGCCCTCGACGTGTACATCTACCTCTCACATTTCGTGCTCGGTATCCTGGTCGCGCGACACCAGCCAGAGCTGTGCGCGGCGCTCAACCGGCGCCCGCTGCGGCAGTCCTGCGCACTGCTGGTCGGGCTGGTGCTTTACGGCAACCGCTTTGCCCCCGACTGGCTGCTGCCGGCACTGCCCAAACCGCTGATGGTGCTGATAACGGGTCTGGGGGCTGCCACCCTGCTGGTGCTGGTGCTCGCCAATGCGCGCGCCCAGGCGGTGCTGTCGCTGCGCCCCTTCAGGTTCCTAGGCCGGATTTCCTACTCGCTCTACCTGCTGCACCTGGCCGTCATCCTCACCTTTTCGCAGGCGTTCATTCGCTTCCTGAATACACTGGGATGTACGGCTGACGCGAGTTTCTGGCTGGGCATGCTGGCGACCACACTCGCCACCCTGCCCGTCGCCTACCTGTTCAACCGCGCCATCGAGCAACCCTCGATCCGGCTCGGCAAACAGCTTGCGCGCGCGGTCGAGGGCAAGGGCGGCACTTCAACTTTCCCCAATGACACGCGGAGCCACCCGAATGACACTGCCGCATGACCGTTTTCCCCGGCCCGACTGCCTGGCGCTACTGGATTTCAAGGCGAACGCTGCGCCGGGGCAGGCACTGCTGCTGGGCCTGGAAGCAGCGGAGGCCAAAGCCGCATGGGAGGATTTCCTGGGGGAGCAGACGCAGATAACGACCGCGAGCGAACCCGTATCAACGCCGGGCGATGCAGCGGGCGGCGGGACGCTGCGACTGGTCATCGACGGGCGCAATTGTTCCGCCGGGGAAAAGATCGCCACCTTCAACCGGCTCTTTCCCGGTCTCGAGGCCAACGGACTCTACCTCGGCACAAGTGCGCTGCAGGGCGAAACTGAACGCGCCAGGCTCAGCGCCTTCTTTACCGGCCTGCTGGACGATATGCATGCTTTCCACAAGCGGGGTAAACAGCCCGAGGAATTCGCCGTCACCGAACTCACCCGCACGGTAAAAGCCGTGCACGCCTACCCGGGCCTGTTTGTCATCGAGCGGGAGGACCGGCAGAAGCCACAGATGGTCTTTACCGGTGAGGCGCAATTTTGAATCCGGCAAAGCCCGAGCGGCCCATTGCACCATGTACACAGCCAGGATAGCCCCGATGAACGACCTCGAACGCTATTTCCATAACAACCCCGGCAAGCTGATCACCAAGTGGGATAATTACTGGGCAGTCTACGAGCGCCATTTTTCCCGCTTTCGCGGGCGCGCTCCCCGGGTGCTGGAAATCGGCGTGTGCCACGGCGGCTCGCTGCAGATGTGGAAGCACTACTTCGGCCCGGAGGCGCGCATCTACGGGGTGGATATTCACCAACGCAGCAAGGCCTTCGAAGAGGCGCAGATCGAGATTTTTATCGGCGACCAGGAGGACCGCGCATTCCTGCGTGACCTGCGCCACTCGATCCCCGCCCCCGACATCATCATCGACGACGGCGGCCACACCATGCTGCAGCAGCGCAACACCTTCGAGGAACTCTACCCCTCCCTGGCCCCCGGCGGACTGTACCTGTGCGAGGACACGCACAGCTCCTACTGGCCGCGTTTCGGCGGCGGTTACCGGCGGCCCGATAGCTTTATCGAGTACATGAAAAGCCATATCGCGGCGCTCGGCGCCGGCACTCCCCCGGCGGGCGTGCTGCCGGAATTTTGCCGCAACGCGGCCTCCGTACACTGCTACGACAGCATCGTGGTGATCGAGAATCACCCGCAAGAACGCGCCGGCTGAGCGGTTTTACTGCGGCCAGTCCAGCTCGAAACTGCGCAGGCCGCGGCTCAGGTTGGGGTTGTAGTACTCGTCCGCGACCAGGCGCTGCCCCCAGCGCCGGCGCATGTATTGCGCCTCGCGGGTGTAGCGCTGGATGTTCTGCTCCGAGGAATCCACGCCCCGCGAGTAGGACTGGAAGTGATACAGCTGGGCGTAGGGCGTCCACAGGTTCACATAGCCGCGCTCGCGCAGGCGCAGGCAGAAATCCACGTCGTTGTAGGCAACCGCCAGGTTCGCCTCGTCCAGCCCGCCGACCTCCAGGTAGCGCTCGCGCCGCACGGCGAGGCACGCGCCGGTCACGGCGTTGTACTCCTGCACCAGGCGGGTTCGCGCCAGTGAGCCCACCTCGTTGCGATGCCGGCCCTTGAAGGCGTGGCCGGCGATACCGTCGCCGCCCAGTCCCAGCACTACCCCGGCGTGCTGGATGCGGTCGTTGGCGAACAGCAGCTTGGCGCCGACCGCGCCGACGCCCGGCCGCATGGCCTGGCTGACCAGCTCCGCCAGCCAGTCCGGGTTCAGCACCTCGGTATCGTTGTTGAGCATGACCACGACATCGCTGTCGCATTGCGCCACCGCGAAATTGTTCAATGCCGAGAAATTGAACGCCCCGGGGTAACGCAGTACACGCAGCCGGCCCGCCGTTTCCTCCGACTGCAGGAAACCCAGGGTCTGCGGGTCGTCGCTGTTATTGTCCACCACGACGACTTCGAAGCGGGAATAGGCTGTCACCTCCCGCAGGCTGCGCAGGCAATTGCCCAGTACGCGCAGGTCGTTGCGCGTGGGGATGATGATCGACACCGACGGCGGCGGGTCGGGCAGCCGGTAGTGCACCCGGTAGGCGGTGGAGATTTCCGAGGGTTCGGCGTCGGCGGCAAGTTGCAGCCGCTCGATATGCCCGGCCAGCGCCCGCAGGCCCGCCTGCGCTGCGTAGGGTTTGTTCTCCGTGGTCTGGGCGGTTGAGCCCTCGGCGGCACACCAGTGATAGAGCACCCGGGGTATATGCACGATGTGCTCCCTGCTGCAGTGCTCGGCAAGGCGCAGCAGCAGGTCGTGGTCCTGCGCGCCTTCGAACCCCTCGCGCAGGCCGCCGACAGCCTGCAACAGGTCACGCTTCACCACCAGGAAGTGACAGACATAGTTGATCGCGCGCAGCAGGTCGAAATTCCAGTCGGGCTTGAAATGACCGTTCAGGGGCCGGCCGTCCTGGTCGACGACATCCTCGTCGCTGTACAGCAGGGTCGTTGCCGGCGCCCGGTTGAGCGCCTCGACGTACTCATACAATGCATTCGGGGCGAGGCTGTCATCGTGGTCGAGAAAGCCGACAAACTCGCCGCGCGCCAGCGCCAGGGCAGTATTGCTGGCGGCGCTGATATGGCCATTCTGCGCCCGGGTGACGCAGTCGATTCGCGGGTCCGATGCCGCCAGTTGCGCGAGGTAGTCGCTCAATACCTGGCTGTCGCTGGCGTCGTCGCAGATGCACAGTTGCCAGTTACCGTAACTCTGGCCGCGCACCGATTCCACGGCCCGGGTGAAGAGCTTCATGTCTGGCCGGAAGGTGGGCAGGACAATGGAAACCAGCGGCTGCAGGGCGAAGCGTGGGGCGGACTCCCGCTGCTGCTGCAACTCGGCATCACTGCAGCGGCCATGGATTTCCCACCAGTCCGCATAACCCCGGGATGTCGGGCGCCGCCACAGCGTTTTGATCCCGCGCAACAGCTGTCCGGCGATATCCCGGAAAAACCAGCCGGCGCCAAACACCTTGAAGCGGACGTAGGGCACGCCGTAAATGCGCTTGCGCGCGAACTCGGTGATCGGCCGGATAGTGACGCGCTCGACGTCGACAGCACTGGCCAGGCGGCTGGGGTAGAAACGCAGGCTATCGGTGTCCGCGTCGAGCAATACCGTACCGAACACCTCGTCGGCCGCGGCATTCTCGAACAGGAATACCTCGGCATCGCTCTCTCCCCCGGGAGTGACGCGGCGCACCCGCGGCCCCATCAACGCCGGCGCGCTGCGATACTTCAGGCTGAGGAAATAGAGGCCCCTGCGCACACCGCTGACATCAAATTCCAGGCAGTCGTGATGACTTTCCACCTGCACCGGCCCGCCGGGCAAAAAACCGGACAGGTCGATGCGCCGGCTCAGGACAAAGGCCATTGAATGCCGCAGCGATTGCGCGCGCGCCTGCAATTTCAACTTGAGCGGATGTGTGGGCACGTGGGTTCAGTCGCGTTTTTTCGCTTTGCTGACGCGCAGGTAATCCTCCGGCGCCGGGCGGATGAACTGCAGCGCCCGCTCGCGCACCGCCTCGTCCATCGGCAGCGCCAGCGCTGCGGAAAACTGCGCCAGCACATCCTCCGTGCAGGCGTTGAGTTTTTCGAAGGACAGCAGCACGGAGTAGTAGCCGCCGGTGGCGACAAAATCGGCGATGCGCGCGTATTCCTGCGCCTGCTTCTGCAGAATCCAGCCGACGTCGCGGCTGGCGGAAAGCCGCGCCCGATTGGCGATCGCCAGCAGGTCCCGGAATATCACCACGAACACCGGGTTGCGCAGGCGCCGGGCAATTTCCCCGTAAGGCTGCTGGATCGCATTGCCCTTGAATCCCCAGACCGGCTGTTCTGCGTTGTTCTCCGCGATCTGCTGCTCGGCCGCCTCGATGCCCGCGGCCAGCGCGCGATTCATACGCAGGTCCTCGAACAGCGGCGGCTTGCCGCTGCGGCCCATGGGCACGCCGAGGATGTTCAGCCAGCCGGCTATCGCCGAGGTGCCGCCGCGGCTTACCCCGAGCACCACGTAGGTACGCTCGCTGCTGGACAGCACGCCGGCGTCACCGACCGTGGTGATGCCGAGATTGCGCTTCAGCTCATCGCTCACGTCGCTCATGTCCAGCCTCCCCTGCCGATAGCAGGCACACGATAGCCATAGCGCTGGATATCCTCGCGGTATACCGCGGCAATTTTCTCCAGCAGTTCCGCGTTGTAAAACGCCCGGTAATCGGGGTAGGTATCCGCTTCGGTACGCTTGAAGGGAACGTCGCCGACATAGTCCCCACAGTCCTGCCGCCGGGTATTGTGATGCGACGCGCTCAGCTCGCTCACCGAAGCCGGCAGCAGGCCGTAGCGCCGCGCCAGCGGCGCCAGTTCCTGCTCGAGGGTTTCGAGGTGAATGACATGATCGACATCGACCAGGCCGCGGGTTTCCAGGTTGTGCGCCTGCTGGCGGTAGTGGACGTCACAGCGGGCGACGTCGGTAGCGAGCAGGAACTCACAGAATTCGCTGAAGCAGACGCCCTCGCCTTCCTCGATATCGCGCCCCAGGAACTCGTTGAAGGGGCGGTGAAAGGCCTCGTCGCCCACCGTGCGAACCATATGCAGGTAACTGCTGACAGCCCGGGAGAAGGGGTCGCGCACCAGGCGCAGGTAGCGCATCTTGCCGAACTCGGCCCGGTGCACCCCGGCGGCATAGGCCTCGGACTTGCGGTAGACCCCGGTGCGGTAATCGTGAATCCAGCTGGACCAGGCCAGCGCCTGCTCCAGTTCGCCGCGCTGTAACAGGAACCATTTGACGATAAAGGTACAGCCGGATTTGGCGGACCACAGTATCGCCACGTCCCGGTCTTCCAGGAACAGCGGATGGTTGGGGCCCTTGCAGGCCTCGTGGATCTGCGCCCGCTTGGCGCTGTTGAAACGCATCCACTGGCGGTCGATAAAGGTCGAAAACTTCACTGTCAGGGTGTCCTGCTTGTCTGCACTGCAGCGCTGTCGATGAGGTCGAGTTCCAGGGGCTGCCACTGCTGGTGCACATCCCCGTTCGCCAGGTGAACCCGCAGCGGCGGGTTGGCCAGGCTGGCGTAGCCCGCAACGAAGCCCTCATTCAGCCCCGGCAGGATGATGACCCGCAGGTCACGCCAGTTGCCACCCCCGTAACCATCGGGACCCCAGCGCAGGTTAAACAGCAGGCGACTGCGCTCCGCCGATTCCAGCGAGTACCTGAGGATAAACAGGCTCCCCTCGGGCAACCCGGTCCAGATACCGGGGCGGCGCAGTCGGGCCGCGTCGCCGCGCTCGACCTGAATGGCGCCACCGGCGACCAGCGCGGTATTGCCGACATCCGAAGGCTGGCGGACCGGCGCCCGTAGCAGCGCCCCGCGCTGCTGCAACGCCGCGTAGAAGCGCAGCGGTACCTGCAACAGCCCCTCCTTGCGCAGCAGTTCCGGCAGGTAAGCGAGATCGCGCTGCAGTTGCTGCCCCTCACGCCGGGCCAGTGTAGCGCTGGTGACGAATTCACCAAAGCCTTCAGCGGGCGCCGCGCCATCGACCATCACATCGAGCATGGTCTCGCCTACCAGCGAGGTGTAGTGGCTGGCCTCCTTCCAGTAGCGGTTGTCGCTGCTGTAGCGGTTGAGACCGGTGAAATCATGGAAACCCTGGAGCGCCGCGATACGCCGCTTGAAGTCCAGCACGTAGGGATAGTCGCGGGTGAGGTAGGTCTTGTAGTGCAGCGGGTTGAAAAACAGGGTGACCTCGATACCGTGGGCGCGGGCCAGTTCGAGGAAGGCGGCAACTTCTGCCGCGGCCGCCTCTCCACGGTAGCCGGAGCCACTCATGCGCGCGGAGAGCGTCGCATTGATGCCGCGGAAGCGCTTGTCCTGGGCCACGGGCGCCGCAAACATCTCGCGGGACTCCGCATCGATGCGCTCCCAGTCCTTCGCTGTGTCGAGGATAACCTCGGGCTGCACCTGCTTCGGGACGCTGCCGAGCGCATTGCCCAGGTCGTCGAGGGTCATTGGCGTAAACAGGTAAAACACCATACCGGCAAACCGGTCCTGCCAGTCGACCGGGTAACCGCGGCGCAGGTAGTGACTGCGGTTATCCTCCGGGTTCCAGAACCAGGAGATGTCGTCCAGCCCGAGGTAGACCCGCTTCAGGGTGACGCCGCTGTCGATCAGCGTGCGCAGTGCCTGCAGGTGATTGGCGGGCAGCCCGCCGGAATGCCAGAAGTTGTAGCAATGCCCCGGCGCCCGCCGCGGGTCCAGCGAGCCGACCCGCGACGAGCCCATGATCAGGCAGTCGTAGTCGCTATCGGTGGTGGCCAGGAAGCGGGTCTTGAGCCAGTGCCGGTTGGGCCGCGCCATGCCGTTGAAGGTCTGGTAATCCGCGGCGAATATACCCCAGCGATCCGCCCGGTAGTTGAACCAGGCAGTGGCGAGCAACAGCGCTGCCGCTACCAGCAACGCGGTGAGCAGGAACCCGCCAGTGCCCAGGCGTCTATTCATGGTGGCCTCCACCGGTGTTCGCGGTCGCGTCTGCGGCAGCCGCCGGCGCCTGCCCCTGTTGCGCATCCAGTCGCAGCAGGCGCAGGGCGCGCCAGTGGTAGGCCAGGTTGCCGCCGCCCAGGTTGATGCGCAGGCGCGGCCTGTCCACGGAGGCGTAACCGGCGTAGCGCAGCAGGCTGCTTCCGGCGGCGACAGGCACCTGCTGCACCTGCTCGCCGCTGCCGTAGAGTTTCCTGTCCCGGGTCATGCGCAGGGTCATGCTTTCCGGCAACGCGCTATCGAGCTCGAACTCCAGCACAAAATACTCCCCCGCCCGGAGTTCCAGGCCGAGTTCCGAGGTGCGGGCCCGCCCGTCATCACCGCGCTCGAAGCGTATTTCCCGCCGCTCGAGGGGATCGCCCGCCTGTGGATCCAGGGGCGGCTGGTGGGCAATCGCCCGCGCCTGCAGTTGCGACCGCTTGTCCCAGTAAGTAAACAGGCGCGGCGGGATCGCCAGCATTCCCTCGCGTTGCAGCAGTTGCGGCATCCAGGACGCATCCACGCGCAACTGCGCCGCTTCGCCGGCATCCAGCGTGGCAGGTGTGACTTTCCGCCCCAGTTGCGGCATCCGAGCTGTCTCGCCATTGAGGTCCGCGGCCATCCTGTCCCCCACCATCGCGGAAAAATGGCTGGTTTCCCGCCAGTAGCGGTTGTCGGTGGTAACCGGGTTCAGGCCACTGAAATCGAGGAAGGGCTGGAGTTCCGCGATACCCCGCTTGAAGCGGTAGAACCAGTCGTAGTTGCGGCTGAGGTAAGTCTTGTAGTGCAGCGGCATGAAAAACAGCTGGACGTCGATGTGCCGCTCTTGCGCCAGCGCCAACAGTTCGCGCAGGGCCGCGAGGCTGACATCGCCGTAATAGTGGCTGCCCTCGCCCATCCCGTCCAGCCGGCGAAAGCGAATGTCCGTCATGCCCGGGTGGTCATAGTACTTCTGGTAGCGGCGGCGGATGCGATCGGTATCCAGATTCGGGTCGACGATAAAGCGGGGGGTATCAATTTTCGGCCGCTCCCGCGTCACCAGCGCCAGGTCGGTCAGCGATGGCGGCTGCATCAGGTAGAGGTTGGCGAAGCCCAGCGCATCCGGCCATGACTCGGGGTAGGCCCGGCGCATGCGCTGGCGCTCGCCATCCGCCGGGTTCTCGTTATAGGACAGGTCGTCGATGGCGATGTACACCCGCCGCACCGGCAAACCGCTGTCCAGCAACAGGCGGATGGCCCGCAGGTGATCCGGCAACAAGCCGGCGGAGTGGGTGAAGTTGTAGCAGCTGTCCCCGAAATGCCGGGCGTCGACCGCGGCCAGTCGCGACGAGCCGAACATGAAACAGTCGTAGTCGTGTGTCGTCGACAGCAGGTATTTCGCTTTCAGGTAAAGTTTGTTGATGATGATTTTTTCATGGAAACTGCGAAAATCCCCGGCGAAAACTCCCCAGCGATCGGCGCGGTAGTGGTATCCGCCAATCGCCACCACCACCGCGAAAAATACCGCGGCGGCGAGTGACAGGAACTGGCGTGGTCGCAGGATCAAGGGTCAGAACGCAAAGTAGATGAATTCCCTGGCGGTCGAGGAAAGCACGACCACCACCGCCCAGGCACCCAGCAGGCCGACGATGGCGGCGTTCCACCAGGTCAGTCGCTGCACTTTCTCGTCGCTATCCTCCTCGACATTGAAAATCTGGTAGGTGTTGGGCATGAACAGGACCACCGCGAAGGCGATGATCAGCAGGTTTGCCCAGGCCACGTTGTCGTCGAGGTTGGTGGACAGGCCCTGCAGGGTGCGTTCCCACAGGCGCTGGTTTTCCGCGCTGAACGCGGCGAACAGTTCCCGCGCGCTGGACAGGTCCAGGTGCACGATCCCGCCCCAGATGTGCAGCATGTCGTCCAGGGTGGTAAGGCGGAACACCGCAAACAGCATCATGATCATGGCGAACAGGTAGACGCGCCCGAGCACACGGGTGAACAGGCGGCCGATCCACCAGCGCCCCAGTTGCATGAACACCCCATCCTTGGCCGGGGTCAGCACCCGCTCGGTCGCCATGACACAGCCGTGCAGGAAGCCCCAGACCACGAAATTCCAGCCGGCGCCGTGCCAGAGCCCGCTGAGCGTCATCACGATGACGGTATTGAGGTTGGAGCGCAGCTCACCCTTGCGGCTGCCGCCCAGCGGGATATAGACATAGTCGCGGAAAAAGGCGCTCAGGGTGATGTTCCAGCGCCGCCAGTATTCGCGCACCGAGGTCGACTTGTAGGGCGAGTAGAAATTGATCGGCAGGCGAATGCCAAACATCCTGCCCAGCCCCAGCGCCATATCGCTGTAGCCGGAAAAGTCGAAATAGATCTCCAGGGTATAGGACAACAGTGCGCCGAAGGCCTCTGGGGACGTCAGTGTGTAGCCGTCCTCGAGGCGCTCGAACAGGGGGATCGAGTACTCGCCGAGGCCGTCGGCAATGGCAACTTTCTTGAACAGGCCGATCAGGAAGATGGACAGGCCGATGGCAAACTCATGCCAGGAAAACGGCGCCAGCCAGGAACTCCTGAACTGGGGCACGATACGCCGGTAGTGCACGATAGGGCCGGCGATCAGTTGCGGGAAGAAAGTGACGAACAGCGCGTACTCTGCCCGGGTGCCCTCGATACTCTGCAATTTACCCTGGTAGGTATCGACCAGGTAGGCAATCTGCTGGAAGGTAAAGAACGAGATCGCCAGCGGCAGGACGATATCGAGATCCGGCGCCTGGCGGCTGGCGACATAGGCCGCTGCATCCACCAGCATCTGCGAATACTTGAAATAACCCAGCAGCAGCAGGTTGAAGACGACGCCAAAGGCCAGCAGTGCCGAGCGATGGCGATGCTCCCTTACCGGGGCGAGGTAGTGTCCGAGCAGGTAGTTGGCCAGCATGGAGCCGCCAATCAGCAGCAGGTAGGCGGGATTCCAGTAGCCATAGAATGCCAGCGACAGCGCCGCCAGCAGGTACACCGTGGCCCCGTAGCCGAGCAGCCGCAGGCATAGCAGGAAGCCGCTGAACACCAGCGGCAGGTAGACAAAAATGAATTCGATGGAATTGAACAGCATATTATTTAATCCGTGCGCTGCGCGGGCGGCTTATCTCCCCCGGGTCGCCATGCATCAGTCCCCTGGTTTCTCCACTGCGGATAGCAGTTTCTCCAGTTGTTTTTCCAGCCGGCTGACCCGCTGCGCCAGCCGGTGGCACTTGCGCTCCTGGCTGATCAGCAGGCCGATCATCAACTTGGCGATACGTTCCGGTTCCAGTGCATCCTCTGGATGCACATGGTGCTCTCCGACCAGGCCCGGGAACAACTCGCCGCGCGGGGACTGACGGAAACGCCGCGCCACCTCCGCATTCGAGGCGCCAAAGCGCGTGAGAATGCGCTCCCGCAGAGACCCCGAAAACAGCCCTCCCGCGTCGTAATCCGCATCGTAGGGCAGGTGTTCGACGGCCTCCGAGAGTCCGTGCAGGAAGGCCCTGCGCGGCATGTTGCCAAGGGCAAATTGATCGGCGTGGGCGGCCAGCCGCAGGGCGTCATAGGGCAGGCTGGGGTTCGCCGGCTGCGGGGCGAAGACCAGGCTGTCGGGAGCCAGTCCCAGCAGCTCGCAGATATCGGCCTGGATACCGCGCGCCTGGACCTGCTCATAGACCCGGACATGGATTCGCTCGTCGCCAAACCGCGCCGCCCAGGCGTCGAGAACCTGGAGGTAATCCAGCAGGCCCAGGCGCACCCCATCCAGCGCGTACAGTTCGACATCGCTGTCCAGCGCCACGATCCCCGCCTTGGCCTCCTCGCAGAAACTGGAGGCGATGACATTGTCCTGGCGGCGGACATAGGCAATCACCTGGACATCGTAGCGCTGCTCGAGATCCTCCGGCAGGTCTGCCGGACTGGCGAACCAGAAGTTCTCCGAGGACAGCACCACCGCGGAGGCGCCGCTCGACTCCCGCTCGCGTTCAAGCTGCTGCCAGAGCAGGGCCGCATCGGGCCGCGGCAGCCCCGCCGCGGTGCACATCTGCGGCAGGCAGGCATAGGCGAACAGGTGGGAGGCCTGCTGGAAACGCCCGGCCAGCGGGTACAAAAGGCCCGCCTGCTGCAGGTGCGGGGCGTTGTCCGCGAGGAAGCGCTGCAACGCAGTAGAGCCGGTTTTCGGGCGCCCGATATGCAGGTAGAGCTTTGGCCTGGTCAGTGTCACTCCAGTAACCCCCGCAGTATTTCATCAAGTTCAGCGGACTGGCTGGCGAAACTGCGCAGTTGTCCCTTGTAGGGGTTGCGGTAGTCGGCCCAGTCGCGCCCCGCGGCCTCGACCAGCGCAGCGGCCAGCTCTCGCGGGCCGCTGTCGAAGGGCACCAGCCTCCCGTTTTCCCCGTCGACGATATTTTCCACCGGCGCGCCGCAGTCGGTCGCGATCACCCAGACATCCCTGGCCAGCGCCTCCCGGACAGTCAGTCCGAAACTCTCCTTCCACTGGGAGGGAAACAGCAGTACGTCGATGCCGGCAAAAAAGGTATCCATGGTTTCCATGGTGTAGGCGGAAACGAAGTCCACTTTGACATCGCGCCGCCAGTCGCTGGAGGAACGCCAACTGGTGCCGAGGTTCTGCGCCGCGTCGACGACGCGCAGGCTGTAATTGGCCAGCCCGGCCTGCTCAAAGGCGCTGAGCATCAGCGCGGCGCCCTTGATCTCGCCCGGCCCGCCGGTGAAACCGAACACGGTTTTGCCGCCCCCGGCCCGGCTGCGGCGGCGCAGCGCGTCAAAACCCTCGCCGGGCAGGCAGATGCCGTTGCCGTTGACCTGCGAGGTCGCCTCCGGGAAACCGCTGGCGACGTGCAGGCGGCGATGGAACTCGCTGGGATAGAGCAGCCGGTCCACGTACTGCAGGGCATCGCGCAGCTGGCGGTCGCGCTCGCGCAGCGCGCCAATCGACGCGGTGCAGTACTGGCACTGGGCGCGGTCGATGCGCTGCTGGTTACAGTAGCGGCCGTCGGAGTTGATCATGAACTGGCGGTCGCAGAGCCACCAGCAGTCGTGCAGGGTGACCGCCAGCCGGCAGCCGTACTCGCGCAGCGCCGGAAACCAGCCGACACCCAGGCCCTGCAGCGCATGCGCATGGCACACCGTCGGGCGATAGGCGGCGAGGACATCCCGCACCACCGCGTCGAAGCGCGGGTTGCTGTAGTCCCCGAGGTAATCGGGTTCGCTGTGCACCACCACGGCGACCACGTCCATGCCGTCGAAGCGATAGCGGCGCAGGGAGTACTCCGGCATGTTGAAGTCGCGGATGGTAGTCAGCACCAGCACCTGCCAGCCGTGGTTCCGGTGCAGGTCGCGGGAACAGGCCTCCGCCACCACCGTGCCGCCACCGAAGCGGTGCGGGGCAAAGTGCAGGTTGACCACCAGCAGGCGCTTATCCATGGGCCACCCCCACTCCCAGTTCGGCGGCAAGACCCGACCACGCCGGCGCGTCGAGGCACTGGGTCTCCAGCACCTGCCGCTGCGCCGCCCGGGCGAGCCGGTCGCGCAGGGCCGGGTCCTCGATCAGCTGCTGCAGCGCCTGTTGCCAGGCGGCCTCGCTGTCACAGAGCATGCCGGTTTCAGCGTGCGAGACAAGGTCGGCAAACTGGCCGATACGGTCCGCCACGGTAACCACACCGCACAGGCTGGCCTCGAGGTAGCGAATGGCGCTCTTGCAGTCGTTAAAGGCGTCCCGCAGCAGGGGCACCAGATTGATATCGATACTGCGCAGGGTTTCCAGGTACACCGCGGTACTCTGGAACGACGAGGTAACTACCCGGTCAGCGAATGCCAGCAGCGCCTCCGGGGCACTGACGAACCCGCCCAGGCGCAGGTGCAGCTGCGGAAACTGTTCGAGCAGGCGCGCCAGCACCGGCACGATGCTGGCAAAATCCTGGTCGTGGGCCCGCGAGCCGGAGAAATAGCCCAGCCAGACCGCGTCGCCGCTGCGCACCGGCGCGGGAGGAAGACTGGCGTACACACTGAGCATCGCGCCGTCGACCAGGTTGGGCCACAGGACCACCTGCTGCAGCTGCAAGCGCTGCTGCGCCAGCGCCTGCATGGCCCGGGTGCTGACGATGACCCTGCCCACCCGCTGCATCATCGCCGCGTAGGAGGGGATCTGCGCCAGCAGGCCATCGCGCTCCCGGGCGCTCAGGGTCTCCAGGTTGCGATTCTGTGCGTAGCAATCCCGGTCGAAAATCGGGTCGTCGATGTCGTAATACATGGACAGGCCAAGCCGCTCCGCTTCCGCTACCAGCGCCTCGCACTCGTCCCACCGTGGAATGCGGTAGAAGATCACCGTCGAGGCCAGTTGCATCAGGCTGAAGGCGCGATGCAGGTCGCGGAACTCCGCGTAGGCGCAGGGAATGCCGCGCGCGGTAAAGTATTCGACTTTCTGCAGCACCCGGTATTTCTTGCACTGGGGAATATCCAGCGCGCCGATGATGACCACGCCCTGGCCGCGGAAGACTGCAGGGGCAGCGCCGGCATCGCCCAGCTGGTGACGTTCATACCAGCGGGTGTAGCGATCGATACTGAAACGGGAAGTGGAGCGCAGGTGCGACAGGGCCTTGCGCAGGGTTACCTGCAGGCCGCCTTCGCGGATATTGGTGGCGAGCAAACGAAACAAACCACCCCAGGTCAGCCCCCGCTCCTTCAGCAACTTCATAGACTGGGGCGACCCTAAAGCTTGAACGAGTCGAACATGCCGCGAGCGTGTTCCCGGATAATCTGCTTTCTCAGCGGCGAAGCGACCGAGAGAAAGGCAAATTTGAGCAGTGCCCGGGAAAAATCCCGGAGTACCCAGTTACGCGACACATAGGACTGCCGATAGAGGAACAGGCGATTGCGCGTCATGTAGTAGTAACGCAGGGGGTCGTGTACCCGGACATTGATATTCAGCAGGGGCACCCGGATGGCGTCCACTCCCACCTCCTGGTACAGGTGGATATCCTCACAACCCACCAGGCTCCAGCCGCGGTCCTTGGCCCGGAACGACCATTCCAGGTCAACGCTGTCGATGAACAGTTCCTCGCGCATCGGGCCGACCTGGTCGATGCTCTCGACGGAAACCACGGTACCCGAGGTAATCAGGAAATCGGCGTGCACGAAGGGGTAGTCCATGTTCGCAATACCCTTGATCCGGTTGCCCATCGAACCGCCAAACTGGACAAAGCGCTGGTAGCTGCGCTTGCGGGTATCGAAGACCTTGCCGCCCAGAGCCGCCAGCTTGGGCAGCTGCTGCCGCAGGCGGGCAAAGTGCGCGAGCATGGCACTGGCGTAGTTGTCGTCGAAACGCGAATCCTGGTCCACCGGCATGACCACCCGGACTCCCGCCTGCCGGGCCACCTCGACCAGCTGGTTGATGCCCGCCGCGATACCCAGGTTGTCCTCGTTGAGGATGACCTGAATGCCGCTCTGCGCGCCCAGCGCACTGCTGATATCGACTGCGTTCTCGGACCCGTTGTCGATGACGAAAACCGTGATGTTCTCCCCGCTGAGTCGCAGGCACAGGTCGCGGAGACGGTCGACTTTCGGGTTGTAGGTGATGATGCCGACATACATGTCCGGGAGGATGTCCCGCGAGGTACCGTTACAGCCCAGTGGGGAAACCCGCGCCACGCCGTTGGGGCGACCCAGTGACGCCAGGTTCACTGCGCACACCAGGACTGCGGCACCGGGATATCGAGACCTTCCAGGTCCAGCAGGTCCTGCACGATGCGTGCGGAAAAGCGCTCGCTGACCCAGCGCGGGCGCGGCAGCTGCGCCGAGGGATTGATGCGTCGCTGCAATTTCGCCGGCGCGTAGTCGTGCGCCGGCAGGCCCAGGAATGCCTCGACTCCCCGCAGGACCTGTTCCGGCCGCTGGCTGATGTCGTCGTAGTACACGATGTGGATCTGCTCCCGGGGCAGCACCTCCAGCATGTTCCTGAGGTGTTTGGCGTAGAGCGAGTGCTCGAGGAACTCCTGCGGCGCCGTTCCGGAGGTTGCACGCGCCAGCATCTCGAGCTGTGCCTCGTCGCCCCCCAGGTGGTAGTGGAACTTCAGGTGGGACCAGATTCGGTCGAGGGGATCCCGCAGCACATAGACGATACGCAATTCGCCCACCCGCTGCAGCAGGCGCTCCCAGTCACCCCGCGACAACAGCACGCTGAGGTTGCTGAAATCCGCACAGTACTGGCCGTTGGCCACCCCGGAGAAGCGGCGCTCGTACCAGCCCCAGGTGCGCGGTGCCAGCAGGTAATCCAGGTACCAGGCGGTGTCCCGCCAGGACAGGCCGTCCGCGGACCGCGCGCGGGCGTTGCGCCAGCGGCCGAGGCGATAGCCAAATGTGAGTGCGCCGCGATGGCCGCTGCTGTCGGCGAGGTAGTGGAGCTCTTTTTCCGGGCTGAAGTGAATGCCTGGATGCTGCTCCAGTTGCCGAAACAGCCAGGTCGTCCCCGACTTCATTGCACCGACATTGAGAAATAGTTTATTTAATTGTGCCAAAAGCGTGTTCCACCAACTGCCGCACACCTGCCGTATCCACCGAACCGCCCTGCCCGCTGCAGGACCACACCTGCGCGCCAGGGCAAGCGGGAATCTTGCATTTTTTTGTCCGGCTTCCGGAGCCTGGGCACCATCCCGGGTTGAACCCCCTCCCCGGGACCGGCGCGTATTCCTTGCAGAACCCGGCATGCGTAACCAGAACGGTTGCCGCTGCCAGTTATCATGGCTGAAAATGCAGCTAGTATATAGACTGGCAGGGGAGCTGGCCACTGCCCCGCCACGGCTGAAACTGACAGGTCAATCATGGAATTCAAGGACTACTACCAGATACTGGGCGTATCTCCAGACGCCGAAACCAGTGACATCAAGACCGCCTACCGCAAGCTGGCGCGCAAGTTCCATCCCGACCTCAACCCCGGGGAAGAGGCGGAAGCGAAGTTCAAGGAGGTCGCCGAGGCCTGGGAAGTCCTCAAGGACCCGGAACGCCGCGCCGAGTATGACGAGTTGCGCCAGTACGGCGGCAGGCAGCGGGAATTCCGCCCGCCACCGGGCTGGCAGAGCGCCAGCGGCGCCGGCGCGGAGCAGTTCAGCGGCGATTTCTCCGACTTTTTCAACTCGATATTCGGCGGCGGTTTCCAGCATCGGGAGCGCGAATGGTCCGGCGGCTTCCGCGCTGGCGGGCAGGATGTCGAGATCGAGATGCCGGTGTTCCTCGAAGAGACCATCCACGACGCGCGCAAGCCGGTGGAATATGAAATCCCGGTTATCGAGAACGGCCAACTGCACTACCAGCGCAAATCCCTGAAGGTCACCATTCCCGCGGGTGTCGCCGACGGCGAGCGCATCCGGGTCAAGGGTCAGGGCGCCCCGGGATCGGGCGGCGGGCCCGCGGGAGACCTCTACCTGCATGTGCGCCTGGTCCCCCACCCGGTGTTTGATGTCGAGGGCCACAACCTGCTGGTGACGGTCCCCGTAGCACCCTGGGAAGCGGCCCTGGGCGCGAAGGTGGTGGTGCCGACGCTGGACGGCAAGATCAGCCTGACGGTGGCGCCCAACAGCCAGAGCGGGCAGAAACTGCGCGTGCGCGGCAAGGGGCTGGCCGGCAAGGGCGGGCGCGGCGACCTGTTCGCGGTTCTCAAGGTGGTGATGCCGCCGGGCGCTGCCGCCGGTACCACGGAGCTGTGGCAGCAACTGGCGGAGAAGGCGGCCTTCGATCCGCGGGCGGAATGGAGCAAGCACTCATGAGCGTCAGCAGTGTGAAAATCTCTGTCAATGAATTGTGCTCGGCGCAGGGGGTCTCGCGCTCGCTGCTGGTGGAGATGGTGGAATACGATGTGGTGCAGCCGGTGGCGGGGCACTCGGACCGGGACTGGGAATTCGACTGCACGGCGGCGCACTGGGTAAAGCGCGCCCTGCGCCTGAAGGCGGACCTGGAACTGGACTGGGTGGCGGTGGCAATGCTGGTGGACCTGTTGCGCGAGCGCGAGGAGCTGGCGCGGGAAAATGAGCTGCTGCGCTTGCGGCTGGAGCGGTTTCTGGCGGGGGAGTGATACCCCACTAACCCTACTGTAGCGGCAAAAAGCCCATGCCGCTCCAGTACAGGGACTCCGCTATCCGCCCGCACCGGTAGTTGTCCCTGCTGGAACACGCCAAAAAGCGCACATCCCTGTGCAGGCTCGGTCGGCGACGTGCCCGAAAAGAGGGGCACGCTCTCCTGTCGCCTCACGGTTCCAGCAGGGACAACTACCGGTACGTGCTCGCTTTAGTGGAGCGTCCCGGGCTTCAATTTCTTTCCCGAATACCCTATCGTGACCCTCTTCCAAAAAACCGACAGTCATTTAACTTCTAAAAAATCAATGAGAGCCCGATCATGACGACCAAAGCCCAGAAACTCCGCGATCTCATCAACAGCGGCGAGCATTTCATCGCCGCCGATGTCTACAGCGCCATCACCGGCAAGATTGTCGAGCACGTCGGCTTCCAGGCCGCCTACCTCGGCGGCCACGCCTGCAGCGCGTTCCACTACGCCATGCCGGACTACGGGGTGTACTCGCAGGTGGAACAGCTGGAGCAGGCCAACCGCATTGCCGAGGCGATGGAGATTCCGCTGATCGCCGACGCCGATACCCTGGGCGAGACGGTGGCGGACGCATTCCACTTCACCCGCCGCTACGTGAAGTCGGATGTGGCAGGCTACCACGTGGAGGACGGCATCAACCCGCGCCACTCCACCTTCGTGGGCGACCTGCAGCCGATTGCCGAGATGCAGGCCAAGCTGGATGCCTGTGTCAAAGCGCGCGGCGACTCGCCCTTCGTGATCATCGCGCGCTGCGACGAGCTCTACCCCAAGAGCTACCGCGGCGCCGGTGACTGCAGCATGGAAACCGCGATCCAGCGCGGCTTGGCCTACGCGGAAGCGGGCGCCGATGTCATGCTCTATCCCTTCGCCAACCAGGAGGCCTGCGACGCGCTGCGCGCGGCGCTGCCGATCCCGGTCTGCGTACTCGGCCCGGTGGTTCCCGGCACGGCGTTCGCCCTGCACACGGGCTGGGGCTGGATGGGCGCGGCCCAGCTGCACCTGAAAAACGCCAGGGAGCTGATGGAAACCGGCTCCGTTACCGGCTTCGATCCGACCATGCCGGAGAAAGCCGAGTTCCTGGAGATGGGCCTCTACGACGACCTCATCCGCGACTGGGCGAAGAAAACCGGCAAGCCTTTCCGCGACTGACCCACCTGATCCGAGCCTCACCCCGGCACAGCCCCCACGGCTCGAGAGCGCTTTTTACTCGCCGTGGGGGCTGTGCCGGGGCGAGTCTCTCGCCACCGGCGTAATTCAACTCTTCCAACAATTTGCTCGACCGGTTTTCGAGCAGATACTCGATATTCCCTCGATGCGAGCAGTCACAGGCGAAGGCGCCCCGCGGTGAGTAAAAAGCGCTCTCGAGCCGCGGGGCGCCTTCGCCTGTGACTGCGGATCAAGAACACCATCACAGTAACGCGTTAACACATTGACGCCACCAACCCGATTTGTCATAAAGTGGAAACATGCCCGGGGGAGGTGTGTATGCGTGACGATCTGTACCAGCAACCTGTGTCCGAAACCTCATTGGCGGCCTATTTCAGGCAGCGCCTGCTGCAACAGGCCAGGCGCCTGCGGCCGCCGCCCAACGAGGACACCTGCTGGTATATCGGCAACATGCTGGAACGCTTCGGGCGCAGCGACCAGCTGTTTGCCTATGCCGACGGCCAGTTCAACCTGCGCCCCCTGGCGCTGCTCTACAGCGACGCCCTGGAAGCGCCCGACCAGCACCAGCGCTGCCTGATCCTGCAACAGCTCGGCGACATGGCCCTGTTCCTCGGCGCCCTGTTTCCCGAGCGTTTCACCCGCCGCGGCATCCAGCAGGACTATGTGGCGGGCATGGGCGGCAGCGCCTACGACTACCTGGCCGACAACGCCCGGCGCAACCGGCACATTTTCGCCGAGTTGTCGCGGAGGTTCTCGCGCCTGCTGGGTGTGGTGGCCAGTGCCTGTTACCGGGAGACCGCGCTGAGTACCGAGGAGGTCATCGCCCTGTACCAGCACTGGCTCGCCACCGGCGACCCGGTGGCGGCGCAGCGGCTGCAATCGCTGGGGATCGCGGTGCGGACCAGCGAGCGCCTGCACTGAGGGTGTTCAAAGCAGGCCGGACAGCAGGGTCGCGGTGCCGAGGAAGGAGAGAAAGCCCGCCACGTCGGTGACGGTGGTCAGGATGATCGACGAGGCGGTGGCCGGGTCCTGGCCCAGCCGGGACAGCACCATCGGCACCAGCGCCCCGGCGATACCCGCCATGACCATCGCGGTGAGCATGGCGATGGCGATCACCAGCGCCAGTCCGGCGGACTGGCTCCAGACCCATACGCCGAGCCCGCAGGTCAATGCCAGCGCGGTGCCGTTGATCAGGCCGATCTGCACTTCCTTGGATAGCACCGCCCGCCACTGCAGGGTACTCACCTCTTTCAGCGCGAGGCCGCGCATGGTGACCGCGAGGGCCTGGGAGCCGGCATTTCCCGACTGCCCCGCTACCACCGGCAGCAGGATGGCGAGGGCGGTGAATTTGGCGATGGTCGATTCAAACAGGCCCACCACCGAGGCCGCGAGGAAGGCGGTCAGCAGGTTGATGTGCAGCCAGACCAGGCGCCGCTTGACCGCGAACAGCGGCGGCGACAGCGCGCGCTCGTCCGCGCTGGCGCCCACCATCCGCTGGATGCCCGCGGTGGCCGCTTCCTCGGCCGCCTGGAACAGGTTGGTGTAGCGGATGATGCCGAGCAGCTTGCCCTCCTGGTCGACCACCGGAATCGAGTCCGAACGGGAGGCGTCGAACAGCTTGACCAGGTCCTCCTCCGTGGAAGTGAGGAAGGCCACGCCGCTCACCGGATTGAGCAGTTCCGACATCGGCGTATCCGGCTCCGCCAGCGCCATGTCCTGCAGGTCCACCCTGCCCTGCAGCACGTCGTCCCCGGAGACCAGGTAGAGGGAGCGCACCCGCTGGGTCTTCGAGCGCCGCAACTCCGCCAGCGCCTCGCCCACGGTCTGCTCCACGCGGTAGCGGGCCTGCAGCCGGTCCATGAAACGGCCGGCAGTGCGCTCGGGGAACTCCAGCAGTTCGCTGTACTCGGTGCGGATGCGGCCGGGCAGCGCGTCGAGGGTCGCCTGGCGCTGTTCCGGCGCCAGGGCACGCAGGATCAACAGGGCGGTGCGGATACTCGCCAGTTGCAGGACCCGGGACTGCTGCTCTTCCGCCAGGGACAGGAACAGGCTGGTGAGGCGCCCCGGGTCGCTGTACTCGAGCAGTTGGGTCAGGCTCTCCGCGGACAGTGTGGACAGCTCCTGCGGCAGCTCATCCTCCCGTTCCACCACCCGCGCGGCTTCGGCGGGAAATTCGCGGACATAGTGATCGCGCAGGCTGTCGGCAATATTCATGGGCGCCCCAGCAGCGATTCCAGCACCCGCCCGCAGGTATTGAGATACCCCGTGGCAAGTTCCGAGACCACTTTTTCCAGGCCGAATTCGCCGGGACGGGATTCCCCCGCCACCCGCTCCAGCGCCGCGCGGCTGACTACGCCGAGAATCCGGTGATGCCTGTCGACCACCGGGAGCTCCGCGCGATCGCCCCACAGCCGCGAGCCCAGCGCGGTGGCGGCGTCGGTGAGGCCGCTGAGCGGCTCCACCCGTTCGGCGACCTGGCCCACGGGCCGGCCCCGGTTCTTGCGCGCATAGGCGGCGCGCAGGCTGAGCATACCGTTGTAGCGCCCGTCGCCATCGATCACCAGGATCGGCTGCGGGCTGGTATCGGCGTTCTCGGACAACTGCTCACAGAACAGCTTGCAGGTGGTATCCGCCGACACCCGGATAAAGGCGTTGCCCGCCAGCGACGCCAGGGTATGGGCGGGAAACTGCAACATCTGGTAGAGGATGACCCGCTGCGCCTCCGGCGCGGCGGCGATTACCGCCTGGTATCGAGACTCGTGGAGGTGAGCGCTCAGGGCCACCGCCTCGTCGCCGGGCGCCGAGACCAGCATTTGCGCAATGAACTGCGCTTCGAGCGTACCCAGCAGTCCGGTCAGCTGCCAGCTGGGCAGGCGCGCGCAGAGAGCAGCCGCCGCGGCCACCGGCAGGGCGCCGACGAAGGCCGCCAGCTCACCCAGTTCACAGGTCGCCAGCAGGGCCGAAACGTCATCAGGACGGGTGGCGACGAACTCCAGCACCAGGGGATCAGTCGCCATTGGCGTCCTCCCCGGGTTCGCCGGCCTCGCGCACCAGCAACACCTCCGAGGCGACGAAGCGCGAGGTGGGCACCGTCAGCACCCCCTGCTCCGCTTCCAGCACCACCGCCGTGCTGAGCAATTCGATGATCCGCCCCTGCCGGTCGCCGATGCGCACCACATCGCCGATCCGGTAGCGATCGAGGGCGCGCCGGGCGAGCAGGTTTTCCACCAGCTGCCGGCTGCCGAGGGCGAAGGCCAGGGACAGCCCGCCGAAGAAAAAGCCCAGCAGGATGACGATGACGTTGGAGAGAAAGGTAATGTCGATCGCGGTTTGGGCCAGGCCGGTGAGCACCGCCGCGATGATCACCAGCAACTGGGCGAAGCGCGGTACCAGATGGTCCGAGTGCAGGCCCATCAGGCCGCTCACCAGGGTGCGCACCACCATGCCCAGGAGATACCCGGACAGGATGATGAAGCCGCCGAGGATGACCTGGGGAATGTACAGCAGCAGGCGGTCGAGCCACTGCCGGACGACGGAAATATCGAGGGATTGCAGGGCCAGCAGCAGGAACACCACCAGCGTGCCGTAGTAGACGCCCGCGCGCAGGGACTTGCGCAGCATGTGCAGGTCCACCTGCTCCAGCCGGCTGCGCGCCCGGTGCCGCAGATAGGCTTCCAGGCGGATCAGCCAGTGTTCGGTGAGCCGCGCCAGCACCCCGGCCACGACAAAGCCGGCAATGGCGATCAGGATCGCCAGCAGTTCCGGGTGTTCATTGAGAAATTCGGTGGGCATTGCGCAGTGCCTGTTGCAAACAACTACCAGCAGCGTAGTAGCCGGACACGCGGGATGCCACCGGGAGCGTTTGCACAGCCTACTGCGGCGACTGTTCGGCCTCCGCTCGGTCAGCAGCGACAGGGTTTTCCGCGCCGCCGCCTGCAGCGGCCGTATCTTCCGCCTCCCCCCGCGGGTCGAGTTCGAAACTGGCCGGCGCTGCTTCGGAGGCCGCCGCGGCAAAGTGGGTCTGTTCGCCCGTGCTGACGGCGCGCGGCTCGCGCATGAATTTCAGGAACAGCCCGGCAAACACCAGGCACACCACGGCAAACCCCCAGAACAGGCTGTTGGCGCCCCAGATCGCCATGCACTGGCCGAGAATGATCGGCGCGAGAATGGCGCCGCAGCCGTTGAGCAGGAGCACCGAGGTACCGATCTCCACGAACTCCTCGCTGCTGGAGACATCCGCCGCCGTGGCCAGCGACACCGCGTACATCGGCATAATCGTCGCGCCGAATAACACTACCGTGAACAGGAACGCCGCATGGCCCGCGCTCAGCGCCACCGCGATGGAGGCGACGCTGTTGGCCAGTGCCAGCAGCACCAGGATCTGGCGCCGGTCGCGCCGGTCCGACAGCAGGCCGATCGGGTACTGGAACAGGGCGCCGCCGATGATCGCCGAGGTCATGAAGGCGGTCACCGCCAGCTGGCTGGCGTCCGCCTGCCGTGCGAATACCGCGCCCAGCGACCAGAAACTGCCGGTGACCGCGCCGGACAATACGGCACCGGCGAATGCCGAGTGCGAGCGCCGGTACAGTTTGCGGAAACTGGCCCGGGTGGTGGCCACCGCGGTCGGCGCGATGCGCCGGGTCAGGCCGATGGGCACAATCGCCAGCGCCATGAACAGTGCCGCGAGGATGAACGGCTCCGGCGCGCTCGCCGGGCCGATATTGATCAGCAACTGCCCTGCGGCCATCGAGATCAGGGTGATGAAGGTGTATACCGCCAGGATCTGCCCGCGATTCTGGCGCGAGGCCTGGCTGTTGAGCCAGCTTTCAATGACCGAGTAGAGACCGCTGATCGCGATACCGGTCGCCAGCCGCAGTACCAGCCAGAAAGCCCAGTGGTCGAGCAATTCCAGCGCCAGCACGGCGACGATCATGATCGCCGCCAGTGCGGCGAAACAGCGGATATGGCCGACGCGGGCAATGATCCTGGGCACGATGATACAGCCGACGACAAAACCGGCGAAGTAGCACGAGGCGCTGAGGCCAATCAGTACTTCGCCCATGCCAATGGCGTCGGCGCGCAGGGGCAGTAGGGTCAGCTGCATGCCGTGTCCCAGCAGCAGCAGGGCGGTGGAAAATAACAGGGAAACGACCGCACGCAGTGCAGGCATCAGCAACCTCCGGGTTTCTCAGTTTTCCCCGTGGCGGGAATTTCGCGCCCGATGGACAGGCAGGAACAGGCTGAGTTCCAGTTCGCTGGCAATATACTGTACGGCACGCATGCCGCGCACGCTGTTTCCGGCGGGGGAAAGGCGCGGGGAGTAGCCGGCGATGGCCATCCGCCCGGGCACCACGGCAACCACTCCGCCACCGACGCCGCTCTTGGCGGGAATACCGGCGGTATAGGCCCACCAGCCGCTCTCGTCGTAGAAGCCTGAAAGCAACATCAGCGCCAGTACCTCGTCCACATAGTCGCGCCGCATGACCTGTTGGCCGGTCAGCGGGTTCAGGCCGCCATTGGCCAGCGTCGCCCCCATGACTGCCAGTTGCCGCGCAGTGACGCCGACGCTGCTCTGCCGGTTGTAGACATCGAGGGTCTCCGCGGGACTGGCGCCGAGCATGCCGTGTAGTTGCAGCAGGTCCGCAACCGCGTGATTGCGATAGCCGCCGCTGGCGACGGACTGGTAGACCGGCTCCAGCAGTTCCAGTCGCTCTCCGGCAAACGCACTGTACCAGTCCAGCAGGCCTGACCAGCGCTCTGCGGCGGACGCGGCCTGCAACAGGCTCACCGCGGTGATAGCCCCCGCGTTGACCATCGGGTTCAGGGGCGCCAGCGGCGGGTTTTCGATATTCGACAGGGCATTGAAGGGCAGTCCGGTGGGTTCGACCCCGATTTTCTCCAGCACGATGCCCGGGCCCAATTGCTGTAACAACAACGCCAGGGTGAAGGGCTTGGCTGCGGACATGATGGCGAAGGATCGGCCACTATCGCCTGCTACATGGACCTCACCGTCCACCGTGACTATGACGACCGCGAAATGCGCGGGGTCGACCTTCGCCAGCGCCGGAATGTATCCCGCAACCTCACCCCCCTCGTCCTCCCGGAACGCTGCATAGGCCGCATCAACCACCGCCTGCAATCGCGGCTCGGCAGCCCGTAGGGGCAGTGTTGCCAGCAGCGTGGACAACAACAGGGCCAGCGCCGGTAACAGGCAACGGCACCGCGGGGATTGTCCCGCTGCCGACGCCGACCGTTGCGGATCCGGCGACATATTCAGGGAAACTGCAGAGGCGCCTTGCGCCCGTGAGTTGCCTGTTCGAAGGCAAAGGCCAGTTCGATCAGCCGCGGCTCCGCACAGGCGGTGCCGACAAAACTGACCCCGAAGGGCATGGGGAGGGGCGCGAAGCCCTCGGGTGCAGGTGGGTCGAGCACATTGCTCACCGCGGAGAAGGGCACTACCACCGCGGGGTAACCGGCCTTGTTGAGGATGTTCTCGGCCTTCCAGGAAGGCAGCAACAGGGCATCGAGATCGTGCGCCTCCAGCGCCGCATCGATGCCCTCGGTGCGCGACAGGCGGATGTCCTTGTCGCGGTCGGCGCGCCAGCGCTCGAAATCCCCTTCCACATCCATTTCATCGGAGATATCGAGCTCCGCCTGTCCGTACCTGATTGCCCCCTCGGCCTTGTGGGCAAGGTTGAATTCGCGCAACGCAGTCAGCGAGGCCACCGGCGCTGTTTCGCCAAGGCTGTCAAGCCAGGCATTGAAATCGCGTTTCATGCCGTATTTCAGGATGGTCGAACAGTGCTCGTCACCGCCCTTGCCCTGGGGCAGGTCGTAGCAGTTCTGGAACAGCAGCTGGTTGTCCGCGGGATTTTCCGCGACCACGCTGGGAATGTCCGCCGGGTCAACAATCACCGCACCCTGCTCCCGCAGCAGCGCAATCACCTGTTCCATCACCCGGGCCTCCTCGGCGGACAGGCCACCCACGGGAGCTTCCGCGCCGGGCGGGGTTACCGCACTGTAATAGTAGGCCCGCGGCACGCCGATTCGCGCCCCGGCGAGCGCGTCGGCCTGCAGGTGGCTGCTGTAGTCGCCATCCTCCGGCAGCGGACACGCCCCGGTGGCGGCGTCGTGTTCATCCACGCCCTCCATTGCCCCAAGTAATGCCGCGGCATCCGCCACATACTTTGCCATCGGGCCGGCGGTATCCTGGTCCGCGGTGATGGGAATGATCCCGTGGCGGCTGATTCTCCCCACGGTGGGTTTGATGGCCACCAGGGAATTGTTGTTGGCGGGAATTTCCATGGAACCGCTGGTCTCGGTGCCGACATTGGCGGCCCATAGATTGGCTGCGGTGCCGACCCCGGAACTCGACCCGCCGGTGTCCAGCACCGGGCGCCCATCGGCAAAACCCTCGCGCGGGTCGGGACGCGGATCGTAGGGATTGAAACTGAAGCCGCCCAGCGCGTTGTATCCATTGGGCATGCCGGTGGCCACCCAGTTGGCCAGTTCGGTCAGGGTTGTCTTGGCGAGAATGATCGCGCCCGCGTCCTCCAGCTTGCTCACCAGGGTCGCCGGGTAGGGCGGCACATAGCCAGCGAAGGCCAGCGCGCCGCCGGTGGTGGGCAGGTCGGCAGTATGGATGTTGTCCTTGAGCGCGACGGGGATACCGTGCAGCGGGCCGCGAACCTTGCCGTCCGCGCGTTCGCGATCGAGCAGGTCGGCTCGCTCCAGGGCGCGATCACTGACCGCGAGCGCCGCGCCGAGTTTTGCTCCGTAGTGATCGATGCGCTCCAGATACTGCCCAACCAGCTGTCGGGAACTGACCTGCCCCGCCGCCATTGCCGCCTGCATGTCGGCGAAACTGGCTTCGACGACCGAGAAGGGTTGCGGCGGCTCGGACTGTATTTCTGGCGGTGGTGTGACGTCGCGCTGCGGTTCAGGAGGGCCGGACTCGCTGCAACCGGCCGCCAGCACTGCCAGGCACAGCAGGACCGGTAGCGCGAGGCGGCTGCCTGCCCGGTGCGGCCTAGAAACTGACCCCCAGCTTGTGTTTGAAGCTGAACTGGATTCGGTAGTCCTCACCGGTGCGCCCTCCTACATCTTCATGTCTGCCATAGAGCAACTCGGAACCGATAAGCAGCTCGGGATACGGGGTGTAGAGCAGGTTGGCACTGGCGTAGATACCTGTGTCGAACTCATCGTCGGACTGTTCGTTGCGCGGATCGGCATCGTTTATCGAAAAACCCAGCGAAGAAGACCAGTGATCAGACCAGTAGCGGTCGTAATAGGCGGTAACGCCCAGTACCGGAACCGCCTCGGCCTTGCCACTCTCCGGTGCGAGATTGACTCCACCATCGTTCATGAAGCTGGAAATGCCCTGGCCGTAAACTACCCCCAATTTCAACTGGTCCTGACCAAAACTGTTGATCACACTGGTGAGGTTTAAACCCCAACCGCTTTCGGAATCACTTTCGGCGCCACCCGGCAGGCCGCGCGTCTCGATTTCCAGCTGCCGCAGTACCGCTGCCAACTGGTAGTGGCCCCAGGTGTATTCGTCCCGCCAATGCGCGGTGAGGTCGGGCAGCGGCGTTTTCGCCTTGACCGCGTTGTCGAACTCCGGCGAGATGTCGCCGTAGATACCGCTATTGAAACTGCCGTTGGGCTTTTCCAGCGCCAGGGCGAATTCGGCGTCCGGCAATGCCCAGGTGTAGCGCAGTTGCGGGTTGCGGTTGAAAACCATGCCCGACGGCCCCCACCAGTCGATCACATTGGGAAAGATGGAGATGTCCATGAAATTACTGTTGGTCTGGCCGAAGCCCAGCGCGCCCAATGAAATCCAGGCGTGGCGCAAGTTGAACTTGGTGTCGCCCGCATCGGAACCGGTGCCGAAGAAATCGAACTCGAACCAGCTCTCCATCTGCCCCATGGGCGTGGCCGTCGCACCCTTGAAGCCGAACTGAGTCTGCTTGACGCTGAGCACGGTTAGCCCGTCATCGCCGTACTCGCCGCTGGTGGTGGGGATGGTCGAGGGCCGCAGCGTGGACTCCCAGGTCGGGTCCACCCGATCGAAATCGTATATGGCATCGAGCTGGATATGCCCGTACAGGTCGACCCGGTTGCCGCTCGTTTCCTCCCTGTCTTCACTGGCAACAGGAACCTGTTCAGCGAGCGCGCGCTGGGCTTCCGTGCCCGATGAGGGTTCGACCCCTGTCAGTTCTGCAGGTTGCGGCGAACCCGCCTTGAGGCGCCGGATTTCCTCGCGCATGGCATCGAGCGCCTTCTGCTGTTCTGCCAGCTGTGCCTCCAGTACCTGGATGCGCTGCGCATCGCTCAGCGGATAAGCACTAGTTGGCAACAATAGCAGGACAAAAAAAATCAGCAGGGCAGACTGGGAGGGCATGCTGGCGGGCCTCACACAATTAAGTCATGTTGCGCGCTTCGGCACGCCTACCAGAAAAGTAGGAGCTGGGGACAGCCCTGTCAAAAGCTCGCCGCTAGCCCAGGTACTGCGCCCGCGCCTCCCGCGCCGGCGCCACCGCCGCGGTGCCGTAGTCGGGCACCAGGGCGCTGAGCTCGTTCAGATGCGCGTATTCCTCCTCGGTGAGTTCGACCTCCACCGCGCGCAGGTTGGCCGCCACCTGCTCCGGTCGCGTCGCCCCCACCAGCAGGCTGGTGGCCGCCCGTTCACGCAGCAGGAAAGCCAGCGCGATTTCCGCCGGGGTGACGCCGTGGTTTTCCGCAATGCCGCGCATGGCATCGACGATGTCGTGCACCCGGTCGTGGCCGAGCATGGGGGCCACCCGGCCGCCGCGGCGACCGGGCGTAGCGGAACTGCCGTCGCGCTGGTACTTGCCGGTCAGGACCCCGCCCAACAGGGGCGCCCAGGCCATGATGCCGACCCCTTCACTGCGCGCCAGCGGCACGATATCGCGTTCGATACCGCGGCTGGCGATGGACCAGTGGCTCTGCACGACTTCCAGCCGCGCCAGTTGCTCGCGATCGGAGATGCCGCGCGCTTTCATGATTTCCCAGGCGGCGAAATTCGAGCAGCCCACGTAGCGCACCTTGCCGTCGCGCACCAGGTCGTCGAGCGCCCGCAGAGTCTCCTCCAGCGGCACCGCGGGATCGAACATGTGCAGCAGGTAGAGATCGATGTAGTCGGTATCCAGGCGGCGCAGGCTGGCCTCGCAGGCGCGCATCAGGTGAGCCCGGGAATTGCCCTCGTTATTGGGCCCGGGACCCATGCGCAAACCGGCCTTGGTGCAGATCACCAGTCCGGAGCGGTCCAGTTCCAGCTCACGGATCGCCCGGCCGATGGCTATTTCGGATTGTCCGGCGGAATAGCCGTCGGCGGTGTCGATGAAATTGATCCCGCCCTCCACCGCGGTGCCCATGACGGCGTTGACCGCCTGCTGGTCCAGCCCGCCGAGTTCCTTCCAGAATTCCAGGTCGCCGCCACCGAAGGTGTTGGTACCGAGGCAGAGTTCGGAAACGATGAGCCCGGAGCGGCCGAGTTTGCGGTAACGCATGGTGAAAAACCTCTGGATTATTCTGGGGGCGGACATTGTGGCGGTTCTGTGCGGGGATTCGCAAGCTGTGACACTTCGGTATTGCGGCAGGAGTCAAAAGCGGTAGTACCCGCGCCGAGCGCGAATCAGCGCATGCCTGCTGGTACACGCCAAAAAGCGCACATCCCTGTCGCCGCACGGTTCCAGCAGGCATGCGCTGATTCACACTCTACCTTCTGCACAAGAATCCAACACATGATATTCCGCTCGCCAATTTGCGGCGGATCAGGAACTCCCTTCGTTCGTTATTGTCCTTCCTGTTCGCGCTTTACAGGCGCGCGGGGCAGGCCCGGTTGTTCTATCATGAGTCTGCTCGCCGCCATAACCCTAAGCAGACCGCCGAGGACCACCGCCATGCCCGTCTCTCTCTACCAGGCCACCGTGCCCACATTCATCCAGGTAACCGGCGCCATCCGCGGCGTACTGGACAAGGCTGAAAACTACTGCGAGGAAAACAGCCTCGACCCCAACACCCTGGTCGAGGGCCGCCTGATCGCGGACATGTGGACTTTTGCCTTCCAGGTCCAGTCGGTGGCCGCGCATTCCTTCGGCGCGATAGAGGGCGTGCGCAGGGGCCTGTTTACACCGACACCGGAACAACTGCCCACGGATTTCGCCAGCCTGAAACAACGGCTCGACGACGCCCTCGGCGGGCTGCGGGCCGTCGACCCGGAAGAGCTCGACAGCTATATCGGCAAGGAGGTGCGCTTCGAGGCCGGCCACATCAAGTTCGGTTTTATCGCCGAGGATTTCCTGTTCAGCTTTTCCCAGCCCAACTTTTTCTTCCACGCCACCACGGCCTACGACATCCTGCGCGCACAGGGCCTGCCGATGAGCAAGCTCGACTTCCTCGCCGGCATGCGCCTCAAACAGGATCCGTCGTGATGGCGCGGCGCCTGCCACTGTTCCTGCTGCTGTTCGCCCTGCTCCCGGGCAGGGTGGGCGCCGCGGAGGTGGCGGTCGCGGTCGCTTCCAATTTCAGCGCCCCGCTGCAGGCGATCATCGGCGTGTTTGCGGAACAGACCGGCCACAGTGTGCAGGTCTCGACCGCCTCCTCGGGGAAACTGTTCGCGCAGATCCAGCACGGCGCGCCCTTCGACATCTTTCTTTCCGCGGACGAGGAAAAGCCCACCGCGCTGGGAGAGAGCGGCGAGGCGCTGGCCGAGACCCGATTGACCTATGCCGTAGGACGGCTCGCGCTGTGGGGCAGCAAAACCGCGGTCAATCCGCGCCCCCTGCTGGAGACCGCTGCCTTCCAGCGCCTGGCGATGGCCAATCCACGCCTCGCCCCCTATGGCGTCGCCGCCCGGGAGACCCTGCAGGCGCTGGGTTTGTGGGACGCCGTGCAGGACAAGCTGGTGACCGGGGAAAACATTTCGCAAACCTGGCAGTTTGTCGCCACCGGCAATGCCGAGCTGGGTTTCGTCGCCCTCTCGCAGGTCATCCGCGACGGCAGGGTTCCGCCCGGCGCGTGGCTGGTACCCGCGGAACTCCACTCCCCCATCCGCCAGGACGCCGTGCTGCTGGCGCGCGCGGCGAAGAATCCCGCGGCCCGCGCCCTGCTGGCCTTCTTGCGCAGCCCCGAGGCAACCGCCATCATCCGGGGCTACGGTTACGACACCACAGACTGACACCGCTGGCACAGGGAGCACCGGAACAGCATGCATTTTTCCGCCGACGATCTCGTGGCGATCCGGCTCACCTTCGAACTCGCGGTCATTGTCACCGCGCTGCTCCTGCTGATCGGCACCCCCCTGGCCTGGTGGCTGGCCACCACCCGCAGCCGCCTGCGCAATATCGTCAACGCGATTGTCGCGCTGCCCATCGTGCTGCCGCCGAGTGTGCTGGGCTTTTACCTGCTGATCGGCATGGGACCGAACGGCCCGGTCGGAAAACTGACCACCGCGCTGGGCATCGGCACCCTGCCCTTTACCTTCGCCGGCCTGGTCATCGCCTCGATCATCTACTCGCTGCCGTTTGTGGTGCAGCCGATCCAGAACGCCATGGAGGCCATGGGACGGCGACCGCTGGAGGTCGCGGCCACGCTGCGCGCCGGACCGGTCGACCGCTTTTTCCACGTGGTGTTGCCGCAGGCGCGTCCCGGGCTACTGACCGCCTGTGTGCTCGGTTTCGCCCATACCGTGGGCGAGTTCGGCGTAGTGCTGATGATCGGCGGCAATATACCCGGCGAGACCCGGGTAGTCTCGGTACAGATCTATGACCACGTGGAAGCCCTGGACTACGCCAGCGCCCACGCCCTGTCGCTGGCGATGCTGGTATTTTCCTTCCTGGTGCTGCTGGCGATGTACACGCTGAACCCGCGCGCCGTATTTACCGCGGGGACGCGCCAGCCATGAGCGAGATCCGCGCCCGCTTCGCCCTGCACTATCCCGCCTTTGCGCTGGATGTCGACCTCAACCTGCCCAATCGCGGGGTGTCGGTACTGTTCGGCCATTCCGGTTCCGGCAAGACCACCCTGCTGCGCTGTATCGCCGGCCTGGAGCGGGCCCGGGATGGTGAAATGCACTTCAACGGCGACACCTGGCAGTCCGGCAGGAAATTCCTCGCCGCACACCGGCGGCCCATCGGTTACGTGTTCCAGGAGGCCAGCCTGTTCAGCCACCTGAGTGTGCGCGGCAACCTCGATTTCGCGGTGAAACGCGCGCCGCAGAGCGACACGCCGATCGCCTTCGACCAGGCGGTGCAGCTGCTGGGCATCGACGGGCTGCTGCAACACCATCCGCAACAACTCTCCGGAGGCGAGCGCCAGCGGGTGGCCATCGCCCGCGCCCTGCTGATCCAGCCGCGCCTGCTGCTGATGGACGAGCCGCTGGCGGCCCTGGACCTGCCGCGCAAACAGGAAATCCTGCCCTACCTCGAGGGCCTGAAACAGGAACTGGCCCTGCCGATCATCTACGTCAGCCACGCCGCCGACGAGGTGGCGCGACTGGCGGACTATATTGTCGGCATGGAGAACGGGCGGGTGGTGGCGGCGGGCCCGCTCGCCGAGACACTGGCCCGGATCGATTCACCACTGCACCTGGGCGAGGACGCCGGGGTGGTCATTGAGGGGCTGGTACTGGCGCGCGACGGCAAGTGGGGCCTCGTGCGGGTACACTTCGACGGCGGCGAGCTGTGGGTGCGCGACGCCGGCTACCGCATCGGCAGCCAGGTCCGGGTCCGGGTACTGGCGCGGGACATCAGCCTGGCGCTGCAACGGCACACGGATACCAGTATCCTGAATACCCTGCCGGCCACGGTGGAGTCGATCGCCGCGGAGGACGACTCAGGCCAGGCACTGGTGCGGCTGAAGGTCGGCAACATCTACCTGGTATCGCGGGTGACCCGGCGCTCGGTCCACGCACTGGAGCTGGTGGTCGGCCAGTCGATCTGGGCGCAGGTGAAATCGGTCGCGGTAATCTGACAACACGTTCTGGGGGGAACAATGCAACCGGCAATACTGAAACAGAATCTCGGCACCGAGTTCTACACCGACGAACTGTGCTATATCACCGAGCTGTCGAACAGCGCTGGTGACCCCGCGGTGTCCATCGCCCGCGCCCGGGTCGAACCCGGCGTCACCACCCGCTGGCACCGGCTGGACGAGACCGCCGAGCGCTATGTCATGTTGTCGGGTGAGGGCCTGGTGGAGGTAGCGGACCTGCCCCCCACCAAAGTCTTGCCGGGCGATGTGGTTTTGATTCCGCCCTTCGCGCGCCAGCGTATCACCAACACCGGCAAGGAGCAGCTGATCTTCCTCGCCATCTGTTCGCCACGCTTCCAGCCGGAAGTGTACGAGGACATCGAGGACGCACAATGAGCAGAAACGGAATTCCGGTACAGGCCATCAACCCGGACCTGTTCGAGGTCCGGCTCAAGGACACCGACGACCCGGTCGCGGGAAAAACCCAGTGGGAACCGGCGAAATCCGGCGGCGCCAACTTCAAGACCCAGAAACTGACCAGTGAAAACGGCGTGCTGAAAGTCTCCAGCACTGTCGGTCACCGGATTTTCGGCCTGGTCTTCCTGATTCCCGGCCTGGCGGCGGTCCTCGTGGGCTGCCCCTGGTCGATCAGCAATGGCGAATGGGGTACGGGGCTGTTTTTCCTGGTCTGGGGAGTATTGTTCGGCGGCGCGGGTGCGCTGATCCTGATCATGCAGAAGCCCTTCACCATCGACCCGCTGCGCGGCGTGTATTACCGCGGCAAGCTGGACATGAGCGCGCCCGCCACCCTCGACCCGGACAAGCGCGGCAGTACCCACGATATCCACGCCATACAGTTGCTCAGTGAGCGTATCCGCTCGTCGTCCAGCAGCGGCTCCAGTTCCTACCGCAGCTACGAGCTGAACCTGGTGTTCAAGGACGGCAGCCGGATCAACGTAATGGACCACGGCAAGCAGGCGGCTATCGAGGAGGCCGCGCAGGTGATCGCCGGCGCCCTCAATATCCCGGTGTGGAAGATGGCCTAGTTCGCGGCCTGGTGGCGCGCGTTGCCCTGGCCCTGGCCACGGCCGCGACCACCGCGACGACTGCGGCCATTGGCCGGACGACCCTCGCCGCGGCTGTTGCCGTTGTCGCCGCGACCGCCGGCGTTTCTGCCGTTGCCACTGCGGCCATTGCCGTTGTCGGCGTTGTTTTTCGCCGCGAATTGCACCTTGCGCTGGGGCTTGGAGGCCTTGGTCGGCAGGGCGTGCTCGGGCTCGAAGCCCTCGACTTCCTCGCGGCGAATAATCTGTTTGGTCAGCCGTTCAATCGCCACCAGCTGGTCGATCTCATCCGCGCTGACCAGTGACAGCGCTTCGCCGCTGGCGCCGGCGCGGCCGGTACGGCCAATGCGGTGCACGTAGTCCTCCGCCACATTGGGCAGGTCGACATTGATGACGTGGGGCAGCTGGTCGATATCGATACCGCGGGCGGCAATGTCCGTCGCCACCAGCACCTGGATGCGGTTGGCCTTGAAATCGGCCAGTGCCTTGGTGCGGGCGTTCTGGCTCTTGTTGCCGTGAATCGCCGCTGCCGGCACGCTGGCCGCCTCCAGCAGTTTCGCCAGCTTGTTGGCGCCGTGCTTGGTGCGGCTGAACACCAGCACCTGGTGCCAGTTGTTGGTCTTGACCAGGTGAATGAGCAGCTTGCCTTTCCTGGCCTTGTCCACCGGGTGGATCAGCTGGCTGACGCGCTCCACCGTGGTGTTGCGCGGTGCCACGTCGATCTCCAGCGGGTCTTTCACCAGGCCCTTGGCCAGCGCGCGAATCTCGTTGGAGAAGGTGGCGGAGAACAGCAGGTTCTGACGCTTTTCGGGCAGCAGCCTGAGCACACGCTTGATGTCGTGGATAAAGCCCATGTCCAGCATGCGGTCCGCTTCGTCCAGCACCAGGATTTCCAGGTCGGAGAAGTCCACCGCCTTCTGGCCGTGGAGATCCAGCAGGCGGCCCGGGGTGGCTACCAGCACGTCAACGCCGCGCTGCAGCTTGCTGATCTGCGGGTTGATACCCACACCGCCGAACACCACCGCGCTGCGCAGGGGCAGGTTCTGGCCGTAGTTGGTCACGCTCTCCCCCACCTGTGCGGCGAGTTCCCGGGTCGGCGTCAGCACCAGGGCGCGCACGCGCTTCGATTGCGCTTTGGGGCCATCGGCCAGGCGGTGCAGCAGCGGCAGGGTGAAGCTGGCGGTCTTGCCGGTACCGGTCTGGGCAGCGCCCATGATGTCGCGGCCCTTGAGCACGGCGGGAATCGCCTGCGCCTGGATCGGGGTGGGTGTGGAGTAGCCTTCGGCGGCAACCGCATCGAGCAGTTCGCGGCGCAGACCGAGATCTGTAAACAGCATGTAAACGTCCGGGAAATAAAGAAAAACGGGCAGGGGCATAATTCAGCCAAGGGTGCAGGATACAGCAAGCATCGCGTCCGCTCCAGCCGCAATGCCGGTGATATTACCGCCGGCGCGGCCCGCCTGGACGCCGATTTTGTGCTGGACAGGCCCGGCCGCTATTCCGATCATGGGCTTATATAACAGGGAAAGGACTCGCCACCATGACCGAGCAGGACACCACCGCACCGGAAAACCCCCACCGGGGCGTGCGCCAACGCCAGCAGTTCGCCCTGACCAGCGGCCCGCTGGAAGTGGACGTCATCGCCGACTGGCTGGTGATCTACGACAAGGACGAAGCCGACGGGCGCATCTTTCATACCGCCTACCTCGCCGGGGACAGAGACAGTGGACGGCCGGTCATTTTCTGTATGAATGGCGGTCCCGGCGGCGCCTCGGTGTTCCTGCACTTCGCCTGCGTCGGTCCGCGCGCACTGGCCCGTGACAGTGCGGGCAAACTGGACACGCAGGCGCGCGACCTGGCGTCCAACCCGGACAGCTGGCTGAACTTTGCCGACCTGGTATTCATCGACCCGATCGGCACCGGCTTCAGCCACCGGATCAGCAGGAAGCCCGAGGCGGGCGAAGAGAAGAAATCAGCGGAAAAGGAAGCGGAGAAAAACCCCTACTGGGGCACCAAAAAAGACCTGGATTCGATCGGCCAGTTCATGCGCCGCTTCCTGCGCCAGCACAGACTCTGGCGCCGGCCACTGTACTTTGCCGGGGAAAGTTACGGCGGCTACCGCGCCGGCCGGCTCGCCAAACTGCTCAACAAGGAATACGGCCTCGGTATGGCCGGCATCATCAGCATCTCTCCGATCTGGCAGTTCCGGGATGTCTCTGATTCCGATTACAGCGCCAGCCAGTGGGTCAACCAGTTGCCGGTGTACGCCGCCATCGCCCACCGTAACGGCATCGGCCGGGCCTTCGCCGCGGACACGCCAATGGACGAAGTGCTCCGTGCAGCCGAACAGTTCAGCATCGGCGACTACGTACAGATGCTGGTGGCGGGCGAGCTGATGCCGGAGGAGCGCCGGCAGGCGATCCTGGCCCGGGTCGCGGACCTGATCGGCCTCGACACGGAGTTCGTCGGCAAGGCCAATGGCCGCATCCTCATTGGCGATTACGCCCGCATGGTGCGCAAGCTCCACGGGGAAATCACCGACCTCTATGACGGCAGCCTGTACAGCCTCGATCCCTTCCCCCATCGCACCAACAACGAGACCGCCATCAACGAGGCCCTGTTCAACGACCACCACCTGTACCAGAACGCCGTGCACCAGTGGTTCTTCGAGGAACTCGGGGTGGAGACCCCGCTGGAATACCAGATCCTGAACCACGAGGCCTTCGAGAACTGGAAATACGACGAGAAGAAATTCGACATGTTCGAAATGGCCTCCTCCATGGACGACTTCCGCGCGGGGATGACCGGCAACCCGCACCAGCGCGCACTGATCGTCCACGGCCGCTTCGATACGGTGACGCCCTACTTCGCCTCGCGGCGGCTGCTGCACCAGGCCAGCCTGGCGGCGTCGGTGCGGGCGCGCATCAGCGAAAAGCTCTACGACGGCGGCCACATGTTCTATTCCTGGCCAGAGATCAACCGCGAGTTCGCCGGGGACGTCGAGGCTTTTGTGACACCGCCCGACGCAGCCTGAGCGCCCTGCGGCACTGTTACAGGGGCAGGCCGGCGCTGCCGCCGGGGTCCGGCGACTAACGCCCCTCGAAGCGCGCAGCGCGTTTTTCCATCATCGACAACGCGCCCTCGCGGGCGTCGGCGGTGGCGAAGGTCGCCAGCTGCCGCCGCTCCTCCTCGTCGAGGTGGCGGGCGTGATCGAGCTCCCAACTGTCCCACAGCAACTGCCGCAGTGTGCCGAGCGCCACGGTGGGACCCGCAGCCAGTTCGCGGGCCAGTTCCATGGCCCGCTGCGGCAGGTCGCTGTCTGCGCAGACTTCATTCAGCAGCCCCCAGTCCAGGGCCTGGCGGGCGGGCAGGCGGCGGCCCAGCAGCAACAGCTCCTTGGCCCGCGCCCAGCCGACCAGCTTCGGCAGCAGCCAGCTCAGGCCGCCGTCGGAGGACACGCCCAGCCGGCTGAAGGCGGCGAGGAAATAGGCAGAGTCCGCGGCCAGCACGATATCGCCCGCCAGGGCATAGGAAAAACCCAGCCCCGCCGCGGGACCATTGATTGCCGTGACCACCGGAAAGGGCAGTTGCCGCAACAGCTTGAGGGTGTAGTGGTGGTGGGTGCCCAGCGCAATCGGCTCCGCCGCTTGCCCCGGTTCGCTGCCGCTGATCAAACCCAGGCTGCCGCCGGAACAGAAACCGCGGCCGGCGCCGGTCAGCAGCAGGCAGCGAAAGCCCCGGGCGGGGTCGGCGGCGAAACGCACCGCCTCGCGAATCTCCCGGGCCATCTGCGGCCCCATCGCGTTCAGGGTCTCGGGGTGGTTCAGGGTGATCCGCAGGACCTCGCCATCGGCCTCGGCCAGTACGTGCTGCATGGTTTTGTTCTCCGAATTCGTTGACACTATTTATTCAGATTGACACTATTGTGTCAATTTATGGCGCGTACCAACCTCGTGGGAAAACAACACCATGGCCGAGACGGTAAACATCAGCGAAGAGCAGATTGCCCAGTACCAGCGCGATGGGGCGGTCCTGCTGCGCGGCATCCTCACCCAGCGGGAGCGGGAACTGCTGGAACAGGGAGTGGAGGAGTCCAATGCCCACCCCGGCAAGCGCTCCACCCGTGCCAGCAATGCCGAGGGCCGCGGAGAGACTTTTCTCGAATCCTTTCCCAGCCAGGGCAGCAGTCCCTCGCTCAAGGCCCTGCTCGAACTGGGCCGCATCCCGGAGATCGCCGCCCGCATGATGCGCACCCCCTCGGCGCAACTGATCCTCGACCAGATTTTCTACAAAGCCGCCGGGGTGGTCATACCAACACCCTGGCACCAGGATACCCCCTACCTGCGGGTGCGCGGCGACGACATGATCCGGGTGTGGATCTGCGCGGATTACTCGCCGCAGGAACTGACCCTGCAGATCATCCGCGGCTCCCACCGCTGGGGCATCGTGTTCGACCCGCGCCTGTCAGCCAGCGAGGGCAATGCGGTGCGCAACTCCGGCGCGGGCCGCATGATCCAGCTGAGCGGCGGCGACCACCCGGGGCCGCAGATTCCCGATATCGCCCGCTACCCGGAGAGCTTCGACATCCTGCGCTGGGACGTGGAACCGGGCGACGCATTGATTTTCAACGGCAACATGCTGCATGCCGCCGGCGGTGCGGACAACTATCCCACCGCGCGCCGCGCCTACACCAGCATGTGGGGCGGGCCGCAGTTGCGCTACATCTCCCCGCCGGACAACGCCATACCCACCCTCGCCGAGGTAAATCGAATCGCGGTGCCCTTCGATTCAGCGGTCGGCGATTACCCCGAGGCCTTCCCGGTGGGCTGGAAGTCCGCGCCATGACCGCCTCGCAGCTCAAGTCCAACCCGCTGATTGCCCTGGTCGACGAAGTGTCGCGCCTGCAGGGTCGCTTCGGCAGCCTGTTCGACACGGTGCACGCGGCGAGCGGCCTCAAGCTGATGCAGGACATCGTGCTCAACGCGGTCTACGAGGCCGACCGGCCGCCAACAGTGCCGCAGATCGGCCGCAGCCTCGGCCCCCCGCGGCAGGTGATCCAGCGGGCGGTCAACGAACTGGTGGACGAGGGACTGCTGCAACGGCTGCCCAATCCCGACCACAAGCGCGCGCCGCTGTTTGCGGTGACCGCGAAGGGGCTGCAACTGAAACAGCGCACCGATGCCATCGCACTGGCGATTTGCGACGATTTTTTCCGCAGTAACGAGCCCCAACAGTGCGAGCAACTGGCCGGCGAACTGCGCCAGCTGCGCAAGGCGCTCGAAGCCTTCGCCCGGCAGCGGCAGGCGGGAGGTGGCGACTGATGCCCCGCGCGGTTATCTCCGACACCCTCGGCCCCCTCGAAAACTACAGCGTGCGGGACTACGACCCGGGCCCGCCCGGCCCCGGGCAGGTGCGCATCGCCGTACGCGCTGCCGGGGTCAGTTTTGTCGACGTGCTCAACGCCACCGGCCGCTACCAGGGCAGGGCGCCGGTGCCCTTCATTCCCGGCAGCGAGTTCGCCGGGGTGGTCGAGGCACTCGGGGAGGGGGTCACGCAATTCTCCCCTGGCCAGGCGGTGATGAGCGGCGGCTGGGGCGGCGCCTTCGCCGAGGCCGCCCTGGTGGATGCCGACACCGTCCACGCCATGCCCGCCGGGATGGATTTCGTCCAGGCCGCGGTATTCCGGGTAAGCGCACTGACCGCCTGGCACGCCCTGGTCGACCGGGCGCAGCTGCAGCCCGGTGAAACCCTGCTGGTGCTCGGCGCCGGTGGCGCGACCGGGTACGCCGCGGTACAGATTGGCGCCTGGCTCGGCGCCCGGGTCATCGCCTCCGCCTCCACCGCGGGGAAACGCGGCCTGGCCCTGCACGGCGGCGCGGAAACCGCGGTCGATGCCCGATCCACCAACTGGCGGGAGGCGGTGCAGGCCGCCAACCAGGGCCGGCCGCTGGATGTCGTGTTCGACCCCGTGGGCGGCGAGGCCACCGAGCGCGCCTTCCGCTGCCTGGGCTTCGCAGGCCGCCACCTGGTCGTGGGCTTTCCAGGCGGAATCAGCGCACTGCCCACCAATCTGCCGCTGCTGAAGGGCGCCAGTCTCGTCGGGGTCAACCTGCAGGCGCAGTCGATCGCCGCTCCCCGCAGCGCCAGCGCCAACCTGGAGCGCCTCGTCGACCTGGCGGGCAAGGGCCTGTTCTGGCCGGTAGTCGCCGATACCTGGCCGCTGGAACAATTTGCCGCTGCCATGGCCGCGGTGGAACGAGGCACCAGCGAGGGGAGAATCGTGATTACCATGGACAGCGTCGCAGGCGCCTGATCCGCCCCTGCCCGGGTGGTTCGGGGACAGGGGGCAGCGCCGGGCTGGCGCCAAAGCGCGGGCAATCAGCCCAGGCCGACCCGCGAAATCAGCAGGCCAAAAGGCGTGTCCGGCGACAGGGTACCGAAACAGCTGCCGCCCTCGCCGCCCAGCCGGTGCCGGCAAAATGTCTTCGCGATCGCCGGGTCGCCGGCCAGCAGCAGGGCCGCCTGCAGGGCCGTTGCGGCGCGCTCCACGACCTGCCGGCTGCGCACCTCGAGAGTCTCCGGGTACTCGAAATCACGGCGCAATTGGTCGACGGCCTGGTCCAGGTCGGCATTCAGGCCGCTGGCGCGAGCGAGCTCCGCAAACAGGGCCTCGCCGGCTTCCGGCTCCCGGCGCAGGGCGCGCAGCACATCCAGGCACTGCACGTTGCCCGCCCCTTCCCAGATGGAATTGAGCGGTGCCTGGCGGTAGAGCCGCGGCAGCATGGTGTCCTCGACATAGCCGATCCCGCCGAGGCACTCCAGGGCCTCGTTGACCAGCGGCGGGCTGCGCTTGCAGATCCAGTACTTGCCGATCGCCGTGGCGATGCGGGCAAACGCCGCCTCCTGCGGATCGCGCGCCGCGGCATCAATCGCCCGCGCTACCCGCATCGACAGCGCCACCGCGGCCTCGACCTCCAGCGCCATGTCCGCCAGTACATTGCGCATCAGCGGCTGGTCGATCAGCAGCCTGCCGAACACCTCCCGCTGGCAGGCGTGGTGCGTGGCCTGCAGCAGGGCCTGGCGCATCAGGGCGCTGGAGCAGGTCATGCAGTCGAGCCGGGTGAGGGCCACCATCTCCAGGATGGTCGGCACGCCGCGACCCTCTTCGCCGACCAGCAGCGCCAGCGCGTTGTGAAACTCAACCTCGGCTGAGGCATTGCTCCAATCGCCCAGTTTGTCCTTGAGGCGCTGGATGACCACGGCATTGCGCTCGCCGCTGTCGAGGATGCGCGGCACCAGGAAGCAGGACAGCCCGGCCTCCGCCTGCGCCAGCACCAGGTGGGCGTCGCACATCGGCGCCGAGAAAAACCACTTGTGGCCGACCAGCCGGTAGCTGCCGTCGGCCTGCGCTTCCGCGCGGGTGGTATTGGCGCGCACGTCGGAGCCGCCCTGCTTTTCGGTCATGCCCATGCCGATGGTGCAGGCGGTCTTCTCGTCCATCGGGATGGCCCGCGGGTCGTACTCGTTGGCGGTCAGCTTGTTGATCCATTCCTCGGCCCAGTCGCCGCCATGGCGCAGCGCCGGGACCGACGCGTAGGTCATCGACATCGGGCAGGCGGTGCCCGCATCCGCCTGGCTGCCGAGGTAGATCACCGCGGCGCGGGCGACGTGGGCGCCGTGCTTGATCTCGTGGTTCCAGGCGTAACTGTGCATGCCGTGGCCCATCGCGCGCTTCATGATGCGATGGTAGGCGGGATGAAACTCCACGCTATCGATGCGGTTGCCGTAGGCGTCGTAGGGGTGAAATTCAGGGCGGTGGCGGTTGGCGCTGTAACCGAGTTCGACCAGTTCTCCACCGCTGACCGCGCCATAGCGATTGAGGTGATCGGATGCCCAGCCGCCGCCCTCGCGCTCCACGGCTTCGCGCAGGGGCGCATCGACCACCCAGGCATTGTAGTCCCGCAGGGGGCGGGGCTGGTTTTCGACCTGATGGGTGAAGAAGGGGTCGCGGCTGCTCATGGTGGCCTCGCATGTTCGACCGGGTCCACCTCAGTGTAGCGTCATCTGCTGCGCGCGCTAGCGCAGGAATCTAGCCCTTGCCCTTCAATTCGAGGTTGTTGCCCTCCGGGTCGCGCAGGTAGATGGAAGGACCCATGCCAGTGGCGCCATAGCGGACTTCCACTTCCCCGGTCTCCACGCCATGGTGGTGCAGGTAATCGAGAATCTCTCCGGCGTCCCAGGGCTCGACCTGGAAACAGACGTGGTCCATATTCGGCGCCCGCCCGTCCGGCGCTGCACCGCCCTGCAGTCCCAGGGGACCGCTGACATCGACCAGGTCAATCAGCGAGTTGCCCGCCCGCAGCTGGGCCAGGCCGAGCTCCCCTGGGCCGCGCTCCAGTCGACAGCCGAGCACATCGCGGTAAAAGACGATCATCCGCTGCATATCCCTGGCGCGGATTACCACGTGGTCGATCTGGCTCAGGTTGAGCGGATTCGCTATCTGCATGGTGAACTCTCTCCCGAGGACCCTGTCCGGCCGCGGCGGACAGGAACGCGGCCGGGCACTATTAGAGCGAGGCTAGTTCGTGGAAAATTTCTGTCAACCTTTCCGGCTCGGTGATCATCAGGTCATGGCCGGTATCGACCACCCAGAAGCGGCCCTCGCACATCTGCCGCAGCGGTTCGTGGAACTCCTCCGGCATGTTCTCGGCGCAGACGATAAACGACTGCGGCAGGGCGCGCACCCGGGCCTCGTCCTGCAATTCCAGCTTCTGCGCGAAGCAGGCAAAGGCGTGCGGTGTCAGCTTGGGCGCCATCCATTCGATCTGTTCGGGGTCGGTCACCCCGTAGTAACCATAGGGCAGGTCATCGCTGAACAGCACCAGTTCCACGCCGTCCACCATCCGTGAGCGCGCCCGGGTATTCGCCATCATCTCGCCGGCGACGTCCTGCAGGGACTGCCCGCTGCCGGGGAACGCCGCGTCCAGGTAGACGAGATTGCCGATGCGCTCGGGCACCCGGTCCGCGACACCGGTGATCACCATGCCACCGTAGCTGTGGCCGACCAGGTAAACATCCGCGAGGTCCTCGTAGACCAGGGTGTTCACCACGTCGGTGATGTGCATGTCGAGGTCGACTGCGGGACTCATCAGGTGCTTGCGCTCGCCGAGGCCGGTGAGCGTCGGCGTATACACCTCGTGTCCCAGTGCGCGCAGCCGGCGCGCCACCGGTTGATAACACCAGCCGCCGTGGCCGCCGCCGTGCACCAGTACAAATGTCGCCATTCTTATTCTCCTGTCATTGCCAGCGCCGCAATGCCCCGGCATTAAGTTACCGATTGATAACTTAATGGCGGATCGCTACAGCTGTCAACCACGCTATACTTGCGCCGATGAAAACCACGCCAGTAATCAGGCGCCGCAACGCGCTGCAGACCCGGGCCCGCATACTCAGCGCGGCCCAGGAGGCCTTTTCCCGCCGCAGCTACAGCGAGGTGGGTATCCGCGAGATCGCCGCGCTGGCCGATGTCAGTCCGCCGATGCTGATCCGCTACTTCGGCTCCAAGGCCGGACTGTTCGAGGCTGCCCTGATCGATGCGGTGCGCTTCGAGGCACTGCCGGAACTGGGGCAGGAGGGGCTGGGGAAACGCTTTGCCCAGTGGTTTACCGACGAAGAGCTGATGTTATTGCCCCCCGCGATGATCGCGCTCTCCACCGGTCACGAGGAGGCCAGCGCCATCACCACCCGGGTTGCCGAGGAATACGCGATCAAGCCGCTGGCCCGCTGGCTGGGGGCGCCGGACGGCCACCTGCGCGCGCTGGAGATTTTCATGCTGTCGACCAGTTTCGTGCTCTATACCCAGCAGTTGCCGGTGCTGCAGTTGTCCCGGGCGGGCAAGCGCAAGCTGGCGGACTGGTTCGCCGAATCGGTGCAGGCCATCGTCGACCGGGGCCAGGGAGCCGCGTCCTGAGTCCGGCTATTCACCGACTTCCAACCACCAGGAAGCCCCGGCGGGCGACATCTGGATTGCGGCGGACTCCACGATCAGTTCGGCATCCTCGGCCACCAGGAAGCCATTTTCCACCGCCTGTCCGGCCGCATCCGTAACCGCCACTACCCAGGAATACGGATCGGGGTACAGCGAGGCCAGGGTCTCCCAGGACAGGAACTGGGTGGTGCCGAACAGGCTGCACACGCCCGCCTCCAGAGCGCCCTGGCCCTCGCCGGAGAAGATCGCGATCGGCGCATCCACATAGGGCGTGCGCACACCGCCGAGGACGTTGCCGTACTCGTCAAACTCGAAACCGTCACCGGTACTGTTCAGCACCAGGCGCTCCGCGGACGTCGGCGCCTCGCCGTCGACCAACCAGCGGTTGAGCGCGGCGATGGCCGCCTTGACCACGAAGTGCTGCGGTCCGCTGTTCACCGGCCGGTCGCATTCGATAAAGCCCGGCGCCGGGGAAGCGTTTTCCCGGATCGCGGCCACCCCGGGGTCATTGCCGGTATCGAAGCGGCCGAGGATGGCCAGGTAGAGGTCCGCGTGTGCGGTACCCGCGACCTCCCAGAGGCGGAAAAACTCGCTGTCCTCCTGCCTCCCCTCTACCGAACCGCGAATCTCTAATTCCTCATCCACCGCCGAGCCGAGCAAAAAGAGATCGGTCTCGGTCTGCAGGTTGAGCAGGGGTTTGCCGAGGTCGTCGCGGAAGCGCACCACCGGCGGTGCCGGGATGAATTCCTGCGGCGCCTGCGACAGGGGCGCGGAACCCCCGCCACGGCTGTGGATGAAATAGGCATCCGCCAGGTCGGTGCGCCGGCCCAGCGCGTTGACCAAGGTGGTCAGGTAAAACGCCGATTGCGATTCGCCGGCGACGATGATCCGCTGGGCCTGGAGATCACCCAGCGGGGCAACGCTGCGGGGGTAACGGACGGCCTGCAGCGCCTGCAGGAAGATGTCGTAGGCAAAGCTGTCGCCGGGGTGGGACAGGCTGCCATAGCGCTCCGGATTGATTTCCTTGAGCGGCGCCGACACCGCGTCATCGAACACCAGTTCACCCCCCTCGATGCCGGCAGCCTGCGCCGACACCCCCACCCAGGCGTAACCGCGCCGCACCAGTTCGGTGTGGGCGGTGGTCCATTCCACCGGGCCGTCGGCGCCTGCGGTGACATTCATCCACTCCACCAGCACGGTGCCGTTGAAAGCCAGCGGGTCGATCGGGCGATAGACCACCAGGCGGGTCTTGTAATCCGCGCTCTCACCGCGCCTGACGCGCCAGCGGCCATCGCTGGCGAGGGTGTTGTCGTTGCGGTAGGCATGGGCGGTGCCGCTGAAGAAAAACTCCGCCTGCTGGTAGCCGATGTCCGCCAGTTTGAACAGGGTGCCAAGGAGGACGGGGTTACCCTCGAGCGGCCCTTCGACCACGGGATCATCGACCTCCAGGGCCGGGTAGCGCGGCCCGTCGGAATCGGCACAGCCGCTGGCGAAAAATGCAAGGAGCAGCGGCAGCGCAAGCGCGCGAAGCAGCGTCGTCGGGGGCATCAGTGTCATCCTTGTACTGTTATCGTTATCTTCCCGCGCCAGCTTGCTGCGGCACCAGGTACGGTCCAGCTTAGCAGTTGCCCGCCGCAGCGTCTCCCGCCGCTGGATTCTGGACTATGCTAGGGACACCTTACTCGCTCCCGGAGGTTCCCATGCCACGGTTTCCTGTTTTACGCCACACCGCAGCCGCCGTACTCACCTGTGCTTGCGCCGGACTGGCGCAGGCCGAAGGCTGGCCCGCGGGCCGCATCGTCGACATGTCCTGGCCCTACAATGCCGAGACCATCTACTGGCCCACGGAAAAGGGATTCGAGAAGTCCACCCGCTTCGAGGGCATGACCGACAAGGGCTATTACTATTCCGCCTATTCGGTGAAGACCGCGGAACATGGCGGCACCCACCTCGACGCGCCGATTCACTTCGCCGCCGGGCGCCACACCACCGACCAGGTGCCGCTGGAACAGCTGATGGGCCCCGCCGTGGTGGTCGACGTGTCGGCCAAGGCCCGGGGCAACAACGACTACCTGGTTTCCGTGGCGGACATCGAGGCGTGGGAAAAGCAGCACGGCGCGATCCCGGCGGGTGCGATCGTCCTGCTGCGCACCGGCCACGGCCCGCTCTGGCCGGACCGCGAGGCCTACCTGGGGACCGCCGCGCTGGGTGAGGCAGCCGTGCCGCTGCTGCATTTCCCGGGGCTGGCGCCGGACGCGGCGACCCTGCTGGAATCGCGCGCCGTCGATGCCGTGGGTATCGACACCGCCAGTATCGACTACGGCCAGTCGCAGGACTTCATGGCCCACCGCATCCTGCTGGGCGCCAACATTCCGGTGTTCGAGAATGTCGCCAACCTCGAGCAGCTCCCCGCCACCGGCGCGCTGGTGATCGCCCTGCCGATGAAGATTGAGGGCGGCAGCGGCGCCCCGCTGCGCATCGCCGGGATCATCCCGGCGCCGTGACAGGCCTCAGGGCGTATACCAGATCGGTGAGCTGAAGCCGCGTTCCTGCTGCACCAGCGGCACCTCCGGATCCATCTCGGTGCCGTTGCGCAGCTTGTCGAACAGGGTCCAGCGGGGGGTGGGAATCTCCAGTACCCGCACGTAGTACACCGCCTGCAACGCGGGATCGAAGTCGGGGTCGGTAAAGACACCCAGCAGTTGCTGGGCGCCGATGCTGTTGTCGTATTCGCCGGTTTCCATATTCACGGTATTGCCCACCGGCGGCAGCCTGCCGTCGTCGCCGACGGCGCGCTCATCCGACCAGATCACGTCGTAAATCTTTTCGTGGGCGGCGTTGTCGGCATCCACCCAGCCTTTTACCACCTGGATGCGGTCGAGGTTGGCGCCGTCCGGGTCCTTGCTGGCGGCGACGATAAAGGTGGGCGAGTAACCTTCCGGGGCGGTCGATAACATGCCGCCCATCGGCACACCCTGGTCGTAGCCGGTGGCCACCCAGTCGCCTGCCAGGGTCTCGTCAGTGAAACCGAAGCTGCCGAAGAAGCGCAGCGACATGCGCGAACCGGTAGTGGCGAAGGTCTCGCGCCGCTCCATGGCGTCCCAGATGGCCTCGCGGGTATTGGCCACCGACCACACTCCGGTCACCCCGGAGGCGGACATCTCCCAGCCCATGTAGTTGCCGTCCTTGCCACTGATCAGCGGGAAGTTCCAGCGTTCCTTGTTGCTCGGCTCGAGGGTCTTGAACTTGCCGAAGAAGTTGTCCTCCTCGACACTGGAGAGGCCGGTGTGGGTGTCGGTGCCGGCGACGGCACCCAGGGTGAAGGGGTTTACCCCCAGCTCGTTCCTGATACGCATGCCCGATTTCAGGGCCTCGCGCCAGTACTCGTACTTCAGTGCACCCTCGGGCTTGGAGACCATGATCAGGTTGCCCCGGTCCCACAGGTCCCAGTCCGAAAATTCGTCCTCCGGCGATAGCGCCGGGTGCGACTCGCTCTGGCCCTTGTACTGGGTCAGCTCGTAGGAGCGCTCGTAGCGCTGCCGCTGCTCCGCCCACTCGCGGGTCATCGGCGAGCCGTCGAACTGCTGTTCCTCGAACATGCGGCCGTTGGACATGTTGCCGTTGTGGGGAATCGCCAGCATGCGGCCGCCGGTTTTCTCTTCGTAGGCGGCCATCCAGGCCCAGAGGTCCGCGGGGTCCTGGGTCTGGAACGTCGTCAGGGGAAGGACCTGCAGGCCGCGATCGGCCCCATCGCGGAAGATCACGTTGCGGTGCAGGTTGTTGCCGCCATCCGCGTTGACGGTCCACTCGTAGGCGATAAACGTGGTGAACTCGCCGGGCTGGTAATACTTCTCCGCCGCCTCGACGGTCTTTTCCCAGGCGGTCTTCATCCACTTCGGATCGGTGACTTCCGGGGGCAGGCGCTCCTCGGATTGCATGATGATCAGTTCGCTCTTGGCCGCGGCAGCCCTGGCCTCGTCACCGGAATTCAGCGCTTCGGACCAGCCCTTGATGATCGGGTTGGCCAGCATTTCCGGATTGCCGTCGATAATCTGGTTGATGGTGCCCATGCCGTCGGAATGATCGGAGACCAGGAACCAGTCATAGGGCTTGCTGATCTGCGCATCCAGCCCGGTATTGGATTTAACCACTTCGCCGCGGGCAAAGCGGTAGGCGTCCTCCGGGGTGGTGATGGCGCCGTCCATCCCGGCATCCGCGGACCAGCCCGTGTGCACATGGGTATCGCCGAACCAGGCGGTCACCGGGTAGGCGGGGACAGCGGGTTCCGGCGCAGGCGCCACAGCCACGGCTTCCGCTGCGGGCTCCGGGGCGGCGGTCACCGCGGGCGGCGGCTCGCTTTTCTGGCAACCGGCAGCCAGCAGTGGAATCACGATGAAAGGAAGATAGGCGAGACCGCGACTGGAATTGTTCATGGACCGGCTCCTGGCTGGGCGAACGCCAGAAGTCTAGACCACTCAGGCCCAGAAGCCAGCGGTGCGCTCGATAACCCAGTACATTGCCAGCGAACCGATGGCGTAGGCCGGCCACACCCGCCAGCCGGCGGGCACCGCCGAAAGGCAGTGCTTCAGCAGCCAGCCGCAGGCCAGCACCGCGCTGACGAAGATCAGCTGGCCCGCCTCCACCCCGACATTGAAGAACAGCAGGGCCGCGGGTACGTCGGCCTGGGGCAGGCCGATCGCGCCCAGGGCCGCGGCGAAACCCAGGCCGTGCAGCAAGCCGAAAGTGAAGGCCACCACCCAGGGACGCCGGGCAGTGAGGCTGGGCACGCCGCGCTGGGCGTGCACGATCTCCACCGCTACAAACACGATGGAAAGGGCAATGCAGGCCTCCACCGGCGGCACCGGCACGCGCACCAGGTCCAGCGCCGCGAGGCTGAGGGTAATACTGTGCGCGACCGTGAAAGCGGTGATGGTCCAGAGCAGCTTGCGCAGGCCGTCCACGATCAACAGCAGCACCAGCACGAACAGCAGGTGGTCGACGCCGATCAGGATGTGCTCCACCCCCAGCACGAAGTAGGTGTGAATCACCTGCGCCAGCCCCGGGTGCCCCTCGATTACATAGCGCGGCGCATCCGGGGTCAGCCGGTGGATCAGCGAGCTGCCGTCGAGGTACTGCACCCGCAGCAGCGATTCCGTGCGCAGCGCGGCGGGACCTTCGAGGCGCACCTCCGCGCCCTGCAGCCCGCCATCGCGCTGGATGGTCCAGCGCTGCAGGTGGGCGCCGCCGACAAAACCGGTGGCGACGTCGCCGCTGCGCACGCTGTCGTCGAAGGCTACACGCAGGTCCAGGCGTTCGCTCTCGCCGCGCGCCGGCACCTTGAACAGGACTTCGTACAGGCCAGGCTGGCGCTCGGTGAGTTGCAGGTAGGCGGGGCGGATTTCATCGGCCTGGCCGATCTGGGCGAACAGCGCCAGCAACAGGCACAGGCTGCGCATCAATACTGTCATCTGTCAGCCCTGCGCCCCGTCGCCGTCTTCAACGATCACCTTGTAGCCGGACTTCAGGTCCGCCACCAGGGCTTCCCGGGCCTGCTCGTTGCGCTCGCGCTGCCACTCCCGCTGCACCTCGGCGCGCACCGCATCGAGCTGCGGCAGGTAGGCGGGTTGCCGCGCGGTCAGCCGCACCAGGTGCAAACCCAGCCCCGAAGCCAGCGGTTGGCTCCATTCACCCGGGGTCAGCGCGTCCAGTGACTCGGCAAAGCCCTCGCCGAAATTGCGGTCGACCTGGCTGGCGCTCGCCGCGGACATCGCACGGGGTAACAGGGTGGTATCGCCGCTGACGCTCTCCCCGGCCAGCAGGGCCTCGCGTGCCGCGGTCACCCGCTGGCGCAGTGCATCTCCAGCACCGTGATCGGGGGAAAAGTACAATTGCTCGAAACTGTAGACCGCATCGTGGCGGAACTTGTCCGGATGGGCCTGGAGATAATCGGCGAGCTCCGCTTCGCTCGGCTCGTACAGCGCCAGGGCATCCGCGGTGATGAACTCGACTTTCTGCCGCAGGCGCCGCCGGATGACCTCGTCGTTCTGGTCAAGGCCCAACTCCAGCGCCTGCCGGTAGAAGATTTCCTCTACCACGAAATTATCGACCAGGGCCTGCATCTCGGTGGCGCTGGGCGGCCGGTTCCAGGTGCGCTCGAAATGGGCGCGCAGCAGGGCGATCCGGCCGGCGTCCACGACGATGGTTTGCTCGCCGCCGCCCTGGCCCGGGTTCACCCAGGCGTAGAGCACAAACAGCAGGGCGCCCATGGCGAGAAAATGCAGCAGTGGTTCCTTCAGGATACGGCTGATCGATGACAAGGGATTCTCCCGGTTTTATTGGTATCGCGAGTGCGGTCACACCCAAGAGTCATTGCGCCCGTGGTGCTTGCCCACCCGGCGCCGGGTGTTATGCTAACGCAAACTATAACAGGTGCAACGGTTGTTATTACCCCGTTGCCGGAGAGGTACCGGCGTGCCGCAACAGCCTTCCCATCCCGACTCCGCTGCGGCGGAAACCGACGACCTCCCCGACGCGCTGCGCTGGCGGGTCATCGTGCTCTGCGCCCTGGTCTGCCTGCTGGACGGCTTCGACATGGTCGTCGCCCCGGTCAGCATTCCGACCCTGGCCGGTGACTGGCAGCTGGCGCCCTCAGCCTTTTCCACCGCCCTCGCCGCCGCCGTGCTCGGCACCGGCATCGGTGCGGCCTTTATCGCGCCACTGGGTGATCGCTTCGGCCGCCGGCCACTGGTGATCGGCAGCTTTGCCATGGTGGCGCTGTGCACCCTGGCGACACCGCTGATCCACAGCGTCAACCAACTGACGGCGCTGCGCTTCGCCACCGGCCTCGGCCTGGGCGCGAGCCTCGCCAACGCCATTGCGCTGGCCTCCGAGTATGCCGCGCCCCACTTGCGCTCGCGAATCGTCGCCTGCGTCTACGCCACCTCGGCCCTCGGCGGCGCAGTGGGCGCGTCCATCGCCCCCTACCTGCTGGGCAACTGGGGTTGGCAGGGGGTGTATGTCTTCGGCGGCGCGGCACCGCTGGTCCTGATGCCGCTGCTGTTTGCCGGGCTGGCGGAATCCCGGCGCTTCCTGGCGGAGCGCGCGGGCGCCGGCACCGCAGTCGCCGCGGATTCCGCGGGTTCCATGGAGCGACTGCGGGCCCTGCTGCAGCCGCCCCACCGCGCCTCCACGGTACTGCTTTGGTCGCTGTTTTTCCTCTCCACCTTCTGCACCTACATGATGTCCAGCTGGCTGCCCACCCTGATGCACCTGTCAGGCTGGTCCATGGAGGACGCGGTGCGCTCGGTGATGGTGTTCAGTTTCGGCGGAGTGATCGGCGGTTTTATCCAGGGCTGGATGGTCGACCGCGGCAGAATCCTGCCGGCGATCAGCCTCGGCTTCGGCATCACTGCGCTGTCGCTTGCGGCGCTCAACATCGCACCCCTGCACACCGGCCTGTGGCTGTTCCTGATTACCGTCATGGGTGCGGGCAACATGGGCGTGGCCTATGCGCTGACCTCCTTCGCCGCCATCGTCTACCCCACCGGGCTGCGCGCCAGCGGCATCGGTGCCGCCGGTGCCTGCGGGCGTTTCGGCGCGACCCTGGCGCCACTGATCGGCGGCTGGCTGCTGGCGCAGCAGCTGGCGGCACTGCAGATTCTCACCGGCCTGATCATCCCCATGGCCGCCGCGCTGCTGCTGGTACTGGTGTTCGCCGGCCGTTTCCGGGCCGCCGCCACGCACTGACCCCCCCACCCTCCGGGGCGTTTACCGCAGGGTCGCCCCGGCGTGACGGTAAAAACATCTTTGCGTGATCTGCGCGTGATATCTCCCGCCTAGTCTGGTTCCCGGGCACAAGATCCCAACCCGATCCGAAGGAGACATCTCATGCAACGCATCAACAGCAAAATACTGGCGGCAGCTGGCACGGCCTTACTGGTCCCGGCGCTGCTCGCCACCCCGGCGCTGGCGCAGAAAAAAGGCCGCGGCAACAACGACGGCCTCGGCCTGATCTACGTGGAGAGCCAGGGCCTCTACTACGAGACTTTCGCCACCACCAACCTGCCCCCGGTCGGCCGCTTCCAGCCGCTCGATCCCACCGGCGGTCCGGACGGCGGTCCGTCCACCCCCTACGGGCCCGGGGACAACGGTTTTGTCGGCGGCCGCTGGTGGATCGACACCAACCTCGACGGCGAACAGGACGCGGGCGACATGTACTTTTCCTGCCCCCTGCTCGGCCCCGGCCGCGCCGCACCGTAGATCCCGCCCTCCCCCGGCGGTCATCACGGCCGCCGGGGCGTTTCCCGCCGTGAGAATTTCGTGAAGTTTGTCATCTATACTCCCAGACACACGGGAGAGAGCACCTTGAACCAGCGCCAGATACTCGTCGTCGAGGACGAACACGACATCGCCCAACTGGTCGCACTGCACCTGCGCGACGAGGGCTACGCGGTGACCATCGCCAGCGACGGCCACGCCGGCAAGCGCCACGCCTTCGCCCGGCACTGGGACCTGGTAATCCTCGACCTGCGCCTGCCGGGGCCGGACGGCCTGTCCATCTGCAAGGCCCTGCGCGCCGAGTCAAACTATGTCCCGGTGCTGATGCTGACCTCCAAGTCGGCGGAACTGGACCGGGTGCTGGGCCTGGAACTGGGCGCCGACGACTACGTGACCAAGCCCTTCAGCGTCACCGAACTGGTCGCCCGGGTGAAATCCCTGTTCCGGCGTGTCGATGCCCTCAGCCAGGCGCGCGAACCGCAGGCGGAATCCCTTGACCTCGGCGACCTGCGCATCGACACGGCCAGCCGCGAGGTGCACGTCGGCGCCACGCGGGTGGAACTGACCGCCCGCGAGTTCGACCTGCTGCTGCACTTTGCCCGCCATCCCGGGCGGGTATTCTCCCGCGCCCAGTTGCTGGACTCGGTCTGGGGCTTCGGCCACGAGGGCTACGAACACACGGTGAATTCCCACATCAATCGCCTGCGCGGCAAGATCGAACCGGACAGCGAGCACCCGCGTTATATCGTCACCGTCTGGGGTGTCGGCTACAAGATGGAAGCGCCGGTGCAGGGTGTGCGCGCATGAACGCCCTGTATACGCGCCTGGCGCTGTGCCTGCTGCCGATCATGCTGCTGGTGGGCGGCGGTTTCTACGTGCTGGAACAGTGGAGCGCCCAGCGCTACCACGAGGAAGTGACCCAGCGCCTGAACGCCGACATCGCCATGTATGTCACCGGCCAGACCACGCTGATCGCCCACGGCGAAGTCAATCGCGGCGAACTGGAGCGCCTGGCCGAACGCGCCATGGTCATCAATCCCTCGGTCGAGGTCTACCTCCTCGACCGCGAAGGCAATATCCTCGGCCACGCCCTGCCCGCGGACAGCATTCGCCAGCAGCGGGTGGATCTCGGGCCGGCGAAGGCGCTGATCGAGGGCCGTGCCATGCCGCCGGTGTACGGCACCGACCCGCGCAATCCGGCGCGGCAGAAAGTGTTTTCCGCCGCGCCGGTGCTGGACGGCGACGAATTGCAGGGCTATCTCTACGTGGTGCTCGGCGGCAGCAAGTACGACCTACTGGCCGGTGCCGTGCGCGACAGCTACACCCGCAATACCAGCCTGCTGGCCGGCGCCGCGCTGGTGATCGGTGGCTTCCTCGCCGGCCTGCTGGTATTCGCCGTGCTCACCCGGCGCCTGACCCGGCTCACCGGGGCGGTGGATGACTTCGCCCGCAGCGCCATGGACAGCAGCACGCCACCCACGGCCCTCGAACCCTATCGCCGCAGCGCCGGCAAGGGCGACGAGATCGACCAGTTGGGCGACGCCTTTGTCGCGATGGCCGACAAGATTCGCGAACAGTTCATCGCCCTGCAGGAAAACGACCGCCTGCGCCGGGAGCTGATCAGCAATGTCTCCCACGACCTGCGCACGCCACTGGCCACGATGCACGGCTACGTGGATACCCTGCTGCTGAAAAACACGGAACTGGATGCGGCGGAACGCGAGCGCTACCTGCAGGTGACCCGCAAGCACACCCAGCGGCTGGGCACCCTGATCGGCGACCTGTTCGAGTTGTCGAAGCTGGACTCCGGCGCCATGCCGCTGGCGCTGGAAACCTTTTCCCTGGCGGAGCTGCTCAACGACGTGGTGCAGGACTTCACCCTGGAGGCGCGGCGGCGCGACATCCAGCTGCAACTGGCACCGCCGCCGGGTCGCGCGCTGGTGCGGGCCGATATCGGGCTGGTGCAGCGGGTGCTGGAAAACCTGATCCGCAACGCGCTGCAATACACACCGGCCGGCGGCAGTATCACCGTGGACATCAGCGCCAACCCACGGGACATCGCGGTCAGTGTCTCCGATACCGGCTGCGGCATCCCTGCCGATGAAATCGACAACATCTTCGAGCGCTACTTCCGCAGCAAGCGGCGGCGCGGCGACAACGAGCAATCCACCGGCCTCGGACTGGCCATCGTCAAGCGCATCCTGGACCTGCACGGCAGCCGGATCACCGTGACCAGCGACACAGGCAAGGGCACCCGCTTCGAATTCAACCTGCCGGCCGCGGCGGCCTGAACCACCACCAGCGACTCAGTCCCAGGTATTCGCGGTTTCGCTGAATTGCGCGGTACAGCTGCGCACCACGCAGAATTTCTGGCCGGTCGGCGCCTGCATCACCCACCAGCTGCCGACGGCCGCGACCCGCGTGGCGCCGAGGGCCTCGAGCCGCTTGACCTCGGCCTCGATGTCGTCGGTTTCGATATCCAGGTGCACCCGGCTGGGGTGATCCACTTTCTGTACTTCGACATGGATCAGGTTTTCCGGGTCGATGAGTTCCACGTACTTTTCCGCCTCGCCGGGCGGCAGTGCGCTGGTTTGCATGCCCAGCGCCTGGCTCCAGAAAGCCGCGGCGGAATCGAGGTCATCGGTTTGGCAATCGATGATGAACCCGGCCAGTTTGCTCTTGTGCATAACGCAGTCACCTCGCATGTGGTTGCCCGGTCAGCGGTAGATCGCCCGTTCCCGGGTGTCCCGTGCCCTGTCGGCATCGTCAATACTCTGCTGCTGCTCGATCACCTCAATATATTCAGCGGGCAAGCCGGCGTCCCTGGCGCCATACACCAGGTGATACAGGTACCAGGAATAGGGCCGCAGGGACGGATCGATATTGGTCGCGTAGTAGGTGAAGGCAGCGACCGCACTCCCACGCCTATCGCGCACACTCACGATTTTGTCCAGATAGCCGTATCCGAGCCCCTCCACCGCGTCCAGCACGTCTTTCGCGCCATCCGGCAGCTGGTAAAGAACGCCAAAGACGCGGTCCCCGTGATTCCCCGTCAACAGCGCGTCGCATTTACCCGAACCGTCGACTTTGCTCAGCTTGTGAAAGCGCAGCAGGTGTCCCGGCAGGACGCCTGCCCCGATCCGTCGTGCGCCGGGTATCCGCTGCTGCAAGCGCGGCAGGGACATGTTCGAACCGTAGGCGAAATATTTCACGCTGCCTCCGCAGCACCGATAATGCCGCAATGCCGGAACCCGTATTGTAGACAAGGCCCGTGGTGCCAGCGTTCACCACAGGCCGGGCTACGACATCCACCCACTCCGGTCCGCAACGCCCGACGCTGGTCAATCCCGGCAGCCCGCACCCTGTCCCTGGTCCCCAGCGCCGGGTGGTCCGCGCAGAACCGAGCCTGCGCTGCTATCCTGTTCCCTGCAATCGATGACGGGGAGATTCCATGCGGTGGTTCAAACTGGCAGTAACGGCTGCCGCGAGCGCAGTGCTTGCGGTGGCCTGCACAACGACGAGACTCGACATTCCTGCGCTTCCCGGCGAGGGGACTACACCCGGAAAAATCGTCTGGCACGACCTCATCACCGACACCCCGGAGGCGAGCCGCGCATTCTACAGCGCGCTTTTCGGCTGGGAGTTCAAAGCCCTGGGCGGCATCAACTACGAAGTCATTTATCACCAGGGCCAGCCGATCGGTGGACTGGTCGACCAGACACGCCTGCCGCTCCAGGCCGATATATCCCAGTGGGTGGCAGTGCTCTCGGTAGCTGACATCGACACGGCAACCGCGCAATTCAGGGCCGCCGGCGGCACGGTGTTCACTCCACCCACCTCGCTGGGCAGCCGCGGCCGCCTCGCGGTAGTCGCCGACCCCCAGGGGGCGGTGCTCGCGCTGCTGGAATCCGGCGGCCACGACCCCGCGGACAGCAGCGCAGTGCCCAGCAGCGGCAACTTCCTGTGGAATGAACTGTGGACCGGCGATGTCACCCGCGCCGGCGATTTCTACAGCACGCTGGCGCCCTATAGCGACACGACCCGGGACCTGGAATTCCGGGGACAGCGCGTCGATTACGAAATCCTCTCCAGCGCGGGCCAGCCGCGGCTCGGCATCCGCAACAACCCGATAACCCAGCTGCCGCCCCAGTGGGTGAGCTACCTGCGGGTGGCTGACGCGCAGCAGTTGCAGGACCTGCTGGCCCGGGTGGAATCCCTCGGCGGCAAGGTCCTGGTACCCGCCACGGCGCGCCCCGCCGGCGGCGAGGTCGCCGTCATCGCCGACCCCTCCGGCGCCGGGATCGCCCTGCAGACCTGGCCGCTGGGCGCACAGACCGCTGACCTGGAGACCGCACAATGAAGCCTGTTCTGAAGTACTTTTCTGCGTTCCTGCTTGCGCTGGCGGCCCTCAGCCTGAGTGGCTGTTCCGATCCCCATGTCTACGGCAACATCGGGATTTCCAGTGGTTTTGGCGGCTACCACGGGGGCCACGGTTCCGGTATCAGCACAAGCATCTCTATTGGCGGGCGTATCTTCTGAGGCGTCACACTTCGCTTTGATTAAGGCATTGGCTTGTAGATTCGAGTCTTTGCAGTTGGACCCTGCCCGCCGAGCGCGGAACGGATTGTGCCTGCTGGAACACGCCAAAAAGCGTACCTCCCTGTACAGGCTCGGGTGGCGACATCCATGTCGCCACACGGTTCCAGCAGGCACAATCCGTCCCACACTCTACCTCTGGCGCGAGAGTCCAGCTGGGAAATATCTCTGCACTGGAAAATCGAAGTGCCGAAGGAGTAGCTTCGGCGAACTGGCACCAACTACCCCTTCGCCAATAACCAGGCAGTCAGCCCGTAAGCGCCTCGTCCATATGCTGGTTCACCAACACCACCCGCGCCCGCGGAAAGCCGTTGAAGTCCGTCGCGCTGGCCGCGGTGTAGGCGCCCATGCTGTGCCCCACCAGCAGGTCGCCGATCTGCAGTTCCGGCAGTTCGAGGTCCTCGGCAATCACGTCGATGCTGTCGCAGGTCGGTCCGGAGAGCACGCTGGGGAAGCGCTCGGCGCTGTCGCTGAACACTTCCAGGGGATAGTGGGTGTGGTCGAAGAGCTGGCCGCTGTAGGAGCCGTAAACGCCGTCGTCGAAGTAGTACCACCAGCGGCCGTCGCGCAGCGCGCGGCCCATTACGGTGGCGACGCCGGTCATCGAGGGGGCGGAGAGGAAACGGCCGGGTTCGGCCAGTACGTTGACGAATTCCGGCAGGCGGTCGAGCGCCGCGCGGATCGGCTCGCAGTAGGCTTCGATGTCCACTTCGCCCTGCCCGTAGGAAGCCGGGAAGCCGCCGCCGATATCAAGCACCGACAGCGGCGGCAGGCCGCGGGCGTGGCGGGCGCGGATCAGGGCGTTGCAGGTATCGATGGCCTTCACCTGCTGGCTGGAATCCAGCGATTGTGAACCGACATGGAAGGACAGGCCCTTGACGTGAATGCCCAGGCGGGCGGCCTCGTCCAGCAGCGTATCCACTTCCTGGGGTGCGCAGCCGAATTTGCGCGACAGGTCCACCAAGGCCGAGGGCGAGCGGAAACTCACCCGCAGCAGCAGGCTGACCCGCTGGCGGTAGGGTTCGAACTTGGCGATCTCTTCGGGGTTGTCCACCACGAACGTGGTGCAGCCGTAGCGCAGGGCGTCGATGATGTCCCGGGGCCGCTTGATCGGGTGGGTGTGGATGGTGTGCCGCGGCGACACCGCCACCTGCGCCAGCATTTCCGCCTCGGCGCTGGTGGCGATATCGAATCCGGCGCCTTCCGCGGCCAGGGTATGCAGGACATCCATATTGGGCAGCGACTTGATCGCGTAGTACATGTCCACCCCCGGCAGCGCCGCCACGAGGGAGCGGTACTGCTGGCGCAAGCGCTCACAATCCAGAACCAGCAGGGGTGAAAAACCACTTTCCCGACTCAACGTCCGGTAATACTCGGCATCCGCCGTGGGTGACACCTTGACCGTGTTGGCCATATGACCTTGGATCTCCAGAAATGGCCGCGCCCGGGCGGCACTGTCGCTATTGGGGTCGCTTGCGCGACGGGTTCAAGCGCCTGGCCGCTCAGGCGGCCAGGTTGTCGAGGATGTACTGGGGCAGGTTGAAAGCGCCCACGTGCATTCCCGGATTGTAGTAACGGGTCTCGATGCCGCTGCGCGCATAGCGTTCGGCGATCAGTTCCACCGGCTGCTGGCGCAGTGCGGGATTGTCGCTCGCCCATGCCAGGGTCATGACTCCACCCACGTAGGTCGGCACCGCCACCTGGTAGAAATGGTGGTCGGCGAATACCGGCGCCATGCGCCGCGCGGTGGTGCTGACTTCATCCGGCTGCATGAAGGCCACCCCGTTCTGCGCCACCATCACCCCGCCCGGGTTCAGGCAGTCGTGGCAGGCGGCGTAGAAATCCTTGGTGAACAGCACTTCGCCGGGGCCGATGGGGTCGGTGGAGTCGCTGATGATGACATCGAACTTGCGCTCGGTAGTGGCGACAAATGCCGCGCCGTCATCGATCACCAGGTCCAGGCGCGGGTCGTCGAAGGCGCCGGCGGAATGGTTGGGAAAGTATTCCTTCGCCATGTCCACCACCGCGCGGTCGATCTCTACCATGGTGACGTGTTCAACCGAGGGGTGCCGGCACACCTCGCGCAGGATGCCGCCATCGCCACCGCCGACGATCAGTACCCGGCGCGCCGCGCCGTGGGCAAGCAGGGGCACATGGGTCAGCATCTCGTGGTAGATGAACTCGTCCGCCTCGGTGGTCTGGATGATGCCGTCCAGCGCCATCACCCGGCCGAACAGGCCGTTGCGAAAGATCACCAGCTGCTGGTGGCCGGTTTTTACCTCGTACAGGACCTCGTCCACCCGGAACTGCTGGCACCACGCGTCGTACAGGGTTTCGTGGAACTGCCGGCCGGTCATTCGCCGAGGACCCCGCGCAGCTCCTCGGTGATGTTCATACGCTTCGGGTAAAACGCGCGCTTGAGGACGCCGATGGCTTCCTCGGGGCGGGAGTCGCCGCACATGAACACGTCGAAGGCCGCGTAGTTGCGCTCCGGCCAGGTGTGCACGGAGATGTGCGATTCGGCCAGCACGGCAACGCCGGAGATGCCGCCGTTGGGGGTAAAGTGGTGCAGGTGAATGTGCAGCAGCGTGGCGCCGGCCTCTTTCACGCACTCCACCAGGGCGCTTTCCATACGCTCCAGGTCATCCAGGTGCTTGGCGCCCCAGAAATCCAGGATCAGGTGGGTACCGGCGAAGACGGTTTCGCCGCGGGAAATAAAGTGGTCGGCAGGAATGTCGTCCTCACCGGTCTGGTGGTGCTCAGGCCAGCCTTGGTTGGCGGCGATTGAGCGTACTACATCAAAATCAACAGGCGCGGCGTCGTATGCCATCCCATCGGGCTCCTTCTTAAGGCAGTGGTTGAAATGATCTGCAACGCATCTGCCAGAGGAATCGGGGCCTCTCGATTGCGATGCAGTTTAGCGGACTAACATAAAAAAGCTCAGGTTGCTCTGATGCCGGGAATCATAGACAGAATTTGTTTCTGCGCAAGCATTTTCTGCCGCTTTTCCGCAAGGGACAGGCTGGAATTGCGCGGCAGCCCACCTACCCGGCGCGGAAATTCGCGGCGAGAAACCCGGCCACGTGCTGCACCAGGGGGTCGCTTTGCGAGCGGGTATGCCAGGCGAGGTGCAGGGCATAGCGGGAGAGGTCAACCGGTGGCCGGAATTCCAGCAGGCGGCTCCGGTAGTGCTCCGCGATCGAATTGGAGGGCAGGGTCGCCAGCAGGTCGCTGTCCAGCAACAGGGAGGGTACGACCACGAAGTTGGGCACCACCACGCTGACCCGGCGGGTCCGGCCAACCGCGGCCAGGACCTGGTCGATGGCGCTGAAATTCTCCCCGCGGCCGGACACCAGGACATGCGGCCACTGCAGCCACTTGTCCAGGTCGAAGCCGTTCGCCGCGGGGTGATCCCGGCGCATCACCACCGCGTAGTCCTCGTGGCTGATCACCTGGGTATGGATGGAGGCGCCCGCCCCCGGGAATTGCGAGATGGCCAGGTCGACCTCGCCGCCGGCCAGGCTGTCGAGCGCCCGACCGGGACCAAACCAGGTGGTGAACACCAGGTTCACAGCCGGCGCAATTTCCGCCAGGTGCCGGATCAGCGGGCTGGCCACCAGCGGCAGCAGGGAGTCGGACATGGATATCCGCAGTGTCTGGCGCAGTTCGCTGAGCGGATGGCTGTCCACTTCCAGCACCGCGCGGATTCCCGCCAGCAGCGGTTTCAACTCCTCCCGCAGGTGCAGGGCCCTGGGCGTGAGTTCCATGCCCCCGCCGGAGCGCAGTAACAGCGGGTCGTCAAACAGGCGCCGGCAGCGATCCAGCGCACTCGAGGCGGCGGGCTGGGACAGCCCGACCCGCCGCGCCGCCCGCGACACGTGGGCTTCCTGCAGCAGCGCGTCGAGGATTACTAGCAGGTTGAGGTCGACCTCCCTGATATTCACAGCACAAATAATCCATTATCCAGCCTATTTGTTGGACAGATTATATGAAATCACCAATGCTGTCCTACTTGAGCGCGCAGGATTGCGCCAATACACATGACCGAGGGGAAAAACACCATGCCCAAATTTGTTATCGAACGCGAGATTCCCGGCGCCGGCAACCTGAGCGCCGACGACCTGCACGGTATTTCGCAGAAATCCTGCGGCGTCCTGTGCGAGCTCGGACCGCAGATCCAGTGGGTGCAGAGTTTCGTCACCGCCGACAAGATCTACTGTATCTACATTGCCCCGGACGAAGAGACGGTGCGCAAACATGCTGAAATGGGCGGCTTCCCCGCCAACAGCATCGCCAAAGTCGCCACGGTGATCGATCCCACCACCGCCGAATAGGCGTTCCATGGTGGCACATCCGGGCGCGGCCCCCGATAATGGGGCTTCGCGCCCCAGATGTCCGCCATGCCCGAAACCCATACAGTCGCAGAACTCCACCGGCTCGCCGTCAGCGCCCTGAACCGGGGCGACCTGCGCGGCATGGTCGCGCACTGCAAGGCCCTGCTCGGCGTCGAGGCGAACCACGCCGATGCCTGGTTCCTGCTCAGCATCGCCGCCGAGGCCCAGCGCGACCTCAGCCGCGCGCTGGGGATGGTGGAGCGCGCCGACACCCTGCACCCCGGCAACAGCGAGTACCTCGCCCAGAAGGCAAAACTGCTGGTGCAACTGCGGCGTCTCCCGCAGGCACGGACAGCCGCACAGGCGGCGCTGGCGGCGGGGCCGGAGCGCGCGCTCACCCTGGATACCCTCGGCGTGGTGCTCACCCGCCTCGGCGACCACCAGCGCGCCGCCGCTACCCTGCGCGCCGCAGTACAGAAGGCGCCGGACAACCCGCAGTTCCACTTCAACCTCGCCGCCGCCGAGCAGTTCCTCGGCAATGTCGAGGCCGCGCGCCGGCACTACGAGCAAGCGCTGGAGCTGCAACCGGGCTTCGCCCGCGCCTACTGGGCGCTGGCCGAACTGGAAAAAAATGCCCCTGATCCGCAGCGCCGCGACCGGCTCGAAAAGCTGTTTGCCGCCTCTGGCGACAGTCCCGCCGACCGCCTCTACCTCGGCCACGCGCTGGCCCGCGCGCGCGAGCAGGCCGGCGATTACAGCGGCGCCTTCAGTGCACTGGAAGCGGCAAAGGCGACCCGCCGGGCAGCCTTGCAGGACAGCAGCATTCGCGACCGGACCCTGTTCGGGGAATTGCGCGGGGCCTTCCGCGATCGGGACGAGCAGTGCAGGCCTGCGCCGGGCGGGATCAACAACCCGCTGTTCGTGGTCGGCATGCCGCGCACCGGGACAACCCTGCTGGAGCAGATGCTGGCGGCGCACCCGGCAATCGATACCCTCGGCGAATTGCAGGATTTTCCGCTGGCGGTGCGGGCGGCCTGCGCCAGCACCACGGCCCCGATGCTCGATACGGAGGTTATCGCCGCGGCCCGCGCCGCTGCGGCGGAATCCCTCGCGACCCGCTACCAGGCGGCGCTCGCCGCGCTGTTGCCGGCGCAACAGGCCGGCAAGCGCTACCTCATCGACAAGATGCCGCTCAACGTCCTCTACGTGGGTTTCATCCTGCAGGCCTTTCCCGCGGCGCGCATCGTGCTGGTCCGGCGCAACCCACTGGACACCTGCCTGAGCAACTTCCGCCAGTTGTTCGCCGTGGATTTTTCCTACTACAACTACGCCTACAGCCTGGAGGATACCGCGCGGTATTACCTGGAGTTCGACACCCTGTGCCGTCACTGGCAGGCGCTCTACGGGCCGCGCATCCACACCCTGGAATACGAGCAACTGGTGGCGTCGCCGCGGGAAACTCTCGCCGCGGTCCTGCAGTATCTGGACTTGCCGTGGGCGGAGGATTGCCTGGACTTCCACCGTCGCGGCGGCGTGGTCACCACCGCCAGCACGGTGCAGGTGCGCGAACCCCTGTACCGCAGCGCGGTGGGCCGCTGGCGGCGCTACGAACAGGAACTGGCGCCCGCCATGGCCCTGTTCGACGCCGCCGGCATCCGCTACCGCTAGCGGGACCGCCTAGAAATCGTAGCTGACGCGGATGCCGTAGGTACGCGGCGTGCCGACATACTGCCCGTAACCCCGGTCGATGAAACCGTTATAGGACAACCCCGGCCCGGTCTTTTCATTTTCCAGGAAACGCCGGGTCGTGCGCGTGCCGGTGATGTAGTACTCGTCCCAGAGGTTGTCGATAAAGGCCTGCACCATCCAGCCGTCGCGGGCCAGGCTGGCGCTCAGGTGCTGTACGTCGTAGGAGGGAAGGGCTTCACCGCCGCGATCCCCCGGCAGGCCGGTGTCCGGGTCCACCAGCGGGTCCTTGTCGCCGCCGACGACGTTGTAGACGTCGCCGGTGTAGATGATGCCGTAGTTCACCCGCAGGTCCATGCCGTCGAACACGGTATCCGTATAGGTGATATTGAGCGTGCCCTGGTGTTCCGGCGAACCGGGCAGGCGCGCGCCTTTCTCGGCATCGAAGGGACCGACCAGGCCCGGCGCGTACTCGGTGAGTTCGGCCTTGGTGTAGGCGTAGGTGGCGGAGAATTCCCAGTGCTCGCCGAGCAGGTAGCTGCCCTGGAATTCCAGGCCCTTGCTCTCCGCCGCGGAACCGTTGCCGATGATCGGCAGGCTGCCGAAGGCGGTGGTGGTCGATACCTGCAGGTCCTGCCAGTCGATGTAGTAGATGGCCGAGATGATCGACAGGCGGCCGTCGAGCAGCGAGCCCTTGTAGCCGAGTTCGTAGTTCTCGATGGTATCCGGGTCGATGCTGATCTCGTCGGGCAGGGCGCAGAGTTCCTGCTCCCCGCTGGAGATCTGGTCGGGGGTACACTCGGGCACCGCGTTGACGCCCCCGTTGCGATAGCCCTCGGAGTAGGTGGCGTAGACCATGTTGTCCGCGTCGATATCGAAAGCGACATTGAATTTCCACAGGTCGCCGCTGCTGCCGCCCTTGTTGGAGCCCAGGTCCACACTGATTGAATCCGGGGGAGCACCATCAAATACCGTGTCCGCCAGCGGCAGGCCAAATCCCCCGGTGGTGTCCACGTCGTACTTGTAGTCGCGGTAGCCGACCGTGAACTGCAGGCGGTCATCCCAGAAGCGGTAGGCGAGCTCGCCGTAGAAGGCCTCTTCCTGGTCGTGCACGTCGGTCAGTTCGATGTATTCCAGGCTGTCGGGACGCAGTTGCACACCGCCGAATTCGTCGACGGCGAACTGGTCGAAGCCGGGGGTGAACTCGCGGCTCACCGCCTCCTGCTTGAACTCGTTGTCGAAGTAGCCCAGCACCCAGGAGAAGGGCCCCTCGTGGGTCGATACCAGGCGGATTTCCAGGGTGTCGGTATCCTCGTCGACATCCTCCCGGGTATAGGCCGAGAAGCTGGGGAAGAACTCGTAACCGTACTCGAATCCCAGCAGCAGGTCGGTCTGGTCGCGCTGGCCCTGTTCCTCGTAGTCGGTTTCGCCGTAGATGATGCTGGCCTCGGCGATGTCCATGACATTCACCTTCACATCCACGCTCATCAACTCGTTGGTGTAGTCGTTGGGCTCCACGAAGCGATAGGCCGACTCGTACTTGCCGGTACCGAAGGCCAGGCGATTGTTCAGCTGGCGGCCTTCCGCCTCGGTATCCTGGTACACGTACCAGAAATTCGCGTCCAGCCAGTCGGTCGGCGTAAAGCGCAGGTTGACGCGCCCGGCCAGGGTTTTCTCACCGTTGGCGTCCTCCACCTGCCTGAGGTTGCCGGCGACATCCGCCGGGTTGCCGAAATCCGGCTGGGGATTGGACACCCCGGCCTCGCGGACCACGAAGTTGTAGTCGAGGAAGCCCGGATCATCGAGCTGGTCGAGGCTGCCGCGTATCGCCAGCATGTCCTGGATGATGGGGATATTGAGGGTCAGGCCGGCGTCGTAGAGGTAGCCGTCGCTCTCCTCGTTGTAGGAGAAGGTGCCGCGGGCCTGGCCGCTGAACTCCGAGGTATCCGCCGCGTTGGGAATATAGCGGATCGCGCCGCCCATGGTGCCCTTGCCGTACAGGGTGCCCTGGGGCCCGATCAGTACCTCGACCCGCTCCATATCGACCGGCTTGACGTCGAACGTCACCGGGATATCGCCGAAGTAGGTCGCGACGGTATCACTGAGATAACCCGGCCCGAGCTGCGTGGTGTTCAGTCCGCGCACCATGATGTCGGGAACCTCGTCCCGCGGCCCGCGGTCTATCACCGTGAGCCCCGGGACATAGTTGGCTATCTCGCTGATACCGTAGAGACGCTGGGTGGCGATCATGTCGCCACTGACCGCGGCGATATTGATCGGAATATCCTGGATGGACTCCGCGCGCCGCGAGGCGGTAACTACCACCTCTTCCAGCCTCGGCAGCATTTCGTCCTGTGCCGCTACCGGCGCTATCCAGCCCAGGGCTGGCAGTGATGCAAGGGATACCGCGGTAGCCAGCCGCTGCCGGCGCCAAAGATTGTTTTGCATAGGTAATGCCCCCATTCACGTTGCAAGTGTTGGTCAGCTGCGCCGCTCTACTGCATTCCCCACCGACGGCTCATTCCGATAGTAAGTGCAAAAAACAGACCACTGGAACATCTGTGCGGTGAATATCCCCTGCCATGCGTTAAAATGCAGGGCGAGCCGGTTTCGGCCCCACTGCGCGCACCACAGCGGATCCTACAGCAACACGCCAAAGTGATTATGCGCCCAAACGGTGCGCGCCGGCACATCAACCTGGCAGGCTTTCATGCGGCAACCCGGAGCAGCATCCATGCAGGATTCCCGTACCGTTATTCGCAGGGGCGTCATCGACGCGCTGCCCTATTTTGTCCCGGCGATTCCCTTTGCGCTGATCCTGGGTGTCGCCATCCTGCACTCCGGCCTCCTGGCTGCACTGGGATGGAGCAGTTCCTGGATCATCTACGGCGGGGCCTCGCAGCTCACCCTGATCACCCTGCTCGACGACGGCGCCGCGGCGGCGGTGACCGCCGCACTCATTGTCAACGCGCGCCACCTGATGTATTCGGCGGGACTGGCCCCCGTGTTCCAACAGCAACCCCGCTGGTTCCACTGGGTCGGACCCTATTTCATGGTCGACCAGGTGTTCGCGCTGGGCATGCTTAACCGGAACCTGCCGGCGGATGAGTTCCGCTGCTATTACCTCAGTATCGGCATTACGTTCTGGCTGCTGTGGCTGGTTGCGACGGCGGCCGGCCTGTTCATCGGCCCCGTCGTGCCCGTGGACTGGGAGCTGGGCTTCGCGGTACCGGTGATGTTTACCGCCCTGGTCGTCATGGCCATCGACCGCTGGCCCAAACTGCTGGCGGCCCTGGTAGCGGCCGCCGTGGCCTGGTTTGCCGCGGAGTTGCCGCACCGCTCGGGGCTGTTACTGGGCGCACTGGCCGGCATGCTCACCGGCGCCTGCTGCGAGGTCAGCCGCCGATGACCGCGTTCCTCTCGATAGTGTTGACCGGCCTCGGCACCTATTTCAGCCGCGCCCTGTTTATCGTCGCCCTGGCCAATCGGCGGATTCCGCGCAGGCTGACCCTGGCCATGGAGTACGTGGGGCCCTCGGTACTCGCGGCGCTGGTGGTAACCCTGCTGGTCTCACCGGGGGACAGCAATGGTCCCGGCATAGCGGAATTGCTGTCTCTTGGGGTGACCGCTGTGCTGTCCTGGAAGACCCGCAACCCCCTGCTCACCCTGGTGGTGGCGATGACGGTTTTCTGGGGCGCCCGCTACCTGGCGGGCGGTTGAGGAAGTTCGCGGGCCTCCTCGAGGGAAAAGCCCGCGAGAGTGCCGGCTAACTAGCGGGCGCCGCCCAGTTGCCAGAACAGGAAGGCATAGGTTTCCGCCATTTCCTGCAGCACCTGCTCACGGGTAGAGCCGATGCCGTGGCCAGCGCCGTATTCTATCCGCATCAGGACCGGCCCGCCGGTGCTGGCCGCCTGCAGGCGCGCGGCCATTTTCGCCGACATCCACGGCTCCACCCGGTGATCGTTGTAGCCGTGAGTGAACAGTACTGCCGGATAGGCGACGCCGTCCTCGACGTGGGCGTAGGAACTCATGGCCAGCAGCCCCCTGAAGCCGGCCTCGTCAGTGACCGTGCCGAACTCCTTGATGTTGGGCACACCGTTGGTGGTGGTCTCGGAGCGAATGGTGTCGGTCATGCCCACCTGGGATACCGCGGCCCGGAACAGGTCCGGGCGTTCGGTAATCGACCGGCCCACCAGTATTCCGCCGGCGCTGCCGCCCATCACCGCCAGGTGTGCCGGGCTGGTGTAGCCCTTGTTCGCGAGGTATTCAGCCGCGGCAATGGCGTCCTTCCAGGTATTGGGCTTGTTCTCCATGCGCCCCGCGTAGTGCCAGGCCTGGCCGTACTCACCGCCGCCGCGCACATGGGCAATGGCGAAGATACCGCCGCGCTCCAGCCAGGCCAGGCGGGTGGCGGAGAAGTTCACGTCCATCGAAATACCGTAACTGCCATAGCCGTAGACAATGGTCGGGTTGCTGCCGTCCAGCTTCAGGTCGGCGCGGCGGATAATCGAAACCGGCACCTTGACCCCATCGTGGCTCGGCACCAGCACCTCCTCGGCGATATAACCGGGCTCGGCGTCAAACTCGCCCTGGGGCAGCAGTCCGGTATCGGTGAAGCTGCCGTCTTCGGGGTCGTAGGCATAGGTGGCGGCACCGGTAGTCCAGGAGGTGGAGTACACGAATATACCCGGCAGCAGCGGGGACGCCGCGCTGACATAGGCAGCGGAGGTCCCGTGGGGGTCGAGCAGTTCCTCTTTTCCGCTGGCATAGGGCAGGCGCAGGACCTTGCCGATGCCATCGAGGCTGCTGTCCAGGTAGAGCGCGTCGCTGGCGGCATAGAGCGCGTTCAGCACCATGTGCCCGCCGGGAATTGCCACTTCCGCGCCGGCGAAGGACGGGGCCGCCAGGCCGGTACGCAGCAGCTTGAAGCGCGGCGCGTCATCGCCGCTCAGCAGGTAGAGGTCGCTGCCGTGCACGGCAAAGTCCACCACCTTGTCCTGCTCATCACAGACCTTCTGCCAGGGCACCTTACCGGAGAACAAACTGGCGCGGGGCGCGCTGAACAGCGTGATTTCGTTGGAGTCCCCGTGCTTGACCTTGGCCACCGCGTAGTCGGAACCGGGTGTAATCCACAGGCTGGGGAAATCCGTCTCGGTGATCGGCATCTGCGCCGACAGGCCATAGGCGGCGATAACCGGATCGTCCGCAGGATCACTGCCCAGCGCGTGATAGCGCACGCTGGTCTGCTGGTAGATTTCCGTTATCGGGGCGTCCGCAGGCAGGTCCCGGCGGCGGCTGTAGAAGAAGCCGCTGCCGTCAGGCTGCCACTGGGGTACGTTGTAGGCGGTCTCCACGTTGTCGATGGCGTCGGGCAATACCTTGCCAGTGGCAACCTCAAGGGTGAAATAGGTGGTCAGTTCCGAGCCGCCCTGGGCCAGGCCGTAGACCACATAGCGGCCGTCCGGTGAAGGGGAATACTGCTCGATCGAGTAATGCTGCTCGTCGTCACCAACCAGTGTGTCCGGATCGACCAGCAGGCGGGCTTCGTCTGCTCCAGCGGGTTGGGAGTAGAGCTTGTAGACGTTCTCCCCGGCATAGCGCCGCAGGAAAAACAGGCCGCCATCGGGAAGACGCGCGATGGAAGCAGTCCAGAATGGCTTGCCGCCATCCAGTTCCGCGAGGCGACTGGCCAGGGGCTCGGTCAGCGGCAGGGCGTCGAGAGTAGCGTCGGCGTACTCTGCCTGGCCGCGGAACCAGTCCTGCACGTAACTGTCGTCCATGTTCTCCATATAGCGGTAGGGATCGTGGACCTGTACACCCCAGAAGGTATCGACCACATCCTCCACCTTCGCCACCGGAGGGACGGGGCCGTGAGGCGCGCTGGCACACCCCGTTATCAGCATGGCCACACCGATACCGACGAGGCTGATACCCTGCATTGCTCTGCTTTTTGACATTGTTCTCTCCGCAGTGTGCCCGCTGCAAATGTCGGGCCTGTGACTAGTAAACGATCAGCTGGCGATTAACCGCAATCCGGACCCACCTCGAGGACTTCGCGCAGGGATGCCGGCAGTTCCCCGGCACCGGGACTCCCTGCGTCGAACAGCACCCGCCAATGCCCGTCCGCGCCGCGCCGCCAGACCGAGTTGAACATGCCCCAGCCAAGCTCGGCGCCGCCCTCCCCGGCGCCCTCCCGCATCAGGTAGGGACCGCGGGTCAGGGCGAGGCCATCAGCCTCGAGCACCTCGACCACCTGGGGCCGCCAGCGGATCGCGGGGCCCCCGGCGCCCAGGAAAGGCTGCCAGCCCGCGACAATCTCATCCGGACCGCGCAGCACCGCGCTGCTCGCAAAGCGCGCATCGGCATCGATAAATTCGCGAAAGGCCGCCGCATCGCGCGCTTCCGCGGACCGGCTGAAGGCCACTTCCCGACACAGGACGTCCTGGCGCGGGTCCGCCCGGGCATCCAGGCCAGACCACGCCATAACCAGCAGCAACAGTTTTTTCCACATGCGAGCCGCACCCCCGCAGACCAGGTGCCCAATACTATAGACCAGGCCGAGCGTTCGGCCCGGCACGACCGGGATGGCTGGACTAAACTTCCCCGACCCCAGGTCGAGGATCACCCCATGCCCCTTCGCTCCATCGCCGCGCTGAGATTCGCCTTCTCCCTCTGGGCCAGCCTGCTGGCGAGTTTCGTGTCCACAGCCGCACTGGCCATCGACTGGCCGCAGGAAGTCAGCGCCGAGGAAGGCACCATCACGGTCTACCAGCCGCAACCGGAAGCCCTCACCGGCAACCTGCTCACCGGCCGTGCGGCGATGTCACTGGACCTGAAGGGTAACGACGAGACCATCTTCGGCGCCTTCTGGTTCGAGGCCACCCTCGACACCGACCAGGACGCCGGCACCGCCCTGATCCGCGACCTCAGGGTGACCCGGGTACGCTGGCCGGATTCCAAGGACGCCGCGGAGCAACGCTTTACGGCAATCGTCGAAAGCGCCCTGCCGGAAAACGGCTTCACCATCTCGCTGGACCGCCTCTCCGCCAGCCTGGAATCGGCGCAAGTCGAGCAGAAAAGCCTGGATAACCTGAAGCACGAGCCGCCCGCCGTACTGTTTCGCGACACCCCCGCGGTACTGCTCAGCTACGACGGCAAGCCGCGCTACGGCGACATCGACAACAGCCCCTACCAACGCATCCTGAACACCCCGCTGGCGGTGGTGCGGCGCAAGGGCAGCAGTGAATACTGGCTCACCAGCGGCACCTTCTGGTACCGGGCCGGAGACCCGATGGGGCCCTGGCAATCCACCAGTTCACCGCCCGCCGACCTGGCGGCGATGGTGCAGGCCGCGGAAACCGATGACAGCCAGCCCCAGCCGGACAGCCCGCCGGAAATCGTCACCGCAGACCAGCCGACCGAACTGATCGTCACCCAGGGCAAACCCGCCTGGCAGAGCCTGCCCGGCGGCAAGGTGCTGTTTGTCGAAAATACCGAATCCCCCTGGCTGCGGGACCTGGGCACTAACAACATGTACCTGCTGTTGTCCGGCCGCTGGTACCGCAGCAAGCAACAGGACGGCCCCTGGACCTTCGTCCCGGCCGACCAGCTGCCGCCCGCCTTCGCCGACATCCCCCCGGACTCGGACATCGGCGGCCTGCGCAGCTCGGTGGCCGGCACCGAGGAAGCGGACAATGCTGTGCTCGACGCGCAGATTCCGCAGACCGCGGCGATCAAGCGGGACGAGGTGACGCTCAGTGTCCAGTACGACGGCAAACCCGAATTCAGCAAGATTCCCGGTACGGACGTGTCCTACGCGGTCAATACCGGCAGCCAGGTACTGGCAATTCACAACCGCTACTACGCGGTGGACAACGGCGTCTGGTTCACCGCCAGCGCGGCCACCGGTCCCTGGCAGGTCGCCGACAGCATCCCCGAGGCGGAAATCCAGAAAATCCCGCCCAGCTCGCCCGTCTACAACACCACTTATGTACACGTTTACGAGTCAACGCCAGAGGTGGTCTATGTCGGCTACCTGCCGGGCTACCTCTGGAGCTTTCCCTACTACGGCGTACCGGTTTACGGCACCGGCTGGTATTACCCGCCCTACTTCGGCTCCTACTATTACCCGCGCCCGGCCACCTGGGGCTTTAACGTCGGCTACAACCCCTGGACCGGCTGGAGCTTCGGCCTGAGCTATTCCAACGGCTTTTTCAATTTCGGCATCGGCTGGGGCGGCGGCTACCCGGGCGGATACCGGCCCTGGGGCTGCTGCAACGGCTGGTATGGCGGCGGGTATCGCGGGCCGGTGATCATCAACACCGGCAACATCAACATCGGCAACAACGTGAACGTCGGCAACCGCGCCAACCTGGGCAACCGCATCGACCGCGGCGGCAAGGTCAATATCGGCAACGCCCGCCAGAACATCTACAACAATGGCGCCAATCGCCAGCGGGTGGCGGATCGCTCCACGGCCATGGCGCAACTGAAGCAGGCCCGGCCGGTGAATAACCGCGCCAACAACGTCTACGCCGACCGCGACGGCAATGTCGCGCGCAAGGTCCAGGACGGCTGGGAAAGCCGCAATAACGGCCAGTGGAGCAAGCCGCAATTCTCCGATTCACAGCGCCAGTCGGCACAGGATGCCCTGCAGAAACACCAGCAGATGCAACGTCCGGCGATCGACCGCAGCAGCCTCGACCGCTCCGCGCTGGCCCGGCAACGCGGGCTCAACCGGGAAATGGCGCGGCCGCAAATGGGTGACAGGGGCGGCCTGCGCCGCCGCTGAAAGCGGCAAACGGCACTGTATTCCAGGCACGCCTGGCACTATCCCCCTGTTCAAGGACGCGATCGCCGACCTGGTCAACAATCACCTGGTGGAAGTCGGCGGGCCCTTCCTGGCGCAGTTGCCGATTCCTGCCCTTCCCATCAGCCTGCCCCTGGACATCGACGGCGACGGCACTGACGACGCCGAGTTCGACATCGAGCTGGCGCCGGAAGTGCTCGACGTGCTGCCGGGCGGTGACGGCCAGGCGGTAATCGCCGGCTCCATCAGTTCCGCTACCGTCGCACCGGGACGTGAAGTGCTGGGTTCCCGTCGCATTGCCGGCAGCCTGCAGGGCTGCCGAAAGCGACGGTCAACTGCACCTCGAACGCAATGGCTTGCTGACAACGGAAAACATCGCTGTCACCGGCGGGGTTTTCGATGACTTGTTCCCGGGCCTGCTGGATGTCGTCATTCCGACTGCTGCACAGGCTCCTCCGGGAGCCTGTTTTCTATCCGCCCCCCGCCCCCGCCCGGCCGCCTCCGGCGAGACCGGCGCGGACCAGCGCCGCACTCTCGGCCATGGCTGCGCGGCTGGCGGCGTGATCGGGCAGTACGGTCATGAAACCGTGGATCATCCCCGGGTAGCGTGTCGCCGTGGCGGGCACGCCGGCGCACCGGAGCTTTTCCACCAGCAATTCGCCCTCGTCCCGCAGCACATCGTATTCGGCGGTCATGACATGGGTCGGCGGAAACTCCGCCAGGTTCTCCTGCAGAGGGGTCCAGAGACCGGTCTCACGAAGGTCGCCAGCACCGCGGTACTGCCGCCAGTACCAGCCCATCCGCGCTGCGGTCATGAACGGTCCTCCGCTGAACTCGGTGTAGGAGGCGCAGGCCATGCACGGGTCGAGCGCCGGATTCGCCAGCAGCAATAAACGCGGCAGGGGCGCCTGCTGCCGCAGCAACGACAGGACGAGCCCTGCGGCCAGGTGGCCGCCGGCACTGGAGCCGTAGATAGTGCCCTGCTGCATGTCCAGGCCCAGTTCCTCGCTGCGCTGCGCAAGCCAGTTCCAGGCATCGCAGGCGTCGCGGATCGCTGTGGGGAAGGGATATTCGGGAGCCAGCCGGTAGTCCAGCGAGGCCACCACACAGTCCGCCATGGCCGCGAGCCGCACACAGCGCGTGTCGTCCATTGCCACCGAACCGCCGACAAATCCGCCGCCGTGCAGGTAAAGCACCACAGGGCGGAAGCCTGCCGGAGTCGCCGGATAGTACAGGCGCAGGCACAGGCGGGCGCCGTCCGCCGCCGTCACATAGCGGTCCTCGCACTGCGCCGGCAGTGGCGGTAACGGCAGTGCGGGCCGGGCGATGCGCATCGCCGCCTCCAGGGGCAGGGCATCGAGGTCGATGGTTGGCATATCGCCTATGGCGTCCAACACGGCCTGTACCTGGGGATCCAGTTGCACGTCGTCCATTGCCATCACCCGTCCGCGCGTTTCCAGAAACCGCTCTGCAACTCGACCGGCAGCCCGGTCATGCCGAGGACGCCACAGGGAACCTGCCGGTCCCGGAATTCGCTCTCGAAAGCGTCGGCCACCGTCTCGGCGGTCCACTGTTCCCGGTAAACCGGTGGCAGGAGCAGCGCGGGGTGGGTATAGAGGTGGATCTCGCCCTTGTCGATGCGCACCAGTTGCCCGTTCACCGCGCTGGCCCGATCCGACAGCAGGTACTCCAGCACCGGCGAGTTGGCCTCCGGCGGCTGGATTTGCGCGTAGCGCCGGGCGATGTCGGGGTCTTTCAGGTGCTCCTCGGTAAGCCCGCCGATGGTCGTCCTGCCGAAGGGCGACAGCGCGTTCACCCGCACGCCGGTGCCGGCCAGTTCCAGGGCCCAGGTGTAAACCATGGAGGCGACCGCGCCCTTGGTCGCACCGTACACCCCCATCTGCGGCATGCCCATCTGCGCACCGGATACCACATTGACAATAGAGCCGCTGCCCCGGCGCAGCATTGGCCCGATGGCGTGGCCGGTGCAATGCAGCGGCCCCAGCACGTTGACCTCCACCATGCCCCGCGCCCGCGCTGGCTGGAAGTCCTGCAGGGTCTCCAGGTAATAGAGCGCCGCGTTGTTCACCAGTCCGTCTATGCCGCCGAAGTTCGACAGGCAGTGTTCGATGAGGCGGCCGGCCTCGTCCCAGTCGGCGACGTTGGCGACGCAGGCGACCGCTGTGCCGCCCTCGGCGTTGATCGCCGCCGCGGTCTCGTGGGCGGAATCGTCCACGTCGTTGACGACCACGGACGCGCCCTGCCGTGCGGCGCCGCGCGCGCAGGCGGCGCCGATGCCCTTGCCCGAGCCGGTGATCACAATAGCCTTGCCCTGTAACATCATCCTGCCTTTCTCCTTGCCGGTGAACGTTTGCCCTGCCCGCCCTTTGCACTGCCTACGAAAGCTGTCTCCAGCAGTTGAACCAGGGCCAGTAATGCCGGTGTTTCGCGCTCCTTTTCCCACAGTGCGGACAATTGCAGGGGAATGTCGAGGTCCTCCACATCGAGGTAGACCACGCCGGGAATCTTCGCGTTCTCCGCCAGCGCCGAGTTATACAGGGCGATGGCGATCCCCTCCGCGACCATGTTTATCAGCCCCTCCGCCTGCAGCACGATGCGCGGTTCCAGTCCGCCGCGCTGGCAGGCCTCCAGCATCTCGCGGTAGGTTTCCGGCCGCAGCTCGGGCGAGGGAAACATCATGTCCTCGCCCTCGAGGTCCGCCAGTCGTACCGACGTGCGCCCCGCCAGCCGGTGCGAGGCCGGCACCATCACCACGTAGCGGTCGGTGCGCAGGTCCCGGTAGGCCAAGCCTGGTGGGTGTGGTGGACGCCGGTAGAGCAGGCCGATATCGATATCGCCGCGATTCAGCGCGCTGACCTGCCGGTCCGAGGGAATCAGGTGCAACTTGAATTCCACCTCCGGCACGCGGTGCCGGGCCTGGCCGATGGCGGCGACCGCGGCGCGCATTTCCGCCACCACCGTGGTCAGGCCAATATTCAGGACACCGAACTTCCCCGCGGCTGCCTGCTGTGTCCTCAGCCGGGCCTGCGTCAGCCGGTCGAGAATCTGCAGGGCTTCGGCGTGCAGTACCTTGCCCGCGGGCGTGAGGCGTACGCCGCGGGCGGAGCGGTGGAACAGGATGACATCGAGGTCCTCCTCGAGGTCGCGGATACGCCGCGACAGAGCCGGCTGGGCGATACACAGGCGCTCCGCGGCGCGGTGGAAACTGCCTTCCGCGGCCACCGCGACAAAGTAGCGCAGGTGTTTCAGTTCCATCATTGTTACGGGTCCCGATCCCGGTGCGCCGGGAATGATTATTCGAACTGTCCGGGGTGTGCTCGCCGGGAACCATGGCCGGCAACCGTGCCGGGCACCGGCGTCTCGGGCACGACCCCACTATAGATCCGGACCGGCGATACCGCCCAATGTTTTATTTCTATCATGGCGATACTTTTTCGGCATCACCGCCATTAGCCGGTGAAACACTGCCCGGCAACCGGCACTGGCCGCCGGGGCCGTCGCGCCCGGAGCATCCGGTATGCCGCTGCGGTATCGGTACGAGACTTATTCAGTAGTACCCGGCATTACCGACATTGCCTAAGCTTGCAGCAGAACCCCGGGATACGCATCAGGTCCCGGCCCGGATAAACAGGAAAACAAGGCACGCAGATGGACACACCAGGGGACAGCTATGACATCACCGTTGTCGGCGCGGGATTCGGCGGGCTCTACGCCGCCCACCGTTTCCGCGAGGCCGGGCTTCGCGTGCTGGGCCTCGAGGGCGCACCGGGCGTCGGCGGTGTCTGGTACCACAACGGCTACCCCGGCTCCCGCGTCGACACCGACAGCGTCGACATGTACAGCTACCTGTTTTCCAGGGACATCTACGAGGGCTGGCAGTGGCAGGAACGCTACGCGGCGCAGCCGGAACTGCTGGAGCACCTGAACTGGGTGGCCGACCGGCTGGATGTCCGGCAACTGTTCCGCTTCAATCACTGGCTGCGCGCAGCCAACTGGTGCAGCGAGGAACAGTGCTGGCAACTGACTACGGACGGGGGCAGCCAGTTCACCACCCGCTTCCTGGTGATGTGCACGGGCAATCTCTCCGTGCCCAAAGCGGTTCCCTTCCCAGGCATCGAGCGCTTTCGCGGGGAATGGGTGCAGACCAACCGCTGGCCGCAGCGTGAAGTCAACTGGGACGGTCGCCGCGTGGCCATCGTCGGCACCGGATCGTCTGGCGTCCAGGCCACGCCGGTGGTGGCCCGGAGCGCGCGCGAGCTGTACGTCTTCCAGCGCACCCCCCACTACGGCGTGCCCGCACGCAACGGCCCGCCGGACCGGGAAAAGGCCGGACGCATCGCGGAGGACCTGGCGCAGTTCAAGGAAGCCATGCTGGCGCGCCCCACCCTGCCGACCGGGCAGGAAGACCGGCGGCCCGCAATGGCCTACAGCCGCGAGGAGCAACTGGCGCGCATGGAGCGCCAGTGGGCATTCGGCGGCCACGGCATGGCCTATGTGTTCGAGGATATCGGCGTCGATCGCGAGGCCAACGCCGTCGCGGCCGAGTTCGTGCGGGACAAGATTCGCCAGCGGGTCAAGGACCCGGCGACCGCCGAAAAACTCTGCCCGGACTACCCCATTGGCACCCGGCGCCTGATTCTGGAAATCGACTACTACGAGAGTTTCAACCAGGACCATGTCGCGCTGGTGGACATGCGCGAATCACCCATAGAGGAAATCACCGCAACCGGCATCCGCACCCGCGACCGCCACTACGAGGTGGACCTCATCATCTTCGCCCTGGGCTTCCAGCCCTTCCTCGGCGCCATCGACCAGGCCGGGGTGCGCAACGCGCAGGGACAGACCCCCAGGGACCTGTGGTCGCGGGGCCCCAACACGATGTTCGGGCTGATGACCCCGGGCTTCCCCAATTTCTTCCACCCGACCAACGCCGGCAGCCCCTCGGTGCTGGGGCCGCTGATCCTGGAAAACGAATTTCACTGCGACTGGATCGCCGACTGTATCGACCACATGAACGCCGCCGGCCACCGCGTGGTCGAGGCCACTGCCGAGGGCGCGGCCATCTGGGGGGAGAAATCCGCCGCGGTCGCAGAGCGCATGCTCCGTCGCCAGGTGGACAACTACATGGTCCACGTCAACGCCGACGACGGCACCCGGGTATTCCAGCCCTGGGGGGCCGGCATGGCCACCTACGTGCCCGAGGTGCGGGCGATGACCGCGGACAATTACCGCGGCTTCGCCTTTCGCTGAAGTAGTACAGCTGGCGTTGCAGCGCCAGCCGGCGCTCATTCCGCCATCGGCGATTCGCGCTCCAGCGCCTGCATCTCGCGGTCGATGGCGCCCGGGGAAGTCGTGCGCCGCGCCAGCAGGCTGTAGAGACCGGGCACCAGGTAGAGCGTGAACACGCTCGCGGAGGCGACGCCGAACAGGATCACCGCGCCCAGCACGTTGCGGCTGGCGGAACCGGGGCCGGTCATCACCAGCAGGGGAATCGCGCCGACCAGGGTCGATATGGTGGTCATCAGCACCGGGCGCAGGCGCAGCTGGCAGGCCTCGAGGATGGCGTTGCGGAACTCCAGGCCTTCGTCGCGCATCTGGTTGATGAACTCCACCAGCAGGATGCCGTTCTTGGTGGCGATGCCGACCAGCATGAGCATGCCGATCTGGCTGAAGATATTGAACGACAGGCCGGAAACCACCAGCCCGGCCAGCCCGCCCACTACCGCCAGCGGCACGGTGACCATGATGACAGTGGGATGGACGAAGCTCTCGAACTGCGCCGCCATCACCAGGAAGGTCACCAGCAGGGCGAAACCGAAGGTCGCATAGAGCGCCCCGCTGGATTCCTTGAAGTCCAGCGACTCACCCTTGTAATCGATCTTGGCCGATACCGGCAGCTGTTCCGCTACCGTGCGCTCGAGGAAGGCCAGCGCCTCGCCCAGCGCTACCCCGGGGGCCGGGGTGGCGCTGATGGTTACCGCGCGCATGCGGTTGTAGCGCTGCAGCTCGCCGATGCTGGCGACGCTCTCCAGTTCCACCAGGTTGGCCAGCTGCACCAGCTCGCCGCTGCTGCCGCGGACGAAGATATTGCGGATGTCGTCCGGGCTGCTGCGCTGGTCGCGCTCGAGCTGGATGATCACCGGGTATTCCTCGCCGCGGTCGCTGAAGGTGGAAATTTCCTGCTCGCTCATCAATGCCTGCAGGGCCTCGCCCAATTCCCGCGCGCTCACTCCCAGCGCCGCGGCGCGGTCGAGGTCGGTAGACACGTGCAGTTGCTGCTGGGTTTCGCGCAGGTCGCTGTTGAGGCCGCCGAACAGCCCGCTGTCGCGCGCCGCATCCATCACCGTGTCGCGCCAGTCGGCGAGGGTCTCGTAATCCGGCCCCTGCAGGACAAACTCCACCGGCGTATTGCCGCCGCGCTGGCCCAGTCCCGAAGGCAGGAAAGCCATGGCACGCAGCCCGGGTATGTCACGCCACTCCCGCATCAGTTCGTTGCGCAGTTCGAAGGCGCTGTAATCGCGCTGGTCCAGGCCGACCATGGAAATGCGCGAGAACAAACCATCCGGGGTGGTATTGCCGAAGGACGGCGAGACAAACAGCACCCGGGTCAGGGTGCCGTCCTCGTGGTGCTTCAGCAGCGGGGCCTGCAATTCCTCGATCAGGCCGCGCATGCTGTCGATGCCGGTGCCCTGCTCGGCGCGGGCGAATACCATCACCGTATCCTGGTCCTCCACCGGCACCTGCTCAAGCTGCACCATGCCCGCCAGTTGCCAGGCCCCGAGCACCGACAGCGCCAGGGTAGCCAGCATCAGCAGCGGATGGCGCAGGCTCCAGTCCAGGCTGCGACCATAGGCGGCGGCCAGCCGCTCGAGGCCGGCACCGACGGTGCGGTCCAGCAGCGAACGGCGCGACTGGCGGCGCAACAGCCGCGAGCACATCATGGGTACCAGGCTGAGTGCCAGGACGCTGGATACGATCACCGCGACACAGATCGCCACCGCCAGTTCGGCGAATACGCGGCCCATGATGTCGTCCATGAATACGATGGGGGTAAACACCGCGAGCAGTACCGCAGTCGTTGCCACCACCGCGAAGCCCACCTGCCGCGCACCGCGGCTGGCGGCCAGCAGGGGCGGTTCACCACCCTCGATACGGCGGAATACGTTCTCCAGCACGACGATGGCGTCATCCACCACCAGGCCGATGGCCAGCACCATCGCCAGCAGAGTGATCAGGTTGACCGAGTAGCCGAAGGCGGCCAGCGCAATGCAACTGCCGAGCAGCGAGAGCGGAATACAGACCACCGGGATAAGCGTCGCGCGCAGGGCGCCAAGAAACAGGAAGATCACTCCCGCCACCAGCAGGGTGGTCACCAGCAGGGTCCAGTAGACGCCGCTGATCGCGGCGCGGATAAAGGCCGAGGCATCGCCGGAGGTGGAAATGCCCATGCCCGGCGGCAGGTCCCCGCGCACCGCTTCCACTTCCTGGCGGATGGCTTCCAGGACCTCGACGGTATTGGCGTTGGACTGCTTGACGATTCCGAGGGCCATACTTTCCCGGCCGTTGGTGATAAACAGTCGGCGGCTGGTTTCGCTGCCCAGGGCTACCCGGGCAACCTCACCCAGCCGTATCAGGTGGCCGTCCTCGCCGCGGCCGATCACCAGCCGGCGGAAGTCGGTCTCGCTGCGATAGGCGCGCTGCAGGCGCAGCGGGAATTCCATCTCCGCGGATTCCACCAGGCCCGCCGGCAGTTCGATGTTCTCGCGCTGCAGGGCGCTCACCACATCGCTGACACTCATGCGCCGCGCGTTCAGCTTGTGCCGGTCAATCCAGATGCGCATGGAGCGCGAGCCACTGCCATACACGGCCACCGAGGAAACACCGCTGATCGCGGCGAAGCGGTCGGTGAGGTAGCGTTCGGCGTAGTCGGTCAGCTCCACCAGCGGCAGGTTCTCCGCCTCGAGGCTGATATAGATGATCGGCGAGGCGTCGCTGTCCGCCTTCGAAACCGTGGGTGCCTCGGCATCCTGCGGCAGGCGATTGATGGCCCGCGAGACCTTGTCTCGCACATCGTTGGCGGCGGCGTCCATGTCGCGGGAGAGGTCGAACTGGATATTGATGCTGGAGCGACCATCGAGACTGGTGGAGCGGATGCCGCGCACCCCCTCGATACCGCCCAGTTCATCTTCCAGCACCTGGGTGATGCGCGATTCCACCACGTCCGCTGCCGCTCCGCGGTAGGTGGTCGATACCGACACCTGGGGCATGGAGACATCGGGGTATTCGCGGGTCGGCAGCTGGAAAAACGACATCAGGCCAAAGGCCGCCAGCAACAGCGCCAGCACGCTGGCGAATACCGGCCGCCTGACCGAGAGATCGGCGAGCTTCATTCGGCGTCACCCGTGCCGGCTGCCGCCGCCATGGCCTGTGCCGCGACTTCCTTTACCGGGACCCCGGGGCGCAGGTTCAGCTGGCCGCGCACGACCACCACCTGGCCCGGTGCAAGGCCGCCGTCGATGACCACGCCGCCCTTCACCCGCCGCTCGATCTGTACCGGCAGCATGTAGGCGCGGGACTCGTCATCCACCGCGTAGACGTAACTCTCCTGCCCTTTCTGGATCAGCGCCTGTTCCGGCAGCACCAGGGCCTGTTCCTCGCCCACCAGCAGGTCCACGGTCATCAGCATGCCCGGCAGCAGGCGTCCGTCGGCGTTATCCAGCAGGCCGCGCACCATCACTGCCCGGGTTACCGGATCGACCCGGGTATCAATGTTGCGTACGGTGCCGGCAAAGGACTCGCCCGGCCATGCCGGACTGCGGGCCTCCACGCTGTCGCCGACCCGCAGGCGCGCCAGGTAGACCTCGGGCAGGGTGAAATCCAGCTTGAGCCGGGTGAGGTCGTCCAGTTCCGCGACCACGGTACCGGGAGTAATCAGGGCGCCCACGCTCACCTGGCGAAAGCCGAGCACTCCGGCGAAAGGCGCGCGCAACTGGTGGTCGGCGAGCACTGATTTGGCCTGTGCCAGCCGCGCCTGCTGCGCCGCCACGTTGGCGCGGGCGATATCGATCGCCGCGCGGGTGGAGATTTCCGCACCCAGGGAACCCAGTCGTTCCAGGTCCAGGCTGGCTTCCTGCAGTGCCGCCTCGACTTCGCGGACCCGCGCCAGCGGCTCGGTAGTGTCCAGTTCGACCAGCAGTTGTCCCGCACTTACCCGGTTCCCGTCGTCGAAATGCACGGCGCTGATCTTGCCGCTGACCCGGGCGGTAATGGTCACCGACTCCATGGCGCTGAGTGTGGCGACCGATTCGATATGCTCTGCCACCGGTGACAGCTCGGCGGTCCACAGGGCTACAGGCACCGCCTGCGCGGACGCTCCCGCCGGAGCCGCGGGCTCCTGGTTACAGGCAGTGGCCAGCAGGCAGGCCAGCAGGGGCGCGAAAACTCGCAATCGCATGTGTTATTGATTCCAGTGCGGTTAGATCAGGAGCCTGGCGCGGGTCAAAGGACCCGCGCCAGGAGGCCGTTCATGACAGTTTGTCGAGTACCTTGGGCAGGGCGTCCACGTACATTTGTACGTCTTCCAGCTTGCCCATGCTCACCCGCGACCAGTTGGTGTAGTCGCGGTAGATGCCGCGAATATGCACCTTGTGCTCGGCCATCGCAACACGGAAATCCTCCGCATTGAGATCGCCCAGGTCGACAAACATGAAGTTGGTCTGTGACGGCAGTGCGGTCAGGCCGTTGGCCTTCACCGCGTCGGCCAC
>NZ_JBLWFK010000010.1:0-76000 GCF_048323675.1 Haliea sp. E17
CTCCAGATTCCAGATTCCCGGTTCCGGATTCCGGGCTCCAAACAACCGCGTCGAATCTTGGCTCGATACGAGACCCCACAAACAGGCCGGGCGTAGCTCCTTCAGCCCTCGATTGGCACCCGCATTGGCGTCGGGTGGTGCATGTCTTTTGCGGACCTGGAGGGCGTCGGTGCGAACTCGATCCCCAAGCGGAACCGCCACCGCAACGCGATGCGCCAACCCACCACACCAGCTACCGTGCAGCCAGGTAGCATGTAATCTCAAACCGGATTCAAAACCCGGCAGCCACGCGGCAAATCCGGGCACCCACAGGCCAACGCGCCGCAAGCGCCCGCAATGGAGCAAAAGACATGCACCACCCGGCGCCGATGCCGCGGCCGCCAGGCCGTCAACAACGATGCAGAAGAACAAATGAGTTAAACGAGGTCCAGCTGGCGCTGCAGGGCCTCCCGGGCCATCTGCTGGTTGACCTCACCGGGTACCACGATCACCTCTTCGTGTGCCAGCGCCGCCAGGCTGTGGGCCACCACCGCATCCGGCTGCATCCACATGGCCTCGGGAAATTCCCCGGGGCCGGAACCGCTGAAGCCCTCCGCCTCGTGAAAGCCGGTGCGGGTCAGGCCGGGGCACAGGCACTGCACCCGGATACCGTGGGGTCGTTCCTCTTCCTGCAGTACCGCGGAGAAATTGGCCAGGAAGGCCTTGGTGGCTGAATAGACCGCCGTCCCCGGCAGCGGCGCCAGGGCAAGCACCGATCCCACGTTGATAATATAGCCACCACCCTGCTCACGCATGAAAGGCAGCGCGGCGCGACACAGGTTGATGGTCGCGTCGATATGCACGCTCACCATCGCCTGCTGCGCGGTGATTGCCGATTCGGCAAAGGGGCCGAGAGCGCCGAAACCGGCGTTGTTGACGAGGATCGACACCGGGCCGCGCTGGCGCAGGGCCTCCAGCGTCCGGGCGTTGCCCTCGATACTGGCGAGGTCGGCCACGACTGGTATCACCTCGACCTCCCCTGCCAGTTCTGCGGCCAGCGCTTCCAGCGCTGCGCCGCGCCGGGCTACCGCGATAATGCGCTTGCAGCGCGACGCCAGGGCGCGACAGAAAGCTTCTCCCAGCCCCGAGGACGCCCCCGTGACCAGGGCAATATCATCACTCATACAGTGTCTTCCTGTTAACCGCTTTGGAACGGGCCGGGTCGTGGATCACTCTTCAGCGAAACTGCCCAGTGTATACACATCGAAACGTACCGACTTTCCACTCAGCAGGTGGGAGGGTTTGCGGCCACCGAGCGGCGGTGCCTTGCGCGGCCGCTTGACCACCACCCGCGCCACGGCTTGCTGCAGGGCCCACGCCAGCAGGGAGTCGCCGCTGTCATCGCCACTGCCGAGCAGCAACTGGAACAGCGTCATCTCCTTTTTGACCGCGGCGTGTTTGTCGCGCTGGGGAAACATCGGGTCCAGGTAGATCACGTCGATGCCTTCCAGCGCCTCCACGGGCAGGGACCGGGCGTCGACCTCGCGCAATTGCATACGCGCGGTCACTGCGCCCAGCCAGGGGTCACCCTGCTCACCCGCTGCCTGCAGGCCGCTGCGCAGCAGCGCCGCAATGACCGGATTGCGTTCACAAAGCTCTACCCGGGCGCCGAGATCCGCGAGGACAAATGCGTCCCGGCCCAGCCCCGCCGTGGCGTCGAGCACGCGCAGCGCGGGCTTTTTATGCACCCCGATAGCCCGCCCGAGCAATTCGTTGTGGCCGCCGCTGCGCCGGTGGCGCATGCCGGCGGCGCCGAAATCCACCGTCACCGGACCGGGCGCCGGACTGCCGGTGAGTTGCAGCGACAGCGAGGAAGGGCCCAGCAGCAACAGCGCCCGGGCTGCCTTGCAATTTTTTGCATGCGTGGCGGTGGGCAGCTGCGGCAGGCCCAGTTGCGCGGCGAGATGCGCGGCCTGCGCCTCCAGTTCGGCTTGCAGGGCACAGATGGCAATGGGTGCCGGGTCCGGCATGGCGTCAGGCAAGGAAGCTACCGCTTGTCAGTCTTCGGCAATGCGACCGGAGCGACGGCGCTGCAGGAGGTTGGCGAGATCGTCGAACATCTCCTCGGCGGGCGCCGCGGGCGCCGGCTCGGCGCTGTCGCCGGGAATCTCGCCGACCACCGCAGCTACTGCTTCGCCGTCTCGCGCGCCCGGCAGGGCACCGCCGTCCAGTCCCAGCCGCAGCTTCTGTTCGCCCTCCAGCTCGATTTCCAGCTCGAGGTTATAAACCATGTGGTTGATGCCGTGTTTGTCCACCACCCGAAACCGGCGCGGCACGCTCTCCCCGGCATCGTTGCGCTGGCAGGTCAGCGCGCAGTGCACGGCCAGCACGGTTTTGCCGGAAAGCTGGGTGCCGACCAGCACCTCGAGCCCCTGGCTGCAGGCGGCGACGAAGGCGTCGCTGGTCATCGAGTTGAGCGCCCGCACGGCGCCGCTGCCCGGGGTGGTGAACTCGCCGACCAGTACCTGGCTGGCCTTGGCGATATCCACCATGCGCGCCAGCTCGATAGTCACGTCGCCCACGATGTAACTGAATACGGTGGGGTTTACACCCTCCGCCTGGTACAGCTCGTAGTGGCCGCCGATGTGGAAACCGGTGCGGATCACCGGCACCGTGTTGCCGCGCGACTGGGCCCGGGCCACGGCGTTGTCGGCAATCACCAGCACCATGAAGTAGAACAGGTGGATATCCGCCTCGGCGCTGACCCGACGGTTCCAGACGTAGTAGCCGTCGCCGGTGGTGGTGCGGGCGAAATTGATCTCGATGCCGCGATCCAGCAGTTTGTTGTAGGCGGAGTTGAGCGAATAGGACAGGCTGTTGAGCTGGCTGGCCTGCTCAAAGGGCGTGAACAGGGAAAACTCGACGATGTCGAACAGCAGGACCGCCCGTTCATCGACGTAGCTGATGCCATAGCGGCGGATAAGCTGGTCTACTTCCGCCAGCAGGCGGGCTTCCTCGACAAGGGCCGTACTGAGCTTGATAAAGGTCGGCGCGACGCCGAGGCGTTCGCTGACCGCGAACAGTTCGTCGCGCTGCATGCGCCGGCCACCGGAAACCAGTTCGCGGATGTACTGCTCGTTGCCGCGATGCTCGGCATCGTCGGCACAGTAGTTACCGAGGAAATAGTGCGGCACGAAAATGACCAGCAGGCCGCGCGGATCGGCGCTCCAGCACAGCACGATGTTCTGGCCCAGACGCCACTGCTTGCGCAGGGTCTGTTCCAGCGTTTTCAGGTTGCCCCGCTGGACGATGGATATCGGGCCGCCTGTGCCTGCAACGCCATCCGTGGGCAGTCTTTGGTCGGAATCCGACATCGGGCCTCCCGCTCACAGCACTCCGGGTAGTATTATAGGGAGCCACAGGCACGGCGGCTATGCCGAAATCCATCGGCGACCGGAACAGGGATGAAAATAATGCAATTCAGGTTTTTGATGGGCGCGCTCGCAGGCCTGTGGCTCAGCGCCTGCGGCCAGTACGACCTCACCGTCAATGATCGCACCGTGTATACCCCGCTGCCCCTGTTCAAGGCCTACGCGATACCCGACACAGCGCTCGAGGCCTGTGTCAAAAAAGCCATCAACTACTACAAGGTCGCCAATGCCGTCGAACTGCAGGAGCTGGATTGCAGTGACGCCGGGGTGAGCGAACTGACCGGCATCGGGGTGTTTACCGGGCTGCGCCGCCTGCGTCTGGGCGACAACCAGATCACCTCCCTGGCACCGCTCGCCACGCTGTCCTCGCTGGAAGCACTGGAGGCGCCGAACAACCAGGTCAAGGAGGCCCTGCCACTCTACGACCTGCTGTCGCTGCGCATCGTCGACCTGCGCGGCAACAGCGGCCTGCACTGCCCGCGCCCCCAGGACCTGTTCCGCGTGGTGGACCTCAGCCTGCCGCAACACTGCGACTGAGCATGCTCTACCGGCTGGTAGCCTGGCTGCCCTTCCCCCTGCTCTACGCACTGGCCTGGCTGGGCTACGGCGCCGTCTACCACCTCGCCCGCTACCGCCGCGCGGTGGTCGCGCAAAACCTGACCCGGGGCCTGCCGGAAAAGACCGCCGCCGAGCGCAAACGGATCGAGAAGGCGTTTTACCTGCAGCTGTGCCAGACCGCGCTGGAAATCCTCAAGGCGCGCCGCATGCGTCCGGAGGACTTCCTGCAGCGCTCCCGGCTGCTCAATCCGGAGGTGGTGGAACGTGCCACCGCCGGTTTCACCCGCTCGGCGATCGTCGTCACGATTCACCAGGGCAACTGGGAGTGGATGCTCCACGGCACCACCGTCGGCCTCGGCGTTCCGGTGGACCCGGTCTACAAGCCCCTGCATAACCCGACAGTCGACGCCCTGGTCCACGAGATCCGCGGGCAGTTTGGTTCGCGGCCCCTGGCCATGGCGGAGGCGCCGCGGGATATCCTGCGCCGGCGCCGGGAATTCCGCCTGTTCGTGATGGTGGCCGACCAGTCCCCCACCAACCGCGAACGCGGTTACTGGACCCGCTTCCTGCATCAGGACGCGCGCTTCTACCTCGGCGCCGAGACCATCGCCAGGGCGACCGGCTTTCCGGTCCTGTTCGCCCAGTGCCGGCGCCTGCGCAGGGGGTTCTATACGGTGGAGTTCAAAGAGCTCGCCAGCCCGCCCTACGAGGCGGAGGGGCACACGATTACCGACCGCTATGTCCAGCTGGCCGAGGCGGCGATTGCCGCGGAACCGCAGAGCTGGTTGTGGAGCAACCGCCGCTGGAAGCGCCAGCGGCCGGTCGAAGGGACCGACGCCGATAGCTGAACCCGGCCGCGCCCGCAGCGGCGCGTCAGACACCCAGCCAGCCGAAGCCCTCAGCCTGGTCCGCCCACACCAGATTCACTGTCTCCGCCAGGACTTCGCCGAGCGCCGATTGCGCCCGATCGCGACAGTTGTTCTGTTCACTGATATGGGCCACCACCAGGTGGTTCAGCCCGCCGGCGTTGATGTTGCGCAGGAATTCCACTGCCTGGCGATTATTCAGGTGACCCCAGTCGCCGCCGACCCGGCGTTTCAGGGACGGGGGATAGGGCCCGTCCTGCAACATCCCGCTGTCGTGGTTGAATTCCAGCAGCAGGCTGTGGCAGTCGCGATACTGTTCGATGACATGGGGCGTGATACAGCCGAGATCGGTCAGCAGGCCGAGCTCGCGCCCCGACCAGCTGAAGCGAAACTGGCAGGGTTCGCGCGCGTCGTGGGGTACCGCCACGGCCCGCACCGCCAGCTCACCGATCTGCATGCTGTCGTCGCCGTTGATGCAGGTCAGGTCATGACTGCCGTCGCAGCGCCCGCTGGCGGCGGTGCCGTGGGTGAGATAGACCGGTATGCCGTGGCGCTTCGACAGCCGGGCTACCCCGGCACTGTGATCGGAGTGCTCGTGGGTAACCAGCACCGCGCTCAGTTGCTCCGGCTCGACTCCCAGGCGCTGCATGCGGCGCGTGGTTTCGCGCAGGGAAAACCCGCAATCCACCATGACCAGGGTGTCGCCCGCCTGCACCAGGGTGGCGTTGCCCTTGCTGCCGGAGCCGAGTGAGGCGAAGCGCACGGGCCGGCAGCTTAGTTGATGTTGCCCTTGATCAGGTTGAGCAGTGCCTGCAGCTCACCCTCATCGATGGGCTCGTCGGCGTCCTGCAGGCGCAGGTAGATGGCGATCAGGGTCGGGTCGATCTCCCGCATATTGGCGGTAAAGGCGTCGCCGACATGCGGGTAGCTGTCGTCATCGCCCCACAGCCAGTCGAACCAGCCGCCCTCTTCGCCGGCCTCCGGGCCGAGGAATTTCAGGTAATAGATACCCTGGCTGCGGTCGCGGTCGGTAATCTCGAAATCGGATTTCTCCAGGCCCAGGCCCACCGAGGCCCAGGCACGGTCGAAGGGCAGCGCCAGCTGGATGTAGGGAGTGCCGCCGCTGTCCTTCTGCAGGGAGATACGCCCCTCGGCACTGATTGCCTGCTCGGCGATCATCGACACCGGGGCGTTGCCGGCGCTGTCCGCGATGTACTGCGCGAGGGACTGCAGCATCTCGTTTTCCTGCGCCGGGTTATCGGAGGTATCCGGCCAGTTGGCGGTATCGCCGGCCCGGTTCTGCTGCAGCACGTGCAGCTCACTGGTGCCGCGCTGGACACCCTGGTCGATGCGCATGCGGAAGCGGCTGGACATGGAAGCCGCTTCCAGCGACAGCCAGTCGGTTTCCATGACCCCAGCGGAGGCGTCCACCCGCATGACGTTGATCCCGGCGCTGGCGAGGAAGCTGCGCACCTGCGGCCACACCTGGCCGGGCGCCTCCTCGATCAGGGCCCAGCTCTCGTCGCCCAGGCGCTGGATGCGGACTGTCTGTTCCTCGGCGCCAGCCACCAGTGGCGTGGGCCGCGGCACCTCGAACTCTCCCGGGGCGATGACACCGCTGCCGACCGGCGGCACCGGGTAGATGTCCTGCAACGCGTCGCTGCGCATGCCCTCGGGCAGGGTGATCTCGGCCATCTCCGGCGCCCGCTTGTAGTCCTCGGACTGGTCGCGGAACATGCCGCCGTCGCCGAACAGGTAACCGCAGGCGGTGAGATGGGTCGCGGCGAGGGCGACGGCGAGTGTGCGCCAGTTCTTCAGGTTCATGTGCGTGCTACCTCGAGGGCCGCAATGACCTCGGCATGGAATTTTTCGTCCAGGGGGGTCAGCGGCAGGCGGATGCCCGGACCGATGATGCCCTCGTGGGCCAGCGCCCATTTCACTGGAATGGGGTTGGCTTCCAGGAACAGTGCGCGGTTGAGCGCGGCGAGGCGCGCATTGACGGCGCTGGCCCCTTCGCGGTCACCGGCCAGCGCCAGGCGGCACAGCTCGACAACCATCTCCGGCAGGACATTGGCGGTGACCGAGATATTGCCGTGGCCGCCGGCCAGGATCAGCTCCATGGCGGTGGCGTCGTCGCCGGAATAGATCGCGAAGTCCCCGGGGCAGCGGGCGATCAGGTCGCGGGCACGGGGTATGTCCCCGGTGGCGTCCTTGATGCCGACGATATTGGGAATGTCCGCCAGTTGCAGCACCGTCTCGTTGAGCATGTCCACCGCGGTGCGGCCGGGCACGTTATAGAGCACCTGGGGAACATCCACAGCTTCGGCCACGGCCTTGAAGTGCTCGTAGAGACCGCGCTGGGTCGGGCGATTGTAATAGGGGGTGACCAGCAGGCAGGCGTCGGCGCCGGCAGCGGCCGCGGCACGGGTCAGCTCGATGGCCTCCCAGGTGGCGTTGGCGCCGGTGCCGGCAAGAATCGGGATCCGGCCCGCCATGTAGTCGACACAGTACTTGATGACCTCGCAGTGCTCGGGAACACTGAGGGTGGCGCTCTCGCCAGTGGTGCCGACCGCGCCGATGGCCGCAGTACCCGCGGTCAGGTGCATGTCGAGCAGGCGCTCCAGCGCTGCCCAGTCGACGCTGCCGTCGGGGTTCATGGGGGTGACCAGGGCGACGATGCTGCCGGTTATCATCCAGATTCTCCAAAAAAGGCCGCCCGCGAAAGGCAGCGCCCTTCCCGGGGAAAGATGGCAATTATCCATGCCAGTGTACGGAACACAACCGGCCCGGGCGAAATTGCCCCCACCCTGCTATGCTTGCGGTGTTGAAGCTGTACAAAGTTGCTATGAACCCACGGCATAACCCGATACTCGTCCTGCTGGCAGTGCTCTACCTGCTCCCTCTCGCGACCCGGGCCGATGAACCGGTCATCGAGGACCTCACGGCGATCGACCGACAGTACCTGAACAACCAGCGCGCCTCTATAGAGGATATCGTCGCCAGCAATTACGGCGCCCGGATCAGCGGTGACCGGGAGCGCGACATCGCCCTGCTGCAGCGGGTGCTCGACGAGCGCCTGGTCCGCAACGACCAGGCCCGCCAGTTACAGGCCATGGGGGTCATTCTCGGCGATCTGCTGGCCGCGGACCTCGGGATGCACTGGGTGGTCTACCGCGACAAGCTGGGGCGCAGCCACGCCCTGCGCTACCTGGACAGCGATATCTACCTGTTCCCGGTGACCATGATTTCGCGCCGGCGCGAGGTCGGCAACCTCACCCCGGTGGCGGAGATCTACACCGACGTGGCACAGGACACCCGCAAGGCCCTGCCCGCCAAGCCCTTTACCGCACCGTAGCGCGACACTGGTGAACGCTTTGAGCCGGAATTTACCCGTTGCGGACGCCGCAGCTGAATGAGCCAGGCACCCCCCGGATTTGAGCTGCTCACCGAGGATCGCGACAGCCTCCGGTTGCTGATCTCCGGAGACTGGGTAGAGGGCGCCGGCCAACGGCCGGATTTCCGCGACCTGGAGCGTGACCTGGCCGGCCTCGGGGCCGGCGAACTGCTGGTCTGCGGCCGCGAGCTGGGACAGTGGGACTCGCTGCTGATGGCCTTCCTGCTGCAGTGCTACAACCACTGCCGTGACCTCGGAATCGAATTCCGCCACCGCGACCTGCCCGACACCGTGGCCCACCTGCTGTCGGTGGCCACCGCCGTCCCGCCGCACCGGGCGCCGGCTGCACCGCGCCAACCCTGGTACCGGCGCCTCGACGTCGGGGCGGGGGCGCGGGAGTTCGTCGCCCGCGGGCGCGCATCCCTGGCCTTCATCGGCGAACTGTCTATCGCCCTGGGACGCCTGGCGACCGGACGGGCGAACACCCGCTTCAGCGACTTCCGCGACTGCTGCTACCAGGCGGGTCCCGACGCCTTCGCCATCATCAGCCTGACCAGCATACTGGTGGGCATGATCCTCGCCTACCTGGGGGCGGTACAGCTGCGCCAGTTCGGCGCGGAAATCTACGTCGCCGACCTGGTGGTCATCGGCACCCTGCGGGAAATGGGGGTACTGATGACAGCGGTGGTCATGGCCGGCCGCACCGGCGCCGCCTACGCGGCGCAGCTGGGCACCATGCAGGCCAACGACGAGATCGACGCCGTGGTCACCATGGGCATCTCGCCCGTGGAATTCCACGTACTGCCGCGGGTGCTCGCCCTGATGGTGATGATGCCGCTGCTCACCGTGTACGCCAGCCTGCTCGGCATCATCGGCGGCGGCATCGTCGCCGGCGGCATGGGCATCACGCCGCTCATGTATATCCACGAGGGCCAGTCCGCGCTGTCGCTGGTGCACCTCAACGTCGGCCTGACCAAGAGCGTTGTCTTCGGCCTGCTGATCGCCATCGCCGGGTGCCGTTCGGGCATGGACAGCGGGCGCAGTTCCGCAGCGGTTGGACAGGCCACCACCGAAGCCGTGGTCACCGCCATCGTCTACCTGATCATCGCCGACGCCGCGTTCAACATTATCTTCCAGATCCTGGATATCTGATGAGCGAAGCGCACATAGAAATACGCGACCTGTGCATGGCCTACGGCAGCCGCGTGATCCAGCGCGACCTGAACTTCGCCATCAACCGCGGCGATATCTTCGTCATCATGGGCGGCAGCGGCTGCGGCAAGAGCACCCTGCTGCGGCACCTGCTGGGGCTGATCGAACCCGCCACCGGGGACATCCTCTACAGCGGAGAGAGCTTTGTCCACGCCGACCCGGAAGCCCGCGACACCATGCGCCGTAGCTGGGGTATCACCTACCAGTCCGGCGGCCTGTTCACCGCCATGACCCTGGCGGAGAACATCGCCCTGCCCCTGCAGCTGTACACCCGTTACAGCAAAACCGAACAGGCGGACATCATCGACTACAAGCTGGCCCTGGTCGGGCTATCCGGCTACCAGGACTATTACCCATCAGAGATCAGCGGCGGCATGCGCAAGCGCGCCGCCCTCGCCCGCGCCATCGCACTCGACCCGGAGATCCTGTTTTTCGACGAACCTTCCGCGGGGCTCGACCCGATCAGTTCGCGGCTGCTGGATGAGCTGATCGTCCAGTTGCAACAGTCCACGGGGGCGACCGTGGTGATGGTCACCCATGAATTGCCGAGCATCTTCGGCATCGCAACCAACTCGGTCTACCTCGATGCCGCAACCAAAACCATGATCGCCTACGGCGATCCCAGGGAATTGCGGGATCACAGCGACCAGCCAGTTGTGCGACAATTCCTGGCGAGGGAATCCGGCACGCCCATCGAGGAACAGGCATGAGTGAAAAACCCCGCACCGTCGCCATCGGCATCTTCGTAGTAGGCGCCCTGCTGATAGCGGTTACCGCGGTGATCTTTGCCCTCGGCACCGGTTTCGGCAGCGAGCGCAGAAAGGTGGTCATGGTGTTCGAGGGTTCCGTCAAGGGCCTTAACATCGGCGCTCCGGTCGCCCTGCGCGGCGTCCAGGTGGGCCAGGTCACCAACATAGAGCTGATCCTCGATTCGGAGACTTCCGAGCTGATCATGCTGGTGGAAGCCGACGTGCGCGGCGACAATATCCGCCGCACCGGCACCCATACCGAGAACCTCACCGAAGAACTGATCGCCCGCGGCATGCGCGCGCAGCTCAATACCCAGAGCCTGCTCACCGGACTGCTCTATATCCAGCTGGATTTCCACCCGGAGAGCACGCCGAACTACGTGGACATCGATACTCCCTACCTGCAGATTCCCACGATTCCCACCGGCCTCGAACTGCTGACCCGGGAACTGGAATCCCTGGACCTGGTCAAGATGGCCTCCGACCTCGAGACCATCGCCACCGGCGTGGCGGCGTTTGTCGGCAACGAGGATTTCCAGCACTTGCCCACCCAGTTGCGCGATGCGCTCGCATCGATCCAGGGCCTCAGCGGCAGCCTGGAGGCGCAGCTCGCCAGCAGCGGCGGCAAACTCGACCAACTGCTCGACAACGCCGACAGTACGATTAACCTGGCCAACGACGAGCTGCCCCAACTGGCCGAACTCACCCGGCAGAACCTGCAGCAGCTGCAGCAGTCGATCGCCGCCTTCGAATCCGGGATGCGCGAGTTCGAAGGGCTCGTGGACTACGATTCAGACACCGTCTACCAGCTGAACCGCGCCCTCAGGGAGTTCGCGGAAGCCGGCCGCAGCCTGCAACAGCTGAGCCGTACCCTGGAAGAGCAACCCGAAGCCCTGATCCGCGGAAGGAGCAAGGAAAATTGAATATCGCCATGGCCAGCCGGCTCAGCCTGGCCGCCCTGCTGCTCGGCCTGGTCGCCGCCTGCAGCACAGCGCCCAGCCAGCATTACATTCTCCGCGCCCGGGAAGTCCCGCCAGCCAGCACTGGCGACCTGTCCATCGGCGTCGGCCCCGTCACCCTGCCCAACTACCTGCAGCGCAACAACTTCGTCATCACCCGGGAGCAAAACCGGCTGCAGATCGACAGTACCGAACGCTGGGCGGAACCCCTGGAGAACGGCATCAGCCGGGTGATATCGATCAACCTCGCCGGACTGCTGGATACCCAGGACGTGCGCTCATACCCCTGGCATCCCAAGCGCCTGCCGGACTTCGCGGTGCAGTTGCGGGTACTGGAAATGGAGGCGGACAGCAGCGAGGCTCGCCTTATCGCCGAATGGCTGCTGCTGAGTCCCGGCAGTGATGGCGCGCTCGAGCGGCGGATCGCGCAATTCCAACAGGCACTGCCGGCAAACGCCGACGCGGGGGCGATGGCGGCCGCCTACAGCGACCTGCTGTACCAGCTCAGCCGACAGATAGCCGAGGCTGTCAAAGCCGCGCGGCCGGGGACGAGTGGCGCAGCGGACTAATCCGGGTCGACCGCGCTGACCCGCATCAGGTAGGCGATGACGTCCGCGCGGTCCTGGGGATCGCTGATTCCCGGTACCAGCATGGTCGAATCCGGATACTGCGCCATCGGCGCCTCGAGCCAGGCGTACATCAATTTCGGGGTCCAGACGAAACCGGCCTGGCGGAAGCGCTGGGAATAGCCGGGGTAGTCGGGGACGGTGCCCACGACCCGACCGAAGACCCCCTTGAGATTCGGACCCACCCGGTGACCTTCCTCCGCCTCGATGCGATGGCACAGGCGGCAGCTCCCGAACAGCACCCGGCCGCGGTCGATATCCGCCAGCTGCATCCGGTCCTCGAGCTCCCCCGCAGGCGCGCGCAATGACAGCGCCAGCAGGGCCAGGGCAAAAGCGCCGGGCAGCCCCCTCACGCTGATCGCACCGCGCCGGCCCCGGCACGCCGGCCAAAAAAACTGGCCTCGCCGAGGGAGAGCCCCTCGACCACCGCGGCAGCGACCGAAAACCCCGCCGCTGTTCGCCCCGCGGCGAACAAACCCTCAATCGGCTTGCCGATACTGTCGAGTACGGCGCCGTCGACATCGGTGGCGAGCCCTCCCAGGGTATAGGCCGGCACGACGGCGCGCGGCCCGCTGACCTCCCAGGCCCGGTAGGGCGGCCCCTGGAAGGGCCGCAGGAAGGCTTTGGTCTTGCCGAATTGGGGATCCTCGCCGCGCGCGGCATAGCGATTGTAGTAGGCGACCGTCTGTTGCAGGGCGCCTCGGGGCAGGTCCAACTGGTCCGCCAGCCCGCCGACGCTGGTTGATTCTGCCACCGGGAAAAAGTTCTGCTGGCGTTCCGGCAGGGCGCTGCCGGCGTCGGTGATCAGCCACGCGCTACCGCGCTGTTCGAACGCGACCGCGTGGCCAATCGCGCCGGCGTAGGCGTCCTCGGCGATGAATCGCTGGCCCGCGCCGTTGACCAGCAGGCCCGAGGGCGCCGGGTCGAGGGCGCGCAGGTCTATGGCACAGAAACCCTCGTCCATTGCGAGGGCGGCGGCACCCGCCGAGATACCCAGGCGGATGCCCTGCCCGAGGTCACCCGCCGCACCCCAGGGGGTCGAACATGCATGGAGTCGCGGGGCGAAGGCCCTGACCATCTCGCGCTGCTGGATGAAGCCGCCGCAGGCCAGCACCACCCCCCGCCGGGCGCGCAGGCTGGTGCGCTGGCCACCGGCATTGGCGACGACGCCAATGATGCGGCCATCCGCCTCCGCCACCAGCTGTTCGGCATCGAGACGGGTGAGTAACTGCGCGCCGAGCTTGCCCGAGCGGGCCAGCAGGCCCTGCATGAGGTACTGGCCCGCAAGGCCCGCAGGCGCATCCGGCACATGCCCGCGCGGGATATCCGGCGCGCCGGCCACCTGCCGCAGGCTGGTGCCCGCCTGTGGCTGCGCCGCAAAGGGCACGCCCTGGTCGCGCAGCCAGTCGAGGTGGCCGGCACTGTGTTCACAGTAGAGCCGCAGGCGCGCATCGGGATGATAGGGAAACACCGCAGCGGCGAGTGACTGGTACATGGCTTGGGAGGAATCCTCGATGCCGAGCGCCCGCTGCGCAAAGGTGCCTCCGCCGGCGTAGACGACGCCATCGGACAGGCCGGAGGTGCCGCCGGGCCGCGGCATGAGTTCCAGGACCATCACGCTGGCGCCAGCGCTGCGCGCCTCGATGGCTGCACAGATACCGGCGGCTCCCGCGCCAATTACGACGACATCTGCCGCCATGTCCCAGCTGCCGACGTCCGCGCGGGACAACAGGGGACCCGCGACGCCGGTCGACGCCACCGCGCTGGCCCCGATGCCGGCGAGGAACTGGCGCCTGCGCATCTCGCTCACTCTCCGCTCTTCCCTGTCCGTTGCTTTCGATTCAAGGTGTCATCCCCCGCGCCAGCGATTGTAACCAGATCAACTGCCCCCCGCGCTCAAAAGCTTTAAAAAAAGCCATTTCCTGCCCGGCCTCGTACATCCATCGCGGGTTGAATTGCCAAACCCCTGTTCTATACTGCTGTCTCAAGTGCACTCCAAACCACCAATCCGGGGAACTACCTATGGAAGCAAGCAGCCTCTGGGGCACCATGATACTGCCGTGGATCATCCGCATCGCGATCGCGCTGGTCATATTCTACGTCGGTCGCATCGTGGTCAAAATGATTGTCGGCTTTGTCGAAAAAATGATGCGCGCCAGGGCGATGGACGAGATTCTCATCAAGTTCCTCAGCTCCATCCTGCGCTGGGTGCTGCTGCTTTTCGTGGCTATCGCCGCCCTCAGCCAACTCGGCATCGACACCACCTCACTGGTCGCCCTGCTCGGCGCCGCCGGACTCGCGATCGGCCTTTCCCTGCAGGGGTCGCTGGGCAATTTCGCCGCCGGTGTACTGCTGATCATTTTCCGCCCCTTCACCAAGGGTGATTTCGTCGAGGCCGGCGGCGCCAGCGGTGTGGTCGACAACATCAGCATCTTCACCACGACATTGAGAACCCCCGACAACCGCGAAGTGATCGTTCCCAACGGCGCCATCCTCGGCAACAACATCACCAACTTCTCGGCCCTGCCGACCCGCCGGGTGGACATGGTCTTCGGCATTTCCTACGACGACGACATCCGCAAGGCCAAGGCACTGCTGGAGGAAATCATCGCTGCGGACGAGCGCATTCTCGCCGAGCCCGCGCCGGTAGTCGCGCTGGGCGAACTGGCGGATTCCAGCGTCAATTTCCTGGTGCGTCCGTGGGTCAATGCCGCTGACTACTGGGCGGTGCTGTGGGACACGACCACCGCCGTGAAACTGAAATTCGACGAGGAGGGGATCACCATTCCCTACCCGCAGATGGACGTGCACCTCGGCAAGGAGGGCTGACCAGCTCCCGGGGTGCGCCAGCGCGCACCCCGCCCGGCCTATTTCCGGTAAATTGACAAATCTTAAGCTGCCCGAAGGGCCCCGTGTGCTATAAAGGGGGCTTTACCTTCACCGGGCTCTTCCGTGGTACCGATCAAGCGTCAACTGCGCATTTCCCTGCTCCTGCTGGCAGCGGCACTCGCCGCTGCTTCACTCATGTACATGAACCGACCACCGGCGCAAATCGCGGAACCGGAACAGCGCGCGGTGAGTGTCGATGTGGCTGTCGCCGTCGCCGAGGACCGCCAGGTCGAGGTACAGGCCCAGGGAACCGTGCAGGCCCTGCGCGAGACCACCCTGGTTGCCGAAGTTCCCGGGCGTATCGTCGCCACCAGTGACAAATTCCACGCCGGCGGTTTCGTCGCCGAGGGCGAAGTGCTGGTGCGCATCGACCCCCGCGACTACCAGACCGCGCTGCTGCGCGCCGAGGCCGCGCTGGAAACCGCACAGAGCGCACTGATCCAGGAAGAGGGTCGCGCCGAGGTGGCCCAGCGCGAATGGGAGAAGCTGCCGGCCAACAGCCAGCGCACCCAGCAGGCCCGCGAACTCTACCTGCGCAAACCGCAGCTGGACCAGGCCAAGGCGCAACAGCGCGCGGCCACCGCCGACCTCAACACCGCCCGCGACCAACTGGAGCGCACCATCATCCGCGCGCCCTACGATGCCGTCATTCGCGACAAGCAGGTGGATCTCGGCCAGTACGTGGTTACCGGCAACCAGATCGCTGCCCTGTTTTCCGTGGGCGTTGCCGAGGTACGCCTGCCGATTCCCCAGAGCAGGCTGGAATTCCTGAACCTTCCGGGCGTCGCGGACGATGGCGCCAACCCCGTGCCGGTGGACCTGTACGCCAGCGTCGCCGGTGCGCTGCAACACTGGCCCGCGACGGTCCACCGCACCGAGGCGGTATTCGACGAGCGCTCCCGGGTGCTCTACGCCGTCGCCCGGGTCGATGATCCCTACGCGCTCAGGCACCCCGACCGCCCCCCACTGCGCCTCGGCAGCTTCGTCAACGCCAATATCCAGGGCCGGGTTTTCAGCCAGGTGATCGCGCTGCCGCGCCATGTGCTGCGCGCCGGCAATCGCGTCTGGGTGGTGGACCGGGATGACATCCTGCGCAACCGGGACATCTCCATCCTCAACCCCGGTGGCGACTACGTGCTGGTCAATAGCGGCCTCAAACCCGGCGAACGGGTCTCGCTGAGCGTGCTGGACGACTCCCTGGAGGGCAGCAAGGTCACCATCAATTCCTCTGTCCCCACCGATGAACTCGGTGGACCGGCCAAGGCCGGCCTGTCGCCGGAAGCTACCGCCGGGGTGACGCCGTGAGCAGCGCTACGCCCAGCGGGATAATCGCCTGGTTTGCCCGCAACCCGGTCGCCGCCAACCTGATGATGCTGATCATCATCGCCGTCGGTGCGGGCAGCGCATTCAGCATCCAGCGGGCGATGATGCCGACCTTCCACTTCGAGCTGATCTGGATCACCGTCCCCTACCCCGGCGCCGCGCCGGAAGAGGTGGAGCGCGGTATCGTCGAGAAAATCGAGGAGGCCATCAACGACATCGAGGGGATCGAGCGGGTGGAGGCGGACGCGCTGGAGTCCGTGGCCCGGATCATCATCGAACCCCTGGAAGGGGTGTCCATCGACAAGCTCTACAACGACGTGCAGAACCGTATAGACGGTATCAGCACGTTTCCGGAAGCCGCGGAAAAACCCGTCATCACCCAACCGGAGGTGATGTTCCCGGTGCTGAATATCCAGCTTTCCGGCAACCAGGACCCGCGCAGCATGAAATCGCTGGCGCAGAGCATGCGCCGCGAACTCCTCACCTTCCCCGAAGTCTCCGGGGTGGAGATTACCGGCGAGCGCGACTACGAGATCGCCGTGGAAATTTCCGAGCAACTGCTGCGCGAGTACCACCTCACCCTGCAGGACGTCGCCAACACCATTGCCGCTTCCTCCATCGACCTTCCGGCCGGCTCGGTCAAGACCCGCAACGGTGAAATCATGCTGCGCACCGTGGGCCAGGCCTACGACCAGCAGGCCTTCGAAAACATCGTCCTGAAAACCTGGCCGGATGGCACACGCCTGATGCTCGGCGACATCGCCACGGTCAAGGACGACTTCGTCGAGGAGCGCGGCTTCTCCGAGTTCGACGCACAGCCCTCGCTGGGATTGCAGGTCTACAGCCTTGGCGACCAGGACATCATCGAGACCGCCGACGTGGTCAAGGCCTACCTGGAGGACAAACGCGCGCACCTGCCCGAGGGGGCCGTGGTCGATATCTGGGCCGATTCCACCTACTACCTGCAGGAGCGCCTGGACATGATGGTGAAGAATCTCGCCATCGGTGCGCTGCTGGTCTTCATCACCCTCGCCCTGTTCCTGGAAATCAAGCTGGCGTTCTGGGTGATGCTGGGAATACCGGTCTGCTTCCTGGGTGCCATGGCCGCCATCAACACGCCCTACATCCACGCCAGCCTCAACATGATCAGCATCTTCGGCTTTATCCTGGTGCTGGGCATCGTGGTAGACGACGCCATCATCATCGGCGAGTCGGTCTACAGTGAAACCGAAGCCAGTGGCCACAGCGTGGACAATGTCATTCGCGGCGCCTACCGGGTAGCCACACCGGCCACCTTTGGCGTGCTGACCACCATCGTCGCCTTTGCCCCCACGCTGTTCGTACAGGGCGTCTTCGCCCCCATGCCGGCAGCCTGCGGCTGGGTAGTCATTCTCTGCCTGGCGTTCTCCCTGGTGGAGTCGAAGTGGATTCTGCCGGCCCACCTCGCCCACAGCAAGCCGACCCGCAACCGGCTGCTGCTGCAGGTTGACCACCTGCAGGAAGGCGTCAATGAACGCCTGCGCAATTTTGTCGAGGGCCCCTACCGGCGCGCGCTGGAACGCTGTATCGACAACCGCTATGTGACGCTGGCGAGTTTTCTCTGCCTGCTGATCGTTGCCGTCGGCCTGGTCAGCGGCGGTGTCGTGCGCACTATCATCTCACCGCATATCGCCGGGGAGTACCTGTCCGCGGAATTGCGTATGTCCGAGAGCAGTCCCGAAGACAGCACCACCGATGCCACTCGCAAACTTATCGACGGCCTCTACGCCGTTGATCGCGACTACCGTCGCGAACACGGCGAGGATTCCGGATTCATCAGCCATATATCCGCCCACGTCTACGACCGCATCAACGGGCGCATCGATGTGGAACTGACCCGGCAGGACCAGCGCAACATTTCCAACGACGAGATCCAGCGCCTGTGGCGCGAGGAGGTCGGCAACATTCACGGCGCCGACGTGCTGGGCATCGGCACCTCCGATGGTCCCGATTTCGGTCCCGCAGTGTCCTTTGACCTGAAGCACGAAAATTTCGCCACGCTGCGCGCCGCCGCCGAGGAACTGGAAGAGCACCTGCATCACTACAACGGTCTCTATGACATTCGCAACGGCAGCAGTGAATCCCGCGACGAAATACATTTCAAACTGCTGCCCGAGGGCGAGGCCCTCGGCCTGACCCGGATGCAACTGGGCAGCCAGGTGCGCAACGCCTTCTACGGTGCCGAGGCCCAGCGCATCCAGCGCGATATCGACGAGGTCAAGGTGATGGTCCGCTATCCGCGCGAAGACCGGGAAAGCGTGGGCAGTCTCGAGCACATGTTCGTGCGCACGCCGGGCGGTGACGAGGTACCACTGAGCACCGTCGCGGAGGTCGAGGTCAAGCCCGGCCTGCTGAAGTCGACCCGCATCGATTTCCAACGGGCCGCGGAAGTCACTGCGATGGCGGATACCGATGTCGTCGAACCGAACAAGGTGCTGGATGACCTGGCCAGGAACTTCCTGCCGGAACTGCAGCGCAAATACCCGGGGCTCAAGTGGGAACGCTCCGGACTGGCCGGCGAGGAATCGCGCCTTGTGATCAGCCTCGTCGTCGGTTTCGGCCTGGCGCTGTTCGGCATTTACGCCCTGCTGGCCATTCCCACGGCCTCCTACCTGCAGCCGTTGATCATCATGGGCGTGATTCCTTTCGGTATTATCGGTGCGGTACTCGGCCACTGGATGCTGGATTATCCGGTGAGCATGATGTCGGGTATGGGGCTGGTGGCACTGTCAGGGGTGGTGGTCAATGACAGCCTGATCCTCGTCGACTATGTCAACCAGGCCGTCAAGGGCGGCAGCGCGCCGCACGCGGCGATCGTGGAAGCCGCCTGCAAACGCTTCCGCGCCATCATGCTGACCTCCCTGACCACCTTCCTCGGTCTGGCGCCGATGCTGCTGGAGCGCAGCGCCCAGGCCGAGTCGATGATTCCGATGGCCATCTCCCTGGCCTTCGGCATCGTGTTCGCCACGATCATCACCCTGCTGTTGATCCCGGCGCTCTACCTGATCCTCGAGGACCTCCATCGCTGGTGGCGCAAGGAGGAAGCCCCCGCCCTCGAGGCCTACTGATAGGCCGCGCAGGGCAGGCAGCGCACATAGAGGTGCCGCGGGTCCTGCAGGGCCTCGATCTCTCTGGCGATATTCAATAGCGGCTGTGCCAGCCGGACCAGCGCAGCGACAGAGTCGGAGCGGCCGGTAGTTGAGAGGCCGAGGGATTCGACGCTCAAGCGCTCGGCCATCTGCTGCAGGAACTGCTGGGAAGGCGTCAGGCTTTCATCCAGGTAATCCACCTGGTAATCGTCAATACCCGCGAGTTCCGCCGCGGCGGCAATCGCGTCATCCAGTCCGCCCAGGGCGTCGACCAGGCCCACCTCTTTCGCATCGGCGCCGCTCCAGACGCGGCCCTCCGCCACTGCATCGACCTGCTCCAGGGTCATGCCCCGGCCCTCCGCGACAATGCCGCGGAAAACGGCATAGGCGTGGTCGATACCGGACTGCAGCGATTGCGCGAGTTGCGGGTTCAGCGGTCGATCGAGGCGCAGGGAACCGGCGAGGCTGGTGGTGCCGACCCCGTCGGTATGGATGCCGCCGCGTTGCAACAGTTCCTCCACAGTGGGGAACGCGGCGATCACGCCGATGCTGCCGGTTATGGTGGTCGGCAGGGCCCATATCTGGTCGGCGCCCGCGGCGATGTAATAGCCGCCGGAGGCCGCCATCGGCCCCATCGACACCACCACCGGCAGGCCCGCCTCCTGCGCCGCTTCCACCTGCTCGCGAATCACTTCCGCGGCAAACAGGCTGCCGCCCGGGGAGTTGACCCGCAGCACGATCGCCCTCACCTTGTCATCGTTCATGGCGTCGTTGATCAGCCAGGCGAGACTGTCGCCGCCCACCGTTCCGGGCGGCTGTTCACCGGGCAACATGTTGCCCTGTGCGGTGATGACCGCGATATGGTCTGGCGCGGTGTGCGGCAGCCCGGTGATTTTGCGGTGCCAGAGGTACTCCTCGAAGGGCACGGCCTCGTAGAGCCCGTCGTCGTTCCTGGCGCCCACCAGGTCGGCGAGATAGTCGTTGGCCTCGGTGCGCGACATCAGCCTGTCCGCCAGACCCATCGCCTGCGCATCCTTCGCCTGGTCGCCATCGCCGGCGCTCAGTCGCTGCGCCATGCCCTCGACGTAGTTGTTCAGGGTGCCGCCAGCGAGCTTGCGATTGCCCTCGACCACCCCGGTGTATTCTCGCCACAGGTCGTCCAGCCAGGCGCGGGTAAGGTCCTTCTCCACCGGCGACATGTCGTTGCGCAGCCAGGGCTCCGCGAGCGACTTGTACTTGCCGCCGCGGAACACATGCACGTTGACCGATACTTTTTCCAGCAGCTCGGCGTAGTAATTCTGGTAGACCGCGTACCCTTCTATCCCCACCGTGCCCAGCGGATGCAGGATGACCTCGTCGGCATAGCTGGCCAGCAGGTATTGCGGCTGGGTGAAATAGTCGCCCACGGCGATGATCGGCTTGCCGCTGGCGCGGAATGCCTCGAGGGCGTCGGCAATTTCCAGGACATGGGAGATGCTGACATGGACCAGGTAATCCAGTTCCATCACCAGTGCCGGGACCGCCGGGTCTTCGGCGGCCTTTTCGATCGCCTCGGTGACGTCCCTTACCAGCACCTCGTGCGGAACCGAGCTCGCTGCGCCCAGCATCTGCAGCGGGTCCACCGGGGTTTTCTGGTCGACCACAAAGCCGCTGAGGTCCAGCAGCAGGGCCGCCTTGGCCGGCAGCGGCTCCGGCGCCCGGTCGGCCAGGGCAAAGTAGAGTATAGCCAGCAGGGCCAGGAACAGCAGGTTGGCAGAAGCGATACGCAGCCAGGTAATGGCGTTCCAGATCGCGGCAAAAAACCGGCGAACCGGCGACGGGTGACTCATCAAATGTTCTCCTTAACAGTCGCGGGAGCGAGGTCGCGCAGATCCCTGGCACGCCAGCGCACATACAGCATCGCTGCACAAAAAAGTACTACCACCGCCAGCATGCCCGTCCAGTACAGGGCACTGGACGGATTCGCAAACAGGTCCACTACCAGCCGCATGAAATACAGCAGGCTGACAAAGCACAACCAGATAAAACTGCGCGGGCGATCACGCAATATCCCCGGCACGAGGATCAGCAGCGGCAGCAGGACGGCCAGCCAGATGATCCAGGGCGCGCCTGCCGCGACCATGTCCAGGAACTGTTGCAGACACAGCAGTATAAAAGCCGCAAAGCAGGACAGGCGGGCCAGCCGGGTACGCGAACTCACCGGCGGCCCCGCAGCGCATGTTCCGCCACCCGGCGGCCCAGCGCCTGGCAGAGCTTCGCTTCAGCGGCATCCACCGGGCGATCATTCTGCGGCCCCGCCCAGTGCGAGGCGCCGTAGGGCGTCCCCCCGGAAGTCGCCGCGGCCAGCCCGGGCTCGCTGTAGGGCAGGCCGAGCAGGAGCATGCCGTGGTGCAGCAGGGGCAGCATCATGCTCAGCAGGGTGGATTCCTGCCCGCCATGCAGGCTTGATGTCGAGGTGAACACCGCGGCGGGCTTGTCGATCATGGCGCCGCTCATCCACAGTCCGGAGGTCTGGTCGATAAAGTACTTGAGCGGCGCCGCCATGTTGCCGAAGCGAGTCGGGCTGCCCAGCACCAGGCCGGCACAGTCGCGCAGGTCGTCCAGCTCGCAATACAACGGACCCTCCCCGGGGATTTCGTCCTCAGTCTTTTCACAGTTGGCGGAGATCGCCGGCACCGTGCGCAGGCGCGCCGCAATGCCACCGACCTGTTCGACCCCCCGGCCCACCTGCCGGGCCATCTCCGCTGTAGTACCGTTGCGGGAGTAATAGAGAACCAGGATAAAGGGCGCTGACATCAGTCGATCAGCGCCAGCACATTTTCCGGCGGGCGGCCGAGGACCGCGCGGTCCTCACATACCACGATGGGGCGCTCGATCAGGCGGGGATACTCGGCCATCGCCGCGACCAGCGCGTCCTCGCTGGAACTTTTGTCGAGCCCCGCCTGCTCGTACTCGTCCTCTCCGCGACGCACCAGTTGTTCGGCGCGCAGGTCGAGCTTCTCCAGCAGGGAGCGAATCTCGGCGGCGGTGGGTGGGGTTTCGAGGTAGAGCACGATCTCCGGCGCGATGCCGTTTTCCTCCAGCAGCGCCAGTGTCGCACGGGATTTGGAGCAGCGGGGATTGTGGTAGATAGTGTAGTCGCTCATGTGAAACTCCATGACAAATTCTCGGTGGCGCGAGTATAACAAGGGACTGTGCCGGGGCGGGACCATTCATGCCATAATGCTGCCCATGGAGGAAATAAGACCAATACTCAAAGGGGCGTGGCGGCGTATCAAATACCTGTTTTCCCGGTTCAGCGCCGACCGCTGTTCCCAGAATGCAGCCGCACTGACCTACATGAGCCTGTTCGCCATGGTGCCCCTGCTGACGGTGCTGTACACCATGGCCTCCGCCATACCCACCTTCCAGGGGCTGGAAGTGCAGATGCAGGAGTTCCTGTTCCAGCACCTGATGCCGGAGACCAGCTCCGACGTGGAAAACTACCTCAGCGACTTCTCCCGCCAGGCCAAGAACCTGACCGGCCCGGGCATCCTGTTCCTGGTGGTCACTGCGGTCCTGATGCTGCGCAACATCGAAAAGGCCTTCAACCTGATCTGGCGCGCCCGCGAGAACCGCAGCCCGGTCTCCAGTTTCCTGCTCTACTGGGCCGTGCTCAGCCTGGCACCGGTGGCGCTGGGCCTGGCCCTGGGCATCAGCACCTACCTGGCTTCGTTTACCGGCGTGGTCGACGAGTACGACATATTCGGCGCCAAGGCCCTGCTGCTGAAAATCGCCCCCCTGCTGCTCAGCATGGGGGCGTTCACCCTGCTCTATGTCGCTGTTCCGAATTGCCGGGTGCCCTTCAAGCACTCGGTGGTCGGCGGGCTGGTGGCGGCCATTGCCTTCCATATCGCCCGCAGCGTGTTTACCGACCTGGTGGTCGGTTCAAGCTATACCTTCATCTACGGGGCCTTCGCCGCCGTCCCCCTGTTCCTGCTGTGGATCTACCTGTCCTGGAACATCGTGCTGATGGGCGGCATCCTGGTGCACAGCCTCTCCGCCTACCAGGACGAGGAACAGGCGGCGCGGCCCACCCTGCTGAAGGCCCTGGACGTCCTCTACCTGTTCTGGGAAAAGCAGCAGGCGGGACATTCCGTGCGGGAAATTGAACTGCTCAACGGCCGCCACGTGGTGACCCGCGGCCTCGACAGCGAAACCTGGCGCCGGCTGCGCGACCTGCTGATGGAACACAACATCCTCACCCAGAACGACCGCGGGCACTACCTGCTGTGCCGGGACCTGCACGGACTCTACCTCTGGCAGCTGAAGGAGTGGATCGCGGACGAACTGCCCCTGGAACAGGGAGAAATCACCACCCACCTGGGCTGGCAGAAGACCGCCTGGGACCTGCTGCGGACGCAACGCCAGAACCAGCGGGAAATACTGCAACTTTCACTCGCCGAACTCTACAGCCAATGAGACTCACCAAGCCGCAGTGGCCCCTGGCCATCACCCTGCTGTTGCTGTGCGCCTGCACAGCGGACCAATCGACCCCCACCGGCAACCTGGCCCGGTTCCAGCCGCAGGACTACCGCGGCCAATGGGTAGTCATCAACTACTGGGCCCAGTGGTGCAAACCCTGTATCAAGGAAATACCGGAATTGAACGAACTGGCATCCCACACCCCGGGGGTCGCAGTCCTCGGGGTGAATTTCGACGGTGCTCGCGGAGAGGAATTGCAGGCCCAGGTCGATGCCCTGGGCATCGCCTTCCCGTTGATCCTGGAAGACCCATCGGGGGTACTGGGCATCGAGCGCCCCAGGGCCCTGCCGACCACCGTCGTGATCAACCCGCAAGGCGAAATTACCGCAACGTTGATGGGGCCACAGACGCTGGAGTCCCTGCGCGGAGCGACGGGCGCGGGAACTGAATAGCGGACAGGGTCAACCGGCACCGCCAGCAGAAAAAAAAGCGGCCCCAAAAAGGGGCCGAATCCACACTAAACACCAGTGAAGTCTCACAGAGAAACCTGGACATCCACTGACAACAAGCCAAGCACTCGCTGTTGTCGAAAGGTCTGACCCGGGGGCTGGCATGAAGTTCCCGCCAGTGAAAAAAAATCGCCATTTTCTTTGCCGCGGGACACCTGCGCGCATACCATGCGCGGCCACTGGAACGGGCGGCGGCGGGCGCTGGGCACCGCGGGCCCTTGCGTGGACAGCAGCAGCGCGACAGGCTAGGCTTGGGCTGCGATCGCGCTGCCAGATACCACATCGGAGGAGGTTCACAATGGGCAAGCTTTACGAGAACAACGCGGTAACCATCGGCGGCACCCCCCTGGTCAGAATCAACCACATAACCTCCGGCAATGTGTACGGCAAGCTCGAGAGTCGCAACCCGGCCAATTCGGTGAAATGCCGGATCGGCGCCAGCATGGTGGCCGCAGCCGAACAGGACGGCAGCCTGCGGCCGGGCATGACCATTGTCGAGCCCACCAGCGGCAATACCGGCATCGCCCTGGCCTTCGTCGCCGCCGCCAAGGGCTACGGCTGCATCCTCACCATGCCCAATACCATGAGCCTGGAGCGGCGCATGCTGATGAAGGCCCTGGGGGCAGAAGTGGTGCTTACCGACGGCGCCAAGGGAATCCCGGCGGCGATCGCCAAGGCCGAGGAAATCATCGCCTCCGACCCGGACAAGTACTGGGGCCCCCACCAGTTCGAGAACCCCGCCAACCCGGCCATTCACGAGGCGACCACCGGCCCTGAAATCTGGGATGACAGCGATGGCCAGATCGACATCCTGGTTTCCGGCGTCGGTACCGGCGGCACGCTGACGGGGATATCGCGCTACATCAAGAACAGCAAGGGCAAGGCGATCACCACAGTCGCGGTGGAACCGGACACCTCGACAGTCGTCACCGCGGCCAAGGCCGGAGAAGAGCCCACCCACGCACCGCACAAAATCCAGGGTATCGGCGCCGGCATCCTGCCCGCCAATCTCGACCTGGCCATGGTCGACGTGGTCGAGCGGGTATCCAGCGAGGAAGCCATGGAATACGCCCACCGGCTGATGCAGGAGGAAGGCATCCTCGCCGGTATTTCCTCCGGCGCGGCCATGGCCGTGGCGGCCCGGCTGGCAGAGCGTCCGGAAAACGCCGGCAAGATGATCGTGGCCATACTCCCCGACTCCGGTGAACGCTACCTTACCTCGGCCCTGTTTGCCGGCCGTTTCAGTGACAACGAGACTGTACAGTCGACCGTAAGCTAAAGCCGATGTTTGAAGATATGGAACTGGACCGCGGCCTGCGCCTCGGCCTTGAAAACCTGGGACTCGAAACCCCGACTCCGGTACAGGCCGCTGCCGTACCCGCACTTATCGCTGGCAGCGACCTGCGGATCAGCGCCCAGACCGGTTCGGGCAAAACCCTGGCCTACCTGCTGCCCGCCCTGCAGCGCATCCTCGCCGAGCCGGCGAGCCGCAAGTCGGGCGCGCTGGCCGTGGTGCTGGTGCCGACCCGGGAACTGGCCCGGCAGGTACTGAAAAACTGCCGTGACCTGGCCGCCAAAACCCCGTTGAACGCCATGGCCCTCACCGGTGGCGCGGATTTCAAATACCAGAAATCGGAGCTGCGGAAAAACCCGGAGGTGATCATCGCCACACCGGGCCGGTTGCTGGAGCACTGCGAGAAAGGCAGCGCGGACCTAGCCTCCGTGCGCACCCTGGTCCTCGATGAGGCCGATCGCATGCTCGACATGGGCTTTCGCGACGAGGTGCTGCAGATCGCCGCATTCTGCCCGCCCGAGCGCCAGGTCGTCCTGCTCTCCGCCACCCTCAATCACGCCGGGCTCGGCAGCGTTGCGCAGGCCCTGCTACAGCAGCCGCAAACCATCAACATCGACCCGCCGCGCAGTGCCAGCGAAGGCATCCGCCACCAGCACATCCTCGCCGACAGCCCCAGCCACAAGGACGCGTTGCTGGCCGCTCTGCTGCAGCAACAGGAATTCCGCCGGGCGCTGGTGTTCGCCAACCAGCGCAGCATCGCCGAGCGGCTGGCCAACCAGCTGGCCGGCGGCGAGCTGAAAACCGCCTGCCTGCACGGCGAACTGACCACCGAGGAGCGCAAGGCGGTCATGACCCGCTTTCGCGATGGCCGGATCCAGGTGCTCTGCGCCTCCGATCTCGCGGCGCGGGGCCTCGACGTACCCGATATCGACCTGGTGGTGAACTACGACCTGCCGCGCAGCGGCGACGACTACCTGCACCGCACCGGTCGCACCGGCCGGGCCGGTGCGCAGGGCCTGGCCATATCCCTGGTGGGGGCCAACGAGTGGAACCTGATGATCAGTATCCAGCGCTACCTGAAGCTGGAACTGGAACGCAGCGCCGTGCCCGGACTCAAGGCCCGCTACCAGGGCCCGGGCAAGGTGAAATCCTCCGGCAAGGCCGTCGGCCCGAAGAAAAAGAAAACCGACAAGACCGCGGCCGCAAAGAAAAAGCAGCGCGCCCGCGACCAGAAGAGTCGCGGCAAGCACCGCGCCAATGTCTCCGCGGACGGCTTCGCGCCCCTCACCCGCGCCAGGCCAAAACCCGCTGCCGGGGGCAATCCAGACAGCGAGTCGCCCGGTGACAAGTGATGCGCCTGTTCTTCGCGCTGGACATTCCCGGCCCCCTGGCGCTGGACATTGCCACCTGGCGGGAGCAGCAGCTGCCACTGCTGGGCCGGCCGGTACCCGCGGCCAACTTCCACATCACCCTCGCCTTCCTCGGCGAAATCCCTGACTCCCGCCTCGACGCGCTCTGCCAGGACGTCGACGCCGCAGCGGAAAAGCTGGCGCCCGCCGCGTTCGAGCTGCAACTCGACCAGGTCGGTTACTGGCCGCGCCCGGGCATCTACTGGCTGGGCCCGGCGAGCTGGCCCGACAGTCTGGAGCACCTCGCCCGCAAACTCGGGGGCATCGGCGCTATCCACGGCCACGAGAAGCGCCGCGAACACTTCCAGGCCCACGTCACCCTGTTCCGCGGCTGTGAGGCGGCGCCGCCCGCACCCGCCCTGGCGCCGGACTTCCGGCTCTCCTGCAGCGAGTTCCTGCTGATGGAGTCCCGGCAGGGTAAACGCGGTGTCAGCTACCACCCGGTCGCCGGCTGGGAACTCGGCACTGGCTTTAATCCGGCGTAGGCGTGGCTGATGTGTGGGGCGGCCTGGTGCGTGGGGCGGCCTGGTGCGTGGGGCGGCCTGGTGCGTGGGGCGGCCTGGTGCGTGGGGCGGCCTGGCGGCCGCTGCGTGGCCTGCGGGCGGGAAGGCTCTTTTACTCCATTCCGGGCGCTTGCGGCGCGTTGGCCTGTGAGTGCCCGGAATTGCTGCGTGGCTGCGGGGTTTTGAATGAGCCTTGAGATTACATGCTACTTGGCTGCACGAAAGTCAGTGTGGTGGGTTGGCGCATCGCGGTGGTGAGGTGGTTCCGCTTGGGGATCGAGCTCGCACCGACGCCCTCCAAGTCCGTAAAAGAGCCTTCCCACCCACTGGCAACGCGGGGGTAACCCCGGGCTTTCGCATTGTGATCCAGCTTCCGGTTTCCGGTTTGACTGGCTCCTGGCTCCTGGCTCCTGGCTCCAGATTCCAGATTCCAGATTCCAGATTCCCGGCTCCGGATTCCTGGCTCCAAACAACCGCGTCGAATCTTTACTCCATCCGAGACCCCGCAAGCAGGCCGTGCATAGTTCCTTCAGTCGTCGTTTGGCACCCGCATTGGCGTCGGGTGGTGCATGTCTTTTGCGGACTTGGAGGGCGTCGGTGCGAACTCGAACCCCAAGCGGAACCGCCACAGCAACGCGATGCGCCATGCCGCCACACCAGCTACCGTGGAGCCACGTAGCATGTAATCTCATGACTCATTCATAACCCGGCAGCCACGCGGCAATTCCGGCCACCCAAAGGCCAACGCGCCGCAAGCGCCCGCAATGGAGCAAAAGACATGCACCGCCCGGCGCCAATGCCGCGGCCGCCAGGCCGTCAACAACGATGCAGCAAAAAACCCGCGCCACCCAGCGTCAATACAACGGCGGTAAAGCCGTAAAACAGTCCAACTGAAAAGCCATCAGACAACCAGAGTTCTGTCACTGTGCAAACACCGCGTCTGGGGTAAACTGCCGCTTCAACCTGGAGGTACTTTTCATGTCCAACCCGCTCCTTGAACAGCACGAACTGCCACCGTTTTCCGCCATCGACGTGGCGCATATCGAGCCCGCCATCCGCGAACTGATCGAGCGCAACAAGCGCGCCATCGAAGCGCTGCTGGCGGCCGGGGATTTCACCTGGAGCGGGCTGGTCGAACCCATCGAGGAACTGGACGACGAGTTGTCCAAGGCATTCTCACCGGTCTCCCACCTCAACGCCGTGTGCAACAGCGATGCGCTGCGCGAGGCCTACAACGCCTGCCTGCCCCTGCTGTCCGCCTACGCCACCTGGATGGGCCAGCACGAGGGCCTGTACCAGGCCTACCAGGCGCTGCGCGACAGCGCCGGCGAGAGCCTCAATGCGGCGCAGCTCAAGTCACTGGACAACGCCCTGCGCGACTTCCGCCTGGCGGGGGTCGCCCTGCCTGCGGATCAAAAGCAGCGCTTCGGCGCGCTGCGCCAGCGGCTCTCGGAGCTGGGCAGCAAGTTCGGCGAGAACGTGCTCGACGCCACCAATGCCTGGTCCCGCCAGGTCACCCGGGAGGAGCTCCAGGGCCTGCCCGACAGCGCCCTGGCGGGAGCCCGCCAGGCCGCCGAACAGGCGGGCGTGGATGACTACCTCATCAACCTGGAATTCCCCTCCTATTTCCCGGTGCTCACCTACTGCGACAACGCCGCTTTGCGGCGGGAAGTCTACGCGGCCAACTGTACCCGGGCATCCGACCAGGGGCCCCACGCCGGCCAGTGGGACAACTCGGCGGTCATGGTGGAAACCCTCGACCTGCGCCGGGAAATGGCCCAGCTGCTGGGCTTCGCCAACTACGCGGAGCTGTCGCTGGCCACCAAGATGGCGGACACCCCGGCCCAGGTGGTGGAATTCCTCGAGGAACTGGCCGGCAAGTCCCGCGCCCAGGCCCAGCAGGAGTGGCAGGAACTGGCGCAGTTCGCGCTGGAGGAACACGGGGTCGAGAGCCTGGAAGCCTGGGACGTCGGCTACTACAGCGAGAAACTGCGCCAGCAGCGCTACGCGGTCTCCCAGGAGGATGTGCGCCCCTACCTGCCGGTCAACCGGGTACTTCCCGGCCTGTTTGAAGTGGTGCAGCGACTCTACGGGGTCGCCGTGGAAGAGGTCAGCGACTTCGACACCTACCACCCGGACGCCAAACTCTATAATGTCACCCGCGGCGGCGAACTCATCGCACGCTTCTACCTCGACCTCTACGCCCGCGGCAAGAAACGCGGCGGCGCCTGGATGGACGACTGCCGGGTGCGCCGCATCAGCGGCGGTGACCTGCAGTTGCCGGTCGCCTACCTGGTCTGCAACTTCACCCCCCCGGTGGGCGAGCAGCCGGCCCTGCTGACCCACGACGAGCTCACCACCCTGTTCCACGAATTCGGCCACGGCCTGCATCACATGCTGACCGAGCAGACCGTGGCGGCGGTCTCCGGTATCAATGGCGTGGCCTGGGACGCGGTGGAGCTGCCCAGCCAGTTCCTCGAGAACTGGTGCTGGGAGAGCGATGCGCTGGCGTTTATCTCCGGCCATTTCGAGACCGGCGAACCGCTGCCGCAGGAACTGCTGGACAAGATGCTGGCGGCGCGCAATTTCCAGTCGGCGATGAAGATGGCGCGGCAACTGGAGTTTTCGCTGTTCGACTTCCTCCTTCACCTGCGCTGGTCCGGCGGCGATGCCGCGGCCATCCAGGAGCAGCTCGACGCCGTGCGCAAGCTGGTCACCGTGGTGCCGGTGCCTGCGTTCAATCGCTTCCAGCACGGTTTCTCGCACATCTTCGCCGGCGGCTATGCTGCCGGCTACTACAGCTACAAATGGGCGGAGGTGCTCTCCGCCGACGCCTACTCGCGCTTCGAGGAAGAAGGCATTTTCAACCCCGACACCGGTGCGTCATTCCGCCGCGAAGTACTCGCGGTGGGCGGTTCGAGGGAGCCCATGGAAACCTTTGTCGCCTTCCGCGGCCGCGAGCCGGACATCGAGCCTCTATTGCGGCACTCCGGTATCGCCGCCTGAGACGCTTCCGGTCATTCCCGGGAACAAGGCAGAGGGAAATGACCGGGCAGTCAAACTGCGCCTGTCAGCTACCTGCGGCCTGGTCTTCGCTGCCCAGCCAGCGGTAAAAGAGGCCCGCGAGTGCCGCCCCGATGATCGGCGCGACCCAGAACAGCCAGAGCTGGGATAGCGCCCAACCGCCCTCGATCACCGCGACCCCGGTGCTGCGCGCCGGGTTCACCGAGGTATTGGTCACCGGGATGCTGATCAGGTGTATCAGGGTGAGGCAAAGGCCGATGGCGATGGGGGCGAGGCCGGCAGGAGCGCGCTGGTCCGTGGCGCCGAGGATCACCACCAGGAACATGAAGGTCATGACGATCTCGCACACCAGCGCCGAGGTGAAACTGTAGCCGCCCGGGGAGTGCTCACCGTAGCCGTTGGAGGCGAAGCCGGCGGTTTCAAACCCCGATTCGGCACCGCCGACCCCGCTGGCAATCACGTACAGTACGCAGCCGGCCGCAATACCGCCGAGGACCTGGGCGATGACATAGGGCAGCAGTTCACTGGCCGGAAAGCGGCCGCCCACCAGCAACCCGACGGAAACCGCGGGATTGAGATGGCAGCCTGAAATATGGCCGATGGCGAACGCCATGGTAAGCACGGTAAGGCCGAAGGCCAGGGCCACCCCCAGCAGGCCGATACCCACATCGGGGAAGGCGGCGCTGATAACCGCACTTCCGCAGCCACCCAGAACCAGCCAGAAGGTGCCGATAAACTCGGCGCCGATTTTTTTGCTCAAGCCCATTGTTCAATCCTCTGGTTATTCCGCCTACCCGGACACCCGGCCAATTGAGGATAGTTGGGCTTCAGTCGCGGCGCCACAGGCTGCTGGCCCGCTGTCCGGGCCCGGAGGCGACTGACAGTTCCACCTCGACCAGGTCATCCGCGGCGGACAGCGCCAGCAGGCGCCCGAGCAGGTAGCGGGAGAATTCCTCTACCGTCGCGTTGCGAATCGGCAGGACCCGGGTATCGCTTTTCAGGAACAGCATCTCGTCGCGGTCGAAGTACACCCGATAGTAATCGCCTTCTTCCTCGATGCGCTGGTAGGGGGAATCCCCCGCCAGCAGCATGTATTCATCCAGTTCCTCGCACAGGATCGACAGGCGTGACTTGTAGACGTTGTAGTCCGCGGCAAAGCCGTTATCGCCCATCGGCGCGACAAAGCGGGCAGAAACTGCGTAGTTGTGGCCGTGCAGGCGTTCGCGCTCGTTGGCGGAAAAAATGGTGAAATGCGCCGCGGAAAACTTGTGGCGCTGCTTGTCGATGTGAAGCGTAGTGAGTTCCGTCATGGCCTTGCAGGATTTCAGGGTTAGCCGCATTGTCCCGCCTGCGTATGGCGGGCGCAAGCACCGCAGCCGGTACGGCAGCGCTTGGAACGGCCTCCGGCAATGTACTATAGTCTCGCCTGCGGTGGCCCCGGGGCACCTTCCCCACCGCATTTCCCGACCTGGAGACCTGATCCTTTGAAAACCATCAAATTCCTGTGGTTACCGGCGCTGCTTGCCTGCCTGCCACTGTACAGCGCCCACGCGGCGGACTCCCGTCGTGCCGAACGCTGGGAAACCACCTTCGCACTGATCGCCAGCGACTCTGAGGACATCTCCGGCAACCGGCAATCGGAGGTAGCGATCGACAACAGCGTCGGTTTCGGTTTTGGCGCCGCCTACAACCTCGACGCGCATGTCGCCCTGGGCTTTGAATTTTCCTACCTGAACCCGGATTACCAGGCGGTTTACAACACCGAGCAGAAGGGACTGGTCAGCGTCGAACACGAGATGGACATCTTCAACGGCAACCTGAACGCGACCTGGAATGTGCTGGAAGGCCCCTTCACCCCCTACCTGCGCGCCAACCTCGGCTGGACCTACATCGACTCCAATATCGCCAACGGACCGCCGGTGACCGGCTGCTGGTGGGACCCCTGGTGGGGCTACATCTGCAGCAATGTCTACGACAGCTACGACGACAACAGCTTTTCCTGGGGTTTTGGTGCCGGCCTGCGCTATGAATTCAACAACGACTGGTTCATCCGGGCCAGCGTCAATCGCAGCGTGATCGACGCCAGCCACGGCTTCGATCCGGTGCTCGACTCATTTAACCTGGAACTCGGCTGGATGCTGTGGGACGGTTTCTGAGAACATGGTACCGCACGAGCGTAAACAGGAAGCAGTCCCCATGACATCTGACATCGCCATCATTACCGGCGCCAGCGTCGGCATCGGCCGGGAAACCGCCGGCCTGTTCCTCGCCAGCGGTTACCGGGTTTTCAACCTGTCGCGCCGCACCTGCCCGCTGGAGGGTGTGGAGAACCTGCACTGCGACCTGGCGTCCGCCGCCTCGGTCGGCGAATGTGTCGATACGCTGCGGGCAGCGCTGCCCGGGGGCGCACGCGTCGCCCTGGTACACAACGCCAGCCAGATGCGCAAGGATGCCGCCAATGCCTGCGACAGCGACAGCCTGCGCGCGGTACTGGAAACCAATATCGTCGCCATCAACAGCCTGAACCAGGGACTGTTGCCGCAAATGGGCAGCGGTTCCAGCATCATTTACGTGGGCTCGACGCTGTCCGAGAAGGCGGTACCCGGTTCCTTCACCTACGTCATCAGCAAGCACGCCCAGGCGGGGATGATGCGCGCCACCTGCCAGGACCTGATGGGCAGCGGAATCCACACCGCGCTGGTCTGCCCGGGCTTTACCGATACCGAGATGTTGCGCACCCACATCGGCACCGACCCGGCTGTCGAGGCGGCCATCGCGGGCATGAACAGTTTCAACCGGCTGATCGCACCGGGCGAAATCGCCGAACTGATTCACTGGGCCCACCACAACCCGGTAATCAATGGCGCCGTGCTGCACGCCAACCTCGGCCAGCGGGAGAGTTGAGATGCCTGAACGCCAGTCACAGGAAGACACGCCCGGCATCGCGGTTCCCGAGACCCACGCTCCGCCCTGGCTGCGCGAGCGCCGCGAACGGGTATTCCTGGTGCTGGCGGGGACCTTCCTCTGCGCCATGACGCTGCTCAATGTGATCGGCATTACCCGCTTTGTGCAACTGGGGCCGATGGCGCTCGCGGTGGGTGTGCTCCCCTACCCCCTGACCTTCCTCTGCACCGACCTGATCTGTGAGCTGTACGGCAAGGCCCGCGCCAACTTCCTGGTGACCGTGGGACTGGGGCTCAACTTCTTTATCATCGGCATGTTGCTGCTGGGCAACAGCATCCCGTCGGTACCCGTGGAAAACATGCCGCCCTGGCAGATCCTGCAACTGGCGGCGCCGGTAGCCCTGCCCAACGGCGAGATAGTGGAGAAAAGTGTCGGCCTCTACCAGCTGATCTACGCCACCACCTCAGGCGCGGTGTTCGCCTCGATGCTGGCCTATATCGCCGCCCAGTACTGTGATGTGCAGCTGTTCCATTTCTGGAAGCGGGTTACCCGCGGCAAGCACCTGTGGATTCGCAACAATTTCAGCACCCTGATCAGCCAGATGGTGGATTCAATCACCGTGGTCAGCGTGACCTTCGGCGCGGCCTTCCTGCGCGACGAACTGACCTTCAAAACCCTGCTGGTACTGATAGGCTCCAACTACCTGTTCAAGGCCATGGTGGCCGTGATGGATACCGGACCGTTCTACTTTTTCGTTTACAAGCTGCGCAAGTACCTGCACCTGAAACCCGGGCAGATCGCCGCGCAGGCCTGAGCTGCAACGGGCGCCCCGGGCGGCGTCCACGGTCCCGGCTTACGCCGCGCGCCCCTGCGCTTTCCGTCGCCGGCACCCAGTGATTCCGGTCGCTGATCGCGTTGCCTGGTCTCACGGACCAAGGTCTGTAACGATCAGTTGGGAATAGACTCCAATACTGCATGCTCAATGTAGTATATATAGTCTGATTCCGGGCCAGCCAGAGCGCGCCGCCCCTTCACCATACCCTTGACCCTCGCGGATACGTATCATGACCCGCATGCCAGTCAGTAAATTACCCGCTACGGGCACCACGATTTTTACCCGCATGTCCGCACTGGCTGCCGACAGCGGGGCCATCAACCTGTCCCAGGGCTATCCGGACTTTCCGCCTCCGGATGGCCTGGTGGAGGCGCTGGCGCGGGCCAGCCGCGACGGCTTCAACCAGTACGCCCCCATGGCCGGGCTGCCGGAACTGCGCGAGCAACTCGCCGAGCAGTTGCGCCGCCACCGCCAGGTCAACGTTGACCCGGGCGATGAAATCACCATCGTACCCGGCGCCACCGAGGGAATATTCTGCTGTGTCATGGCCTGCGTGCATCCGGGGGACGAAGTCATCCTGCTCGACCCCTGCTATGACAGCTATGCGCCGGCCGTGCAACTGGCCGGCGGCATGCCGGTACACGTGGCACTCGCCGGTACGGACTTTGCGGTGGACTGGAACGCCGTGGAGGCTGCGATAACGCCCCGCACCCGCATGCTGATGATCAACTCCCCGCACAATCCAACCGGCAGCGTCCTCGGACGGCAGGATCTCGAGGTCCTGTCACAACTCGCCGAACGCCATGACCTGCTGGTCTCGAGCGACGAGGTCTACGAGCACCTGGTCTACGACGGCCGGCAGCACTACAGCGCGCTGCAGTGGCCCGCGCTGCGCCAGCGCGCGTTTGTCCATTATTCGTTCGGCAAGACCTTCAGCGTCACCGGCTGGAAAACCGGATACTGCGTCGCCCCGGCGGCACTGACGGCGGAGTTGCGCAAGGTGCACCAGTTCGTGGCTTTTGTTGCGGTCACCCCGGTACAGAAAGCGATTGCCGATTTTCTCCAGCAGCAACCGGATTACCCGCTGACTCTCGCGCAACGCTACCAGGAAAAGCGCGACCTGTTTATCGAGGCACTGGCAGGTTCGCGTTTTCGCCTGCAAGCCAGCGCCGGCACCTATTTCCAGTTGCTGGATTACAGCGCCATCAGCGGTTTACCCGACTACCAGCTGTGCGAGGATTGGACCCGCGAATACGGTGTCGCCTCGATACCGATTTCAGTTTTTTACCAGCAGCCGCCGGCGCAAAGCCTGCTGCGCTTCTGCTTCGCCAAAAGCGATGCCACACTACTCAAGGCCGCGGAGTTGTTATGCAAGATCTGATCGTCACCCTGCTGCAGAGGGAACTTGCCTGGGAGGCGCCTGCGGATAACCGGGCACAAATCGAGGACGCCCTGGCGGGACTCTCCGGAGCGACGGACCTCGTGGTGCTGCCCGAGATGTTCACCACCGGCTTTTCGATGAACGCCCTCGCCAACGCCGAGGATCCCGGCGGTGAAACCGAGCAATGGCTGCTGGCCCAGGCCCGGGTACTGGACTGCGCGATTACCGGCAGTATCGCCGTACGCGGCGAGGGCGGCGCCTATAACCGCATGTTGTTCGCGACACCCGATGGCATCAGCCACTACGACAAGCGTCACCTGTTCCGGATGGCCGGGGAACACAAGCGCTACCTGGCCGGAAACCAGCGGGTGATCGTCGAATGGCGCGGCTGGCGCATCCTCCTGCAGGTCTGTTACGACCTGCGTTTCCCGGTATTCAGCCGCAATCGCAACGACTATGACCTCGCCGTTTATCCGGCAAACTGGCCCTCCAGCCGGCGTTTTCACTGGCGGCACCTGCTGGTTGCCAGGGCCATCGAGAACCAGGCCTGCGTGGTCGGGGTGAACCGGATTGGCGACGACGCGAAGGGCCTGCACTACAGCGGTGACAGCCTCGCTGTCGCCGCGGACGGCAGCGTGCTCGCGGACCCGCTGGCAGCTGCCGGCTGCGCCTCTGCTACACTTTATGCAGAGAACTTGCAACGCTACCGGGAGTCCTTTCCCGCGTGGATGGATGCCGACAGTTTCAGCATCGACCTCGATTGAGCAGAGGAACCACCCGGCGAACCGCGAGTCAAACTTTGCATATCCATAACTGAATATACGGGGACTATACATGCAGGCAGACGCAGAGGATCGTTACACCGATGAACCGCGGCGCAGTGGCGGCTTTCCGAAGTTACCAATCGTACTCGGGGTTGCCGCAGCGATGTTTGCCATCGGTTGGTACATCAGCGGCACGAATGAAGAACCAATAGCGGAAGTACCTCCGGCCCTGGTGATCAATCCCGCCGAGCCACCCGCACCCGTCGTCGAGCCTACACCGGACATCCCTGTGGAGGCCGTAGAGGTAGCCCCCGAGGTCACCGAAGCCGCGGAACCCAACGCGCCACCCCCGCCACCGCCCCTGACGCTGGCGACCAGCGATCCGGCGGTACGCGCATCCCTCGCCAGTGATCTCGACAGCCCCCTGTTCCAGCCGAGCCTCAACCAGGAAAACCTGATCGAGCGGGCGACCGCCGTCATCGACGCGACCAGCAGTGGTTCACTGCTGCGCAAGGTGCTCGCGCTGCCGCCCGTAGAGGGCAAGTTTAGCGTCGAGGAAGGCATGGAACGTGTAGTGCTGGACCCGCAAAGCTATCACCGCTACGACGCCTATGCCCAGGCCGTAGACGCGCTGAATGCGGAACACCTCGGCTCCGCCTTCCACACCTTCCGCGGTTTGCTGGAAGAGGCCTACTCCGCCCTGGGCTACCCGGCGGATGACCTCGACAATACCCTGATCAGGGCCCTCGACCAGATCATCGCTGCACCGGTGCTCGACATCCCGCCGGAGCTGGTCAAGGACGTCACCACCTACAAGTACGTCGACCCCTCACTGGAACAGCAGACTCCCCTGGCCAAGCAACTGATGCGGATGGGGCCCGACAACCAGCGTATCATCCAGGCCAAGGCCCGCGAACTGCGCGCCGAATTACTCGGCAATTAAACCCCTCCACTCACCCCCGGAATCACCGGGGGTTTTCAGCAGGCAAAAAAAAGGCGGGGTAAAAACCCCGCCTTCGCCTGACTGAGCGTATCAGTCTTCGTATTCAACCTCGAGGGTCGCCATAACCCGACGGTTTTCTGCGCGGCCTTCCTTGGTGCCGTTGTCAGCAACCGGTTGGGTCTCGCCGTAACCTTTCGGCTCCAGGCGGCTGCGGTCGATGCCGTACTTGTTCACCAGTACATCGACTACTGCATTGGCACGACGCTGGGACAGGGTCATGTTGTAGTTGTCGGGGCCGGTGCTGTCGGTGTGGCCTTCGATGTCGACGTCAACCTGGTCGAAGCGCTTCAGGAAGGCAGCCAGTTCGCTGATATCGTTGAAGTACTGCTCCTGAACCACGTCGGAGTCGAATGCGAAGTTGACCATCATCTTGATGGAAGCGACGCGGGTCACAGGCAGCGGGCAGCCGTCTGCGTCAACGCGGGTGCCAGCGGGAGTGCCGGGGCACTTGTCGCGGGAATCCGGAACGCCGTCGCCGTCTTCGTCGCCGTCTACGGTAGTGGCCGCGCCAGCTCCCATGACGTCTTCAGAAGTGTCGCCGAAGTAGTAGTTCAGGCCGGCGGACACCAGGATATCGGTATCGTCGTCATCCAGGCCGTGAACGGCGCGAGCATCGAAACGCGCACCGAAGGCCGGGGTGATCATGTAGCGCAGGCCGGCACCCATGTAGGCGGCTGACTCGGTATCGTCGTAGGCGTCGCTGTCGTCTGAGTCCATGTCGGTCTGCGCCATACCGAAGGTCAGGTAGGGGCGAACGCGGTTGGGACCACCCTTGTAGCTGCCTGCGTAGAACATCAGGCCCAGCTGGTAGGAGCCCAGGTCGACTTCGCCGTTGGTGTCCTCGATATCGAAGCTGCCGTAGGTGCCCATCAGTTCCACGGCCAGCGTGTCGTTGAAGGCCCACTCGAGACCGGCCCACGGAGTACCGTCGTCGTCGAGACCGCGGTCGTTGTCGAAACTCCAGTAACCATAGCCGGCATTGATTGTCAGAGGCACATCAGCGACAGCCGGTTGCATAAATGCAGAAGCGGCAATGCCACAGGCAACGCCGGCAGCCATGATGAGTTTTTTCATTGTAACTTCCCCCTTGCGGAATGTTGTTCTTTGGAAAAGGTAGCACATATTCGAGTAAGCAACAGGAAATCGCACTGCCCAAGGTAGGTAATTTTACCTGTCCTGGCAGCGGAATTTTACCAGCCGCAAACCTGCTTGACGAAGGGAATGGTCAGGGCGCGCTGCTGGGCCAGCGACTGCTGGTCGAGGCGGTCAAGTATCTGTAACAAATCGGGCAGCGAGCGCGGCGCCCGGCTGACAATGTAGCCGGCCACGTCCCCCGGCATCGCCAGACCACGGCGCTGGGCCCGAAACTGCAGGATAGCCTGCTTTTCCAGGTCATTTTGCGTGGGCAACTGGTACACCAGGCCCCAGCTCAGGCGTGAGCGCAAATCCTCCAGCTCCATTTCCAGCTGCCTCGGCGCCACCGGCGCTGCAAACAGCAGGCGGCCACCGGCGGCGCGCACCCGGTTGCACAGGTCAAACAGCGCGACTTCCCACTGGCGGTCCCCCAGGACCCGGTGCAGGTCGTCGACCACGACCAGGGACTGTTCCTCCGCGCTCTCGAGCACAGCCGCCGGCTCGAAACCGACGAACTCCGCCATCGGCAGGTACAGGGCCCGCTGACCGACCTGATGGCAGCAGGCCTGCAGCAGGTGTGATTTGCCGGTTGCCGGCGCCCCGTAGAGGTACACCGTTGCTTCCCCGCGGCCCTCCGACAGCTCGCCCAGCTGCGGCATCAGCGCCGCCACGGCGTCGAGCACGTGGAAGTTTTCCAGCGTCGCCTCGTCGCGCAGCTGTATCGCCAGGGGTAACTGGGTACTCGCCACGGCTGGTTCAGTCCCCGCCATACAGGCTGCTCGACTGGTAGTATTCCACCGCGTGGCGCAGGAATACCGTGATAACCGCGGCCACCGGCAGGGCCAGCAGTACGCCGACAAAGCCCGCGATCTGGCCGCCGGCCATCAGGGCGAAGATCACCGCGACCGGGTGCAGGCCGATCCGGTCGCCCACCAGCACCGGCGTCAATACCATACTCTCCAGCGCCTGCCCCACACCGAACACCACGCCCACCCAGAGCAGCATGTGCCAGTCGTGGAACTGCGCGTAGGCGGCGATACAGGATGCGGTGACACCCACGGCGAAGCCCAGGTAGGGCACTATGCTGGCAAGACCGGCGAGCACCCCCAGCAGCAGCGCCAACTGCAAGCCCACCAGCCAGAGCCCACAGCTGTAGATCACACCCAGGGCACACATCACCAGGAACTGCCCGCGCAGGAAGGCGCTGACCACCTCGTCGGCCTCGGCCACCATTTCCGCGGTTTTCCCCTGCCAGGCCCGGGGAAACATGTGCAGCCCCCGGGACACCAGTGTGTCCCAGTCGCGCAGCAGGTAGAACGCCACTACCGGCACCAGGGCGAGATTGGCCAGGCCGAGCAACAGGCCCAGCCCGGAACCGGTGATCTCCCTGAGCAACTGGGCACTGAACTTGCCCAGCGACTGCCAGTGGGTGGCGAGCTGGCTGGTCCAGTCCACATCCGGCAACTGTTCCAGGGGCAGGCTGAAACGCGTCTGCAGCCAGGGCAGCAGGGTGTGGGTCAGCCAGTGGTAGATCTGTGGGACCTTGCGCACCAGCGCGTCCAGCTGCTGCACCAGCAGCGGCAACGCTACCAGTACCGCCAGGACCATCAGCGCGGTGAACAGCACGAACACGATCACCACCCCCGCGGTGCGGCTCAACTTGTATTTCTCGAGGCGATCCACCAGGGGATCACCGAGGTAGGCGATGAGCGCGCCGAGTACGAAGGGCATGAGGATCGGCTGCAGCAGGTACAGCAGGCCGGCCGCCACGCCGAGCACCACCAGGGCCAGCGGCCAGCGGGGCGCCGAAGGGGTCAGTTCTGCCATTGGTATTCGAGGTCCGTCGCAGCGGGGTTCACCGGCTGGAGCCGCCGGTTCAGCTGCAGCAATTGCGCCAGTCGGGGCGCATCGACAGCCGCCTCGATGGTCAGCTCCATGCGCTCGCCGTCGATTTTATCCAGTTGCGCCTGCTCCACCAGTTCCAGCTCTTCCAGCCAGTTGACGATCGAGGCGTAGTCGGCAAAGGAATTCACCCCGGTAATGCCCAGGCGCAATTGCCCCTCCGGACCCGCGCTCGCCGCCACCGCGTAGCGAGCGACCATGTCTTCCGCCACCAGGCCTACGCCGCGCTGGAAAAATGCCTGCGCATCCGGGGCGTCGCCGCCGCCCAGTCGCTGCTCACCGGCATGCAGGTAGGTCCAGTCCCCCACCCACCTGCCGCTGGACGATTCCACGACCCGCCCGACCAGGATGTCCTCCACGCCGTAGCGCAGCGATGCCGCCTCGACCCGGGGAATGTCCAGGTTCCAGATATCACCGAGGCTGACCGCTGCCGTATCCCCGAGGTCGAAGAGCGGAAAGCCGGCGGGTATCCCGCGGTGCTGGAACGCCTGTGCCAGCGCGCCCGCGAGATCGCCGGTTTCCGCCGGGTTGACGAAAAACTGCTTGCCCTCGGCCTCGGCAACCACCCACAGCAGTACCCGGGGGCGGTTGGCGGTCCACAGGGGCAGGCCCGCCTCCTTGACGAGTTCGGTGACGAAGGCCCTGTTGAACTCGAATTTGGCCCTCAGCCCACCGTCGGCGGCATCGCGACTGAACACGAACTGCTGGACCTGTTTACGCGCCTGCCCCAGCGCCGCGGTGACTGCCGGATTCTGCAGGGCGGATTCACTGCCGGAGACTTTTACCACGACTTCGGCCAGCGCCGCGGCCGCTCCCTGCTGCAGGCTTTGTTCACTCTGGTCGGGTACCGGCACGGTAGCCGCGTAGAGCCCCTGCACCACCTCGCTTCGCACCGGACCGGCGCCCAGCAGCACCAGCACTAACAGCAACCATCTATACACAGGAAAATCCTTCGACCAGATCGCCGGCCATTGTAGCAGCCCCGCCAGCGCGGCGGCAGCACCGTGCGCCAGCCTGCCAGCGGTTCTCCCGGTTGGATCCCGGCCCGGGCCGTGCTGCCAGGGAAAATTCAAGCTGCAGAAATTGTGGGATTAATCATGCCAACCGCGGCGTGAACTGTGGCTGATTTTCGCGCTAAAATAGCGCCCCTTTGCCCAGCAACGGAATTTTCGAGCCATGAGCGACCAGGCCAAGCCCACCTCCCTCAGTTACCGCGATGCGGGTGTCGATATCGACGCCGGCAACGCGCTGGTAGATCGTATCAAGGGTGTATCCAAGCGCACAGCCCGCCCGGAAGTGCTCGGCGGCCTCGGCGGCTTCGGCGCCCTGTGCCAGATTCCCGCCGGCTACCGGGAACCGGTGCTGGTCTCCGGCACCGATGGCGTCGGTACCAAGCTGCGCCTGGCCATGGACATGGGTAAGCACGACACCATCGGCATCGACCTGGTCGCCATGTGTGTCAACGACCTGGTGGTCGCCGGAGCCGAACCGCTGTTTTTCCTCGATTACTACGCCACCGGCGCCCTGAACGTCGACACTGCCGCCGCGGTCGTGGAAGGCATCGGTCGCGGCTGTGAACTGGCCGGTTGTGCCCTGGTCGGCGGCGAAACCGCCGAGATGCCCGGCATGTACAGCGGAGAGGACTATGACCTCGCCGGTTTCTGCGTCGGGGTGGTGGAAAAATCCGCGATTATCGACGGTTCCCGGGTAGCGCCCGGCGACACCCTGATCGGTATCGCCAGCAGCGGCCCGCACTCCAACGGCTACTCGCTGGTGCGCAAGATCATCGAAGTCAGCAACGCCAGCCTCGACCAACCGCTCGGCGCCGGTACGCTCGGCGCAGCCCTGCTCGCCCCGACCACTATCTACGTCAAGGCGATTCTGGACCTGATTGCCGCGGTAGAGGTCAAGTCCCTGTGCCACGTGACCGGCGGCGGCCTCCTCGAGAACCTGCCGCGGGTCCTGCCGGCAAACTGCGCGGCGAAAATCGACACCGGCAGTTGGGCGTGGCCGGAGGTCTTCCACTGGTTGCAGGAAAGCGGCAACGTAGAGACCCGCGAAATGTACCGCACCTTCAACTGCGGTGTCGGCATGGTCGTGTGTATCGCCGCGGCCGACGCCGGGGCAGCCATCGAACGCCTCGCGGCCGCGGGCCACAGCGCCTGGGTCCTGGGGGAAATTACCGCGGGTGACGGCGAGGTCGAGCTGCTGCCGTGAGTTGTTCCACAGCGCCGCGCCTGGCGATCCTGATCTCGGGCCGCGGTTCCAACATGCAGTCGTTCATCCAGGCCTGCGCCAGCGGCACCCTGGACGCGCGGATCGCCGTGGTCCTCAGCAACCGCCCGGATGCCAAGGGCCTGGAATTAGCCCAGCAGGCCGGCATCCCCACCTGCGCGCTGGACCACCGGGAGTATCCGGATCGCGAAAGTTTTGACCGGGCCATGGTGGCAGCACTGGCCCCCTACGAACCCGACCTGGTCATCCTCGCGGGCTTCATGCGCATCCTCACCCCGGTGTTTATCACGCCTTTCACCGGGAAATTATTGAACATTCACCCCTCGCTGCTGCCGAAGTACCCGGGTTTGCACACCCACCAGCGCGCGCTGGACGCCGGTGACGCCGAGGCCGGGGTTACCGTGCATTTCGTCACACCGGAACTCGACGGCGGCCCGCCGATCATCCAGGCGAGGGTCCCGGTGGAACCCGGCGATACGGCGGAAACTCTCGCAGGGCGGGTGCTGGTGGTGGAGCACGAAATCTATCCGATTGCCGCGCGCTGGCTGCTGCAGGGGCGTTTGCAACTGAATAACGAAGGGGTTGTCCTCGATGGCTCACCGGTACCGGCCACAGGGATCGATTATTTCAAGGGCATTGACTGACGCAGTGTATCGCCTGCCCCTGGTGTTGTTACTGGTCATGCTGACCGGCGGCAACCCGGCGCAGGCGACAGAGGCGGTGTCGCCGGCACTGCAGCCCTATACCGCCACCTACCGCACTACCGCCCACGGCATGGCGCTGACCCTCAAGCGCGAGCTCCAGCACAATCGCGACGGCTCCTACACCCTGACCAATGGCGGCAAGATACTGGTCGTCGGTTTTCACGAGGTCAGCGTATTCGGTATCGACGGCACCCGGATCCTGCCGCGGTCCTATATCTACCAGGGCACCGGGCTGATCAACCGGCGGCGGGAGGTGCACTTCACCCCCGGATCAGAGGTTATCCGCAGTCTTTACAAGGATGAATGGTACGACCTGCCGTACACGGACGGCACCCTCGATCGCATGAGCCAGATCGAACAGGTCCGCCTGCGCCTGCTTTCCAACCCCTCCCCCCACCAGAACCTATCGGTGCGGGTCGCCGACGGCCGCAAGGTCAAGGAGTACCTATTGCTGTATGTCGGCGAGGAAACCCTGGATACGCCGATGGGGCCGTTGAAAACCCTGCATTTTCGCCGTGACCACGACGACCCGGAACGCAAGTCGGACACCTGGCTGGCGCCCTCGCTGGACTACCTGATGGTGAAAACCGTGCACATCGAGGACGGCACCCCCGCAGAGATGATGCTCACCAGCGCGGACATTCCCGCCCGGGCAATCCACGCCGGCGAAGTCCCCGCAGGGGACTGATCAGGCGCGCGGCAGCGTTACCCCGGTCTGGCCCTGGTATTTGCCGCCGCGGTCCTTGTAGCTCACCTCGCAGACCTCGTCGGATTCGAAGAACAGCATCTGCGCCACGCCTTCGTTGGCATAGATCTTTGCCGGCAGGGTGGTGGTATTGGAAAATTCAAGGGTCACGTGCCCTTCCCATTCGGGTTCCAGCGGCGTGACATTGACGATGATCCCGCAGCGGGCATAGGTGGATTTACCCAGGCATATGGTCAGCACATTGCGCGGGATGCGGAAGTATTCGACCGTGCGCGCCAGCGCGAAGGAATTCGGCGGAATCACGCAGACATCGCTGACCACATCGACAAAACTGCCCTCGTCGAAGCCTTTCGGGTCAACCGTCGCCGAGTTGATGTTGGTAAACACCTTGAATTCATTGGAACAGCGCACGTCGTAGCCGTAGCTGGAGGTACCATAGGAAATCAGCCGCTGGCCCGCGGCGTCCGCCCTGACCTGGCCGGCCTCGAATGGCTCGATCATGCCGTGTTCCTGCGCCATACGGCGAATCCACTTGTCTGACTTGATGCTCACAGGCTGTCTTCCGTTCAGTCGTCGCTAATCTTGATTTCCGGGAACTGGCGCACCGCCGAATCCTCCCGCTGTTCCAGCGCCGCGCGCACCCTGGCGGCGATGCCGGCAAATTCTGCTGCGGCGGCGGACTCCGGCGCCGCCAGCACGATGGGCACACCCGCATCGGCCTGTTCGCGGATGGCGCGCTCCAGGGGCAGGCTGCCGAGCAGTTCCACGCCGTACTCCGCCGCAATCCGGCTGCCGCCGGCATCACCGAAAATATGCTCCTGGTGCCCGCAGTTGCTGCAGACGTGCACCGCCATATTCTCCACTACGCCGAGTACCGGCACATCGACCTTGCGGAACATCTCGATGCCCTTCTGGGCGTCCAGCAGGGCGATATCCTGGGGCGTGGTGACGATCACCGCACCCGCCACCGAGGCCTTCTGGGACAGGGTCAACTGCACGTCACCGGTGCCCGGCGGCATGTCGATCACCAGGTAGTCGAGTTCCCCCCACAGGGTCTGCTCCAGCAGTTGCGCCAGTGCGCCACCCGCCATCGGCCCGCGCCAGACCATTGGTGTACGGTCATCGACGAGGTAGCCCATGGACATGGTCTTGAGGCCGTGGGCCTCGATCGGCAACAGGAAATTACCGCCCTGCTGCTTGGGCTGCTGGCCGCTGGGTATTCCCAGCATCAACTGCTGGCTGGGGCCGTAGATATCGGCATCCAGCAGGCCGACCTTTGCGCCCGTGGCCCGGAGGGCCAGCGCCAGGTTCACTGATACGGTGGATTTGCCCACACCGCCCTTGCCGGAGGCGACGGCGATGATGTGTTTGATCTCTTTCATAGACTGCCGGGTTGTACAATGCGGAGCCGTGATTGCCTCACGGCGGGGTCAAGCGCGCTAGTATACGGGGTCGCTACCCCGCTCGCCAACGCTGCACTTGCCTGTTGGCCAGGTGGCTCTGGTTGGGTGCTGGCCCTGGTCGGACGGTGGTATAGGCTGGGTGGTCCACGTGGCTGCGATATCTTTCCGCCGAGCCTACACCGGGTTGTCCCCACTGGAACACGCCAAAAAAAATGCACATGGATGTGCGCTTTTTGGCGTGTTCCAGCAGGGATGTCCCGTCTCGCGCTCGGCGAAAGAACACCAGATCCCCGGGACCCAGTACGGATGAAATAAGAAGGCAAAACCGCTATAGTAGCGCCCCTTTTTTCACGCACAGAGATCGGTAGTTCCCATGGCTGCAAATGCCCCGCGAAAAATCCTGGTGACCAGCGCCCTGCCCTATGCCAACGCGCCGTTGCACCTGGGGCACATGCTGGAGCAAATCCAGACCGATATATGGGTGCGCTTCCAGAAATCCCGCGGCCACGATTGCCTGTACGTGTGCGCCGACGACGCCCACGGCACCGCCATCATGCTGGCGGCCGAGAAACAGGGCATCACCCCGGAAGCGCACATCGAGCGCATCAAGGCGGACCACGAGCGCGACAGTGCCGGCTTCCTGGTCGATTTCAGCAATTACCACAGCACCCACTCGGAAGAAAACCGCCAGTGGTCCGAGGAAATCTACCGCCGCCTGAAGGCCAACGGCCACATCAGCACCCGGGAAATCACCCAGGCCTACGACCCGGAAAAGAACCTGTTCCTGGCGGACCGTTTCATCAAGGGCACCTGCCCGCGCTGCAAGACGCCCGACCAGTACGGCGACAACTGCGAGGCCTGCGGGGCGACCTACACGCCGGCGGAGCTGATCGACCCGAAATCCGCAATCTCCGGCGCGACCCCGGTCGACAAGGAATCCACCCACTTCTTCTTTCGCCTGCCGGCCTTCGAGGACATGCTGCGCAACTGGCTGGCGGACGACAGCCTGCAGCCGCAGGTGGCCAACAAGCTGCGGGAATGGCTCGACGCCGGCCTGCAGGAGTGGGATATCAGCCGCGACGCGCCCTACTTCGGTTTTGAAATTCCCGACGAACCGGGCAAGTATTTCTATGTCTGGCTGGATGCACCCATCGGCTATATCGCCAGTTTCCAGAACTACTGCGCGCGCACCGGCCACGAGTTCGACGAGTACCTGCGCCCGGGGACTGAAACCGAGCTGTACCACTTCATTGGCAAGGACATCATCAATTTCCACGGCCTGTTCTGGCCGGCGATGCTCGACTCCGCCGGCCTGCGCACCCCCACCGGAGTGTTCGCCCACGGCTTCCTTACCGTCAACGGCACCAAGATGTCCAAGAGCCGCGGCACCTTTATCAATGCCCGCACCTACCTCGAGCACCTGGACCCGGAATACCTGCGCTACTACTACGCCGCCAAGCTCGGCAGCAGCGTGGACGACATGGACCTCAACCTCGAGGATTTCGTCCAGCGGGTGAACTCCGACGTGGTCGGCAAGGTCGTCAACATCGCCAGCCGCTGCGCCGGCTTCCTGCGCAAGGGCTTTGACAACCGGCTCGCCGCGGACTGTTCGGAAGCCGACCTGGTCGGGGAATTCATCGGTGCCGGCGACGCGATCGCCGACCTGTTCGAAGCCCGCGAGTACAACAAGGCCGTGCGCGAGATCGTCACCCTCGCCGACCGCGCCAACCAGTACATCGACCAGCGCAAGCCCTGGGTCCTGGCGAAGGAAGCCGGCAAGGAACTGGAAGTACACGCTGTCTGCAGCGTCGGCATCAACCTGTTCCGCGTACTGATGACCTACCTCAAACCTGTGCTTCCGGCGATGGCGGAGAAGGCCGAGACCTTCCTCAACACCTCCCTGGACTGGACCGCGCTGGACGCCCCCCTGCTGGGCCACCAGCTGGCCGACTTCCAGCCGCTGATGACCCGGGTGGACCCGAAGCAGGTCGAGGCGATGATCGAGGCGGGTAAAGAAGCCGCACCCGCAGCCCCGGTGCCACAGGCGCCCGCGGCTGAAAAAGGCGCCAGCAAGGCAAAGGCCGATGCTGGCAAGGATGCAGCCCCGGATACGATCCAGTTCGACGATTTCGCCAAGGTCGACCTGCGGGTGGCCAGGATTGTCGCCGCCGATCATGTAGAGGGCGCGGACAAGCTTCTGCAGTTGTCGCTGGACCTCGGCGACTGTGGCACGCGGCAGGTGTTTGCGGGAATCAAATCCGCCTACCAGCCGGAGCAGCTGGTGGGCCGTTTGACGGTAGTGGTTGCGAACCTGGCACCGCGGAAGATGCGCTTTGGCGTTTCCGAGGGGATGGTGCTGGCGGCGGGGCCCGGGGGCGAGGAGATTTTCCTGTTGCAGCCGGATGAGGGGGCCGTGCCGGGGATGCAGGTCAAATAAGCTGCTCGGTGTTTCAGGACTTCGCACACCGCGCCTCCACCAGTGCATCCCTGATGGAACACGCCAAAAAGCGCACATCCATGTGCAGGCTCGGGTGGCGACATCCATGTCGCCACACGGTTCCATCAGGGATGCACTGGCGGATACGCTAGCCATGCCACCTTGACTCAACAGTTTGGAAGCCCTGGCGTTGAGCGAAGTATTAAGCCTAGAACGTGGCAGTTAAGAGGTGTGGACGCGTTACCGGGCTGACTGAAAACGTCTGAGGCCATGGATGGCCGAAGCCGAGCTGCCATGGATGGCGCTTTTGCGTTTTTCGGTCAGCCCGGTAACGTGGCCGCGCCGAGCGACAGAGTGCCAACCTGCCCAATGCTGGGCAAAATAACAGGGCTACTGCGACCGAGAACAGTAACCGCTAAAATGGAAGATCGAACAAAGGACAGGCAACACACCCATGCTGGCTGACTATTCCATACTGTTGATCGGAGCCATCCTGGTCAACAACTTCGTGCTGGTACAGTTCCTCGGGCTGTGCCCCTTCATGGGCGTGTCCAACAAACTGGAAACCGCCATGGGCATGTCCATGGCCACCACCTTCGTGCTGACCCTCGCCTCCGCCTGCAGCAACCTGACCTACCACTTCCTGCTGGAACCCCTCGGCCTCGAGTACCTGAAGACCATTTCCTTTATCCTGGTGATCGCCGTGGTCGTGCAGTTCACCGAGATGGTCGTGCGCAAGTCCAGCCCCCTGCTCTACCAGGTACTCGGCGTCTACCTGCCACTGATTACCACCAACTGCGCGGTGCTCGGTGTCGCCCTGCTCAACCTGAACAAGGAACACAACTTCCTGCAGTCGCTGTTCTACGGCTTTGGCGCGGCGGTGGGTTTCTCGCTGGTGCTGGTGCTGTTTGCCGCCATGCGCGAGCGGCTGGCGGTGGCCGATGTGCCCGAGCCCTTCCAGGGAGCGGCGATCGGCATGATCACCGCGGGCCTGATGTCGCTGGCCTTTATGGGCTTTGCGGGACTGGTATAGCGCGCCATGTACGAACTGATCGCCCAACACCCGCTGCTCTCGGCTCTGCTCGCGCTGGTCAGCCTGGGCGCCATTTTCGGCGCGCTGCTGGGTTTTGCCGCGGTGCGCTTTCGCACCGAGGGCAACCCGATCGTCGACCAGGTCAACGCCATCCTGCCGCAGACCCAGTGCGGCCAGTGCGGCTACCCGGGCTGTCGCCCCTACGCCGAGGCGATCGTCGCAGGCGATGAAATCAACAAATGTCCCCCCGGCGGGCAGGCGGGCATCGAGGCCCTCGCCGACCTGCTGGACCGGGAGGTGATTCCGCTGGATGACGAGCACGGCGAGGAGAAAGCCCCGCAGGTGGCGTTCATCCGCGAGGAAGACTGCATCGGCTGCACCAAATGCATCCAGGCCTGCCCGGTCGACGCCATCCTCGGCGCCGCCAAGCAGATGCACACGGTGATCGCCAGCGAGTGCACCGGCTGCGACCTCTGCGTGGAGCCCTGCCCGGTGGACTGCATCGTGATGATCCCGGAGCAGGAATCCCTGCAGAACTGGCACTGGAAACTTCCCGACAGCAACCGCCAGCAGGCGGACATCATCGCCACCGATGCCGGGGAAGCGGCATGAAAGCATGCGTGAAGGTGGCATAAGAGCGGCATGAGAAAAATCCACGATTTCCACGGCGGTATCCACCCCGCCGAGAACAAGCACCAGTCCCTGCGCACCCCGGTCCGCGATGCCGGCATTCCGGCGCAGCTGGTGCTGCCGCTGGCCCAGCATATCGGCGCGCCCTCGCGGCCGATCGTCGAGGTTGGCGAGCGGGTGCTCAAGGGGCAGAAAATCGCCGAGGCTGCCTCCGTGGTGAGTGCCGCGCTGCACGCCCCGACATCTGGCACCATTGCGGCGATCGAATCGCGCCAGGTTGCCCACCCCTCGGGCTTCAGCGCGCCCTGCATCGTCATTGCGAGCGATGGCCAGGACGCGTGGACTGAACTGCCCCCGGCCCTGGACTACCGGGAAACTGACCGCACGGTGCTGCTGGAGCGTATCCGCGAATCGGGACTTGCCGGGATGGGCGGCGCGGGCTTCCCCTCCGCGGTGAAACTGGGCGTGAAGCCCGGCACGGTCATCGAGACGCTGATCATCAACGGCACCGAGTGTGAACCCTACATCACCGCCGACGATATCCTGATGCGCGAGCGGCCCGCGGAAATCATTCGCGGGGCGCAGATCCTGGCGCACATTGTGCAGCCGGGCGAAACCGTTATCGGCGTCGAGGACAACAAGCCCGAGGCCATCGCTGCGCTGCGCGCAGCGGCCGCTGGTACCGATATCGAAATCGCCGTGTTCCCCACCAAGTACCCCTCCGGCGGCGAGAAGCAGCTGATCGAGATTCTCACCGGCAAGCAGGTGCCTTCCGGCGGGCTGCCGGCGGATATCGGCGTGGTCTGCCAGAACGTGGGCACCACCGTGGCCATCGCCGAGGCGGTGGAGACCGGCAAACCGCTGATCTCCCGCATTACCACCGTCACCGGTGAGAGTGTCGCAGAGCCGCAGAATTTCCAGGTGCTGCTGGGCACACCGATGTCCCACCTGCTGGCGCTGGCCGGCTACCAGCCGGGGAAAAACAGCCGGCTGGTCATGGGCGGACCGATGATGGGTTTCACCGTGCCCAGCGATGCGGTGCCCGTGGTCAAGACCACCAACTGCATCCTCGCCCCCAGCGCCGCCGAACTGCCCGCGCCGCCCCCGGCACAGGCCTGTATCCGCTGCGGGATGTGTGCCGAGGCCTGCCCGGCGAGCCTGCTGCCGCAGCAGTTGTACTGGTTCGCCCGCGGCCGGGAGTTCGAGAAGGCGGAACAGCACCACCTGTTCGACTGCATTGAATGCGGCGCCTGCTCCTATGTCTGCCCCAGCACCATCCCGCTGGTGCAGTATTACCGCGCCGCCAAGGCGGAGGTCCTGCAACTGCGCCGGGACGCGGAAAAGGCCGAGCACTCGCGCCTGCGTTTCGAGGCCCGCCAGGACCGCCTCGCCCGCGAGGAGGAAGAAAAAGAAGCCCGCCGCGCGGCGCGCAAGAAAGCCGCGGAGGAAAAGGCCCGCCTGGCCGCCGAATCCGGCGCTGGCGCGGAAGACCCGATCCAGGCGGCCATCGAGCGGGCAAAGGCGAAGAAAGCCGCCCAGGCCGCCGGTGAAGGCCCGGGTGAACTGGAGAAACTGGAAAAGGCGGTAAGTACCACCCGCGAACGCTTGGCCAAGGCGGTCGAGAAACTGGAGGCCGCCCGCACCGAGGGCGCGGACCACGTCGCCGCGCTGGAAACCGGTGTGGCGAAAACCCGCGTCAAACTCGAGGCCGCGGAAAAGGCGCTCGCCGATTACCGGCAGGCCAATACAGCCGCAGAGGAAAAGCCTGCACCAGCGCCGACTGACGCCGCCCAGGCGGCCATCCAGAAGGCCATGGCTGCCCGCGCCGCCGAAGCCAGCAAGAGCCCGCTGGAAAAGGCGCGGGACAATCTGCAGAAACTGGAAGCGCGGCTGGTGAAATCCGAGGCCCGGCTGGCAGAGGGACGGGCCGCTGGCGAGGAAGACAAGATTATCGTGGCACTGGAATCCAGCGTGGAGCGGCTGAAAGAGAAAATTGCCGAGGCCCGGGCGGAACTCGAACAGCAGGAGGCCGGCTGAGATGGCATTGATGCGCATCACCTCGCCACACACCCACGGCAAGGCGAGCACCCGGCGGGTCATGCAGCAGGTCATGCTGGCAACCGTACCCGGGGTACTGGTGCTCACCGGCTTTTTCGGCTTTGGCACCCTGGTCAATATCACCTTCGGCATGCTGCTGGCCGTGGCCTTCGAGGCCCTTGCACTGTCCCTGCGCAAACGGCCGCTGGGATTCTATCTCGGCGATTGCAGCGCGCTGGTCACCGCCCTACTGCTGGGTATCGCCCTGCCGCCCTACGCCCCCTGGTGGTTGATCGCGGTGGGCATCGCCTCCGCCATCCTGATTGCCAAGCACCTCTACGGCGGCATGGGCTACAACCCCTTCAACCCGGCCATGGTCGGCTATGTCGTACTGCTTATTTCCTTTCCCGTACAGATGACCAGTTGGGCGCCACCGCGCGGCGCCGGCGAAGTGCCCGGCCTGCTGCAGGCCCTGCAGGCCTGCTTCCTGCCCTCGGGCTATGACGGCACCACCATGGCCACGCCACTGGATGTGCTGAAGCAGAACAGCAGCCTGCTGGTCGAGGATCTCTGGGCGCAGAACCCGCAATTCGGTCGCTGGGGCGGACTGGGCTGGGAGTGGGCCAACCTCGCTTTCCTGGCCGGCGGCCTGTGGCTGCTTTACCAGCGCATATTCACCTGGCACGCGCCGGTCGCGATGCTCGCCGCCCTGGCCCTGCTGGCGGCCAGCTTTTACGATGGCGGCAGCTCCAGCAGCGGCGGTTCACCGCTGTTCCACCTGCTGTCCGGCGCCACCATGCTCGGGGCCTTCTTCATCGTGACCGACCCGGTGACCAGCGCCGTCTCGGCGCGCGGGCGCCTGATCTACGGGGCCCTGGTCGGCGTGCTGGTCTACCTGATCCGGGTGTACGGCAATTACCCGGACGCGGTCGCCTTCTCGGTGCTGATCATGAACCTCGCGGCCCCCTTCATCGACCAGTACACCCAACCGCGCACCTATGGCCACGGCCAGAAGCGGGGGGACAGCTGATGCTCGGCCAGTCGATTACCCGCAACGCGTTATTGCTCGCCCTGTTCGCCCTGGTGACCGCCGCCCTGCTGGCGGGCACCTACCTGCTGACCCGGGAGCGGATCGTCGCCGCCGAGCGCGCCGCGGAGGAAAAAGCCCTGCTGCAAATCGTCCCCGACGAGCGCCACGATAACTCCATGCTGGACGACACCCTGCCGGTCGGCCCGCAGACACCCGGGCTCGGCCTGCGGGAGACCAAGCAGGTCTACCTGGCGCGGCAGGGCGAAACGATCGTCGCCGCCATCATCCCGGTCACCGCGCGCGACGGCTACAGCGGCGATATCAACCTGATCGTGGGCGTCAATCGCGACGGCAGTGTGGCCGGGGTGCGGGCGCTGTCGCACAAGGAAACCCCTGGCCTCGGCGACAAGGTGGACCTGGGCAAGAGCGACTGGGTGCGGGGTTTCGAGGGCCGTTCCCTGCAGGACCCCGCAGTGACACAATGGGCGGTGAAAAAGGACGGCGGGGTCTTCGACGCCTTCACCGGCGCCACCATCACCCCCCGCGCGGTGGTCAACGCGGTAAAAAATACCCTGGAATACGCCGCCGACAACCGACAGGTGTTATTCGGCACGGCTGGCGAACAGGCCGAGGACGGAAACTGACATGGCGGACATGAGCTACCGCGAGCTATCCCTGAACGGGTTGTGGAAGAACAACCCGGCGATCGTCCAGTTGCTGGGCCTGTGCCCGCTGCTGGCGGTGACCAGTTCTGTGGTCAACGCCATCGGCCTGGCCCTCGCCACCACCCTGGTGCTGGTCGCCTCCAATACCGCGGTATCGCTGATCCGCAACGTGGTATCGGACGCCATCCGCCTGCCCGCCTTCGTCATGATCATCGCCTCGGCGGTAACCTGCATCGAACTGCTGATGCAGGCCTTCGCCTTCGAGCTCTACCAGATCCTCGGGATTTTCCTGCCCCTGATCACCACCAACTGCGTGATTCTCGGCCGCGCCGACGGCTTCGCCTGCAAGAACAGCCCGCTGCCGGCGGCCTACGACGGGCTGATGATGGGCCTGGGTTTCGGCGCGGTACTGGTGGTGCTCGGCGCGCTGCGCGAGCTCTTCGGCACCGGCGCCCTGTTTGCCAACATGCAACTGCTGTTCGGTTCCGCCGCTGAAAGCTGGAAAATCGTGCTGGTGGACGACTACCAGAACTTCCTGCTGGCGATCCTGCCGCCGGGCGCCTTTATCTTCACCGGGCTGCTGATTGCGCTGAAGAACATCATCGATACCCGCATGGAAGCGCGCCGCGCGGCGCAGCGGGAGCGACCGGCCACCGGCTCCAAGCGCGTGCGGGTCACCGGCACCATTTCCTGAGCGGCAGGCTGGGAGCGGAAACTCCCGGCTCAGCGCGGCGCCAGCACCCTGAGCGTCGCCAGGATGGCGTCCACGGCGGCATCGTCGAGGCCGCGGTGGTCGACGTCGCAGCTGTAGGTGATAAACAGCAACATGCCGGCATCGGCCACGCACCACTCGCGAATCGCCGCGCCCTCCTCTTCCCATGCCGCCGCGACACCCGAGAACTCCCCGAGGTTTACGCTCTTCCAGGGCAGGCGCTGCTCGCTGCCGTCCTCGGCAATCTGCGCCACTTCCCCTGCGGAAAACACCCCGCTGTCCCGGTGCAGGGTAGAGATTTCGATACAGCCGACGTCATCGCGATCACCGATCAGGATGCTCTCTTCCTCGCTGTCCGCCCACCACTCGGGCGGCAACTCCAGCGTCCACCATTCCGTTTCCAGTACGTTGACCGTCACCTATAGACTCCTCGACATCAGGACCGCGTCCTCGCGCCCTGTCGCTGTTGTGTAATATCCCGGGCGACGCCCGTCTTCCCCGAAACTGTAGCGGCGGTACAGCGCCAGCGCCGGCGCGTTGGATGCGCGAACATCCAGCACGCAGCGCTGCACCCGGCGGTCGCGCAGCACCGCCAGCGCCTCGCCCAGCAGAACCCCGCCAAGGCCGCGCCCCTGCGCCGCGGGATGCACCGCGATGTTATCGATACTGGCCTCGTCGAGCACCAGCGACAGCAACACGAAGCCTTCGAGCCGCGAGCCATTGCGGCACACCAGGCCAATGCTGCGCTCACCCTGCTCGCAGTAGCGCAGCAGGTGGGATTCGCCAAACGGGTCGGGAGATGCCACCGCATCCAGCGCGGCAATGCCGGGAAGGTCTGCGGGAGATGCCCAGTCGACAGGCGCGCGCAGCCTATACACCCCCGGCGAGCTTCCGCAGGTCCTGCCAGACCTGGCGCTTGTGCCGGGGTTCGGCGAGCATGTCCAGCGTACTGCAGGTTTGCAGAATCCTGGTGCCGGGCAACTTCTCCACATCGATATAGCGGGCGCAGGCCTCACCCAGCATCACCAGGTGGCGGCAGTTGCGCGTTTCCAGGTGACGGCCGAGGAATGCCGCCAGCGCATCGCGGGCGGAACCGAGCCCCCGGTCCAGTTGCCGGTTGCTGTGGGTGGGCCAGTCAAATTGCGTGGTCTGCGGGCTGGACTGGGCGCCGCGCAGGGCCCGCGCCATCGCGGCGACCAGTTGCACCTGCTCCCGGGCCAGCGGGTTTCCGTCGAGCACCTCGACCCAGGCGATGTCGCCGGCAAATATCGCGGCGAGGCTGAAATGCACGGTTTCAGTTACTGGCGCAGCAGGTTCGCGGGAAGTTGGGGCGGCCTGCCCGGCTTCCGCAAGGTCGATCCTGGGCATATCCCTCGCCGCCGGGGGACGGCTGGCGACCGGCTCCCTGCGTGCGGGCGGGCCTGGCTGTGGGCCTGGCATGTCCTCCGGCACCTCGACCAGCGGCACAGCCACAGGCACACGGGAAGGCGCCGCGCCCGGCAGCGGCCAGCGGGCGACATAGGTGTCGATGCCCATGGCGGCGAGGTATTGGCTGTGAATCAAGTCTTGCACTGTGGCCGGAAACCGGGCTGGTGAGTAACCAGTCGCAGTGTACCAGTTTTCAGCCGGACCCTATATCCAGCGCCAGCCGTGCTGGTTGAAAAACCGCAGGGCCGATGCGAGGAACATGCGCAGGTGCGCCAGGCCCTTGCGGGCGGCGTAGCCCCCGTGGTGCACAATCCGTACGCCGGGGTGATAGCGCACGTGCCCCAGGCGGGACAGGCGCAAGGACAGGTCAAAATCCTCGAAGTAGAGAAAATAGCGCTCGTCGAAGCCCTCGACGGCCAGTAGCTGTTCCCCTCGCAGCAGCATGAAACAGCCGCTGGCCAGTTCCACATCCCGGGGGGTGTTCGCTGTCGCCAGTTCACGCATTTCATAATCCGCCATCCGCCGGGGGATCAGCCTGGCGCCCAGGCGCGGAAAGAACGCCCGGGCGGCGAGCACCAGCACCGAGGGCCGGCGCTTGCAGAGAAATTCCTGCTGTCCCGAACCGCCCAAAGCCCTGGGGCTGAGCAGGCTGACATCCGGCGCCTCCCGCAGGTAGGCGATACCCGCGGCCAGGCTGTCCGCGGACATCTCGACATCCGGATTCAGGACCAGGTGGAACTCGCCCACACCGCTGGCGAGGGCGAGGTTATGGCCGGCGCCATAGCCGCGGTTTTCCGCCGCCTCGACAAGCTGCAGCCGGTAATCCGGCCGCCGGGGCAAACTGTCGAGAATTTCGCGTAAATCCCGGCGATAGGCCTCCCCGGAGTCGTTATCCACGACCACCACGAGCACCCCCGAGAGCGTGCGTGTCGCGCATTCGAGGCTGTCCAGCGTCGCCCGCAGGACCTCGAGCGGGGTCCGGTAGAGCACAATGGAAACGCTGAGCAGCGGGCGGGGCATGATTTCCTCAACTTTCATGCGTTTTTCGTATCTTTTTCTTTCATTCCGATTCCATCGGGATATGATCTTTGGTGGGGCAGGCGGGACAATACCTTGTGCAAATAGTCACATAACCCGCCTATCATCATGTTTTCATAGGGATTTTGCCAGCCCGCATGGTAAGCTGTCAGCGCTGTTTTCCGCTATTGTACCCGGTTGGAAATCGGCAAAAAGCAGCCAGGCTGCAGAATCACGATATAAAGAACCGCTAGTGAGTGGGCAATAGGGGATCAAAATGATTAATCGACTCGCCACGCGTACCAGCCGTTGGGCACTCTACGTAATCACCTTACTGGGACTGGCCGCCTGTGGTGGCGGCGGAGGTGGAGGCGACGACGGCGGGTTCCTCGGCCCGGGTGCCGGCGACACCGACACCCTGTTCCTGAAAATTGCCCTGGTGGATGCCAGCGGTAACGCGACCAACCAGATCACCACGGCGGCTCCTGCGACACTGCAAACCACCGTCACCAAAAACAAGGCCAGCGGTGCGCCACAGTCGAATGTCATCGTCAACGTGGAGTCATCTGCCGACGTGCTGATCAATGGCGATGCCGGCAGCAGCAGCGCCAACACCAACGCGGATGGCCAGGCCAACTTCCAGGTCGCGGCCGGACAGACCAAAGGCGGTGGCACCCTCACCGTCAGTGTGACCGACCAGAACGGCGCAACGATTACCAAGTCGGTAAACTTCCAGCTGGGCGCCACCGGGCTCCGCCTGGGTTATTTTGACGGTACAACCTTCATGGAAGGCCTGGTGAAGATCACTCCGGACGGCGTACTTTCCTCGGAAGGCCAGGCTGAACTTTCCGTGGCCATTGTCGATGAAAATGACGAGCTCTCCGGCAGCAGCGAAAGCGTCACGTTCTCCAGCTCCTGCCTGAGCTCCGGCGACGCAACCCTGACGCCCGCGGGCGCGGTCAGCACTACTTCCGGCAACGCCACTGCAACTTACTCCCCGAACGGTTGTGTCGGCGAAGACTCGATTACGGCTACCCTGGTGGGCAACGGCGCAACTGCGGCGGGCACCATCGAGATCGCGCCTCCCAGCGCCAATGGCCTGACCTTTGTCAGCGCTGAACCGCAGTACATCGTGCTGAAAGGCACTGGCGGCGGCCCCGACCGGCAGGAAAAATCACGGGTTACCTTCCGCGCAGTCAATGGCAATGGCGACCCGCTGGAAGGTGTTTCAGTGGCCTTCTCCCTCACCACCGAAATCGGCGGTGTATCACTGACGCCCAACGCCGCCATCAGCGATGCGGACGGCAATATTTCCACCACAGTGGCAGCCGGTGACGTCGCTACCGTGGTCCGTGTCCTCGCCACGACTGACTCAGGCGACGGCATCCAGGTGTCCGCTGTCTCCGATATCCTGACCGTCAGCACGGGCCTGCCTGACCAGAACTCGATCTCCCTGTCGGTCGAAGGCGGCTTTGTCGTGGAACAGGCGCTGACCATGGACGGCATTGAAAAAACGCTGACCGTCCGCATGGCCGACAAGTTCAACAACCCGGTTCCCGATGGTACCGCAGCGGTATTTACCACCGAGTACGGCACCATTGACCCCTCATGTGAAACCGGCCGCAGGAATGGCGACCGCGAGGGCGGCACTCCGCAAACCGGCGAGTGTTCCGTCAAGTGGACCAGCAGCGCTCCGCGCCTGCCCACCCTTCCGGAAAACCAGGATCTGGTCCAGGGTTATGGCACCACTGCCAACTGCCCGAGCCACAATGGCCCGAGCATTCCCTGCCCGGCTGACCTGGGCTATATCCGCGGTGGCCGCTCCACGGTCCTGGTTACCGCCATTGGCGAAGAGTCTTTCGTCGACCGCAATGGTGACGGGATCTACAACAAGGCGGAAGCCGACCTGAACCTGTTCGCCAATATCACCGAGGCGTTCCTCGACCACAACGAGAACGGCCTGTTCGACCCTGCGACCCAGACCTGCATCAACAACCCCGACCTGCTGGTGTGCAAAGCCGGTTCCGAAGAAATCTTCACTGATTTCAACAATAACCAGACCTTTGACGCCAACGGCGACGACCCGAACAACGGCTACCCCAACCAGGGCCAGACCGCGGTCTACAACGGCCTGCTCTGCCCCGAAGAAGGGGACGGAATCTGGTGCAGCCGGGAACTGGTGAACGTCTACGACAGCACCATACTCGTCATGGCTGCTGAGCCCGCAGACCTGCTGCTGCAGCTCTACAAGAATGGCACCACCTACGCAGCCCCCGGCAGCATACTCGGCTCCGGCAGCTATACCGCCTATGTCTCGGACTTCTTCAACAACAGGCCCAAGAACGGTACCGAAATAGCAGCCACCTCCGAGAGTGAGAATCTCTGCTCGATTGTTGCGCAGGGCTCCACCACCGTGACCAATGAGACCTTTCCCGGCGCCTTCGGGGTTGCCTTCGACGTGAGCCCGGGCACCGTGGAATACAACTCGTGCTCGGAATCCACGCCGTCGGCCGCTGACCGCACCGCGAAAATCACGATCTCGGCGGGCGAAGCATCCAACACCTGGAGCTGCCTTGCCACGGCTGTGAATACCGCTCCGCCGGACCCGAATGATTGCTGAACCCGGGGCCATTGGCGACTCCTCGCCAGAACCAGTAAACCGCGGCACCTGCCGCGGTTTTTTTTTGCCCAAATGCCACCCGGGTCACGGGCAATCGAGCGCGTTATGTGCTTTAGTTCTTGAAATTTCTCGGGGACCGGGGCCTGCCATTGATCATCGCGACACCGCGAACATCCATTCGCCTGACCGTTGTCACAGTCTTTGTCATCGCCACCGCACTTACTGCGACCGTCGCGATCGGCCTGCAATATCATTTCAGTGATTCGCTGGGTCGCCGCGCCGCGTCCGAGCTGTACACCTCAACGGCGGAAGGTATCGCCAGGGAACTCGCCGGCATCCGCCAGTTGAACGTCAACATCCTCGACCTGCTGGCGCAGAACAGTGAACTGGCAAACCCTGCGGCGCGGGAAAACGAGTTGCTGCGGACGTTCCTGAAGGTCCTGGAGAACAATCCCCTGTTTTACGGTATCTATGTAGGCCGCGAGGACGGCAGTTTCTATGAAATCGTCAACCTGAATGCCAGCCACCTCGCCCGGAAAACCCTGCTCGCCCTCCCTTCGGACCGCTGGGTCGTGGTCACCGTCAAGGAAACGCCCGAGGGAAGACTGCGGGAATACCAGTATCTTTCCGCCGCACTGGCCCTGCGGGCGACGCGCAGCGAGGCAACCCAGTTCAATGTCACCGAGCGGCCCTGGTACCGCGATTCCGTTGACTCGGACACTATCAAAGCCACTGCGCCATACCTGTTTGCACAGTCCGGCGAACCCGGCCGCACACTCTCCCGCAGGATAAACAATACCCGCGCGGTGATCGGCATCGATACCACGCTGGGAACCATATCGGAGAATCTCGCCAACACCCGGGTCTCGCTGGACAGCAAGCTTTTCCTGTTCAACCGGGACGGCCTGGTCGTCGCATCCAGCATGCGCGGCAGCGATACCGCGGCAGAAATTCCCCTGCCGGATTTCCCCCTGAGTCGCGAGGACCGCTTGTACCTGAAAAGCCTGGGTACGCTGGTGGTTTCCAACGAAATGGACTGGCCGCCGATCGATTACGCCCAGGGCGGTGGTCCGCGGGGCTACTCCGTCGACGTCATTCACCTGATTGCACGCATGCTGGGAGTGCAGGTCCGCTTTGAGAATGGCTACAACTGGGAGGAACTGGTGGGACGCTTCCGGGAAGGCAAGATAGACCTGCTGCAGTCGGCCTCTGCCAGGCTGGATACCGCCGGCAAGGGTGATCCCGGCCGACCCTACGCCAGTTTCCCCTACGCCCTGGTATCGGCCAGCGATTCAGGGGAACTGACTTCGCTGGCACAACTGGCAAACCGCAAACTGGCGATACCTGCAGGCTGGGCCATTTTACCGGTGGTGCGGGAACACTATCCGGAAATCGAAATCGTTGAAGCCTCATCCACCCTCGATGCCATTAGAAAAGTCAAAACCGGTGAGGTCAGCGCAGCCCTCGATATGGAGGTGATCCTGCAGTACATCATCAGCCACTATTACATCGACGGTGTGAAAGTAGTCAGCCCCGTCGACCTGGGATTCGAAGATACTTTCGGCGAAATGCATATCGTCGTGCACAGTGACCAACCGCGACTGCGCGCGATAATCGACAGGGCGATTGCCGCACTGGGTCCGGCGCAAAAAATGGCGCTGGCGAACAAGTGGCTGCAGTTCGACGGCAGCCAGGTCACTGTGGAATCAGAAACCGTTCCCAGCAGCGACATCGTCACTATTGCGAATAACCCGGAGCAATGGGGCAAACTCACCACCCTGGACATCAATGGCCAGGAGGAATTTGCCTATATCGGCGGTATAGAGGATGCCGATGAAGACTCGCTGTACCTCGGGATTCTCACGCCCGTCACGACGGTAATGAACCCCTACCTGGACAAGGTAAAGCTCTCCATCAAAATCACTGCGCTTTTCCTGCTGCTGTTACTACCCCTTTCCTGGCTGTTCGCCATACCTATTGTACGACCGGTAAAACAACTGGCGGCGGAAAACGACAAGGTCCGGGACCGCAAACTGGACGAAGTAAAGCGTGTTCGCACACACATCCTTGAACTCGACGACCTTTCCGAGTCCCTCGTGGAAATGGTCGATTCCATCCGCACCTATGAGGCCGCCCAGCGCGCCCTGATGGATTCGTTCATCCAGCTTATCGCCCAGGCCATCGACGACAAGTCACCCTACACCGCCAGCCACTGCGCCCGCGTCCCCGAACTGGCCCTGATGCTGGCGCGCGCGGCCAGCGAATCCGAGGCACCGCCCTTCAACCAGTTTCGCCTGGAAGGCGAGGACCAGTGGCGGGAATACCGCATTGCGGCCTGGCTCCACGACTGCGGCAAGATCACCACCCCGGAACATGTGGTCGACAAGGGAAGCAAGCTGGAGACCATTTACAACCGCATTCACGAAGTCAGGATGCGCTTTGAAGTCCTGTCGCGGGACGCGGAAATCCATTTCTGGGAAGCGCTGCAGCAATACCCCGAGCAGCGCGCTGAATTACAGGCACAACTCGTGGCCGTGCAGCGCGAACTGCAGGACGACTTTGCATTCATCGCCCAGTGCAATGTCGGCGGGGAATATTTTGACGAGGAAAAACAGCAACGCCTGCGGGCCATCGCGCAGAAGACCTGGCAGCGCCGATTCAGCGATCGCCTGGGACTGTCGCCGGTGGAGGAACTGCGCCACCGCGGCGACGAGCCCGCACTGCCCGTTAACGAGCCGCTGCTGGCCGACAAGCCGGAACACATCGTGGAACGAACCGCCGCCACCGACTACCCGCCCGAGTACGGCATACACATGGATATTCCGCAGCACCTGTACAACCAGGGCGAGCTCTACAACCTGTCGATCTCCCGCGGCACCCTGACACCGGAAGACCGCTTCAAGATCAACGAGCATATGATCAGCACCATCAAGATGCTGGAAAGCCTGCCCTTCCCCGAGGAACTGAAAAATGTGCCGCGCTATGCCTCTACCCACCATGAGACCATGCGAGGCGACGGCTATCCCCGGCGACTGCCCGGCGATGCGCTGAGCATACCGGAACGCCTGCTGGCGATAGCGGATGTATTTGAGGCTCTCACCGCCGCTGATCGGCCCTACAAGAAAGCCAAGCCGGTGAGCGTCGCCATCGCTATCATGGCCCGGATGGTGGCTGACAACCACATCGACAGGGACTGCTTCGAACTATTCCTGACCAGTGGCACTTACCGGCGGTATGCCGAGCAATACCTCCAACCGGCCCAGGTCGACGCGGTGGACATCGGCCAGTACCTTGCGTAGGCGGGAATAAAAACGGGCCGCGAGATGCGGCCCGCAGGTATCAGCTGCCGCTGGCTGCCTGCTCTTCGCAGGTGTCGGAAGCCTTGGAGCGCCAGCCGTAGAACGTGTGCTTGCTGGTGTCGTATTCCATCCCCGGGCAGCGCGCGTCCATCACACCGTCACGATCCAGGTCATAGGGCGAATTGAATGCGATATCGCCAGTCGAACATCCGGCCAGGAGCATAATCGGTATAAAAATCAGGCTTTTACGCATCTGCGCGTTCTCCATGTTGGTTTCAGCTGTATAGCGTAGTCGAGATTCCCGTATCCGGCCAACCCCCTTCGCGGATATCCCTTTATTCCCCCGGCGCGGGCGGCCTGCGTTCAATTTACAGGTAATATTACCTGAAGCGTGCCATTTATTTTTGTATGGTCTTTCATAAACGGGAAATTAGGCATAGGCTTGGATACAGGGCTTTGTTGACCATAATTAATAATACATTAGTCCGGACTTTCTAATCCGGACAGACAGAGAGACCTGGTTACGTGCGCAACTCACCGCAAGCGAACTCTCCGCCTGTCGGCGTGTCCCCCCTCCCGGGGTGCCCGCCCGTATTTTCGTCTTGCTCGCACTGCAGCCTCTCGCCACCGGCTTTGTCTGTCCTTCCCGGCCAAAAAACACAATAACCGCCATGTGCACCTGGAGAATGATAATGACCTACAAATTCCACCCTCACCCCCTCCGTTTTGTACAGGCTCCACTGGCCCTGGCCGTGGCCCTGAACAGTATCCCGGCATTTGCCCAGGGCAGCGGGGTGCTTGAAGAGATTATCGTCACCGCGGAACACCGCGAGGAAACCCTGCAGGCGACGCAGATTTCCATGAGCGCCCTGGGCAGCGAGACGATCCGCGACCTCGGTATCAGTAACGGCCTCGACATCGGCAACCTGGTGCCCAACCTCAATGCGCAGCCCTACGTGGGCGGGCGTACGGGGATTTCTTTCAATATCCGCGGCATTGGCAACTCGGAAACGCTGATCACCTTTGATCCCGCGGTCAGCGTGTACCTGGACGGCGTCCTTATCGCCAAGAATGTCGGTTCGCTGCTGGACGTCCTCGACCTCGAGCGTATCGAGGTACTGCGGGGGCCTCAGGGGACGCTGTACGGGCGCAACACCATGGGCGGCGCCATCAACTACATCACTCGCAAACCCACCGACGAGTTCGAGGGCAACCTGCAGGCGACCGCCGGCAACTATGGCCGCAGGGACCTGCGCGGCATGCTCAACGTGCCCCTGCTGGGGGATGACAGCGCACTGGGCGAACTGAACGTCAAAGTGAATGGCGGGCTGCTCAACCGCGACGGCATCCAGGACAACCACTTCGGCCTGCCGCCCCTGATGCAGGGCGGCAAGACTGCCTCGAGCCCCCAGGATGAGTTGGGCACAGTCGACCGCGAGGTTTTCGCCGCACAGTTGCAGTGGGTTCCCACCGACAACTTCACTGCGACCTACATGTACGATTACACCAATATCGACGAGATTCCCGAGTCTCCCTGGACCACCAGGACCAACCCCGCGACATTCTTTGGCGGCGTGCTTGCCCCCTATGCGAAGACAAAGGAAAGCGAGCGTCCGACCAGTATTTCGGTCGAGCACATCATGATCGCCAAGACCGAAGTCGAAGGTCATTCGCTCAACCTGAACTGGGAACTCGGCGACAATCTGACCCTCACTTCACTCACTGGCTACCGTGAAATGGACAACTATGGCGAGGCGGATTCGGATGGTGCGCCCGTCGGTGCCACCTTCCCCGATCCGCCCATACCCCCCGCGATCATCACCCGGGACAACCAGGAATACGAGAGTATCTCCCAGGAGTTCCGCCTGCTGGGCAGCGCGTTCAACTCGAGCCTGGATTACTCGCTCGGCGTATTCTACATGGATGAGGAAGGCGACCTGTTCAACGAAACTACCGCCGCCGGCTCAGCCGCCGCCAACATCGCCAACTACGAGAATGAGGCCTGGGCGGTCTACGGCCAGGGCACCTACAACTTTACCGACGCTCTCAACCTGACTGCTGGCGCCCGTTACACGGAGGAAGACCGTGAGATGGACAAGGCACTGGTGCCTGGCACTGGCACCGGGCCGGTCCTGTACATGGACAACCTGAAGGGCGATCCCGTGCTCGGCAACTATGTCTATCCCGGCGCCGGGGACACTTTCGACAACGTTTCCTGGCTGGTGTCACTGGGTTATGACTGGACGCCCGACATCATGACTTACGCCAAGATCAGTACCGGCTACCAGTCCGGCGGTTACAACGCCCGCGATATCCGCCCCGAGGATTTTGTCGTCGGCTTCAAGGAGGAAACCATCCTCGCCTATGAACTGGGCCTGAAGTCCACTTTCGACAACCGCTTCCAGGTCAACGCCTCGGTGTTCTTCAGCGACTACGATGACAAGCGCGTCAACCAGTTCGATCCGGTCAACCTGGTGAGTATCCAGCGCAACGCCGGCGTGGTGGAAATCTACGGCGCGGAAGTCGAGATGCTCGCCCAGTTGACCGATCACTGGCGCGCCGGCCTCAACTACGGCTACACCCACAAGGAATATATCGAGTACGAGGGTGCGAGTGGCGAGGACCTCTCCGACATGGCGAACTTCCCCTACTCGCCCGACAACACCGCCAGTGCCAACCTGACCTACGAGTACCCCCTGAGTTTCGGCGTATTCAAGGCGCGGGCCGACTGGAGCTACCGCGACGAAATGACCTTCCTGACGCCGGTGCCGGAACGCAACTCCTCCGGGGATCTGCAGCTGTGGAATGCGCGCATCGCACTGGAAGAGCTGAATGGACCCGGCGACAGCACGATGAGTTTCGCCCTGTGGGGTAAAAACCTTACCGACGAGGGTTATTACAACTTCGGGGTGAATATCTACAGTTCCTTCGGTTTCGACATCAACACCTACGGCGAACCGATGACCTGGGGAATGGACGTCGCCATCAACTTCTAGTCAGGGGCGGCGCAGCAAGGGGGCACATTGCGTGCCCCCTTTTTTAATGCCCGGGAAAATCTTCAGCTGACAGGCGCCAGGTAGTGCGGCGTTCCCAGTGCCGAGCGCCAGAGCTCCGCCTCATCCAGAACCGTTTTGCCGTCGGCAGACCTGTAGGTTGGCGAGGCAGCGCGAAAATTAATGAACCGCAAACCGCCCTCCCCACTGAAAAAGGCATAGCGTGCGTTTGCAGCGATGGCAATGGCTGTACCCGGGCCGTAGCGATCCCGGCCGAAACGGATTTGTCCGCCGGTGATAAATATGATTTCGTCTTCGGAATGGGAGTGCAGGGCGGTTTCCCTGTCGGCATCCCGGTAGGCCTGCTCGTGTAACCAGAGCTGGCAGCCACTGCAGCTGGCGTCCGCGTGCAACCCCCCGGCAACCCCCTCGGTGCCGTGGAAGCTGTCCGTGCGCGGCACCCTTTCTGTCGGCAACAGGTGCACACTGCCACCGCCCCGGACACCGGCCGGGCACTGGCTGGCGCGGAACACCAGCAGCACAGCGCCCTGCTCCCCCGCGACAAAGGATTCGCAGGCACCCTGCTCCACAATCGCGCTGCTGCCCTCGGCCAGCGCCCGTCCGCCGGCAGATACACTGCCGCCGAGTACATAGACGAGACAAGCAGCCGAAGTGCCCGGCAGCGTGAGCGCCACGCCGGCATCCAGCCGGTTCCAGCACAACTGCAGGGGTTCGCCGGGCCCGGAAAAATAATGCCTGGCTTCCAGTTCCGGACGACTGTCCGCGGCAATGACAACGTCATCCAGGGTGCGTATCGTTATTCTGGCCATTTATCACCTCCATCAGGGGTGAATGGTAGTAAGTTTCCAACCTCCACTGTAGCATGCAGCAGGCATAAAGAAACTTGGGTTTGTTTTCCCCGGAACTCAACCCGGGAAAGTACCAATAACAACAGGGAGCCCGACAGATGAGCCTCAGCCCGGATATCGCCGACCATTTCAACCTGAACTTCAGCGACGACCCCTACTGGGCGGAAAGCTCCTGGTTTTCCTGGGCGATTCCGGAGCGCGGCATCAACGGTTTTTTCTACAACCACTTCCGCCCCAACATGAACTGCCTGCTCGGCGGTCCCGCCATGTGGGATCGCTCCGGCCAGCACGTATGGGAGTTCCCCTATTTCGACTGGCAGTTGATGCGGGTTATGCCGGAAGGCCGCTTCGGTGTCGATTACGACAAATACAACTGGACCGCACCTTGGTCGATGTCACTGCAGGTAATCGAGCCACTGCAACGTTACCGGCTCGGCTACGACCGCAATGATTTCAAACTGGACCTCGAATTCGAAGCCATCGCAGAACCCAACGAGATCGGTGTCCAGCCGGGCCTGGAACGCGCCTTCAAGCTGCATTTCGAGCAGCCGGGACGCATCCGTGGCACGGTGATCCTCGAGGGTGAACGCTACGACGTCGATTGTTTCTCCATCCGCGACGGCTCACACGGTCCGCGCTTCCTGGAATCCACCATGTCCGGCGGCTACACCTGGTCGACAGCCGATGAACATACCGGGTTCCACATTCTCGCCAAAGACCGCCACTCAACCCGCGACACCGACATCGTCGGCGGCTACATCCTGCGCGACGGCAGGATCGCCCCGGTGACCGGCGGTATCCGCCGCGTCGTGGCGCGCGACGGTGCGCGCCCGGATGTCATCGAGATCGAGACCGTGGACACCCTCGGCCGCACCCTGCACGCGCTCGGCAAGGCCTGGGTGCCGGCGGAGTTCATGCTGTTCCCCGATCGCGGCCAGTGGTGGACCCAGTTCAAGTGGGATTACGACGGCTTTACGGGTGCCGTCGGCGAAGACCAGGAATATTACGGTATCCAGGAATTTCGCAAATGGCACCGCGCGGGCCCCGACGCCTGGAACAAGCGTTGAGCCTTCAAACCCACCAGTACCAGTAACAACAAGGAGCAAGCATGCCTGCATATGTCGTTTTTATTCGCGAAAGCGAGATTCACACGCCGGAAGAAATGGCGAAATACCAGCAGCGGCAATCGGACCCGCGCCAGTACAACCTGAAGCCCCTGGCGGTATACGGCGCGATGGAGACCATCGAGGGCGAGCCTGCCGATGGTCTGGTCGTACTGGAGTTTCCCACCGTCGAGGACGCCCGCGCCTGGTATTTCAGCCCCGAGTACCAGGAGGCTTCAAAGCACCGGCAACTGGCCGCGGACTACCGCGGGTTTATCGTCGAGGGCTACGCCCCGCCCGCGCAGTAGGGTTTCCGCGCAAAAAAAACGCCGCTGGAGCGCGGCGTTTTTTCCGGGGGGACTGTCAGTCTTCCGCCTGCAGGTACTTGTCCAGTTCCTGGTGCATGCCGAGGATGATTTTCTCGTTCTCACTGGCCAGCCAGACCTGTTTGATCGACCGGGAGCGCAGGCCCTTCTGGATACGCTTGAGGTTGCCGAGGTCCTGGCGGGGAATCAGGTAGACCTGTGCCGGGTCTTCCACATCCTCCACAACTTCCACCACGGCGCGTTCGCGCGGGGCATCCGCGGGCAGGGAGCGCGTCGAGTAGATCTCGAAGGTACTGCGGTTCTGGTCGGTGGGATGCGGCCGGGTGCGGTAAATCATCGCGTTGCCGGCCTGCGGGAATACCATCAGGTTGGGGAAAATGAAGATCATGCCGCCCCACATACTGAGGATTTCCGGGCTGGGTTTGGGCATTGGCCGGTTTTTCGCCGCCGCGTCCTCGTACAGGACGCGCATGTATTCGGCGCCGAGCTTTTCCGGCTCGACCTTGCCCTTCAATGAGCGCAGCAGGTCGACGTCGGCCTGCAGCACCTGGGCGTCCATGCCGTCCACCAGCAATTGCAGGCGGTCAGCCATGGCGTCCACCGGGTCCTTGTCCGCCATCAGGCGTTTTACGTTGCCCTGGTAGTTACTCGCCCGACCGGCAAAGAAACGACCGTGGCCATTGGCGAAACGCTCATAATCCACGTTGTGGTGATTATAGGCTTCGAACTCGCCCTCAATATCCGCCCCGTAGATAAAGTCCGCCGCTGCGGTCTCCAGTTGCGGGTGGGTCGCGGGAACGTGGTAGCCCTCGAAAAACGCCTCCTGGGCGACTTTCCAGTTGGAGGCCACCGGGATCGCCTTCCACCAGTAGTGGCGCATTTCCTTGGTATTGAGGTCATCCAGCAACTGTCGTACCGGGGCGATAAACTCGTCAAACGGCATGCAGTCCTTGTCGAAATTGATAAACACAAACCCGGCGTAGATTTCCACCTGCAGGCTCTTCAGGGCGACGTCGGCATCACAGAGCTTGCCGCCGCGGAATTCCTCGCGCGCCAGCACGTATTCGTTGTCGCCCTCGGTATTCCAGCGCCAGCCGTGGAAGGGGCAGATGATGTTGCCGTGATCGAAAGTGCCGGAGCCTTCCGCCAGCGCGGTGCCGCGGTGGGGACAGACGTTGTGATAGGCCTTGACCGTGTCCTCGCCGGTGCGGACCAGGAACACGGATTGGTCACCGATTTCGTAAACCGTGAAATCGTTGATTGCGGGAATCTCGTCGATTCGCGCGGCGGCCTGCCAGACTTTGGTCCAGAGTTTGTCGAACTCCATCTGCTGGAATTCGGCATCGATATAGCGACCGACGCGGATTCCGTGGTCCAGCGTATGCCAGCGCGGCGGCCAGTCAGAGCCGGCGCCACCCGCTGTGGACAGCGCGGTCACCTTGCTCTTCTGCGATGGTGTGCTCATTGGGTTCTCCTTTTGTGCGAGGCGTTATATACAGAACTGTCCATTATCCGTGGCGCAGCAGTGCCTGTGCAACTCCCGGCGGCATGGGCAGCCTGTGACACTTTCGATAGAACATTAAATTATCGTAATCCTGACTCGGCGGTGTGCTTCTCTATAAGCCGGGGCGCAAATGCCTCTGTCCGTTCCCCTGGGGGGGTAGTAAGATCGAGAACGCAGCGAAGGCCGTTGCCCGGCGATTCGCATCGACAACAATAACCCACAGAGGACAGTTGCGCTGCCTATGACCGAAACTGAATCCGCCCGCTACCTCGAAGCCCGCCAGGCCATCACCGACCAGATATACCGCTATTGCCGTGCCGTGGATCGCCTGGACCCCGAACTTGGCCACTCCCTGTGGCACTCCGAATCCTATGCTGACTACGGCGACTACTACCGCGGCGACGGCCCAGGGCTGATCGACCAGATCTGCGCCCAGCACCGCGAGACGGTCGGCCACTCCCACCAGGTGTCCAATATCCTGGTCGACGTGGACGGCGATAGGGCTGGCAGTGAAGCCTATGTGACCGCGAGAGTGCGGGTGCAGCAGGACGGGCGCCTGATGGAATTGACCCTCTGCAGCCGCTATATCGACCAGTGGTCGGAGCGCGAGGGTCGCTGGGCACTGAATCGCCGGACGGCGCTGATCGACCTCGAGGATATCCGCGAGGTCACGCCGATGGGCAATCCCACCGGCCAGGGGAGCCGCGATCGCAACGACCCCTCCTACGCGGTGCTGGGCGCCGCCTCCTCCCATGATTAACGACACGGCGATCGGCCTCGAACATCTCTGTGTGCTGGGCATGCCGCCCGTCGAATTTGTAAACCTCGCCGCCGATCTCGGCTGCCCGTGGATTGCCACGGGATTCAGCCCTGTCGTCGATGATGTGATGGGGTTCGGCACCTGGTCCCTGAGGGACAACCCCGGCCTGCGCCGGGAGATGCTGGCCGCCATGCGCGACCGCGGCGTATCGATCTCCATGGGCGAGGGATTCTGGATCACCCCGGGCAGCGACATTCGCGACCAGAAGGCGTCCCTGGCCCTGTGGCGGGAGATGGATGTCTCGCGCATCGGCACCCTGAGCTTCGACCCGGACCTCAACCGCAGCCACGACCAGTTTGCTTACCTGGCGGAAATGGCCGCGGAACAGGACATGGACGTGGTGCTGGAATTCGTCCCCGGTCTCGCCATCGCCGACCTGCCCGGTGCACTACGCGCGCGGCAGCAGGTGAATCGCGACAATTTCAGTATCCTCATCGACACGCTCCACCTGCATCGCTCAGGATCCAGCGCGGCGGATCTCGCCACTCTGCCGCCGGGAACCATCGGTTACCTGCAGGTCTGCGATGCCCCTCTCGAGCCGGTGATCGAAGAATACGCGGTGGAGGCCACTTACGAGCGCCTGCCCCCGGGGGAAGGGCAGCTCCCGCTGCTGGACATCCTCAATGCGATTCCAGCAGAGGTCTTTGTCGGCCTGGAGTTGCCTATGCGCTCGCGAGTATCCGATCAGGCGGCGTTCGGGGAATTACTGCAGCCCTGTGTGGACGCCACCCGGGAACTACTCCTGCAGCGCAGCTGAAACATCCCGGGAGAGCAGTTCCCCCGCTACAGCGCCCGGGACAAGGTAGACCGGGGTTCCGGGCGCAGCAATGCGATAATGACCAGAACGCCGAGCAGGAACAGCACGTAGGCCTCCAGTATGGGGTCATAGCTCCCCATGGTGTCGTAAACCCAGCCAAACAGGGGAGCGGCGACCAGGGTAAAGGGCATGATCAGGAATCCCATCAGCCCCATCGACCGGCCCATGCTGTCCGGCCCGTATTCCTTAGCCAGGATCAACCCCCACAGGGGCACCACACCGCCCTGCATAAAGCCGAGGATGACACTGTACAGGGCCAGGGACTGGAAGCTGGCGCCATATACATAACCAAGACTGCCGCCGGCAACCGCCAGGGCTATCGCGGCCAGCATCAGGCGGTGACTGACCCGGTCGGCGACTATACCGCTGACCAGTTTGCCGGCAAAGCCGGCGGCTGCAAGGATGGAAATCAGCAGTGCCCCGTCGCTGGCGACAATGCCCTTATCCATCACCAGGGGCAGCAGGTTACTGACCAGCCCCATCGGACCGGCGAGCAGGCCGCCGAGCACGACCGCCAGCAGCCAGAAATTCCGGTCGCGCAGGAAGGTGCCAATGCTATGGGATTCCGCTGCTATGGCGCGAGCGGAGCCGGAACCGGCGGCCCCGCCGTCGGGGTTCAGGTTCCTGTCGGCGGGGCGGTTGATAACCAGCAGCCCCACCAGCGGCAGGGTAATCACCCAGATCGCAACCGCGTAGATACGCAGGGCCTGGCGCCATTCGTAGTGCTCGATGAGGAACTGTAACAGCGGCGGTATCAGCAGGCCGCCGACCGCGGCCCCACTGGCGGCCAGGCTCATGGCAAGGCCGCGGCGGCGGGTAAACCAGCGCGCCAGCAGGGCCGAGCTGGCCACCGGTCCGGTGAGGGTGCAGCCCAGCGCCAGCGGCAGCAGGTAGACCCAGATTACCTGGGACATCGATTCCACCAGCGACAAAAGCATGAACCCGCTACCCAGCAAAAACGCGCCCACCAGCATCAGCAGGCGCACCGAGTAACGATCGATGGCTGCGCCAATCGGGGTACCCAGGGTTCCCGCCGCCAGTGCCGCCACCGTAATCCCCATCATCAGCAGCATACGACTGGGCTGGAATTCCTCTTGCAGGGGCACGGCAATAACGCTGTAGGCAGTGAAAACGCTGGCAGAACTTGCCGCCTGCAGCACAAGGGCGGCAGCCACCTGCCACCAGCCGGGAAATACTTTCACCTGGTTATCCTTATAGTTATGACACGCCGGACCCCATCGGTCCCGGGCGATTGCGATACCGCCTTATGCTCGTGCAGTCAGCGTTGCGGGCTTTTGCTGCACTGCCAGCATCATAATCCACGCGGACGGACTTGTATTGAACAGGGTGTACGATGGAGAACAAGACCCCGGTAGACCCAGCGCAGGTTTACAGGTACGGATACAGCTTGTGCAGAAAGAAAGTCGCCCGTGGTCGAACACCCCGACGACGGGCCTCCTAAGATAAGGGCTACCCGCCCGGAAATCGCGCCGCAGCACGACCTCCAGGCACATCACTCACGATAGAGAGACCAGTAACATGCCCCAGCAGACACCGCGAGTGCCACCCCTGCCAGTGGCGGACTTCAGTGAGCGGCAAAAGACCCTGGTGGGTGACTGGACGGAAATGAATTTCGCCCGGGTCACCGTTCGCCACCCCGACATGTATGAGCTGTTCCTGCCCTACCTCGCCCGGCTGATTCGCAATACCAGCCTGCCACCCCGGGACCGCGAAATCGTCATCCTCCGGATTCTGGCACTGGCCGGTGAAACCTACGAGGCGGAACACCACGTCAATATCGCACTGAACGCCGGCATGAGCGCCGCGGAAATCGACGCGGTCAAAGGGTCGGGTTCAGGATTGTCCGAATTCGACCACCTGCTGATGCTGGCGGTCGAGGAATTGATGGGCGACTTTGTCATCGGCGACCCGACCTGGGCCGGGCTTTCGCAGGAGTACTCCGAAACCCAGTTGATGGAGCTGGTGTTTCTGGTGGGCTGTTACTGCACCATGGGTATGCTGACCAAAACCTTCCAGATTCAGCTGGAAGAACATGCTGATACTTCGTTCCAGCAACTGCGGGATTACACCTGAAAGGTGCTATGCTCGGCAGCACCACGCTTATCCCGATGCCAAGGAGCAAATAACCATGACAGCACTGACCGACATCAGCCTCACCACCATCGACGGCAACAAAACCACCCTGGGTGAATTCACAGGCAAGGTCTGCCTGGTGGTGAACGTCGCCTCCAAATGCGGACTGACGCCGCAGTATGAGGGCCTTGAAGCGCTTTACCGGCAATACGCCAGCGATGGACTCGTAGTGCTGGGTTTCCCCGCCAACGACTTTGCCGGGCAGGAACCGGGAACAGACGAGGAAATCAGGGAATTCTGCAGCACCAGTTACGACGTGACCTTCCCGATGTTTTCCAAGATTCAGGTCACCGGTGAGGCCAAACACCCGCTGTATGCAGCGCTCACCAGCGCGGCACCGAGTACCTCAAACTCCGACCAGGCCATGCGCTCGCGCCTGGAAGGCCACGGACTCTCGCCCACCTCGCCCCCCGAAGTGCTGTGGAATTTCGAAAAATTCCTCATCGGCCGCGACGGCCGGGTGATAGCGCGATTTGCACCGGATACCACACCGGACAACCCGGAACTCGCGGCAGCGCTGGAATCCGCCCTCGCGAGCTGACAAGCTACCCGCACAGGAACTTTACCGATAAAAAAGCGCGCCCTGGTGGCGCGCTTTTTTTACCGGGTATCGCAGGCTTTTGTCAGTTGCCAAAGATTTTCCCGAATGCCTTGTCGAGTACCCGGTCCACCGCGTTGTCTGTTGCGCGATCAACCGCGTTATCGGTTTTCTGCTCCACCCGGTCCTGTTGGCGATCAGCCTTGTTGCCGAAGAAGCCGCCGAGTCCGCCGCCGCTGCTGTCGCTGCCACCGCCAGTCATACCGCCCATGATGGCACCGAGGTCGGTAGGTTCAGCCGGTAGCACGAAGCGCTCATCGGCAACGGTGGTTGCGGTAATCGAGCGCACCTGCATGTCGGTGCCGTAACGCAGGACACCCTTGTCGAGCTTTTCCAGTTCCTTCTGCACGTTGCGCCCGTTTTCCATTTCCTTGTTGAAACCCGCCTGTTCCACGGCGCTGCCCATGGTTGTCGCCATATTGGCAATCGCGTCGCGGAAGCCCACAGCGCGCTTGTCGTTCGAGAGCACCAGTTCCGCCTGCTGGTTGGTGCCGTCGCCGTCAGTGTACTTGATGATATAGACTTCGCCGTTCATGCCGGCAACGGTCTCCTTGCGTCCGGTCGGCTCAATGGAGAGCACCTCGCCAGTCACCATATCCGGGGTAGCACTTGCGGCCATGCCACCGAACATCTTGAAAGCGCTGTTCATGTCCACGACCATGACCTGCCCGTTATTGCTGGTCACCATGTACATGTGTGCATCGCGCAGCAGCATGTAACCCTGCTGCTCGGGCATGTTGACACGCAACTTGTCCCCTTTGTATTCGAAAGTCATCGCGGTTCCGTCTCCGGACACGACTTCGGCTACGTCTGCCACAGATGCCACAGACACAAACCCCAGCGCAGCCAGCGCCGAGACCCGACCGAACCGGTAAAAACAAGACTTCATGCTGAACTCCTTATCACTACGTTGCAGTCTGTTATTGTGGCCTGACTTTGCGCCACCAGTGGCCATACTATAGTCGGTTATGGCGACTAACCAATGCGATTGCGTACTTTTTTCGTCGCATCTGTTTGGCCCAAAACCGGCTCTGCGCTGGGGCACCCGGTGTGCCGACTCCGGCCGGACTTGCGCAATACTCAGGCCCGTGCCTGGATCAAACGCACCCAGTAATCCAGTACGCCAAACTGCTGTGCCACCAGCTTCAGGCTGACCAGCAGGGGCACCGCGAGCAGCACGCCCGCCGCGCCCCACAGCCAACCCCAGAATATGATCCAGAGGACGAGAATCAGCGGGTTCAGCCGCATGTGACGCCCAAGTACCAGGGGAGTCACAAACTGCGCTTCGACAAGATTGACACAGAAATACGCGAAACCGGGGATCAGCGCAGCCCAGGTGAAACCGAACTGCACCAGTCCCGCTACACCGAGGATACAGATCGCGGCGAGCGGGCCGATATAGGGGGCGAAATTCAGTAAACCGACCACTACTCCCCAGAGCAGGGCGTCTTCTACCTGCAGCAACCAGAGCACCAGCGATGTCGCGATGGCCAACCCCGCATTGATCAGGCTGACGGTAAGAACGTAGCGCGACAGCTCCCTCTGTACGCGGGTAACCGCCAGTACCGCGCGGCGCTTTTCCCGCATGCGCGGAAACAGTTCAATAGCGCTTTCATAAAGTCGTTTGCCAAATATCAGCTGAAACAGCACGAGCACCAGAAAGGTGAGCATCTGTACCAGCAGGATAGGGGCAGCGCCGAGCAGTGAAACAAGAACTTCAATCCCGCCTTTAACCAACTGGGCGCGCAAGGGATCCTGTTCGCCATTTGAGGCCTTGGCGGGGGGCCTGTCAGGTTCCGGTTCCCTATCGCGAAACCAGGCAAACAGGTCAAAACCGCGGTCGCTGCTTTCCGGTCCAGCTTCCGGCTGCGGCGCCTTTGCTGGCGCGAGAGACGAGGTCAGGGAGTCGAACTCCGCGGACAGTTCCATACCCAGTTCTGGCAGGCGCTTCATCCACTTCTGCGCCGGTTCCGCCAGTTCGATGCCGAGCACAGCCAGCGGCAGGCCGATGAGCGCAAGGAGTACAAATGCCGAGACACTCCTGGGGATGTGCCGCTTCTGCGCCTGGTTGACCAACGGACTCAATACTGAGGCCAGAAGCAGAGCAAGCACGACGGGGATGAACAGTGAACGGGCGAAATACAGGGTGTAGAGCATGGCAAGCGCCAACAACCAGCGCTGGGCGCTGTTGCTGGTTAGTGGATTGACGGTGTTTTCTTCCTGTCCTGCCATTACGGCCATCCTGAGCTGGGAATAATTTATTTGTTCCCGGTTTTCACTTCTGGTGATGGTTCTGACCTTATACCGAAGGGTGTTGGTTTGTGAATGGATAAATTGTTGGTGGAGGGTGAGGCATTTCGGGTGGTACAACGTGAAACACCCCGGTCATTGCTGGCGGGGGCATGACGGTACTTTCGGGTTGGGCAGGTGCTGGAGGCCTGACTGACCTACTTTGGGTAGCAAGCGCTGCTTGCAATCGCTACGCGACGCCTGCGGCGCCCAACCCCCGCACCTGCGGGGCTGCTTTACGGGGCAGAGAATCAACGCATAAAAGCGGGTCTCCCCATGGGAGAGTATCGAACGGTACAAAGTAAAACGCCCCGACCATTACTGATCGGGG
>NZ_JBLWFK010000011.1:0-33449 GCF_048323675.1 Haliea sp. E17
CCGCGTTGCCAGTGGGTGGGAAGGCTCTTTTACGGACTTGGAGGGCGTCGGTGCGAGCTCGATCCCCAAGCGGAACCGCCTCACCACCGCGATGCGCCAGCCCACCACACCAGCTACCGTGCAGCCAGGTAGCATGTAACCTCCAAGCGAATTCAACACCCGGCAGCCCCGCGGCAATTCCGGGCACCCACAGGCTAACGCGCCGCAAGCGCCCGGAATGGAGTAAAAGAGCCTTCCCGCCCGCAGGCCACGCAGCGGCCGCCAGGCCGCCAACCCGCCCCACGGCAGAAATCACAACCTAGGGGGAAACAGCCCCCAGCAGCCGCTCCAGAATCCCGCGGTAGATGGCCGTCAATCGCGGCAGGTCGGGCGCGTGGACGCACTCGTCGATCTTGTGGATGGTCGCGTTGACCGGCCCGAGTTCGACCACCTGGACACCGTAGGGTGCGATAAAGCGCCCGTCCGAAGTGCCGCCGGCGGTGGACAGTTCAGTGTCGAGCCCGGTTTCCGCGCGGATACTCTCGCGGGCCGCTTCCACCAGCGCGCCGCTGGCGGTGAGGAAGGGCTGGCCGCTGAGGCTCCAGTCGATGGCGTACTTGAGTTCGTGGGCGTCGAGGATGGCCTCGGTGCGTTGGCGCAGTTCGGCGTCGGTGACTTCGGTGGAGAAGCGGAAGTTGAAGACGATTTCCACCTCTCCCGGAATCATATTGGTGGCGCCGGTGCCGCCGTTGATATTGGAGACCTGCATCGAGGTCGGCGGGAAGAACTCGTTGCCCTCGTCCCAGACCTCGGCGGCCAGTGCGGCGAGGGCCGGGGCCGCCCGGTGGATCGGGTTGTCGGCGAGGTGGGGGTAGGCGATATGCCCCTGCTGGCCTTTCACGGTCAGGGTCGCGTTGAGCGAGCCCCGGCGCCCGTTCTTGATGACATCGCCCAGGTGCGCGCTGCTGGAGGGTTCGCCGACCAGGCACCAGTCGATGCTTTCGTCGCGTTCCGCCAGCCACTCCATCACCCGGACGGTGCCGTTGACCGCGGGGCCTTCCTCGTCGGAGGTGATCAGGAAGCCGATACGTCCGTCGTGCTCCGGGTTCGCCGCGACAAACTCCTCACAGGCCACCACCATGGCTGCCAGGCTGCCCTTCATGTCCGCGGCGCCGCGGCCGTAGAGGGTGTCGCCGTCCAGGGTCGGCTCGAAGGGCGGGGTACGCCACTGGCTCTGGGGGCCGGTCGGGACCACGTCGGTGTGGCCGGCGAATACCAGCAGGGGGCCGCTATTACCGCGCACCGCCCAGAAGTTGTCGACCTCACCGAAGCGCAGGGGCGTGCAGTCAAAACCGATGGCGGCGAGGCGCGCCATCATCTGCTGCTGGCAACCCCCGTCCTCCGGGGTGACCGAGGGACGGCGCATGAGTTCGCAGCACAGTTCGTAGGTGGCGTTCACGGCGACCAGCTTCAGTTGTGGGCGTGCAGTTCGGCGTTCAGCTCGATGGCGGAACGGTTGGTCAGGCACTCCACCGCGCCGGTCGAGGAGTTGCGGCGGAACAGCAGGTCGGCCTTGCCGGCGACGTCGCGGGCCTTGACGGTTTCCACCGGCATGCCCTCGGCGTCGAGCATGGTGACCTTGGTGCCGGCGGTGACGAACAGGCCGGCCTCCACGGTGCAGCGGTCGCCCAGGGGGATGCCGATGCCGGCATTGGCGCCGATCAGGCACTCCTTGCCGACAGAGATCACGATGTTGCCGCCGCCGGAGAGGGTGCCCATGGTGGAGCAGCCGCCGCCGAGGTCGGAGCCTTCACCCACGGTGACACCCGCGGAGATGCGGCCCTCGATCATGCCGGGACCGTCGGTGCCGGCATTGAAATTGATGAAGCCCTCGTGCATGACCGTGGTGCCCTCGCCGAGGTAGGCGCCCAGGCGCACCCGCGCGGTGTGGGCGATGCGCACGCCGGCGGGTACCACGTAGTTGGTCATCTTGGGGAACTTGTCCACGCAGCTGACTTCCAGTACCGCGCCGCGCAGGCGGGCGGAGAGCTGGCGCTCGGCCAGTTCCTCGAGGTCGATGGCGCCCTCGTTGGTCCAGGCCACGTTGGGCAGCACGCCGAACAGTCCGTCGAGGCGGGTGCCGTGGGGCTTCACCAGGCGGTGGGAAATCAGGTGCAGCTTGAGGTAGCCCTCGGGCACGCAGGTGGGCGCCAGGTCTTCGGTCAGCAGTACTGCCACCGCGGGGCGTCCGGCATCCTGCAGGCGCCCGGCGAGGGCGGCGAGCTTGTCTTCACCGGCCTCGGCCAGCACCTGGCGCAGGTGTTTCAGTTGCTCGGTGCCGAGGACGGCGTTGTTGTCGATCTCGCCGAGCGCGCTGACCAGCGCCTGCGGCGGTGCGAACAGCGGCTGGGGGAAAAATACTTCCAGCCACTCGCCCTTGCTGTTCTGGGTGCCCACGCCGAGGCCGAAGGCAAATGCCGAATCTGTCATGTTCTCACCTGTAGTGTCTTGCGGCTCAGGTGCCCTCGATAGAAGGGCGCCTAGAGCGTGTGATGTCCGAAAATTTTCTGGTATTGCGCAGCGGAAAACCCGCAGTGCAGTTCGTGGCCGGTGTCGAGCAGGGGGCGCTTGACCAGGGTCGGCTGTGCGAGGATGGCCTCCAGCGCGGCGGCCTTGTCCATGCTTTCCCGCTGCGCCGGCGCCAGCGCCTTCCACGAGGTGCTGCGCTTGTTGACCACGGTGTCCCAGGGCAGGGCGTCCAGCCAGCTGGCCGCGCGCTCGCGCGCCAGGCCGTCCTCGCGAAAGTCGTGGAACTGGTAGTCCACATTGTGCTCGTCGAGCCACTTGCGGGCCTTGCGCACGGTGTCGCAGTTCTTGATGCCGTAGAGCGTAATCACGGGTTTTCCTGTGGCCGGTTACAGGGGGCGCCTAGGATAGCAAAGCGGGCCGGGCGGATATAGCGGCACGCTTTGTCTCAGGCGGCGCCGGCGGCCTTCAGGATGGCGGCGTAGTCGCCCCCTTTGGCATGTTCGCTGACGATCTCCAGTACGCTGCGACCGTCCTTGCCGCGGGCGTTGATGTCGCGGTTCTGCGCACTGAAAAAGCCGATGAACAGCTCGAAATCCTCCGCGCGCATGCTCTGGTAGGCGCGCAGCAGCATGAAGAAGTTCTCGTCGCTGCCGTCGTGGGGGCGTACGTCGAGGAAACTGCGCACGTGGTCCTCGGTCCAGACGTCGTCGATGACCTTTTGCTTGTCTTTTTTCACCTTGCTAAGGCTCCTGTCAAAATGGCCGGCCGCGCAGCGCCCGGCGTTACTTCAACCCAGTTTTTTCGCCAGCAGTTCGTTGACCATCTGCGGGTTCGCCTGGCCCTTGCTGGCTTTCATGATCTGGCCGACGAAGAAGCCGACCAGTTTCTTGCGCTTGCCCTCGTCGGCGGCGCGGTACTGGTCCACCTGGGCGCCGTTGGCGGCGATTACCTCGTCCACCATGGCTTCCAGTTCGCCGCTGTCGGATACCTGTTTCAGGCCCTTTGCGGCGATAATTTCATCGGCGCTGCCTTCACCGGCCCACATCGCCTCGAACACCTGCTTGGCGATCTTGCCGGAGATGCTGTTGTCGAGGATGCGGGCGATCAGGCCGCCGAGCCGGTCCGCGGGGACCGGGCAGTCCGCCAGCGCGGTGTCGCTGCGGTTGAGCTGGCCCAGCAGCTCCACCTGTACCCAGTTGGCGGCGATCTTGGCATCGCCGCAGGCGGCGACCACCTGTTCATAGTAGTCGGCGAGCGGGCGCTCCGCGGCGAGCACGCCGGCGTCGTAGGCGGACAGCGCGTACTGTTCGGCGAAGCGGTTGCGCTTGGCGGTGGGCAGTTCCGGCAGGCTGTCGCGTAGCGCGTTCACGTAGGCCTCGTCGATGACCACCGGCAGCAGGTCGGGTTCCGGGAAGTAGCGGTAGTCGTTGGCCACTTCCTTGCTGCGCATCGGGCGGGTCTCATTGCGCTCGGCGTCGTAGAGGCGGGTTTCCTGCACCACCTTGCCGCCGTCGTCGAGGATATCCGACTGGCGCTCGATCTCGTGGTGGATGGCCTTTTCCACGAAGCGGAAGGAGTTGACGTTCTTGATCTCGGCGCGGGTGCCCAGGGTGTCGCTGCCCGCCGGGCGCAGGGAGATGTTGATATCGCAGCGCATCGAGCCCTCGGCCATGTTGCCGTCGGAGATGCCGAGGTAGGTGACCAGCGAGTGCAGGGCCTTGAGGTAGGCCACTGCCTCTTCTGCGCTGTAAATATCGGGTTCACTGACGATTTCCAGCAGCGGCGTACCGGCGCGGTTCAGGTCGATGCCGCTCATGCCGTGGAAGTCCTCGTGCAGGGACTTGCCGGCGTCCTCCTCGAGGTGGGCGCGGGTGATGCCGATCTGCCGGGTGCTGCCGTCCTCCAGCTGGATCTCGAAATGGCCGCGGCCGACGATCGGGTCGGAGAACTGGCTGATCTGGTAGCCCTTGGGCAGGTCCGGGTAGAAGTAGTTCTTGCGGTCGAAGACCGAGCGCATGCCGATCTCGGCGTCGATGCCGAGGCCGAACATCACCGCGAAACGCACCGCCTGCTCGTTGAGCACCGGCAGCATGCCGGGCATGGCGAGGTCGACCGCGCTGGCCTGGGTGTTGGCTGCGGCGCCGAAAGTGGTCGGAGAACCGGAGAAAATCTTCGATTTGGTGGCCAGCTGCAGGTGCACCTCGAGGCCGATGACGGGTTCCCATTGCATCAGGCGGCACCTCCCGGGGGCGTCAGCTGGTGCCAGTCGGTGGCCGACTGGAAGCGGTGGGCGATGTTGAGCAGGCGCGCCTCGTCGAAGTGGCGGCCGATCAGCTGCAGCCCGACGGGGCAGTTGTCCGCCAGCCCGGCGGGAATGGACATCGCCGGCAGGCCGGCGAGGTTGACCGCCAGGGTGTAGACGTCCTCGAGGTACATCGCCACCGGGTCGTCCTTCTTGGCGCCGAGGCCGAAGGCCGGGCCGGGCGTGGTCGGGCCGGCAATCACGTCGACCTGCTCGAAACAGGCGTCGAAACCCTGCTTGATCAGGCGCCGGGCCTGCTGCGCCTTCTTGTAATAGGCGTCGTAGTAGCCGGCGGACAATGCATAGGTGCCCACCAGGATGCGGCGGTTGACCTCGTCGCCGAAACCCTCACCGCGGCTGCGGGTGTAGAGGTCCAGCAGGTCCGCCGGGTCCTCGCAGCGGTAGCCGTAGCGCACGCCGTCGTAGCGGGAGAGGTTGGTGGAGGCCTCGGCCGGGGCGATGACGTAGTAGGTGGGGATGGCGAGGTCGCTGTGGGCAAGGGAGATATCGACCAGCGTGGCGCCCAGTTTCTCCAGTTCGGCAAGGGCGGCATGGATGGCCTTCGCGGTGTCGGGGTCGAGGCCGGCGCCAAAATATTCCCGCGGCAGGCCGATGCGCAGGCCCTCCAGCGACTGCGCGAGACCGGCGCTGTAGTCGGGTACCTCGCGCTGGGCGGAGGTGGAGTCCAGCGGGTCGAAACCGGCCATGCTGTTCATCAACAACGCGCAGTCCTGCGCGCTGCGCGCCATCGGGCCGCCCTGGTCGAGGCTGGAGGCGAAGGCGATCATGCCCAGCCGGGACACCCGTCCGTAGGTGGGCTTGAGGCCGGTGATCCCGCACAGGGCCGCGGGCTGGCGGATGGAACCGCCGGTGTCGGTGCCGGTGGCGGCGGGGGCCAGGCGCGCGGCCACGGCCGCGGCGCTGCCGCCGGAGGAGCCGCCGGGGACCCGCTCGCGGTCCCAGGGATTGCGCACCGCGCCATAGAAACTGGTTTCATTGGAGGAGCCCATCGCGAACTCGTCCATGTTGGTCTTGCCCAGCATGACCGTGCCGGCCTGTTTCAGGCGGGTGACCACGGTCGCGTCGTAGGGCGGCACGAAATTGTCGAGCATTTTCGAGGCGCAGCTGGTGCGCACGCCGTCGGTGCAGAAAATATCCTTGTGGGCAATGGGGATACCGGCCAGCGCGCCGGCGTCACCGGCCGCCAGCGCGGCATCGGCTGCCGCGGCCTCCGCCAGGGCCTGTTCCGCGCAGACCGTGATAAAGCTGTTGTACTGCCCGTCGAGGGCGGCGATACGATCGAGGAAGCCCTGTGTCAGCTCGACACTGGAAAAACGCTTCTCACGCAGCCCCCGGGCCATCTCGGCGATGGTGAGCTCATGCATAGTTGAATCCTGCTGTGCCCGGTGGGGCTATTCGATGACTTTGGGGACGAGGTAGAGGCCGTCTTCCACGGCGGGTGCGATGGCCTGGAAGGCGTCGCGCCGGTTGCATTCGGTGACTTCGTCGGCGCGCAGCGTCGCGACGGCATCCAGCGGGTGGGCCATCGGTTCGACGCCGGCGGTGTCCACCGCCTGCAACTGTTCCACCATGCCGAGAATCTCGGTCAGGCGCTGGCCCAGCGCGGCGGCCTGGGCTGTGTCCACGCGGATGCGCGCCAGGGCGGCAATTTTCTCTATTTCGTCCTGCTCAATGGGCATTTTCAAAACCGGGTAGAGCCGCCGGATAGCGGCGGGGCGCTAAACTTAACACATTTGCGCCTTGCCCAAAAACCCTGTCGTTGATACTCTTTCGCGAATAACATTCGCACCGGGAAATCGGTCTGAATTCACGGTGTTCCAGCGAAGTTTTCACCGTTTTATGACGAGACTGGTAGGGAAGCGTAAAGGGCTGGCCGGTCCGCCCCCCTATTGTTGTTACTAAGGTACAAATTTTCATGCTGAAGAAATTGCGTGGAGTGTTCTCCAATGATCTCTCCATAGATCTGGGTACCGCCAACACGCTGATTTACGTGCGCGACAAGGGCATTGTCCTTGACGAGCCATCCGTCGTTGCCATCCGTGTCCATAACGGGCAAAAAACCATCGAAGCCGTCGGCATGGAGGCCAAGCGCATGCTCGGCCGTACGCCGGGCAATATTACCGCCATCCGGCCGCTGAAAGACGGCGTTATCGCCGATTTTCAGGTGACCGAGAAAATGCTCCAGCATTTTATCGCCAAGGTTCACGAAACCCGCTTTATCCGCCCCAGCCCGCGTGTGCTGGTCTGTGTCCCCTGCATGTCCACCCAGGTCGAGCGCCGGGCGATTCGCGAATCCGCCCTCTACGCCGGCGCCCGCGAAGTGCGCCTGATCGAGGAACCGATGGCCGCGGCTATCGGCGCGGGCCTCAATGTCGAGGAGGCCAGCGGTTGCATGGTCGTCGATATCGGCGGCGGTACCACGGAAATTGCCATCATCTCCCTCAACGGCATCGTCTACCGCGACTCTGTGCGGGTCGGCGGTGACCGCTTCGACGAGGCCATCGTCGCCCATGTCCGCCGCCGCTACGGCAGCCTGATCGGCGACGCCACCGCGGAGCGGATCAAGATAGAAGTCGGCTGCGCCTTCGGCGGCAGCGAACTGCGCGAGATCGACGTGCGCGGCCGCAACCTGGCCGAAGGCGTGCCGCGGAGCTTCACCCTGGACAGCGACGAGATCCTCGAGTCCCTGCAGGAACCCCTGACCACCATAGTCCAGGCGGTGAAGTCCGCCCTGGAACAGTCGCCGCCGGAACTGGCTGCCGACATCGCCGAGAGCGGTATTGTCCTCACCGGCGGTGGCGCCCTGCTGCGCGACCTGGATCGCCTGATCTCCGAGGAGACCGGCCTGCCGGTGATCGTCGCGGAAGATCCTCTGACCTGCGTGGCGCGCGGGGGTGGCCGGGCACTGGAAATGATGGACCGGCGCACCATAGACCTGCTGTCCACTGAATAAGTAAACTTGTCACTTCCCTGCGCGACCGCTGAGGAGACGACATCAAGCCTCTATTCGTCAAGGAGTCGACCCTGGGCCTGCGCCTGGGCGTGGTGCTCCTCGTTCTGCTCGTCCTGATCATTGCCGACCGGCAATTCAATGCCCTGCGCGGTCTACGCTCCCTGCTGGAGGTGATCGAGACCCCGGTTTACCGGGTCGCGAACGCCCCGGTGCAGGCCCTGCAGTGGGGCAAGTCACAGCTGGTCAACCGCGCCCAGCTGCAGGAAGACAACGCCCGCCTGCGCCAGGAAAACCTGATTCTGCAGGGGCGCTCCCAGCAGATGGCTTCCCTGCAGGCGGAAAATGTGCGCCTGCGAGCCCTGCTCAATTCCTCGGCGATCCTGCGCGACGATGTCCAGGTGGCGGAACTGATTGGCGTGTCGCCAGATCCGGAGCGCCACCAGCTGATCCTCAACAAGGGCAGCGATGACGGCGTGTTCCTCGGCCAGGCACTGCTCGACGCGGATGGCCTGCTGGGCCAGATCGTCGAGGTCAGCCCCAACCTGTCCCGGGTGCTGCTGATCACCGATGCCACCCATTCGATTCCGGTGCAGGTCAACCGCAACGGCGTACGCGCCATCGCGGAGGGCACCGGCAGCCTCTCCCAGCTGGAAATCCTCCACGTTTCCGCCACAACGGATATCCGCGAAGGCGACCTGCTGGTCACCTCCGGGCTGGGCGGTCGCTTCCCCGCCGGCTACCCGGTCGCCGTCGTCAAGCAGGTGCGCCGGGATCCGGGCAAGGCCTTTTCCACCATCTATGCCACCCCCAGCGCCGCCCTCGACCGCAGCCGCCACGTGCTGCTGGTGTTCACGCCCCAGCCGGGGCAGGCTGACTGAGCGTTGGAAGACCGCGGCGCACACGCTTACTGGGTAATCCTGGCCTGTTTCTTCGGCGCGCTGGTGCTGGCGATCGCGCCGCTGCCGCGCTCGCTGCTGCTCCTGCGCCCGGAGTGGGTGGCGCTGGTCATGATCTACTGGAGCATGGCGCTGCCCCACCGGGTGGGCCTGGTGACTGCGCTGTGCCTCGGCGTCCTGCTGGATGTGCTGGAGGGCGCGGTACTCGGCCAGAATGCCGCATCGCTGGTGGTGGTCTCGGTGCTGGTACTGCTGCTCTACCAGCGTGTGCGGGTCTACAACCTGTGGCAGCAGTCCGCGGTGGTGTTCGTGCTGGTCAGTATCAGCCAGATGGTCAGCCAGTGGCTGCAGAAACTGGAGGGCCTGCACGCTTCGCAGTCGCTGATCTTCCTGTTGCCCGCGGTGGCCAGCGCGCTGATCTGGCCGCTGATCTTCCATGTCCTGCGCCGGGTGCGGCGCAGTTTCCGGGTGACCTGAATGCAACTGATCCTGGCCTCCGCGTCCCCGCGCCGGAGCGACCTGCTGCGGCAGCTGGGCGTCGAATTCTCCGTCGACGCCGCCGATATCGACGAGCAGCGCCTGGGCGGTGAAAAGCCCGCCGACTACGTGCAGCGCCTGGCGCAGGAAAAAGCCGCCGCCGTCGCGGCGCGCCACGCCGGCGAAAACGTCGCGGTGCTGGCCGCGGACACCGCCGTGGTACTGGACGAGGACATCCTCGGCAAACCCGGCAGCCCGAGCGAGGCACTGGGCATGCTGGCGCGCCTGTCCGGGCGCAGCCATACCGTAATGACCGGCTGCTGCCTGGTCCCCCCCGGCGGTGAGGGGCAGGTTATCGTGGTCGAGACCCGGGTCACATTCCGCACCCTCGACTACGCCACTTGCAAGGCCTACCTCGCGACCGACGAGCCCTGGGACAAGGCTGGCGGGTACGCCATCCAGGGCCTTGCCGGCGCCTTCGTCACCACTATCGAGGGCAGCTACAGCAACGTGGTCGGCCTGCCGCTGGCCGAGACCTGGGATATGCTGGCAGACCTCGGTATTGCGACTGCGCTGGAGCCCGCAAGTGACTGACGAAATCCTGGTCAACATGACGCCGATGGAAACCCGCGTCGCGTTGATTGACAACGGCGCCACCCAGGAGGTGCTGGTCGAACGCAGCGCCAGCCGCGGCGTGGTCGGCAATATCTACGCCGGCAAGGTGGTGCGGGTCCTGCCCGGCATGCAGGCGGCCTTTGTCGACACCGGTGCCGAGCGCACCAGCTTCATCCACGTCTCGGCCCTGGCCCAGCACGCCGCCGACGGGCGCAATCGCAAGGGTATTCGCGACTACCTGCACGAAGGCCAGAAACTCGTGGTCCAGGTGACCAAGGAACCCTTCGGCGGCAAGGGCGCCCGGCTCACCACCGAGCTTTCCGTCTCCTCCCGCTACCTGGTATTCATGCCCGGCGGCAACCACATCGGGGTATCCCAACGCATTGGCGACAGCGCCGAGCGCGAGCGCCTGCAGGCCCTGATCGCCGAGGCCTGCGCGCTCGAGGAGATGCCGCAACCGGCCGGCTATATCCTGCGCACCGCCGCCGAGGGCTGCGGCCTGGAGGAACTGCGCGCCGACCTGCGCTATCTCAAGCGCCTGTGGGCGGCCGTTTCACGGCGCGCCGCGGCGGCGCGCAAACCGGAGCTCGTCTATACCGAACTGCCCCTGCACCTGCGCACGGTGCGCGACATGGCGAGGCCAGGGGTGGGGCGTATCCTCGTGGACAGCCGGGAGACCTTCACCGCCCTGCAGGAGTTCTGCGGCGAATACATGCCGGAAGTCTCCGGCCTGCTGGAGCTGTACCCGGACGGACGGCCGCTGTTTGACCTGCACGGTATCGAGCTGGACATCCAGCGGGCGCTGTCGCGCAAGGTCGAATTGAAGTCTGGAGGCTACCTGGTCATCGACCAGACCGAGGCGATGACCACCATCGACGTCAACACCGGCTCCTACGTCGGTCGCCGCAATCTCGAGGAAACCATCTTCAAGACCAACCTCGAGGCGGCCAGCGTGCTGGCCCGGCAACTGCGCCTGCGCAACCTCGGCGGCATCATCATCGTCGATTTCATCGATATGCAGGACGAGGAGCACCGCCGGCAGGTACAGCGGGCGCTGGAAAAAGCCATGGCTGGCGACCCCGCCCACAACCGCATTACCGGGGTGTCCGAGCTCGGCCTGATCGAGATGACCCGCGAGCGCACCCGGGAGAGCCTCAGCCAGCAGCTGTGCGAGCAGTGCCCGGTGTGCGAGGGGCGCGGCGTGCTGAAAACTGCGGAAACTGTCTGTTCCGAGATATTTCGCGAGATCATGCGCGACGCCCGGGCCTATGATAACGACCAGTTGCTGGTACTTGCTGCGCAGGCCGTGATCGACCGCCTGCTGGATGAGGAATCCGCCCACCTGGCCGACCTCGAGGAGTACACTGGCAAGACCATCAGCCTGCGGGTGGAACCGGAAAACCACCCGGAACACTTCGATATCGTGCTGATCTGAATGAGCGAACGAGGCCTGGCCTTGCAATCATCCATTTTTCACAGATTGAGCAGTTTGCTGTGGACGCTCGCCGTTGCGGTACTGGTGGTGTTCGCGGTGTATGTCAGTCTGGGCCGGTTGCTGAGCAACAGCCTGTCCGCCTGGCAGGATGAGGTGCTGGCGGAAATCAACCGTCACTTGCCCTTCCACGTCGACGCCGCCAGCATCCAGGGGACCTGGCACTCGTTCACCCCGGAAATCGCCCTTCACGACCTCGAGATCACCCTGCCGGGCGGCGGCAAGCCCCTCAACCTGATCGGCGGGCGCATCGGGGTGGATGTGCTCGATTCGCTGGGCTCCCGCAGCCTGCAATTCACCTCCCTGCAACTGGAAGCGCTCGACCTGCAGGTCGAGGTGACCGCCGACGGGCGTCTGGTGGTCCCCGGGTTTACCAACAGTCGCGGGGAGATCGGCGACTGGTTGCGGGAATTCCTCCTCAATCTCGAAACCCTGCGCCTGCGCGACAACACCGTCCAGCTGCATTTCGCCAATGGCGAACAGCGGCAGCTCACCCTCGACGTGCTGCTCAGCCGGGCGGGCAGCCAGCGCCATCTCGAGGCGAGCCTGTTCTCCAGCGCCGGGACCCGGCTGACGCTGAGCGGCGACGGTCTCGGCGACCCTTTCCGCCCGGCGTCCTTCGTCGGCAGCGCCTACGCGGTGCTGGATGTTGCCCGGCTGGATTCGATGCTGACGGCGTTTGCCAGCCCGCCCGCCGCCGGTTTTGCCGGCGAGTTGCACACCCAGGCGTGGCTCGACTGGGACTCTGGCGAGGCCGCGGTCGATCTCGCTGTTGCCGGCAGTGGGCTGGCCCTGTACGGCAGGAACACGGACTGGAGCGTGCCGCTGGACACGCTGGCCTTCAAGGCCCATGTGCAGGGCGACGGCGAGGGGCTGAAACTTTTCCTGCAGGACGGCGAGCTGGCCCACAACGGGCAGGTGGCCGCGCTGCCGCGCCTGCAACTCACCACTGGCAAGCAGGCGTGGACCCTGCGCAGTGGCGGTTTCGACATGCAGCCGCTGTACGCGGTGCTGGCGGGCGCCACGTTCCCGGCACCCTGGTCGGAAGTGCTCACCACGCTGGCGCCGCGCGGTCACCTGCAGACCCTGCAGATTCAGGGCCCCACGGGTGAACGCTGGGCCAGGGACTGGCGCGCCGAGGGCAATGTCAGTGAACTGGCCCTGGATTCCTGGCATGGCGCGCCCGGCACCCGCAATGCCCGGGCCTATTTCACCCTGGACGCCGATGCCAGCAGTGTGGCGCTGGACAGCCGCGACTTCAGCCTGATATTCCCCACCGTGTATCCGCATCCGCTGGACTACCACAGTGCCCGGGCGCGCATCGATATCGACTGGGACAGCGAGGAAGTGCGCCTGCGCAGTGGTCCGGTTACCGCCGTCGGCGAGGAGGGCGATGTCCGGGCGCTGTTCAGCCTGGCGATCCCCCTGCATGAAACGGCGGCGGGGGTGGAGATGGAACTGATCGCAGGCCTGCGGGACAGCGATCCCCGTTTCCGTGACAAGTACCTTCCCGTGGTGCTCGACGAGGGACTGCGCCATTGGCTGTCCGACGCGCTGGTCGGCGGCCGCCTCAACCAGGCCGGCTTCATCTGGCGCGGCAGCCTGCGGCGGGACGCCGAGCCCCTGCGCACAATCCAGGTCATGGCCAGCATCGACGAGACCGGTTTGCGCTTCCAGCCGGACTGGCCGATGTTGCAGGACCTCGAGGGAACCCTGCTGGTTGATGATACCCGGGTGAGTGTCTGGGCCGACCAGGCCCGCCTCTACGACGCCGCGTTCAGCCACCTCTCGGCGGAAACCTGGACCGACCCGGCGGGCGAGTTGCAACTGACCGTCGATGCGTCGCTGCAGGGCGCGGCGAAAGACGGCATGGCCACGATTCGCGAATCGCCGCTTTCGGCCATGACCGGTAACGCGTTTCACCAGTGGCGCGCCGATGGCTCCCTGGCCATCGACCTGCGGCTGGGCCTGAATCTCGCGCATCCGCAGCAGGCCCCGCTGGTCGATCTCAAGGCGACCCTGGCGCAGACCCGGGTCAATATCGAGCCGGGCAACCTGCAGCTGGAAAACCTCGGCGGCAGCCTGCTGTATGACAGCGCCCGGGGTTTCCGTTCCCAGGATCTCGGCGCCGAGTTGTGGCAGCAGCCGGTAACCATCTCGGTGAGCCAGGTGGCCGCAGCCGGGGAGGGCGATGGCAGGGCTGCGGATACCGCCGCTCCACCTTCCGCTGCAGCCCCCGCAACGACTGCGGACCGGGGCGCGATCGACGTCGACTTTTCCGGGCGGGTAAGCGCGCAGGCCGTCCAGCAATGGCTCAATCTCAATGTGTTGCAGGTGCTGTCGGGCGAGACTGAGGTTACCGCGCGGGTGGCCCTGCGCTCCGGCCAGCCGCCGGTGCTGTACCTCGCCTCCACCCTCGAGGGGGCGGCGCTGGACCTGCCCGCGCCCTGGTCGAAGATCGAACCGGAGGCGGCGCCACTCGCCCTGAAATTGCCCCTCGAGGGTGCGCAGCGGGTGCTCGAGCTGGGCTTGCGGGACTCATTGTCATTGCACCTGGGGTTGGACCAGCAGGCCTACGCGGTGGGTGTCAACCAGTTGCCGCCGGCACTGGTGGCCGACACGGTCACGGTCGCGGGTGTGGCGCCCATGCTGGATGTCCGCGAATGGCAGGATTTTACCGAGCGTTACCTGGGGCCGACGACAGCGCCGGCAAGCGGCGCCAGTGGCGGGCCTGCCGCCCTGTCCGCGGGAGCCGCTCCCGCCCGGCTGGCGCTGCAAATCAGCGACCTCCAGGTGGGTCGGCTGGCGCTCTGGGGCAATGAATTCCGCGATGTCGACCTGCGCCTGGCGGCGGCCGGGGACGCGCTGGCGGTGGACTTTGCGACGGACTGGCTGGAGGGGAACTACAGTTCGCGCCCGGGGCAGGTCGCCACCCTGGACATCGGCATGATCGACCCCGGCCGACTGCCCCGGCCCGCGGCGGACGCTGACCCGGCCCAGCCGCAAGCGCAAGGCGAAGACGGGGCGCAGCTGCCGGACCTCGCGGCCACCGACGTCACGGTAGGGCGATTGCTGTGGAAACAGCGGGAACTGGGCCAGCTGCGGTTTCGGCTTCAGGGAGAGAACGGCAGCTACCGCGCCAGCGCCATAGACGGCGAAATCGCGGGGCTGACGTTCTCGCCCCAGCGCGCGGCGTCGCTGGTATTCGAGCGCGGTTCGGGCACCCGCCTGTCGGCACTGCTCGATTTCCAGGACTTTGGCGATACGCTGAACACCCTGGGCTACGCGCGTTTCCTGGAGACCGGGCGCGGGACCCTGGACCTGGCCCTCGACTGGCGCGGCGAACCCCAGGACTTCAGCCTGGCTACCCTGGAGGGGTCTCTGGGCATCCACAGCGAGGACGGGCGTTTCCTGCAGACGCCGTCGGGCAGCGGTGCGCTCAAGGTGGTGGAGATTCTCAACCTCGCCGGGGTGGTGCAGCGCCTGAGCCTGTCCCACGTGTTCGAGTCGGGCATCGCCTTCGACAGTATGGACGGGCAGGTCTTCTTCCATCCGGGGACGATCGAACTCGCCAGTCTCAATGTCCTCGGCAGTTCCAGCGCATTCGCCATGAGCGGCGTTTCCGATGTCGCCAGCCGCAGTCTCGACGGCGAGCTGGTGGCGACCCTGCCGGTGGCCAGCAACCTGCCCTGGGTGGCGGCGCTGGCCGGCGGGCTGCCGGTGGCCGCGGGCGTGTTCGTGGTGAGCAAGGTGTTCGAGAAACAGGTCAACCGCCTGTCCAGCGGGGTCTACCGGATCGAGGGCACCTGGAACGATCCGGAGCTGACCTTCGACCGGATCTTCGACGATGAGCTGCGCGCAGCGGACAAGTGGGAGGCCGGTATCACGCCCCCCGATCCGGGAGCTGCCCCCTCGCCCGAGGACCCCAATCAGCCTTCGCCCTGAGCCTCGTCCAGTTCGCGCAGGTAGCGGAACAGCTTGCGGGCGGCGGCCGGCGGCTGGTCGCGCTCGCGTTCGCGCCGGTGTTGCAGGAGCAGGTGGCGCAGTTGCTGGCGGTCTGCGTCGGGATACTGCGCCAGCACCTTTGCCACGCCCTGGTCGCCGGCGCCGAGCACGTCGTCGCGCAACTGTTCCAGCCGGTGAAAACGCGCGTTGGCCTCCCGCGAAGGGCGGAACAACTGTTCGAGAGCGGCCTCGATCGGCGCCGGGTCGATATCGCGCATCAGCTTGCCGATATACTGCCGGTGGCGGCGCAGCGCGTTGTTGCTCTTGATATTGCGGGTTTCACGAATCGCCCTGAGCAGGCGTTCGTCGTCGACGGGGATCTGTTCCAGCTGCTTTTCACTGAGGCTGGCGAGCTGTTCCCCCAGCGCCTGCAGCGCGTGCATTTCCTTCTTGCGCTGGGTCTTGCTCGGACCCAGTTCGAAATCGTCGTCGTCTTCGTATTCTTCGTAATCAGCCATATACCAGTGTCGCCAGGCCCAGGAATGAAAGGAATCCCACCACATCGGTGACCGTGGTCAACAGTACGCCGCCAGCCAGCGCGGGGTCAATTTTCACCCGGGTCAGCAGCAGTGGCAGGGCCGCCCCGGCAAACGCCGCCATCAGCAGGTTGATGACCAGGGCGGCGGCGATGATAGCGCCGATGGTCCAGTCCTGGAACCACAGGGAGGCGGCGACCGCGACCACGCTGGCCCACAACAGCCCGTTGAGCAGGCCGATCACCAGTTCGCGGTTGAGCAGCCAGGCCTGGTTGTTCCTGCCCACCTGGCCGATGGCGATGCCGCGCACCAGCACCGTGAGGGTCTGGGTGCCGGCAATGCCGCCCATCGAGGCGACGATGGGCATCAGCACCGCCAGCGCCACCACTTTCTGGATGGTGTCCTCGAAGAGGTTGATGGTGCCCGCGGCGATGAACGCGGTAACCAGGTTGATGCCCAACCAGACCGTCCGCCTGGGGGCGGCTTTCAGGATCGGGGCGAAGGTGTCCTCGTCTTCGTCGAGGCCGGCCATCGACATGAAGGAGTGGTCCGCGTCCTCGCGGATAACGTCGACCACGTCGTCAATGGTGATCCGCCCGAGCAGTTTACCGTTCCTGTCCACCACCGGGGCCGAGACCCAGTCGTTGCGCTCGAACAGGCGCGCCACTTCGGCGTCGGGCATGTCCACCGGGATGGGGTCGACATCGGTGACCATCATTTCCCGCACCGTGGCGGAAGGGTCGGCGACCAGCAGGGTGTGCAGGGGCAGCAGCCCGATGAACTGGTCGGAGCGATTGACCACGATCAGGTTGTCGGTCATCCGCGGGATTTCGGTGTGGCGGCGCAGGTAGCGCAGTACCACGTCGAGGGTGAGGCGGGCGCGGATGGTGATGGTGTCCGTGCTCATCAGGCCGCCGGCGACGTCGTCCGGGTAGTTCAGGACCTGTTCAAGGCGCGCCCGGTCCTGGTGGTCCATCGCATCGAGCACTTCCCGGGTGATCGCGTCCGGCAGCTGTTGCAGGATGTCCGCCAGGTCGTCGTCGGCGAGGCCCTCGGTAATGGTGGCGACTTCGGCGGCATCCATGCGCGAGAGGAAGTGCGCCTGCAGGTCGTAGGAGAGTTCGCCGATGACCTCGCCCTCGAGTTCCACGTCGACCATCTTCCACAGGACATCGCGGAATTTCGGTGGCGAGGATTCAAGGAGGTGGGCGATTTCCGCCGGGGACAAACCGTTCAGCATGCGCCGGCCGTGGACAAAGGCGCCGCTTTCAAGCGCGTTCGTCAGCTTGTCGAGCGTATCCTGCGATGTCTGCGGATTGGGGGGCATGCGAGGAATTCCCGTGTCCTTGAGTGGCCGGCGAGCGCTTACGGGACAGGATTATGCGAGATAGCGGCGGGGGCAACAACGCAATTAGTTACGCTGCCGCGCAGGTGCCGGCTTATTCGGCCTCGCCGAAACGGTTTTCGATCAGTGCCACGATGGCCGCGTGTGCGGCCTCCTCGTCGGCGCCATCGATATGCAGGTCGAGTACGGTACCCTTGGCCGCCGCCAGCATCATCACCGACATGATGCTTTTGGCATCGACCATTTCGCCGTCGCGGCCGGCCATGATGCGGCTGGAAAAAGCTGAACTGCAGCCGACAAATTTTGCCGCCGCGCGGGCGTGCAGGCCCAGTTTGTTGATGATGGTGACCTGGGTCTCAATCACTGCTGTAATTCCCTGTGCCGGAGATGTACTTCGGGGAACTGCTGCCGATAGTGCTGGTACAGCCTGTCGGCGAGATATACTGACCGATGTTGACCACCGGTACAACCGATGGCGACAGTCATGTAGCTGCGGTTGCTGTCGCAGTAACGCGGCAGCCAGCGGTCGAGAAACTGGCGGATATCCGCGTGCAGTTCATCGGTCATCGGCTGGTCCTGCAGGAAGTCGCGCACCGCCTGGTCGAGCCCGGTCAGCTGGCGCAGCTCTTTCACCCAGTGCGGGTTGGGCAGCATGCGCACGTCGAACACCAGGTCTGCATCGCTGGGCACGCCGCGCTTGAAACCGAAGGACTGGAAGGTGATCGACATGCTGCCGGAGGCAGAGCCCAGCAGCCGCTGGCGGATGGCGTCGCGCAGTTCGTGGATGGTCATCTGGCTGGTGTCGAGAATCAACGCCGCATCCGCGGCGATCGGCGCCAGCAGCGCGCGCTCCAGGTCGATGGCCTCGGCCAGCGGTGTGTCGTTCGAGGACAGCGGGTGGCGCCGCCGGGTCTCGGAAAAGCGTTTGATCAGCTCTGCATCCTGGGCTTCGAGCAGCAGGATTTCGCAGCGCACCTCGGCGGGCAGCGAGTCGCGGACCCGGGCGAAATCCGCCAGGTCCTTCCAGGCGTTGCGGGCGTCGATGCAGACCGCGGTGCCCTTGAAGTGGGCAAAGTCCTCGCGCCGGGTCTCTTCCACCAGTGCGGGCAGCAGCGACACGGGCAGGTTGTCGATGCAGTAGTAACCCTCATCTTCCAGCTGGTGAAGGGCGGTACTTTTCCCCGCCCCGGAACGGCCGCTGATGATGATCAGGTGCATGGTTACTGCACTCCGGCTTCCGCGACGGCGAACAGCGCTTCGTCGTTTTCCGCGGCGCGCAGGCGCGCGCAGTAGTCCGCCTGGCTGAACTGGCGGGCGATTCCTGCCAGGGTGTTCAGGTGGCGCTGTTCCTCGCCCTCGGGAACCAGCAGCGCAAAGACGAGGTCCACCGGCTGGTTGTCCGGGGCGTCGAATTCGATCGGTTCGGCAAGGGTGAGGAGGGCGCCCACCGGCCCCTCGCAGCCGGGCATGCGGCAGTGGGGAATGGCGATGCCCTGGCCCAGTCCGGTGCTGCCCAGCTTCTCGCGCGCGATGAGGTTGCTGAATACCGCGTCGTAGGAGATGCCGGGCAGGTCATTGCTGATGATGCGTGCGAGGGATTCAAAAAGTCTTTTTTTACTGAGCCCCGGAACGCGGCTCGCGGTGCGCTCCGGGGTCAGCAGATCGGCTAGTGATTGCATGGGGTGGAAATCAGTGACCTCGGGTTTTCTCTTTGTGCTTGATCAGCTGGCGGTCCAGCTTGTCGGCGAGGAGATCGATCGCCGCGTACATGTCCTCGGATTCCGCCTGGGCGAACAGGTCCGCTCCGGAGATGTGCATGGTCGCTTCCGCTTTCTGAACCATTTTTTCGACGATCAGGGTGACCTGGGTGTTGGTGATATTGTCAAAGTGGCGTTGCAGTCGCTCGAACTTGCTCTCAACGTAATTGCGCAGGGGGTCGGTGACCTCCACGTGGTGTCCGCTGACGTTCAGTTGCATAGCTTGGCTCCTTGTTGCTGATGAGCCCGGGTGAGCCCCGGGGAGGGCGCCGCCGGATTCCGGCGAGACCTTGGAATCAGTCTAGACCACTTGGTGACCGGCTGGCACAGGTGGTCGGGCGATATTGGCATAAAGATCATACCAGCCGCTTGCGCTCGTTGGAGGGCGGGATGTTAAGGCTGTCCCGGTACTTGGCGATGGTCCGCCGGGCTACTTCAATGCCCTGTTCGTCCAGCAATTGGGCGATCTTGTTGTCGCTGAGAGGCTTGCGGGGGTTTTCTGCCGCGACCAGCTTGCGGATCAGTGCGCGAATCGCCGTTGAAGAGCATTCGCCACCGCCGCTGGTGGATACGTGGCTGGAAAAGAAATACTTGAGTTCGAAGATACCGCGCGGGGTGTGCATGTACTTCTGGGTGGTGACCCGGGAGATGGTGGACTCGTGCATCTCCACCGCCTCGGCAATGTCGTGCAGCACCAGCGGTTTCATGGCTTCCTCGCCGTATTCGAGGAAGTTGCGCTGGTGCTCGACAATCTTGCTGGCCACTTTCATCAGGGTTTCGTTGCGGCTCTGCAGGCTCTTCAGGAACCAGCGCGCCTCCTGCAGGTTGTCGCGCAGGTAGGTGTTGTCGGCACTGTTGTCCGCGCGCTTGATCAGGCTGGCATAGTCGCTATTGATGCGCAGTTTGGGCGCGATATCCGGGTTGAGCTCCACCACCCAGCGGCCTTCGCGCTTGCTGACAAAAACGTCGGGCACCACGTATTCGACATCTTCCGGGGCGAAGGATTGCCCCGGGTTCGGGTCCAGGGTCTGCAACAGCGCCAGTACCGACTTGAGTTCGCTTTCAGCGAGCCGGGTGCGGCGCAGGATCTGGTTGTAATCGCCGCCGGCCAGCTGCGGCAGGTGGCGGTTGAGGATCAGCCGCGCCGGCTCGAGATAGGGGGTGTCGGCGGGCAGTTGCTGCAACTGCACCAGCAGGCATTCCTGCAGGCTGCGGGTACAGACGCCGGCGGGTTCGAATTGCTGCAGCCGGTGCAGCACCGCCACGATCTCGTCCATCTCGATGTCGAGTTCCGGGTCGAAGGACTCGTGGATTTCCTCCAGCGACAGGGTCAGCCGGCCGTTGCCGTCGGTGGCGTCGAGCAGGGTCAGGGCGATCAGGTGGTCGGTGTCGGAAAAACGGGTGAGGTTGAGCTGCCAGAGCAGGTGGTCGTGCAGGGATTCCCGCGAGCTGTTGCGGGACTCGAAGTCACCGTCGTCTTCCATGGGCGCCGGGGCGGGGGAAGAACTGGATGGCAGCAGGTCTTCCCAGCGGGTGTCCACCGGCAGGTCATCCGGCATGCTCTCGGAGCCGGTGGTGTTAGCCTCGTTGAGTTCGGCGCTTTCCCAGTCGCTGTTGCCGGCCGGGCCTTCGGGCTCGTTGTTACCGTTCTCCACCTCGTTGCCGCCGAGGTCCTCTTCGCCGATTTCCAGCAGGGGGTTACTGTCCAGCGCCTGCTGGATTTCCTGCTGCAGGTCCAGCGTGGAGAGTTGCAGTAAGCGGATGGCCTGCTGCAACTGCGGAGTCATGGTCAGTTGCTGGCCGATCTTGAGTTGAAGCGATTGTTTCATCGACAGCTGGAAAGAGCCCCTGGGTGCGTCCCCGTACGGGGTGGCGCAGTTGAACACGACTTGGAGTGTAGCGCCAGCGTGCAAACTCTGGCAACCGCTTGGCTCGAAATTTGCTTGTTGACTTTTTTTACGTTTAGCAGTGGTGTTGCGGATGCCTTAAAGGCGGAATTGTTCGCCGAGGTAGACCTTGCGCACCTTGGCGTTGTCCAGCACTTCCTGGGAGGTGCCTGAGGCGATGATGTGACCTTCCCCTACGATATAGGCCTTCTCGCAAATATCAAGTGTGTCGCGCACGTTGTGGTCGGTAATCAGGATGCCGATACCGCGATCGCGCAGGTGGTTGATGATTTGCTTGATGTCGCTCACCGAGATCGGGTCGACGCCGGCGAAGGGTTCGTCGAGCAGGATGAAGTCCGGTTCTGTCGCCAGCGCGCGGGCGATTTCCACCCGCCGCCGCTCGCCGCCGGAGAGCGACTGGCCGAGGCTGTCGCGCAGGTGCTGCACGTGAAATTCCTCGAGCAGCATGTCGCGCTTTTCCTGCCGCTGTTTGCGGTTGAGGTCGGGGCGGGTCTCGAGAATCGCCAGCAGGTTGTCGCCCACCGACAGCTTGCGGAAGATCGACGCCTCCTGGGGCAGGTAGCCGATGCCGTGGCGCGCGCGCTCGTGCATGGGCAGGCGGGTAATGTCTTCACCGTTCAGCTCGATGCTCCCGCGGTCTGCGGTGATGATGCCGATAATCATGTAGAAACAGGTGGTTTTGCCGGCGCCGTTGGGCCCCAGCAGGCCGACCACCTGGCCGCTTTCCAGGTGCAGGGAAACGTCCTGTACGACCTCCCGGCCGCGATAGGACTTGGCGAGGTTACGGGCTGCCAGTTGCGCCATCGGCGGTCTCCTTCGGCGCGACTTCCTCGACGGCACTGGCGGGGCTGTTGGGATCGGCAGCGGCCTCCCGCTCCTGGGCCTGGCTGGATTCCTCGGCCGCCTGTATCACCTGCGCCGGAATCACCACCTGTACCCGGCTGGAGGTATTGCTGCGGTCGGAATCGGCTTTCACCAGTTTTTCGTTGATGAAGTAGTCGATGCGGTCGCCGGTGACGGTGGAACCCTCCTGCTCGATGCTGGCGCTTTCGCGCAGCTCGACGCGAGCTTCATTGCGGTAATACTCGATGCGGTTGGCGCGCGCGGTGATCACGGCCTTGTCGATTTCCGGTTGCTGGCGCATGGTCGCGGGCTTGCCATGGGCGGTGATGCGCTGGGCATCCTGGCCGGTGTGGTAGACGGTGAGGATATCGGCCTCGATGTGCAGGCTGCCCTGGTCCAGGGTGACATTGCCCTTGTACTGGGTAAAGCCCTGGTTTTCGTCCCTGAGCGCCTCGATCGCCTCGATCCGGATCGGTTGATCCTGGTCGTCGGGCAGCGCCTTAACGCCTGCCGAGAGTGCGAGCAGGACGAGGGCACAGGCGGCCGCCCGGCTAGGGGATTTGTACATAAATGCTCTCCACATCGGGGCCCAGGCGGATGGTTTCCTGGTTGAGTCGGGCCAGCATGCCGTTGGCCCGGGTTGCGTTCCCCGCCTGGGTGATGGTGACCGCGGAGCGGGTCTGCGCTTCGCGGGTGTCCAGCTGGATATCCAGGCTGGCGGTTGTCAGTTGGGTGCCGGTCTGGTCGTGGCTGAGCACGACATTCTGGCGCAGCAACAGGCGCTGGCCATTTCCCGCGTAACGTCCCCGGTCGGCGCTTGCCGACCAGGTCCGGTCGTGGGCGCTGTGGGCATAGAAGCGGGGCTCGTAGAGCATCGTGTAGGCGGGTTTCCGGAACTGCTCTACCCGGCTGGATTCGAGGATGTCGGACAGCGTGCCGTCCGCGCTGAAACTGCGTGAGCGTGCATTGTCGATGTAACTGGTCGGCAGTGGCCCTCCGGGCGTGCCCCGGGCCGCCGTCGCCGCAGTGCCGGGGCCGGGATTCCAGTAGTGTGTGGTCAGCAGCACCAGCGCGGCGACCAGCAGCAGGTGCAGGATCGGGCGGCGCATCAGGCGAAGGTCTCCAGCAGGGCGTCGAGGCTGCCGCGCGCTTGCAGCAGCAGTTCGCAGGCTTCACGCACTGCGCCGTTGCCGCCGGGCAAATGAGTCACCACATCAGCGGCGGCCTGCAATGCCGCCACGCCGTCGGCGGGTGTAAAGCCGACGCCCGCGGCCTTCACTGCGGCGAGGTCGGGGAGGTCGTCGCCCATGTAGGCGCAGGCCTGTGGTTCGATGCCGCGCAGTTTGCACAGCTCCAGCAGTGCGGAGAGTTTGTCCTCGCGCCCCTGCACGATGGTGTCGATGCCGAGCTCCGCGGCGCGGCGACTGACCATCGGCGATACCCGGCCGGTGATGATAGCCACTTCGATACCGTCCCGCTGCAGCAGCTTGATGCCGAGGCCGTCCTTGATGTTGAAGCTTTTCAGCTCCTCGCCGCTGCTGCTGTACTGGATGCGCCCGTCGGTGAGTACGCCGTCCACATCGAGGGCGAACAGGCGGATGTTGCTGGCGATTCTGGTGAGTTCCGGCATTGCGTCAGGCGAGCCCGGCGTGCAGCAGGTGCATCAGGTGGAGGACGCCACAGGCGGCGCCGTCGTCATCGACCACGACCAGCGAGGTAATTTCGTTTTCTTCCATGATACGCATCGCCTGGGCTGCCAGCATGCCGGGGGTAACGGTTTTGGGCTTGCGCGACATGATGGCCGCGATCGGCGTGCTGTTGATGTCCACCTGGTGATCGATGGCCCGGCGCAGGTCGCCGTCAGTAAATACGCCGATGAACTGGCCCGCGTCGTCGGTCACGGTGGTCATGCCCAGTCCCTTGGCGCTGATTTCGAGCAGCGCCCTGGCCAGCATGGTGTCCTGGGCAACCCTCGGGATGCTGTCGCCGGCGCGCATCACGTCGGCGACTTTCAGCAGCAGCTTGCGGCCCAGCGAACCACCGGGGTGGGAAAAGGCGAAGTCCTCGGCGGTGAACCCGCGCGCTTCCAGCAGGGCGATGGCCAGGGCGTCGCCCATGACCAGGGCCGCCGTGGTGCTGGAGGTCGGCGCGAGGTCCAGCGGGCAGGCCTCGGTGGTCACGCCGGCATCGATGTGGGCGTCGGCGGCGCGGGCGAGGGTGGACTGCGGGTTGCCGGTCATGGCGATCAGTTTGCTGCCCATGCGCTTGAGCAGCGGCAGCAGGGTCAGGACCTCGCCGACCTCGCCGCTGTTGGACAGCGCGATAACCACGTCCTCGGGGGTGATCATGCCCATGTCGCCGTGGCTGGCTTCGCCGGGGTGGACAAAAAATGCCGGCGTGCCGGTGCTGGCGAGGGTGGCGGCAATCTTGCGGGCGATATGCCCGGACTTGCCCATGCCGGTGACAATTACCCGGCCCTGGCAGTCGAGCATCAGGGCGCAGGCCTGTTCGAATTCGGCGCCGACTCGCTGGGCGAGCGCGGCCACGGCTTCTGCCTCCATGCTGATGGTGCGCAGTGCCGACTGGGTAAAACCTGGTTTTGGTGAAGGCTGGTCCGCCATGCCTGCGGGCCCCGAATCAAAGGCTGACATATAACCAGTAATAATACAGTGCGTAGGAAGAGACTAACAACACCCCGACGGTCCGGCCCAGGTAGGCGCAGCCCTCCCTGGAGCGTTTGCGCTTGCGGCTGACAAGGATCGCCGCTGCGATAAAGAAGGTCAGGAAGGTCATGGTCGGGTAGTCGCGGGTGAGTACCGACGGCTCCAGCACCGCGGTGCCGAAGAAGCCGGGAATCGCCATCACCACCAGCAGGTTGAACATGTTGGAGCCGATGACGTTGCCGAGGGCGATCTCGGTGTGGCCGCGCAGGGCGCTGGCCACGGTGGCGGCCAGTTCCGGCAGGCTGGTACCGACGGCGACAATGGTCAGGCCGATGATCAGTTCGGAAACACCGAGGGTCTCGGCGACTTCCACCGCCCCCCAGACCAGCAGGCGCGAGCTGGCCACCAGCAGCGCCAGACCCAGGGCAAAGGTGAGCCAGGCGCGCGTCGGGCTCAGGTGGGGCAGGTATTCTTCCTCGGCTTCCTCGACCAGGACATTGTCTTTCTGCTGGCTGCGCAGCATGTAGATGATCAGCGCGGCGAGCGTGCCGGTCATCAGGATCGCGTCGAGGGCGGAGAGGGCGTCGTCGAGCAGCAGGATGCCGGTACCCACGGTCACCAGCAGCAGGGTCGGCATCTCCTTGCGCACGCTGTCCGGGTGGACCATCAGCGGGGCCACCAGCAGGGTGATGCCCAGCACCAGCCCGATATTGGCAATATTGGAGCCGATGGCGTTGCCAATGGCGAGGCTGCCCGCACCGGAAAGCGCGGCGGTCAGGGAGACCAGTACTTCGGGTGCGGAAGTCCCCAGGGAGACAATTGTCAGGCCGATGACGATGGGCGACATGCCCATGTTTTCTGCAATCGACGCTGCGCCTGCAACGAACAGGTCCGCGCTCCAGATAAGGATAATAAAGCCGACCAGAATAGCTGCGGCTGCTAACAGCATATAAATAAATTTCCTGTTAAAGTAGGCGCCGCGCTGTGGGTGTGGAACCGCATGGGCACCCCTGGTGTCATAGATTGCGGGCGCGGACATCTGCCGTGGGCAGTTGCCCCTGATTGCCAAGCCCGGATTATACAGGCCGCTACAGCGGTGAATAGTGCAATTTAATCCATTGGGGAAAACACATGTTGATTCGAATTCAGTCCGCCTGGTTGCTCGGCTTGATGTGCTGGGCTGCGTTGGCCAGTGGGCAGGATGCACAGGAACAATCAGCCAACGACGTGGTGCGAGCGGCTTCCGAGAAGGTGATGGCCGTGGTCGAGGAGGCCCAGTCCTACGCCGACCAGGACCCGGAGCGTTACTACGGCGAGATTCAGCAAATCCTCGACCCGGTCGTGGATTTCCGCGGCTTCGCCCGCGGCGTGATGGGCCCCTATGCCAGCAGCGATCGCTACCGTTCGCTGGACGAGGCCGGCCGGGAACAGTTGCGCGATCAGCTGGACCGCTTCACCGAGGTGATGCGTACCGGGCTGGTGCGCACCTACGGCAAGGGACTGCTGGCCTTCGGCGGTTCGCGGATGGATGTTTCCCCGCCCGCCGCGGATGACCCCGCCGTCGATCGCGCGACCGTCGAGCAGCTCATCTATTCCGAGAAAGCGGAGCCCTATGTCGTCTATTACCAGATGGGCCGCGACAAGTCCGGCGAGTGGAAATTGCGCAACATGATCGTCGAGACCGTGAACCTCGGGGAAATCTACCGCAGCCAGTTCCAGGCTGCCGCCAGGGAGCACGAAGGCAATATCGACGCGGTTATCGATACCTGGTCGCTGGATGCCGCGGAAAAGGAACTGCCCAACTGAGCGACTTCCGCGGTCGCTATCACCGCAAATTTTTCTTAGAATGCCGCTTCTGCGCTCCGGCCCGTGGCCGGGGCGCGCAATCATCCTGTTAACCACACCCGGAGAATCCTATGGACGCCGTGACCGTCAAGTCCCTGTTGCAGGCACACCTGCCGGACTGCGAATTTCACGTGCAGGGCGAGGGCGCCAACTACGATATCGTCGCGATCGGCGAGGTGTTTGAGGGCCTGCGGCCGGTGAAAAAGCAGCAACTGGTCTATGGCGCACTGGGTGATGTCATCGCCGATGGCGGCATCCACGCTGTCAATATCCGCACCTATACCCCCGGGGAGTGGCAGGCGCAGGCCTGAGCCATGGACAACACCATCACCATAGCCCTGACCAAGGGCCGTATCCTCAAGGAGACCCTGCCGCTGCTGGCGCGGGCCGGCGTCGAACCGCTGGAAGATCCGGCGCAGAGCCGCAAGCTGGTGTTCGAAACCACGCTGCCGCAGGTGCGCCTGGTCATCCTGCGCGGCACCGACGTACCCACCTACGTGCGCCACGGCGCCGCCGATGTGGGCGTGGTGGGCAAGGACATCCTGCTGGAGCACGGCGCCGAGGGGCTCTATGAACCCCTCGACCTCGGTATTGCCCGCTGCCGCCTGATGACCGCCGGACCGACCGGCTGGCAGGGTGGCAATGGCCGCATCCGGGTGGCGACCAAATTCGTCAACATTGCCCGGGACTATTTCGCCCGCGAAGGCGTCCAGGCGGAGATCATCAAGCTCTACGGGGCGATGGAACTGGCCCCCCTGATGGACCTGGCGGACCTGATCGTGGACATCGTCGATACCGGCAATACCCTGCGCGCCAACGGCATGGCGCCGCTGGAGGAAATCGCCTCGATCAGCTCGCGCCTGATCGTCAACAAGGCCGCCATGCGTTCGAAGTACAGCGGCATCCAGTCGCTGATCGACCGCCTGGGCAGCGCGGTAGGGGAGAGCTGAGATGCGCCGGCTGGATTCCACGCAGGCAGACTTCGACCGCCGCCTCAACGCGCTGACCGCCTGGGAAGAGGAGCTCGACGAGGCGGTCAATACCGCGGTGCAGGGCATCCTCCAGGACATTGCGCAGCGCGGCGACGCTGCGCTGCTGGAATATACGGCGCGCTTCGACAACCTGCCGGCGGCCACGGCCGCAGCCCTGGAAGTGCCCGCAGAGCAGTTGCACGCCGCCCTGGCAGCGATTCCCGCGGAGCAGCGCGAGGCGCTGGAAGCGGCGGCACTGCGGGTGCGGGAATACCACCAGCACCAGCTGCAGGAGAGCTGGCGCTACCGCGACGCCGCGGGCAATCTGCTGGGCCAGCAGGTCACCGCGCTCTCCAGCGCCGGTATCTACGTGCCCGGCGGCAAGGCCAGCTACCCGTCCTCGGTGTTGATGAACGCGATTCCGGCCCAGGTGGCGGGAGTGGAGCAGATCGTCATGGTGGTACCGGCGCCAGGCGGTGAACTCAATCCACTGGTGCTGGCCGCGGCCGCGCTGGCCGGGGTGCACCGGGTGTTCACCATCGGCGGCGCCCAGGCAGTGGCGGCGCTGGCCTACGGCACGCAAACCGTGCCCGCGGTGGACAAGATCGTCGGTCCCGGGAATATCTACGTGGCGACCGCAAAGCGCATGGTCTTCGGCCGGGTGGGCATCGACATGATCGCGGGCCCCTCGGAAATCCTGGTGATCTGCGACGGTTCCACCAACCCGGACTGGGTGGCGATGGACCTGTTTTCCCAGGCCGAACACGACGAGAACGCCCAGGCCATCCTGCTGTCGCCGGACGCCGGCTACCTCGACGCGGTGCAGGCCAGCATCGAGCGCCTGTTGCCGCAGATGGAGCGCGCGGAGATCATCCGCAAGTCCCTCGACGGGCGCGGCGCCATGATCCTTACCCGCGACCTCGAGGACGCGGTCGCCATCAGCAACCGGCTGGCGCCGGAGCACCTGGAGCTGTCGGTGGAGGACCCCGAGGCCCTGCTGCCCCTGGTCCGCCATGCCGGCGCCATTTTCATGGGGCGCTGGACCTCCGAGGCGCTGGGTGATTACTGTGCAGGCCCCAATCACGTGCTGCCGACCTCCGGCAGTGCGCGCTTTTTCTCCCCGCTGGGGGTCTACGACTTCCAGAAACGCAGCTCGGTGATCATGTGCAGCGACGCGGGGGTCAAGGCGCTGGGCAAAGTCGCCTCCACCCTCGCCCGGGGGGAGTCGCTTACGGCCCACGCCCGGGCGGCGGAGTTTCGCCTGAAAGAATAATACGCGGGGCCGGGCTGCCTGCGGACACGGTCCGGCAGGCGGCGCGGCTTCAGGATATTGCCACTGCACAGCTTATCCGGGGACGAAGCAGGGCAGCATAAAATGGAAATAAGAAAGCTCAATGCCCTGCGCGGGATCGCGGCGCTGATCGTGGTGTTCTCCCACTTCGCCAATTTCAGCCGCGGCCCCCTGCACCAGTTGCTCAACGATTCAGGCCAGGTCGGGGTGATGCTGTTCTTCGTCCTCAGTGGTTTCCTGATGTCGGTGCTCTATCTCGAGCGGCCCTGTGACCGGGGGCATGTCCGCGGCTACGCGCTGGCCCGGGCGGGCAGGGTGATGCCGCTGTATATTATCGTGGTGGGGCTTTCCTTCCTGCTCTGGCAGCTCGGCCTGGTCGGCTACCTCTACCAGGTCGACAGTGCGGCGGTACTGGCCTCGCACCTGCTGTTTTTCTACGGCAACTCCGTGCTCTGGACCATTCCGGCGGAGATGCTTTTCTACGGCCTGTTCCTCTTGCTCTGGTGGTGTTACCAGCGTCGCCCGCCGTATTTTTACCTGGCCTGTGTGGCCAGCCTGCTGCTGGTGATTATCTTCAAGTTCCCGCGCCCGCGCGGCGACCTGCTGGGCATTCCCTTCGATATCCAGTTTTTCCGGGCGCTGCCGTTTTTCATCAGCGGGCTGTTGCTCGGCCAGCTGTACCGGCACTGGCCGGTTCCCGGCTACCTCTGCCGCAAACCCAGCGCGCTGCTGCTGTTGCTGATCCCCTTCCTGTTCCCCGAAGTGTTCGCCGCCATTACTGGCAATCGCTACCTGGTGTGGATCAATCTCGAAGTGGTGGCGCTGGTGGCCGCGGCCTTTTTCGCGGTGGTGTTCCTGGTGCCCGACAGCAACCGGCTGCTGGCGAACCCGCTGGGGGATTTCTTCGGCCGGATTTCCTATTCCCTGTACCTGCTGCACCTGCCGGTACTGGCGCTGGTGAAGCGCATGGAACTCGGCAGCACCGCGCTGTCCCTCGCGGTGTTTCTCGGCCTCGCGGTGCTGCTGTCCTGGCTCTCCTACCGCCTGGTCGAGAACCCGCTGCGCCTGTGGATTCGCGGCTGGGGCGGCGCCTAGCCCGCCGGGCTCTGCTGTCCCTGGGCGCCGACAACCGCCCGCAACTCCAGGCTTTGCTGGTCCCGCTGCACCGAGATGCCGACGGATTCGCCCGGCCGCAGGCGGGCGATCTTGTGCATGGTCTGGCGGCCATCGACCACCAGTTTGCCATCGATCTGGGTGATCACATCGCCGACCTGCAGGCCCGCGCGCTCCGCGGGACTGGATTCGGCGACGCCGATCACCAGCAGGGCCTGCTGCTGGTTGCTGCCGGGCACCTGCACCGGTTCCACGCTGACGCCCAGCCAGCCGCGGATCACCTCGCCGTAGTCGATGAGGTCCTGCATGACATACACCGCAAGGTTGCTCGGTATGGCGAGGCTGATGCCGATCCCGGTACCGCTGCCCGCCTGGGTGTTGGAGGTGTAGATCAGGGTGTTGATACCCACCAGCCGGCCCTCCGCGTCCACCAGCGCGCCGCCGGAATTGCCCTGGTGAATCATCGCGTCGGTCTGGATGTAATCCTCGTAGGTATTGAGCTGCAGGCCCCAGCGGCCGAGGCCGGAGACGATGCCCTGGGTCACCGAGTGGCCGAAGCCCAGCGGGTTGCCGATCGCCAGCACCACGTCGCCGACGCGCAGCTTGTCGGAATCCGCCAGCTTGGCGGGGATCAGGTCGGGCAGGTCGATCTTCAGTACCGCGAGGTCGGTGGCGGAATCGCTGCCGATCACCACCGCATTGGCGGTGCGGCCATCGTGCAACAGCACCTGGATGGCATCCGCGCCGGCGATGACATGCAGGTTGGTCAGGATGTGACCCTCTTTCGACATGATCACGCCTGAGCCGAGGGAGCGCTCGATGCGCTGCCGCGGCAGGCGGCGAAAGCGTTCCGGGAACAGGGGGACGGTGTTGGTGCTCACCAGTTTGGCGGTGTAGATGTTGACAACCGCCGGCGCCGCCCGGTTGACCGCCGAGGAATAGCTGGCGGTCGCCCCATGGGAGTGATCCTGCCCGGTTTCCGCCGGCAGCACCCAGCGATCGAGGATCAGCAGGGCGGCCAGCACACCGGCAATCGCCGGCCAGGCAATGAATTTGAGGGTCTCTCGCATGGGTATTGTCGTAGCCCCGTCGTGGAGTAGGGTATGCTGGCGCAAGCGGGGCCCGCCTGCGGGTTATGCCGCATTGTATATGAAGCGGGACTGTAACGAACACCGAAGGAGAATGATGGGCACTTCACTCGACGCGCTGGTGCGCTGGCTGGACGACACCCTGCAGCCGGGGAAATTCCGCGATTACTGCCCCAACGGCCTGCAGGTCGAGGGGCGCGCGGAGGTGGCGCGCCTGGCCACCGGGGTCACCGCCAGCCAGGCCCTGCTGGACGCCGCGGCAGACTGGGACGCCGATGCCATCCTGGTTCACCACGGCTATTTCTGGCGCGGCGAGGCCGAGCCGCTGGTGGGTATGAAACGCCGGCGCCTGGCGACCCTGCTGACCCGCGATATCAGCCTGCTCGCCTATCACCTGCCGCTGGATGCCCATCCAACCCTCGGCAACAATGCCCGCCTGGGCGAGTTGCTGGACATCCGCGATGTCGCACCGCTGGAACCGGGCGACCCCACCGCGGTGGGCAATGTCGGCAACTTTGCCGAGCCCCTGGACGGGCCGGCGCTGTGCGCCCGGCTTCGCGAGCTGACCGGGCGCGAACCCCTGCTGGTGGGCGACGCGCAGCGCCAGTTGCAGCGGGTGGCCTGGTGTACCGGGGCCGCCCAGTCCTATATCGGGACGGCGCTGGCGGCGGGGGCGGATGTGTATATCACCGGGGAGGTTTCCGAACCCACCGTGCACATCGCCCGGGAGGAGGGAATCGTGTTCGTTGCCGCCGGCCACCACGCTACCGAGCGCTACGGCGTGCAGGCGGTGGGGGAGGCACTGGCGGCGGCATTCCCCATCGAACACCGCTTCTTCGATTGCGATAACCCGGTCTGACCGGGCCCGCGCTTACAGGGGGGGTGGGGTGCGCGTCGTCACTTCGTCGGCGTTTTCTTCGCGCTCCAGGCCGTAGCCCTCGCTGAGGATGCCTTTCTGGTCCGGCGAGGCCTTGGGCGCGTAGTCGCGCGGCGGCTGGATGTCGGCCAGGTCCGCGGGGATCTTGGCCGGGTCGGCCTTGCGATTCATCTGGTCCAGGGCCACCGGGCCGCTGCCGCGGCACAGGTCGGCGGCGCCGCGGGCGAGGTGGTTGTGGACCTCGCGGTAGCTGTCGGTGAGCTGGTTCAGCAGCTTCGCCGTGTCGGTGAAATGCTCCACCACCTCGTCCTCGTAGGCTTTCTTTTCCTGCAGGGCCTGGTCCAGCTGGCGCTCCGCTTCACGGCGCTTCTGGCCGCTGGGAGTGACGCGCTGGGCCAGCAGGACGCCGATGCCCAGGCCGACGGCCAGACCGATGAGCGAGCAGATGATGAGGACGGTGAGGCTGTACACGTTGGCTCCTTGGGATCAGGACTTATTGGCGAGCGGGCAGTATAACCCTAATTGCGCAGCGCAATGTAGGCTGTAACCAACGTTGCCATTCCCCGGGCCTGTAGGTAAAGTGTCGCGCCCGGTCCAACTACCACCGCCCGACACATGAGCACACCCTGGCAGCGCTATCAGGCAGACCTGCAACGGGAAGGGTTTACCCATGACCCCGCCCAGGAAACCGCAGTGCGCCTGCTGGACGACCTTTACCTGCGCCTGCTGCAGCGCGAAAAACAACAGTCCGGCCTGCTGAACTCGCTGGTGAAAAAGCTGCGCAGGGAAACCCTCGAGCCGGAGGTCGGCCTGTACCTGTGGGGCGGCGTGGGTCGCGGCAAGACCTACCTGGTCGATACCTTCCACGACTGCCTGCCCTTCGAGCGCAAGATGCGGGTGCATTTTCACCGCTTCATGCGCCGGGTCCACAACGAGCTGACCGCGCTGGAAGGGGAGAAGAACCCCCTGCAACTGGTCGCCGACCGCATCGCCGGGGAAGCCATCGTCATCTGCTTCGACGAGTTTTTCGTCACCGATATCGGCGACGCGATGATTCTCGGCGGTCTGATGGAGGCCCTGTTCGCCCGCGGCGTCACCCTCGTGGCGACCTCCAATATCGTGCCCGAGCGGCTCTACGAGAACGGCCTGCAGCGGCAGCGCTTCCTGCCCGCGATCAAGCTGATCCAGCAGTACACCAAAGTGGTCAACGTCGACGCGGGCATCGACTACCGCCTGCGCACCCTGCAGCAGGCCGAGCTCTACCACTGCCCGCTGGGGGAGGCCGCCGACCGCAGCCTGGAGGCGAGCTTCGAGGCGCTGGCGGTGGAGCCCGGGCGCCACTGGGAGCGCATCCAGGTCAACAACCGCTACCTGACCTGCCGGCGCCTGTCCGACGACGTGGCCTGGTTCAACTTCGCCGAGCTCTGCGACGGGCCGCGCTCGCAGAACGACTACATCGAGCTGGCGCGGGAATTCCACGCGGTGCTGCTCTCCGGGGTGCCGGAATTCACCGCGGAACTCAACGACCAGGCGCGGCGCTTCATCAACCTGGTGGACGAGTTCTACGACCGCAACGTCAAGCTGGTGATCGCTGCGGAGAAGCCGCTGCTGGAGCTCTACGCCAGCGGCCGGCTGGCCTTCGAGTTCCAGCGGACCCAGTCGCGGCTGCAGGAGATGCAGTCCCACGAGTACCTGGCGCGGGAACACCGGGCCTGATTCTTTTTTTGGCCGCCTTTGGGTGCGGCTGGCGGCCTTGTTGTTTGACGGCCTGGCGGCCGCGGCATTGGCGCCGGGCGGTGCATGTCTTTTGCTCCATTGCGGGCGCTTGCGGCGCGTTGGCCTGTTGGTGCCCGGAATTGCCGCGTGGCTGCGGGGTTTTGAATGCGGTTTGAGATTACATGCTACCTGCCTCCACGGTAGCTGGTGGGGTGGGTTGGCGCATCGCGTTGCGGTGGCGGTTCCGCTTGGGGATCGAGTTCGCACCGACGCCCTCCAAGTCCGCAA
>NZ_JBLWFK010000012.1:0-9559 GCF_048323675.1 Haliea sp. E17
CAACGCGCCGCAAGCGCCCGCAATGGAGCAAAAGACATGCACCGCCCGGCGCCAATGCCGCGGCCGCCAGGCCGTCAGGCCGCAAGTCCGCAAGTCCACAAGTCCACAAGGCGACAAAGCAGCAACCGTCAAACCACCCGCGAACGGGGAAGAAGGCATCCCAGACCGATCAGTGCCCCTTGTTGTGTGCTTCGAAAGCGGCGAGTTGGTCCGGGGTGGCCTCGGTCTGGTAGCGATCCTTCCACTCGGCATAGGGCATGCCGTAGACCCGCTCGCGGGCCTGTTCGTAGTCGACTTCCTCACCGCGCTCGGCGGCCGCCGCGACATACCACTTGGACAGGCAGTTGCGGCAGAAACCGGCCAGCTGCATCAGTTCGATGTTCTGCACGTCCTTGCGGCTGTCGAGGTGTTCCAGCAGGCGGCGGAACACCGCGGCTTCGATGGCGTCGTTATTCTCTGGCATGAATGATTCTCCTGTGGGTGGCCCGCGCGGCGGGCCCGCTGATGGGCTTGCGTGGTTGCGGGTGAAACTCAGTACTCCAGCGCCACCCGGTCCACGCCCAGTTCGTCGCGCAGCGCCTGCAGCAGTTCGTCGCTGGGCACGACCTGCCAGCGCTCGCCGCAGTCGAAGCGCGCCTTGTTGCGCTCCTGCAGGTAGACCATGGACACCGGGCAGCTGCCGCCGCCGGCGCCGGCGAGGATCTGGGCGATGCTATCGGTGAGCTTGTCGCTGAGCCGGTCCGCGCGCAGTTCCAGGGTCAGGCGCGAGGCGTAGTTCTGCCGCGCCTGCTCCATGCTGCGCAGGCTGTTGGCGCGCATGGTGGGCTCGCCAGTGCGGTCGTCCTGCTGCACCCGGCCCTCGACGATGACGATGGTGTCCTTGGTCAGCAGGTCGCGGTATTCGGCATAGACATCGCCGAACAGCGTCACCTCGATCTGCGCGCTGCTGTCATCGAGGGTCATCACCGCCATGGTGCCGCGCTGGCTGTTGATGGTGCGGGTCGCCATGATCAGGCCGGCGATCACCTGCCCGCCCTGGCGGTCGGGGCGCACTTCGCTGATCCGGCGCGGGGCGAAGCGGCGGACCTCGTCCTGGTACTCGTCGATCGGGTGCCCGCTGATGTAGAGCCCGAGGGTATCCCGTTCGCCGCCCAGGCGCTCCTTGTCTGTCCATTGCCGTACCCCGCGAAACGCCGCGTAGACGTCCTCCGCGCTGTCCGTGCCGCTGGACACCAGTTCGCCGAACATGTCGACCATACCGGCGTCACGGTTGCTGGCCTCCTGTTCCGCGGTGCGCAGCGCGTCGTCGAGGCTGGCCATCATCACCCAGCGCTCCGCGCCGAAGGAATCCAGCGCGCCGGAGCGGATCAGGGCCTCGATGGCCCGCCGGTTGACCTTGCGCGGGTCGGTGCGGGCGCAGAACTCGAACAGGTTGGCGAAGGCGCCGCCCTCTTCCCGCGCGCGGAGGATGTTTTCCACCGGGCCCTCGCCCAGCCCCTTGATCGCGCCGAGGCCGTAGATGACTTCGTCCTGCGGGTTGACCGTGAACATGTACTGGCCCTCGTTCACGTCCGGCAGCTTGACCTTGAGGCCCATGCGCTTGCACTCGTCGAGGAACACCACGATTTTCTCGGTGTTATCCAGTTCCGAGCTCATCACCGCGGCCATGAAGGGCGCGGGATAGTGGGCCTTCAGCCAGGCGGTCTGGTAGGACACCAGCGCGTAGGCGGCGGAGTGCGACTTGTTGAAGCCGTAGCCCGCGAACTTTTCCACGAGATCGAAGATTTTCATCGCCAGTTCGCCGTCGACGCCCTTGCCGATGGCGCCCTCCTCGAACACGGCGCGCTGCTTGGCCATTTCCTCGGGTTTCTTCTTGCCCATGGCGCGGCGCAGCATGTCCGCGCCGCCGAGGGTGTAGCCCGCCAGCACCTGGGCGATCTGCATCACCTGTTCCTGGTACAGGATGATGCCGTAGGTGGGCTCGAGGATCGGCTGCAGCCACTCGTGCTGGTACTGCACGTCCGGGTAGGAAATCTGTTCCCGCCCGTGTTTGCGGTTGATGAAATTGTCGACCATGCCCGACTGCAGGGGACCCGGCCGGAACAGCGCCACCAGGGCGATGATGTCCTCGAAACAGTCCGGCTGCAGGCGCTCGATCAGGTCTTTCATGCCGCGGGATTCGAGCTGGAACACCGCGGTAGTGGTGGCGGACTTGAGCACGCTGAATACCGCGGGGTCGTCCAGCGGAATCGCCGCGATGTCCAGCGGCGCCTCATCCCCGCGCCGGCGCACCTCGTTGATCATCTTCACCGCCCAGTCGATGATCGTCAGCGTGCGCAGGCCGAGGAAGTCGAACTTCACCAGGCCGGCGTCTTCCACGTCGCCCTTGTCGTACTGGGTAACCAGGCCGCCGCCGGTCTCGTCGCAGTACAGGGGCGAGAAATCGGTGAGCCGGGACGGCGCGATGACCACGCCGCCGGCGTGCTTGCCGACGTTGCGGGTCACCCCTTCCAGCTGAACGGCCATGTCCCAGATTTCCTGGGCCTGCTCGTCCTCGGCGAGGAAATCGCGCAGGGTTTCCTCCTGGTCGATGGCCTTTTCCAGGGTCATGCCCACTTCGAAGGGAATCATCTTCGACAGCTTGTCGGCGAGGCCGTAGGACTTGCCCTGTACCCGCGCCACGTCGCGCACCACCGCCTTCGCCGCCATGGTGCCGAAGGTGATGATCTGCGATACCGCCTCGCGGCCGTAGGTGTCGGCCACGTAGTCGATGACCCGGTCGCGCTTTTCCATGCAGAAGTCGACGTCGAAGTCCGGCATCGACACCCGCTCGGGGTTGAGGAAACGTTCGAACAGCAGGTCGTAGGCGATCGGGTCGAGGTCGGTGATCTCCAGCGCGTAGGCCACCAGCGAGCCGGCGCCGGAGCCCCGCCCCGGCCCCACCGGGATATCGTGCTGCTTGGCCCAGCGGATGAAGTCCATCACGATCAGGAAGTAGCCGGGGAAGCCCATCTGCACGATGGTGTCGAGCTCGAAATCCAGGCGCTCGCGGTATTCTTTCTGCGTTTCCGGGAAATCCGCCGCGGCGGTGTCAAAAAGAAATTCGAGGCGCTTGTCGAGGCCCTCGTGGGACAGCTGGCGGAAGAACTGGTCCATGGTCATCCCTTCCGGCACCGGGTAGTCCGGCAGGTAGGGTTTGCCCAGTTCCAGCACCAGGGCGCAACGGCGGGCGATTTCCACCGTGTTTTCCAGCGCCTCCGGGATATCGGCGAACAGCTCGAGCATCTCCTCCGGCGAGCGCAGGTATTGCTGGTCGGTGTAGTTGCGCGGCCGGCGCGGGTCGTCGAGGGTACGCGATTCGCGGATACAGACCCGCGCCTCGTGGGCCTCGAACTCATCCGGCTGCAGGAAGCGCACATCGTTGGTCGCCACCACCGGGCACTGCAGTTCAGCGGCCAGCGCCACCGCGGCGTGCAGGTGGGTCTCGTCGCCCTCCCGGCCACAGCGGTGCAACTCGAGATAGTAGCGCTGCGGGTACAGCGACATCCAGTAGCTGGCCCGCTCCCGCGCCAGCGCGGTTTTACCCGCCACCAGCGCCTGCCCGACATCGCCGGCGGCGCCCGCGGAAAGGGCGATCACGCCCTCGTTGTACTGTTCCAGCCACTCCCGCCTGACGAAGGGCATGCCCAGCCGCTGGCCTTCCGTATAGGCCCTGGAGATCAGCAGGGTGAGGTTGCGGTAGCCTGTCTCGTTCATCGCCAGCAGGCACAGGGGATGGGATTTTTCCGCGTCTTCCGCGTCGATTACCGCGAAGTCGCTGCCGAAAATCGGCTGTACGCCGGCGCCGAAGGCGGCCTTGTAGGCCTTGACCAGGCCGAAGAAATTACAGAAATCCGTCACCGCCACCGCGGGCATACCGAGGGCGGCGGTACGCTTCATCAGGGGGCCGAGCTTCACCAGCCCGTCGACAATGGAATACTCGGAATGCAGGCGCAAATGAACGAACTGGGTCATGCGGCAAGTTTAACGCGCTTGGCGCTGGCGAGCAGCAATTTCATCGGCACCCGGGGCAATTGATCGCGGCGTGCGCCTGCCAGCGGCATATCGCGATGGTCAGACCATCCGGGTAGGCGCCCGGGGGCCGCGAAGACAGCTGGCGGAAACGGTGTACGCGCGATGGCGCGCCCTGCGGACAGGGCGCGGAAACTACTTGACGATCTTGAGGGAGGGGCGGCCTTCGGGCCTGGGGTCGGTGCCCGCAGCGGGATCGGTGCCGTCGGGCGGCGGCGTGTCGTCCGGGTCCTCGGCTTCGAACACCATGCCCTGGCCGTTCTCGCGGGCGTAGATGCCGATGACCGCGGCCACGGGCACATAGATGTCCGTGGCGACACCGCCGAAGCGCCCGTTGAAGGCGACCGCGGTGTTGCTGATATCGAGGTCCATTACCGCAGTCGGCGAAATGTTCAGGACGATCTGGCCGTTCTTGACGTACTGCTCCGGCACCATCACGTTCTGGAATTTCGCATCGACCAGGATATAGGGCGTGCAGCCGTTATCGACGATCCACTCGTAGAGGGCTCGCATGATATAGGGACGACTCGGGCTCATGGACATTACTGCACTAACCGGGCGTCAGGCTCAGGGACGCATTTCCCGTTCCTGCTCGGAGAGGCTCTCCTGGAATGACTCCCGGGCGAACAGCGCGTCCATGTAGGCCAGCAGCGGCTTGGTCTGCTTGGTGGGACGGATGTCGATACCCAAGGACGGCAGGCGCCAGAGGATGGGCGCGATGCAGCAGTCCACCAGGGTGAATTCGTCGCTCATGAAGAAGGGCTTCTCGGCGAAGATCGGGGCAATCGCGGTGATGCCGTCCTTGAGTTCCTTGGTCGCCTTCTTCACCACGTTGTCGCTGCGGGTGGTGAGGATGGAATCCACCTGCGCGCACCAGTCGCGCTCGATGCGGTGGATCAACAGGCGGCTCTCGGCACGGGCCACCGGGTAGACCGGCAGCAGCGGCGGGTGCGGGAAGCGCTCGTCGAGGTACTCCATCATCACTTTGGATTCATAGAGCACCAGTTCGCGGTCCACCAGGGTGGGCAGGCTGTTGTAGGGGTTGAGTTCGGACAACTCGGCCGGCGGATGGGCGGCGTCGGTCTCGATCAGGTCGACGGTCACACCTTTTTCTGCGAGTACGATCCGCACACGATGACTGTAGTGGCTGGTACTGTCAGAGAAGAAGGTCATTGATGACCGTTTTGTCACAACACCCATCGGGTTATCCTCAATTGCTAGGCAGAAATAGGCGGCGTCCCGGCGACGCCGCGGGTATGACCGCTTTCGGTCAGTGTACGTCCTTCCAGTATTCCCGGTTCAGCAACCAGGTGAATACGAAGAACAGTGCGATGAACAGCAGCACGAAAATACCGGTGCGCTGCCGCTCCATCGCCATGGGCTCGGCGGTGTAGGCCAGGAAATTGACCAGGTCGTACATGGCGCCATCGAACTCCTCCGGCGTCATGCTGCCCTCCTCCACGATAGTGAAGCGGCCACAGGGCTCCTCGAGAATATCCTCGCCCGTCAGCGGATCGCGCTTGACGCCGCCATTTGCCGCCTTCACCGGGCCCATGGCACAGTCCTGCATGCCCTGGAGTTCCAGCAGCACGTGGGGCATGCCGACATCCTTGAAGACGCGGTTGTTGACGCCGTAGGGGCGACTGTCGTCCTTGTAGAAGTTGCGCAGGTACGTGTACAGCCATTCCGGCTGGCGAGCACGGGAAACCAGGGTGAGGTCCGGCGGTGTTGCGCCGAACCACTTCTTCGCGACCTTGTCGTCCATGGCATTTTCCATCAACGAGCCAATTTTCTCTTCGGGGTCGAAGATCAGGTTGGCCTGCATCAGGTCGTCGGGGATGCCGAGATCCGCAGCGACGCGATTATACCGGGAGTACTGCAGGGAATGACAGCCCATGCAGTAATTCATGTACAACTTGGCACCGTGCTGCAGCGAGGCCGTGTCCGCCCCGTCCGCCACGAATTCATCGCACTCGATGCTGCCACAGGCGTGCTCGGATTCCGCGCCCACCGCCTTCAGCGGGATGATGGTCAGGGCCAGGATCAGCAGCAGCGCGCCGAGGCTGCGCCAGAAGCCGATACCGCCGTCGGTGGTCACCCGCTCCGGCACCGGCCGGGTCTTGTCCATGGCCGACCAGATCGGCATCAACAGGAAGAAGGCGAAGTAGAAGATCGAGCAGATCTGCGCCAGGAAGGTGCGCGATGCTGTCGGGGCCTTCACGCCCAGCACGCCGAGGATCAGGAAGCTGGCGGTGAACAGCACCAGCATCACCCGGTTGATGTTGCCGCGATAGCGCCAGGACTTGACCGGGCTGCGGTCCAGCCAGGGCAGCAGGAAGGGAATGGCCACGGATGCCGCGAAGGCCACGAAGCCCCAGAACTTGTCCGGTACCGCGCGCAGCACCGAGTAGAACGGGGTGAAGTACCAGACCGGGGCGATGTGCGCCGGGGTCTTCAGGTTGTTGGCCTCCTCGAAGTTGGCGAACTCGAGGAAGTAACCGCCCATCTCCGGCAGGAAGAAGATGATGCCGCAGAAGATGAACAGGAACACCGCCACCGCCTGCAGGTCGTGCACCGTATAGTAGGGGTGGAAGGCGACGCCGTCCACGGGGATGCCGTCGGGACCCTTGTTCTTCTTGATCTCGACGCCGTCGGGGTTGTTGGAACCCACCTCGTGGAGGGCCAGCAGGTGCAGCACCACCAGCGCCAGCAGTACGATGGGCAGCGCCACCACGTGCAGGGCGAAGAAGCGGTTCAGGGTGATCCCGGAGATCAGGTAGTCACCGCGGATCCAGGTGACGATATCCTCGCCGACCACCGGTATCGCGCCGAACAGGGAGATGATCACCTGGGCGCCCCAGTAGGACATCTGGCCCCAGGGCAGCACATAGCCGACAAAGGCCTCGGCCATCAGGATGACAAATATGAGCATGCCGAAGATCCAGATCAGCTCGCGCGGCTTCTTGTAGGAGCCGTAGAGCAGTGCCCGGAACATGTGCAGGTAGACCACGATGAAGAACGCCGAGGCGCCGGTGGAATGCATGTAGCGCAATATCCAGCCGTAGTCGACGTCGCGCATGATGTACTCGACCGAGGCGAAGGCGCCCTCCGCGCTCGGGTTGTAGTTCATGGTCAGCCAGATGCCGGTAAGCAGCTGGTTGACCAGCACCAGCAGCGACAGCACGCCGAAGAAATACCAGAAGTTGAAGTTCTTGGGCGCGTAGTACTTGCCCATGTGGGTATTCCACGCCCGCATGATGGGCAGGCGGGCATCGACCCAGTCGCGAAGTCCCAGAAGCATGTTATTCATCAGGCCACCTCCGAGTCGACGCCAATCACAATGACATTGTCGCCCTCGTACTTGTACGGGGGGACAACCAGGTTGGCGGAAGCCGGCACGCCCTTGAACACCCGGCCCGCGAGGTCGAACTTGGAGCCGTGGCAGGGACAGAAAAACCCTCCGACCCAGGTGTCGCCGCCGAGATCCGCGGCGCCCACTTCCGGGCGGAACTTCGGCGCGCAGCCGAGGTGGGTACACAGGCCCACCAGCACCATGATCTCGGGCTTCAGCGAGCGGTCCTCGCCGGTGATGTAGGCCGGCTGGTCGGAAATTTTCGATTCCGGGTCCTTGAGTTCACCGTCCAGCCCCGGGAGGCTCTCGAGCTGTGACTCGGTGCGGTAAATCACGTAAACCGGCTTGCCCCGCCATTCCTCGGTCATCATCTGCCCGGGTTCGAGCTTGCTGATGTCGACCTTGACCGGCGCGCCTGCCGCCTTAGCCTTGGCCGAGGGGTTCCAGGACCCCACAAAGGGCACGGCAATACCCACAGCCCCTGCGACCCCCACCACGCTGGTGGTGGCAGTCAGGAACTTGCGCCTGCCGGAGTTTACTCCATCGTTATTCATTCTTGTTCTCTCCCCTGCACTGGAGACGACGTTGCGGACAGCAGTCCCCGTCGACCTCTACTCCCACAAAATGCTGGAAATACTAATCTTTTTTACCGCCTTCTGACAAGGTGAAGACCTTGACTTACCAGCCCTTTGCCAGCCGAAATTGCCACCGGAGCGCTTTTCTGCGGGCATAAAAAAACGTCCACCCGGATTGCGGGCGGACGTTGTATCTGGTCGCGGGTACCGACCGGAATCAGCGCTTGGAGTACTGCGGACGCTTGCGTGCTTTGCGCAGGCCGACTTTCTTACGCTCGACCTCACGGGCGTCACGGGTCACGTAGCCCGCGGCGCGCAGGGGGCTGCGCAGGGTCTCGTCGTACTCCATCAGGGCACGGGTGATACCGTGGCGGATAGCGCCGGCCTGGCCGAAGCTGCCGCCGCCCTGGACGGTGACATTGATGTCAAACTTGTCGTTCATCTCGACCAGTTCGAGGGGCTGGCGCACGATCATGCGGGCAACCTCGCGACCGAAGTACTGGTCCAGCGGACGGCTGTTAACGGTGATATTGCCTTCACCGCTCTTGATAAAAACACGGGCGGTGGAGGTCTTGCGGCGCCCTGTTCCGTAATATTGGGTAGCTGACATAGATTAAGAGTCCGTTAAATGGTCAGGGGCTGGGGCTGCTGTGCACTGTGCGGATGCTCGTTGCCCGCGTACACTTTCAGCTTCTTGAACATGGCGCGGCCCAGCGGGTTACGCGGCAACATGCCCTTGACTGCGCTCTGGATCACACGCTCCGGGGCTTTGTCGATCAGCTTTTCGAAAGAAATCGACTTCAGGCCGCCGGGATAACCGGTGTGGCTGTGATACATCTTGTCGGTCGCCTTGGCGCCGGTTACACGAACTTTCTCCGCGTTGATGACGACGATGTAGTCGCCGGTATCAACGTGCGGTGTGTACTCGGCTTTGTGCTTGCCGCGCAAACGATGCGCGATTTCACTTGCCAGGCGCCCCAGGGTCTTATCAGCGGCGTCCACTACGAACCAGTCGCGGGACACGTCTTCTGCTTTGGCACTATAAGTTTTCATGAGAATGACTGCCTCTTGGAGGGCTCCAATTTCGAGAGCGCGAATACTACCCAATGCACAAGCCCTTTTCAAGCGGAAAACCGAATAATTTTCGCTACTTAGGGGCGGCCGGGAAGTGTGAATTTTACGCCCCTGGATTGGCCGGGGTGGCACACTTTAGTCGCCTGTGCGCCATTACTCAATAGCCTGTTTGCTGGGAGGGCTTTGGGCGGCCTCCGGGCCCGCGGTGGCTCGGCTCGGCCCGGGGGTGTCTAGCAAGCCCGGGGGGTGGGGCGGCCTTGCGGCCGCTGCGTGGCCTGCGGGCGGGAAGGCTCTTTTACTCCATTCCGGGCGCTTGCGGCGCGTTGGCCTGTTGATGCCCGGAATTGCCGCGGGGCTGCCGGGTGTTGAATTCGCTTGGAGGTTACATGCTACCCGGCCCCTTGGCAGCCGGTGTGGTGGGCTGGCGCATCGCGGTGGTGAGGCGGTTCCGCTTGGGGATCGAGCTCGCACCGACGCCCTCCAAGTC
>NZ_JBLWFK010000013.1:0-5758 GCF_048323675.1 Haliea sp. E17
CAAAGTAAAACGCCCCGACCATTACTGATCGGGGCGTTTTGATTAGGAGCCTGGCGATGACCTACTCTCACATGGGGAGACCCCACACTACCATCGGCGATGCATCGTTTCACTACTGAGTTCGGGATGGGGTCAGGTGGTTCCAATGCTCTATGGTCGCCAGGCAAACTGGCTTGACGGCTTTCGGTCTTATGCGCTGCTGCGCGGCCTAGTCCTCGTCAAATAGGGTGGTAAATCAAGCTTCTGTTCTTCGGTGCTCACACACCATGACTCAATCACAACATCCAGTGTCATCTCTTTCCCACCGATCCGTATCACCAGCGGCCACAAGGCCCGCCGCATGATGCGTCCGATAGCAAATAACTTGGATTATATGGTCAAGCCTCACGGGCAATTAGTACTGGTTAGCTCAACGCCTTACAACGCTTCCACACCCAGCCTATCAACGTCGTAGTCTTCGACGGCCCTTTAGGGACTTCAAGAGTCCAGGGAGAACTCATCTTGGGAGGGGCTTCCCGCTTAGATGCTTTCAGCGGTTATCCCGTCCGAACATAGCTACCCGGCAATGCATCTGGCGATACAACCGGAACACCAGAGGTTCGTCCACTCCGGTCCTCTCGTACTAGGAGCAGCTTCCCTCAATTCTCCAACGCCCACGGCAGATAGGGACCGAACTGTCTCACGACGTTCTAAACCCAGCTCGCGTACCACTTTAAATGGCGAACAGCCATACCCTTGGGACCGGCTTCAGCCCCAGGATGTGATGAGCCGACATCGAGGTGCCAAACACCGCCGTCGATGTGAACTCTTGGGCGGTATCAGCCTGTTATCCCCGGAGTACCTTTTATCCGTTGAGCGATGGCCCTTCCATTCAGAACCACCGGATCACTAAGACCTACTTTCGTACCTGCTCGTCTTGTCAGACTCGCAGTCAAGCGCGCTTGTGCCTTTACACTAACCTCATGATTTCCGACCATGATTAGCGCACCTTCGTGCTCCTCCGTTACACTTTGGGAGGAGACCGCCCCAGTCAAACTACCCACCACACACTGTCCCCGATCCCGATAAGGGACCCAGGTTAGAACCCCAACATTACCAGGCTGGTATTTCAAGGTCGGCTCCACGATGGCTGGCGCCACCGCTTCAAAGCCTCCCAGCTATCCTACACAAGTAAGGTCAAAGTCCAGTGTGAAGCTGTAGTAAAGGTTCACGGGGTCTTTCCGTCTAGCCGCGGGTACACTGCATCTTAACAGCGATTTCAATTTCACTGAGTCTCGGGTGGAGACAGCGTGGCCATCGTTACGCCATTCGTGCAGGTCGGAACTTACCCGACAAGGAATTTCGCTACCTTAGGACCGTTATAGTTACGGCCGCCGTTTACCGGGGCTTCGATCAAGAGCTTCGCCGAAGCTAACCCCATCAATTAACCTTCCGGCACCGGGCAGGCGTCACACCCTATACGTCCACTTACGTGTTTGCAGAGTGCTATGTTTTTAATAAACAGTCGCAGCCACCTGGTCACTTCGGCCAGCCTCAGCTTAGGGAGCAAGTCCCATCACCAAAACCGGCGTACCTTCTCCCGAAGTTACGGTACCATTTTGCCTAGTTCCTTCACCCGAGTTCTCTCAAGCGCCTTGGTATTCTCTACCTGATCACCTGTGTCGGTTTACAGTACGGTTCCTTGCTATCTGAAGCTTAGAAGCTTTTCCTGGAAGCATGGCATCAACCACTTCGTCCGCGGCTCTCGCCTTGGACTCGTCATCAGCTCTCAGCCTTGGGAACCCGGATTTGCCTAAGTTCCCAGCCTACAACCTTAAACGCGGACAACCAACGCCGCGCTGGCCTAGCCTTCTCCGTCCCTCCATCGCAATAACAAGAAGTGCAGGAATATTAACCTGCTTCCCATCGACTACGCATTTCTGCCTCGCCTTAGGGGCCGACTCACCCTGCGCCGATTAGCGTTGCGCAGGAAACCTTGATCTTCCGGCGGGGAGGTTTTTCACCCCCCTTGTCGTTACTCATGTCAGCATTCGCACTTCTGATACCTCCAGCAAACCTCCCGGTTCACCTTCAACGGCTTACAGAACGCTCCTCTACCATGCATGCAAGCATGCATCCGCAGCTTCGGTTACCAGTTTAGCCCCGTTACATCTTCCGCGCAGGCCGACTCGACTAGTGAGCTATTACGCTTTCTTTAAAGGGTGGCTGCTTCTAAGCCAACCTCCTAGCTGTCTAAGCCTTCCCACATCGTTTCCCACTTAACTGGTATTGGGGACCTTAGCTGGCGGTCTGGGTTGTTGCCCTCTCGACGACGGACGTTAGCACCCGCCGTCTGTCTGCCGTGATTGAACTCCTGGGTATTCGGAGTTTGCATGGGGTTGGTAAGTCGGGATGACCCCCTAGCCCAAACAGTGCTCTACCCCCCAGGGTTAGACACGACGCTCTACCTAAATAGATTTCGAGGAGAACCAGCTATCTCCGGGCTTGATTAGCCTTTCACTCCGATCCACAGCTCATCCCCAAATTTTTCAACATTTGTGGGTTCGGCCCTCCAGTTAGTGTTACCCAACCTTCAGCCTGGCCATGGATAGATCGCCCGGTTTCGGGTCTATTGCCTGCAACTTGACGCCCTATTAAGACTCGGTTTCCCTACGCCTCCCCTATACGGTTAAGCTTGCTACAGACAATAAGTCGCTGACCCATTATACAAAAGGTACGCAGTCACACCACGAAGGTGCTCCCACTGCTTGTACGTATACGGTTTCAGGTTCTATTTCACTCCCCTCTCCGGGGTTCTTTTCGCCTTTCCCTCACGGTACTGGTTCACTATCGGTCAGTCAGGAGTATTTAGCCTTGGAGGATGGTCCCCCCATCTTCAGACAACATATCACGTGTGCCGTCCTACTTGTCGCAAGCTCAGTACCACAAGCGCGTTTTCGTGTACGGGGCTATCACCCTCTGTCGCCGGACTTTCCAGACCGTTCCACTAACGCGCAAGCTATCACTTGCAGGCTCCTCCCCGGTCGCTCGCCGCTACTGGGGGAATCTCAATTGATTTCTGTTCCTCAGGGTACTTAGATGTTTCAGTTCCCCTGGTTCGCCTCTATTACCTATGTATTCAGTAATAGATACCTGCCTTACGACAGGTGGGTTTCCCCATTCGGACATTCCCGGATCAAAGGTTGGTTGCCACCTCCCCGAGACTTTTCGCAGGCTCCAACGTCCTTCATCGCCTCTGACTGCCAAGGCATCCACCGTATACGCTTAGTCGCTTGACCATATAACCGAAGTTATCTGTCCAAGATGACATTTCCCTGACCCCCTTTGGCGTAGGCCAGGTACTTAGTAGATGTACAGCGATCAAACTGTACACCCGCCGGATGTTGTGACGCTTAAGTCACAGTGTGTATTACAACTCGTGTAGCACCGCCGAATTGAGTTAGCGGCACTACAGAACATTTAATCTATGAACTGTATCCTTCACCTGGCCCGAAGACCCTGGTGCCGAATATCAATTCAAAGACTCAGCTTGATTTACCTTGTTAAAGAACGTTCCGGTGTAAAACCAGGCACAAGCACACTCATGGATAACACCATGCACTTGTGTCTGGTCTCAGTGATGCGTTTGGGATCACCATCTACCCCGAAGAGTGAATGGTGGAGCTATGCGGGATCGAACCGCAGACCTCCTGAATGCAAATCAGGCGCTCTCCCAGCTGAGCTATAGCCCCCTTAAGCGGTACTTGCAGCAATCACGATACCTGCCAAGTAAACCAACCTCGCCTCGCGGGAAATTGGTAGGCCTGGGCAGATTTGAACTGCCGACCTCACCCTTATCAGGGGTGCGCTCTAACCAACTGAGCTACAGGCCTAGAAAGACAAGCAGCAGCTCATGATTACTTTCGCATCAACCGAACTGACGAAGACAAATGTGTGGACACTTGAAGAAACAGGTACGTATCGTTTAAGGAGGTGATCCAGCCCCAGGTTCCCCTAGGGCTACCTTGTTACGACTTCACCCCAGTCATGAATCACTCCGTGGTGATCGTCCCCCCGAAGGTTAGACTAACCACTTCTGGAGCAACCCACTCCCATGGTGTGACGGGCGGTGTGTACAAGGCCCGGGAACGTATTCACCGCGACATTCTGATTCGCGATTACTAGCGATTCCGACTTCATGGAGTCGAGTTGCAGACTCCAATCCGGACTACGAAACGTTTTATGGGATTCGCTCCACGTCGCCGCTTTGCTGCCCTTTGTGCGTTCCATTGTAGCACGTGTGTAGCCCAGGCCGTAAGGGCCATGATGACTTGACGTCGTCCCCACCTTCCTACGGTTTGTCACCGTCAGTCTCCTTTGAGTTCCCACCATTACGTGCTGGCAACAAAGGACAGGGGTTGCGCTCGTTACGGGACTTAACCCAACATCTCACGACACGAGCTGACGACAGCCATGCAGCACCTGTCACTGCGTTCCCGAAGGCACCCCTCTATCTCTAAAGGGTTCGCAGGATGTCAAGGCCTGGTAAGGTTCTTCGCGTTGCATCGAATTAAACCACATGCTCCACCGCTTGTGCGGGCCCCCGTCAATTCATTTGAGTTTTAACCTTGCGGCCGTACTCCCCAGGCGGTCTACTTAGTGCGTTAGCTGCGCCACCAGGAAATCAAGTCTCCCAACGGCTAGTAGACATCGTTTACGGCGTGGACTACCAGGGTATCTAATCCTGTTTGCTCCCCACGCTTTCGCACCTCAGCGTCAGTATCGAGCCAGGAGGCCGCCTTCGCCACCGGTATTCCTCCACATATCTACGCATTTCACCGCTACACGTGGAATTCTACCTCCCTCTCTCGTACTCTAGTCGGCCAGTATCGGGTGCAGTTCCCAGGTTGAGCCCGGGGCTTTCACATCCGACTTAACAAACCGCCTACGCGCGCTTTACGCCCAGTAATTCCGATTAACGCTCGCACCCTCCGTATTACCGCGGCTGCTGGCACGGAGTTAGCCGGTGCTTCTTCTCAAGGTAACGTCACAGTTCGCAGGTATTAACTACGAACCTTTCCTCCCAAGTGAAAGTGCTTTACAACCCGAAGGCCTTCTTCACACACGCGGCATGGCTGCGTCAGAGTTTCCTCCATTGCGCAATATTCCCCACTGCTGCCTCCCGTAGGAGTCTGGGCCGTGTCTCAGTCCCAGTGTGGCTGATCATCCTCTCAGACCAGCTAAGGATCGTCGCCTTGGTGGGCCTTTACCCCACCAACTAGCTAATCCTACGCAGGCTCATCTGATAGCGCGAGGTCCGAAGATCCCCCGCTTTCCCCCGAAGGGCGTATGCGGTATTAGCATGGGTTTCCCCATGTTGTCCCCCACTACCAGGTAGATTCCTACGCGTTACTCACCCGTCCGCCGCTCTACTCAGTCCGAAGACCTTTCGCGCTCGACTTGCATGTGTTAGGCCTGCCGCCAGCGTTCAATCTGAGCCATGATCAAACTCTTCAGTTTAATCTTTTACCTCTGCCCCTGGGGGCAAGAGGGGTCATTTACGTGGTTACCCCACGGCAACAACCAAATCTCGGCTCAGACACAATTCGAAATCAAAGTTCTATAAAACATGAATCAATGAGTCACTTGTTGTGTCTGAATAGTCGTACAACTATCCCAACAAGTGCCCACACATCTGTCTTCGTCAACTTGTTAATCAGCTCCCGCAGCGCGCTGGCTTTGGGTTTTGCTTCCGGGTTGTCCCTTCAGCGAGGAGGCG
>NZ_JBLWFK010000014.1:0-4304 GCF_048323675.1 Haliea sp. E17
GGTCTTGCCGTGGTCAACGTGGCCAATGGTGCCCACGTTTACGTGCGGCTTAGTACGTTCAAATGTTGCTTTACCCACTTTTCAATTCCTCTCGTTTGATGGCGGCTGCGAGAGCCGCCGAACAATTTCAATTACTTGGTTGCGCTCTTGGCGATGACTTCCTGGGCGACGTTCGTCGGAGCCTCTGAATACTTGCAGAACTCCATGGTATAGGTCGCACGGCCCTGGGTCGCAGAACGGAGGTCGGTCGCGTAACCGAACATTTCCGCCAGCGGAACCTCGGCGGTAACTACCTTACCGGAGGGGTTTTCGCTCATGCCGCCAATCAGGCCGCGACGACGGTTGAGGTCGCCAACCACGTCACCCATGTTTTCTTCAGGGGTGACGACTTCGACAGACATGATCGGTTCCAGCAGCACCGCGCCACCGACTTCGGCCAGTTTTTTGGTGGCCATGGAGGCTGCGATCTTGAACGCCATTTCGTTGGAGTCCACGTCGTGGAAGGAGCCGTCGAACAGCGACGCTTTCAGGCCCAGCAGCGGATAGCCTGCCAGAACACCGTTTTGCATCTGCTCTTCGATACCTTTCTGGACCGCGGGGATGTATTCCTTGGGAACCACACCGCCGACGATCTCGTTGACGAACTCCAGGCCTTCAGCGGTCTGGTCTTCAGCCGGCTCGAAACGCACCCAGACGTGACCGTACTGGCCGCGACCACCGGACTGGCGAACGAACTTGCCTTCGATCTCGGTCTTGTTGCGGATCGCTTCACGGTAGGCCACCTGCGGCTTGCCGATGTTGGCTTCCACATTGAACTCGCGACGCATACGGTCGACGATGATGTCCAGGTGGAGTTCGCCCATACCGGAGATGATGGTCTGGCCGGTTTCCTCGTCGGTCTTGACGCGGAAGGAGGGGTCTTCCTGGGCCAGTTTACCCAGGGCGATACCCATTTTTTCCTGGTCCGGCTTGGACTTGGGCTCAACCGCTACGGAGATCACCGGCTCGGGGAATTCCATGCGCTCGAGCACGATAGGCTGGTCGATGTCGCACAGGGTATCACCGGTGGTGACGTCCTTGAGGCCAACCGCAGCGGCGATATCGCCCGCCAGTACTTCCTTGATTTCCTCACGGCTGTTGGCGTGCATCTGCACCATACGGCCGACGCGTTCCTTTTTCTCCTTCACGGAGTTGTAGATACCGGTGCCGGATTCCAGCTTGCCGGAATACACCCGGAAGAAGGTCAGGGTGCCCACGAAGGGGTCGGTAGCGATTTTGAACGCCAGGGCCGCGAAGGGCGCATTGTCGTCCGCCTCGCGAGTTGCCAGGGTTTCTTCCTTGTCCAGCAGGTGACCTTCGATCGCCTTTACCTCGGTGGGTGAAGGCATGTACTCGATCACGGCGTCCAGTACCGCCTGGACACCCTTGTTCTTGAACGCGGAACCACCGAGGACCGGGATGATCTCGTTGCGCAGGGTACGCGCGCGGATGCCGGCCTTGATTTCCTCTTCGGTCAGCTCGCCGCCTTCGAGGTATTTTTCCATGAGCTCTTCGGTGGCTTCGGCAGCCGCCTCGATCATGTACTCACGCATTTCGTCGACCTGGTCTTGCAGGTCGGCGGGGACTTCACCGTACTCGAAGGTCATGCCCTGGTCGGCTTCGTTCCACAGGATCGCCTTGTTCTTGACCAGGTCGACAACGCCCTTGAACCCGTCCTCGGCACCAATGGTCATCTGCAGCGGAACTGCATTGGCACCCAGGCGGTCCTTCAGCTGCTTGACCACGCTCATGAAGTCAGCGCCGGCACGGTCCATCTTGTTGACGAAGACCATGCGGGGTACTTCGTACTTGTTGGCCTGGCGCCATACGGTTTCGGTCTGGGGCTGGACGCCGGAGGAGCCGCACAGTACAACGACCGCGCCGTCCAGTACACGCAGGGAACGCTCTACCTCAATGGTAAAGTCCACGTGTCCGGGGGTGTCGATGATGTTGATGCGGTGCTCGTCGAACTGCGCATCCATACCACGCCAGAAACAGGTGGTTGCCGCAGACGTAATGGTGATACCGCGTTCCTGTTCCTGCTCCATCCAGTCCATGGTGGCCGCACCGTCGTGCACCTCACCGATTTTGTGGGAAAGGCCGGTGTAGAACAGAACACGTTCTGTAGTCGTGGTTTTACCTGCGTCCACGTGCGCGCAGATACCGATATTGCGGTATCGTTTGATGGGGGTTTTACGTGCCACGATTGACTCCCGATTGCTTGATAAGTGGGCAGATGATTAGAAACGGTAGTGCGAGAACGCCTTGTTGGCTTCCGCCATGCGGTGCACGTCTTCACGCTTCTTGACCGCGTTTCCTTTGCCCTGGGAGGCGTCGATGATTTCGCCCGCCAGGCGCTGGCGCATGGACTTCTCACCGCGGTTGCGCGCGTACTCCACCAGCCAGCGCATGGACAGTGCCACACGACGGGACGGACGCACTTCAACCGGCACCTGGTAGGTTGCACCACCGACACGGCGGGACTTCACTTCTACCATCGGCGCGATGTTTTCCAGCGCTTCGTCAAATACTTCAAGGGGGTCTTTTTTCAGCTTGTCCTGGACGATATCCAGGGCACCGTACACGATGGTTTCGGCTACGGATTTCTTGCCGCTGATCATGACATGGTTCATGAATTTCGCCAGGGTAACATTGCCAAACTTGGGATCAGGCAATACCTCGCGCTTGGCGACTACTCGTCTTCTCGGCATCTTGGGCCTCTCTATCTCTTCAGGTTAACCCGAACACCGACCTGCCACGAATGCGGGGGAGGCAGGGGTTCGGCCTTACTTACTACATTTCGATAAGCGTGGAACGCAGGTCGAATTACTTGGGACGCTTGGCACCGTACTTGGAACGACCGTTGCGGCGAGCTGCCACACCGGAGGTATCCAGGCTGCCACGCACGGTGTGGTAACGCACACCGGGCAGGTCCTTCACACGACCGCCGCGAATCAGAACAACACTGTGCTCCTGCAGGTTGTGGCCTTCACCACCGATGTACGAGGAAACCTCGTAACCGTTGGTCAGGCGCACACGGCAGACTTTACGCAGTGCGGAGTTCGGCTTCTTGGGGGTAGTCGTGTAAACGCGGGTACATACGCCACGGCGCTGGGGGCAACCCTGCAGGGCGGGTACGTCGCTCTTGTCGACTTTACGTTTCCTGGGCTTACGAACCAACTGGTTGATCGTTGCCATTCAGATAAAACTCCAAAAACTGGGATAAACATTTGGCGTTATAGCCGTTTCCTGTTGCCGGGTGATGACAGTCGGCGCCATGCAAAAACAGGACGCAAAATATCCCCCCGGAAAGAGGAGGCGGCATTCTATAGATGCCCTGCGCTGGAGTCAACATTAAATAGATCGAGTATCAGTGAGCCCCGACCATCAGGGCCGATATAAAAAACTGGCAATATGAATACCGGACCTGGCTGGCTAGCCGGAACAGCCCTCGGCGTCAGATTTGGCCTTGAGCCTTTCGACGTGGGCCTTCTGCTGTTCCGCGGAGACTGACTTCCCGTCCTCGCCGGCAAGGTAATAGCGACCCGGGCGACCGCCGAATTCCTGCATTTCCGAAAGGGCCTCTATTTCCCTGGCGTATTCGGCACACCGGGACGCCTTTGCCTGGTGGCGTTCCGCGCGGGCCCTTTCCGCCTCCGCCTGCTCCTCCAGTTGCTGCTCACGGGCGCGCTGCCAGCCTTCTGCCGTTTGCCGCCGCATCTGTTCCAGTTCCTGTTCGGAACGCGCCGGCGGTTTATAGGCCTCCGAGACAGTTACCGCCTCGATATCGTCTGCCAGGGCCGGGTCGCGGGGCTTGTCGCCAAAATGGACCTTGCCCTGCGCATCAACCCATTTGTAGATCTCTCCCGCAGGGGCGGGCTGAGCGAGGAGGGCCAGCAGGGTGAGGAAGCACAGCGGGAATCGGTTTAGCCGTTTGCGCATCGTTGTTTAAAAGTAACCGGGACCGGAATGCTTTTATATTAGCAGCCTGTGCAGGATGGTGGTGGAGGTGGGTTTAGTGGATCCGGGGTAGCGGATTACCGTAGGGGGTAACAGAAGTGAGTATCAGACGGCTCAAAGCAAATCGGGACGCCTGCGGCGCTTCCTCCCCGTTCCTGCGGAACAGGGTCGGTGAGTCTGGCGATGACCTACTCTCACATGGGGTGGTCCGGCACACCGGGACCCCACACGCATAAAAGCGGGTCTCCCCATGGGAGAGTATCGAACGGTACAAAGTAAAACGCCCCGACCATTACTGATCGGGG
>NZ_JBLWFK010000015.1:0-1450 GCF_048323675.1 Haliea sp. E17
TCCTTCGAGCCGTGGGCGGGGTGTGGGAGCGGAGTCCGGGTTCAAGGCACCGCTTTTCCCCCAAGACCGGAGCCCGCGTCCAGGGCTCCGCATTGCGAATCACCGCGGTCGATTCAACCCAGCCGGTGGGCAATCAGCTCGTCCCCATTGAGGGATGGGGCCCGGCGCGACTGAACCGGGCCGGTCCGTATCAGCGCCTGGCACGCGAACGCAGGGAACGCTGCGACAATGCGCCCATTACACCTGCCAGGAGCAGCAGGCTCCACAGCGGGCTGGCGGGAATGGCCTCGGGGTCAGCTGCAGCGGCCGGCAGTGGAGCAGGCGGCGGGGCTGGGGGTGGGGTAGTAACGCCGAGAGCCTGGATGTTGTCGAGCTGGAACACCGCCGGGCCGGTGAAAGATTCCGGTACAGTCCAGACAAAGACCACCCTGACACTCTGACCGGCGAAGGCAGAGACATCGATGGCAGCCGAAAGAGGGCCCGAATCAAGCAGCAAGTCGCCATCGATCCCCGTGGCCGCAAAGGTCGTGGTGGCCAGCGGCGCCCCACCACCGGCAGGCTGGATTTCGACCGAGGCCGTGCGCGGCACGGTGGTTCCTCCTCCGGACTCATCGAATTCAAAGCCGTAGCGGTAGTCAAATGTCAGGGTGGTTGCGCTTGCACCGAGCGTCACATCCTGCGCGAGCTCCGACGTGCCCGGCCCGTCGCCATCAAAAGCGAGCACCGCGACCTGCGTCCCTTCAGTGGGCTGCGTACCGAAGAGGAAACCAGCAACGTAGTAGTTCTCGAAGACGACCGTAAGGGGGTGCGGGGAACCCGCTATGTCCGTGACAGTCCAGCCGCTGAAATCGCCGGTTTCAAAACCGCAGTTGGTGAAGGCATTGTCCGGCGTATCGCACTGCGCCTGGGCGCCGGCTGAAAATATGGAAGCAGCAGCGAAACACAGCGCCGCCAGTCGAGCTTTGATCATTGAGTACCCCTTGGATGATACAGCTTCGCGACGCCCCCTTGGCGTAACACGCGATTCTGCGACGTGAAATATTAAGACGGCCAGCCTAAAGCTAGTGATGATTATTTTCTAGAATCCGGCCAGCGGAAAGTGGCGAAATGTGTAGAAATTGACTGGATCGTCAGGAAAAGGGGAAGCAAGGTGTTCCCGAACCCAGATGGCGGATACCTGCCCCTTAGCCGTTTCAACAGGCGGGCGGCACTACACCGGCGAAAATTCACACGGAGTCACTGAGCCTGCGCGAATGGCTGGCTTGGTCTTTCCTGGTGACGGGGTGGGGGCCTCGGTGCCGCACGTATTTCCGTCGGGTTCAGGCGCGGTATGGGAGATATTCTGGTGTTTCGATCCCGCAAGCGCAGGCGCCTGTCCCGTGCTTACTCGAAAGACTTTTATGTACAGGATGTACGGTATGTCGCGAGAGCCATGGATGGCGGTAGCGAC
>NZ_JBLWFK010000016.1:0-763 GCF_048323675.1 Haliea sp. E17
TGACTCTGACCCCATTCATCAATTACTCGATGATTTTAGCGACGACGCCAGCACCAACGGTACGGCCACCTTCGCGGATCGCGAAGCGCAGGCCATCTTCCATCGCGATCGGCGCGATCAGGGTGACAACCATCTGCACGTTGTCGCCCGGCATGACCATCTCAACGCCTTCCGGCAGCTCACAGGCGCCAGTCACGTCGGTGGTACGGAAGTAGAACTGCGGACGGTAGCCCTTGAAGAACGGGGTGTGACGGCCGCCTTCGTCCTTGCCCAGTACGTAGACTTCGGCTTCGAACTTGGTGTGCGGGGTTACGGTGCCCGGCTTCGCCAGGACCTGGCCACGCTCGACTTCGTCACGCTTGGTGCCGCGCAGCAGTACGCCGACGTTCTCGCCCGCACGGCCTTCGTCCAGCAGCTTGCGGAACATCTCGACACCGGTACAGGTGGTCTTGGTGGTGTCGTTGATACCGACGATCTCGATCTCTTCACCGACCTTGATGATGCCGCGCTCGACACGACCAGTCACAACAGTACCGCGACCGGAGATGGAGAACACGTCTTCCACCGGCATCAGGAAGGTACCGTCGATGGCACGCTCCGGCTCGGGGATGTAGGCGTCCAGGGTCTCAACCAGGGTCTTGACCGCGGTGGTGCCCAGGCCGTTCTCGTCTTCGCCGTTCAGCGCCATCAGCGCGGAACCACAGATGATCGGGGTGTCGTCACCGGGGAATTCGTACTGGTCCAGCAGCTCGCGCAGCTCCAT
>NZ_JBLWFK010000017.1:0-668 GCF_048323675.1 Haliea sp. E17
GCGTTCCAGGCCACCGCGCCGCCGGTGCGGCGCACCACCAGGCAGGTGTGCACGTCCGGGCACTCGGCCAGGGCCTTGTCGGCGTTGGCCTTGAGGGGAACCTTCTTGCCGCCGCGCACGCCCTCGTCGGCGGTGATCACCACCCGGCAGTCGGAGTCGAGGATGCGGTCCTTGAGGGCCTCCGGGGAGAAACCGCCGAAGACCACTGAATGCACCGCGCCGATGCGGGTGCAGGCGAGCATGGCGTAGGCGGCCTCGGGGATCATCGGCATGTACAGGCAGACGCGGTCGCCGCGCTGCACGCCGCGGGCCTTCAGGGCATTGGCCAGGCGGCAGACCTGGTCCTTCAGTTCGGCGTAGGAGATGTGCCTGCTGTCGGCGGGGTCGTCGCCCTCCCAGATCAGGGCGGTCTGGTCGGCCCGCTGGGGCAGGTGGCGGTCGATGCAGTTGTAGCTGACGTTGAGTTCGGCGCCATCGAACCAGGCGGCGTGGCCCTGGTGGAAGTCGTAGTCGACCACCGTGTCCCAGGGCTTGTTCCAGCTGAGGAATTCGGTGGCCTTCTCGGCCCAGAAGCCCGCCGGGTCGTCGATGGAGCGGCGATACAGGTCCCGGTACTGGTCCGCGTTGATATGGGCGTCGCTGAAGTTCGCGGGGACCGGGTGGACGGG